>NZ_JBEZFX010000012.1:0-215898 GCF_040649675.1 Micromonospora parva | reverse complement strand
CCCCACCCACCGGTTGTACCCCGCCCTACCGGGGTTAACCCGGCCCACCGTGTTTATAACGATTTTTGCCTAACCGATCGGCTCGACGGTGACGCAAACTTCTTGATCACCGCGCGGATGGGGTGGGGTGGGGTGGTGGGTGTTACTCGGGCGCGGGGGCGTGGGCGGCAGGGGCCGTGGCGGCTGATTCGTTCACGGCATCAGCTCCAAAGTGAGCGCGAGAGGTACGTTGCCCCCTGGCGCTGCCCCGCAGGCAACGCGGTGACCGACTCGGGTTCGGCGAAACCGGGGCATCAACCTGCCCCGGACACCGCGACTTCCTGAAAACCGAGTCGATCAAGGCCGCGCTGCGCCGAATCAGTCGAAGGACGGCAGGGACGGGCCGAGGACGTCGTCGGCGTCGACGATCGTGTACGCGTACCCCTGCTCGGCGAGGAAGCGTTGCCGGTGGGCCGCGTACTCCGTGTCGATCGTGTCCCGGGACACCACTGTGTAGAAGTGCGCCTGCCGGCCGTCGGCCTTCGGCCGGAGCACCCGGCCCAGGCGCTGCGCCTCCTCCTGGCGTGACCCGAACGTCCCGGACACCTGAATCGCCACCGCCGCCTCGGGCAGGTCGATGGAGAAGTTCCCGACCTTCGAGATCACCAACGTGCGGATCTCCCCGGTGCGGAACGCGTCGAAGAGCCGCTCCCGCTCCTTGTTCGTGGTCGAGCCCTGGATGATCGGCGCGTCGAGGTACTCGCCGAGCTGGTGCAACTGGTCGATGTACGCGCCGATCACCAACACCTGGTCCTCCGGGTGCCGGTCGACAAGCGCCTTCACCACCGGCAGCTTGGTGCGGGCGGTCGCCGCCATCCGGTAGCGCTCCTCGGCCTCCGCTGTCGCGTACGACATCCGCTCCGCGTCGGTCAGGGTCACCCGTACCTCGGTGCACTCAGCCGGGGCGATCCAGCCCTGCGACTCGATGTCCTTCCACGGCGCGTCGTACCGCTTCGGGCCGATGAGGCTGAACACGTCACCCTCGCGGCCGTCCTCACGTACCAGGGTCGCCGTCAGGCCCAGCCGGCGGCGGGCCTGGAGGTCCGCGGTGAACCGGAAGATCGGCGCGGGCAGCAGGTGCACCTCGTCGTAGACGACCAGGCCCCAGTCGCGGGCCCCGAACAGGTCCAGGTGGGTGAACGCGCCGCCGCGCCGCGAGGTGAGCACCTGGTACGTGGCGATGGTGACCGGGCGGATCTCCTTGCGCTCGCCCGAGTACTCGCCGATCTCCTCCTCGGTCAACGAGGTGCGGGCGATCAGCTCCCGCTTCCACTGCCGTCCCGCCACCGTGTTGGTCACCAGGATCAGCGTCGTCGCCTTCGCCTCGGCCATCGCCGCCGCGCCGACCAGGGTCTTGCCGGCGCCGCACGGCAGCACCACCACCCCCGACCCGCCGGCCCAGAACGCCTCGACGGCTTCCCGCTGGTACGACCGCAGCGTGAACGGCTTGCGCCCGTCCTTGCCGGCCTCGGCCAACTCGATCGGGTGCGCCTCACCGTCGACGTAACCGGCCAGGTCCTCCGCCGGCCAACCCAGCTTCAGCAGCGCCTGCTTGAGTCGGCCCCGCTCGGACGGATGCACCCGGATGGTGTCATCGTCGATCTTGTCGCCGAGCATCCCGGCGAGCTTCTTGCTCTTGGCCACCTCGATCAGCACCAGCCGGTCCAGTGCGCGCAGCACCAGCCCGTACGCCGGGTCGTTGGCGAGCTGCAACCGGCCGTACCGGTCCATCGTCTCGGCCACGTCCACCAGCAGGGCGTGCGGCACCGGATAGCGGGAGTACTTGATCAGCGAGTCGACGACACCCTCGGCGTCGTGCCCTGCCGCGCGGGCGTTCCACAGGCCCAGCGGGGTCAGTCGGTAGGTGTGCACGTGCTCCGGCGAGCGTTCCAGCTCCGCGAACGGCGCAATCGCCATCCGGCAGGCCTGCGCGTCGGGGTGGTCGATCTCCAGCAGCAGGGTCTTGTCCGACTGCACGATCAGTGGTCCACCGCTCACGCCAGCGTCCTCTCCTCGGTTGGCCGTCCGGCCGGAACGGGTCGCATACCCGCCGCTGGCCGACCATCCAGTGTTGCACGATGCGGGACGCCGGAAGAAAGATGCGCACCCGCCGCAACCGTGATGGCACTCACGAACGTCTAAGAAGGGGACGATTGTCAGGGGAGGCTCCATGAAGCACTTTCGGACCACTTCCCGGCTGCTCGCCCTCGTGGTGGTCGTGCTGGTCGGCGCGGGTGCGTGCGCGTTCGAGCCGCAGTCCGGTGGGAGTGGTGGCGGGGGAGCCGCCCCAGCCGGTGCGGCAGAACGGGCAACGGGGGCGAGCGACACGCCCCGGCCGGACCAGCACGGCCCGTCCACGTCGGCCGTAGCCACCCCGAAACCCTCCCGGAAACCCACGCCGAAGCCGACCCGCACGAGCACGACCAAGCCGACCCCCAGCGGTACGCCGACCGTCGCCGGCTGCCCCCAGGGCCAGCACCAGCGCGCGGTGGAGACCTACCTGGCCCGGTTGGGTGGGTTCGGGGCGGTGACCGTTGACGGCCGGCAGTCCGCCGCCGACTGCGCGGCGATCAAGAAGTTCCAGAAGAGGTACGGCATTCGCCCCGTCGAGGGTCGCGCCGGGCCGACCACCCTCGACGTGGCCCAGCGCCTCGCCACCACCGACCCGGCCCGCTGCAAGGGTGGCACGGGCACCACGTTCTGCGTGGACCTGACCCGACAGACCGTCTGGGCGCTCCGCGCCGGCAAAGTGATCATGGCGCCGACGGTGACCCGCACCGGCATGTCCGGCTACCGCACCCCGGCCGGCACCTACACCGTCAACTACCGCAACCCCAAGGAATGGTCCGATCCGTACGAGGTGTGGCTGCCGTACTGGCAGCACTTCACCCAGGGGATGGGCTTCCACGAGACCACCACCTACCTGCACGAGAAGTCGATCGGCTCGCACGGCTGCGTCAATCTGCTGCACGCCGACGCCGTCCGGATGTGGGAACTCGGCAAGGTCGGCACCCGGGTGGTGCTGGTCGGCCGCCGCCCCGGCACCTGAGCGACACGCAGCGAAATGCGGCGGTGACCCCCTGTCCGACCGGACTCTCGAGTGTCACTCTTGGAGTCCAGGGCCGGACCGGGCGGGGAGGCTGGGCATGACGGTCGACCATGACGTGATCGCGGAGCATGAGCAAGCAGCACCGGACGAGGTGTCCCGAGCGACCGTGATCGCGTACGCCGTCGCGGCGACGCTCCTGCTCGGGTGGTTCCTCTTCGGCTGGCTGGTGCTCCAGCAGGGCTTCATCGACTCGGTCGGGGAGGCCGCCGGCGCCGGCTTCGCGCTGCTGCTGGTCATCTCGGTGATCGGCACCGTGCGCCGGAGCCGCCGCTGACCGACAGCGCCCCGCGCGACGGCGCCGTCGGTCAGTCCGCCACCACCGCCGCGGTGATCCGGTGCAACGCGAACGTGTGCAGCATCTCGGTCCGCTCATCCTCGGCCCGCAGGTAGCCGGCACCGATCGAAACCGGTTTGAGCAGGCGCGACGCGGTCGCCCCGTGCGCGTCGACGTAACCGACCCAGACCAGCGCCTTGTCCCGGACCGCCTGCTGGAGCACCGCCAGGGCCTCACTGTGGGTGTGCGCCGGCACTGGACCGCCGCCCAACCCCGGAGCACCGCCGCGCACCACCGCCGGTGCGCGTCGGGCCGCCCGCGCCGCCGCGTCGCCCCGCCGGATGTGCTCCACCACGCCGAGCAGCCGGGGCATGGGCAGCTTCGGGGCGGCCAGCGGATCGGTCGTACGACTGGTCACCGACACCCGGGGCGGGGCCCGCCGGATGCGCGGCCGGGCCAGCACGGTGCTGCCGGTGCCGTCCTCCTGCACCGGCGCGTACCCGGCGTCGCGAAGCGCGCCCAGCAACCGGCCAACCTGGTACTGCGTGCACAGCACCGTCGGCGCCAGCCGGCGCAACGCCAACGACTCCAGTCGCCGGTCGGCCAGCACCTCGCTGATCAGCGTCTCGTCGTCGCTGCGCAGGTACGCCCCGGCCAGGCCGACCCGCAGCCCGCCGTGCTTACGGGCCACGTCGTCGATCAGGTAGGTGAGCCCCTGCGGCACCGGGGTACGTGACCGGCGCCGGAACACGTCGTGCAGGTCGTCGGCGGTGTAGCCGGAATCCAGTGCCCGTCGCACGCTCGCCGTGGTGACCCGGTGCACGCTGGCCCCACCGGCCGACTCCAGTTCGGTCATCGCCTCCAGTTCGGCGGCGAGCGCCGGCTCGGGTGGGCCGGGCACCACCACGGTCAGGTCGGCCTGCACCAGGAAGTGGTCGACCGGTGCGGGCAGCAACGCGTCCAGCGCCCGGGCGGCACTGGACGGGTCACCGCTCTCGATGTCCGCGTGCACGCCCAGCGGGTCGTCGGTCCGCTCGTCGGTCGACGTCAGGTCACCCAGCAGCAGCCGACCGTACGTGGTGAGCGCCCCCAACCCCGTCACGCCCAGCTGCGCGGCCTCGGCCAGCACCTCCCGGTGGGCGGCGTCCCGGCCCCGGCTGCGGCGCGGAGCCCGCCAGTCCAGCAGGTCCTGCACCTCCTGCGGGGTGGGTGCGGTGGCCGGTTCCAGATCGGCGAGTACGCCCAGCACCGCCCGTCGGGTGGCCGGCACGCCGGCCCGTTCGGCCTCGGCGGAGAGCGCGGCGATCGGGCGGTCCCGGTCGTCCCGGCGGCCGACCAGCCCCACCTGCCGGGTCATGGTCAGCCACGCTCGGGCGAGCTGCTCCCACCGTTGGGCCAGTGAGGCGGCTCGCCACACCTCGTACCCGCCGGTCGGCAGCACCTGCTGGTCCGCCCCGTACCGGCCGGTGGCCGACCCGGGTATCTCCAGCTCACCGGCGAGCCCCGCCGCGTACGCGACCTCCAGCAGCAGCGCGGTGGTCGGTTCGTCCAGCCCGGCGGTGCGCGCCAACCGGCGCAGATCCCGCACACCGATGCCACCCGAACGCAGCACCGGCGCGGGCTCGTCGGCGAGTTGCTCCAGCAGCCCTTCGGTGTTCCGGACCACCTCCATGGTCTGCCCGGCCCCGGCCGAGTCGACAGCCTTCGGCTCCCGCGGTGCGGCGGCCACCGGCGGTGGGCTGGTGCGCAGGGGCCCGAGCGGGCCGGTGTCGCGGCGCAGCAGCAGGCCGACCTCGCGGGGCAGCTCCACAGTTCCGCTGGCCGTGGACGAGCCGGTCGTCACGGGGACCAGCAGCCGGTTGTCGACGAGCCACCGCACCGGGGAGCCGGTCGGGGCACCCCCGTTGGTGGGGTCGGAGAGGACCGGGTCCTCCGTACCGAGCGGCGGCGCCTGCAACGCTCCCGGCGGAACGCTGCCGACCGGTGGGCCGGCCGCCAACCGGTCCAGGATCGCCCGGGCCGAGGGTGGGGCGGCGAGCACCGTCCGTCGGAGTTTCGCCGGGTCCGCGCAGAGCGCTGCCGTGCGCGGGTCCAGCTCCGCAGCCGGCCGGCCGAGCCCGGCGGGGTACGGGGACACCTCGTCGACGGCGGGCACCACCTGGAGCGCGTGCTCCGGGCCGTACAGCAGGAAGAGCGCACGCAGTCGGCCCACGGCGGCCCGGACGGCCGTCGGAGCCGGCGGCTGCGGCCCGCCGGTCGCCATCGCGAGCACGGTGTCGGTGGCCGTGGTGGCGTCGTCCGGGTTCCGGGTGAGGCGGGCGGCGTCGAGGATCTGGAGGGTGAACTGGTCCAGCCCGTCCAGCGCGCGGGCCACGGAGACCCGGGACTGGGCCCGGATGGCCAGGGCGGAGACATCGGCCGGCACGGGCACGACGAGGTCGGGCCGCAGCTGGAGGAGCGCGGCCAGTGACTCGTCGGGCAGCGACCGCAGGTGGTCGGCGAGTGAGGTGGTCATCGTCTTTCCACGCTAGCCCGGCATCGGGCTTCCGCGCCCCTCGGACGTCCGGCCGACCGGGAGTAGCCGGTACGTTTCTCGACATGCCCGCACTGACCGTCGGATTCGACCTCGACATGACCCTGGTGGACTCCCGCCCCGGCATCGCCGCGGCGTACCGGGCGCTGACCGCGAGGACCGGTGTGCCGGTCGACGCCGAGCTGGCGGTGTCCCGGCTGGGGCCGCCGCTGCGTACCGAGATCGCGCACTGGTTCCCGCCGGAGCAGGTCGAGTCGGCCGTACGGGTGTACCGCGAGCTGTACCCGGCGTACGCGATCACGCCGACGCTCCTGCTGCCCGGTGCCCGGGAGGCCATCGACGCGATCCGGGACCGGGGTGGCCGGGTGCTGGTGGTCACCTCCAAGATCGGCCGGTTGGCCCGGTTGCACCTGGACCATCTCGGCCTCACTGTCGACGAGTTGGCCGGCGACCTGTTCGCCGAGCAGAAGGCGACCGCCCTGCGGGAGCACGGCGCCACCCACTACGTCGGTGACCACGTGGCGGACATGGCGGCGGCGGCAGCTGCCGGGGTGCCCGGCATCGGTGTCGCGACCGGCCCGTGCTCCCGGGCTGAGCTGCGCGCGGCGGGGGCGGAATTGGTGCTGGACGAGCTCACCGAATTCCCAGCGGCGCTCGACGGGATGATCCAGCTAGCCTTGGAGCAGTAGCGGCTCAAGTGAAGCAGGGGTTTTCAGGTGCCTACGGGTCGAGTGAAGTGGTACGACACGGCCAAGGGATACGGCTTCGTCACCAGTGACGAGGGCGGCGACGTGTTCCTGCCCAAGGGGGCGCTGCCGGCGGGTGTCACCGACCTCAAGGGTGGCCAACGGGTCGACTTCAGCGTGGTGGACAGCCGCCGGGGCGCGCAGGCCATGGGAGTCAAGCTGCTGGACGCGCCGCCGTCGATGGCGGAGCTGCGCCGTCGACCGGCCGAGGAACTGCACGGCCTGGTCGAAGACATGATCAAGGTGCTGGAGGCGAAGGTTCAGCCGGACCTGCGCCGGGGGCGGTACCCGGACAGGAAGGCCGCGCAGAAGATCGCTCAGCTGGTCCACGCGGTGGCCCGCGAGCTGGAGGTCTGAGGCACCAGGCCGGCGGTGGCGGCCCGGTCGAGCAGTGCCGCCACCGCGGCGAAACCGGCTTCGCCCAGGTCCGCGGTGAACTCGTTGACGTAGAGGCCGATGTGCCGGTCCACCACGTCGAGCTCCATCTCCTGGGCGTGCGCCAGCACGTACTCCCGGCTGGCCGCCGGGTCCGCCCAGGCCTGCCGGACCGACTCGCGGATCCAACCGGCCGCGGCCTCCGGGTCGACCGCGCCACGCTTGGCCAGGATCGCGCCGAGCGGGATGGGCAGGCCGGTGTCGGTTTCCCACCATTCGCCGAGGTCGACCAGGGCGCTCAGGCCGTGCCGGTGGTAGGTGAACCGGGCCTCGTGGATGACCAGCCCAGCGTCGTAGCGACCCGCCGCCACGCCCGGCATGATCTCGTGGAACGGGACCACCTCGATCCGGGCCGGCGGTCGCCCGGCCGACCAGAGCCGGAACAGCAGGTACGCGGTGGTCCGGTCGCCCGGCACCGCCACCGTCGCGCCGGTCAGGTCGGTGCGGTCCGGTCCGCCGTCACGATCTCCGCGGGTGAGCACCAGCGGGCCGCACCCGCGACCGAGTGCGCCGCCGCAGGGCAGCAGGTGGTAGTCGTCGAGCAGCCAGGGCAGCGCCGCGAAGCTCACCTTCACCAGGTCGAACGCGCCCCGCTCGGCCGCCGTGTTGGTGACGTCGACGTCGGCGTACGTCACCTCGACCGGCGGCGCGTCGGGCACCAGCCCGTGCACCAGCGCGTGGAAGACGAACGTGTCGTTGGGGCAGGGCGAGATCGCCAGGGAGAGCGCCACACCCCCACGCTAGCCCCGCCCCCGCCTCGCCGCCCGCGCCCACCCCGCTCAGTGTGATCCGCGACGGAGATCGGCGGCGGAGATCGCCGACGGGAGGTCCGCGACGAACGGCCGGCGGCACCGGGAGTGTGGCCAGCCGCCCGGCAGCAGCGCGGGCGGTGATCCGCCCGGGGCGCGGGGTCCGTACCTCCCACGGACTCCCTTTGGAGCTGATGTCGCAAACGAATCGCGCTGGACCCGGGGCCGCAGGGCCCGCAGTCCTGGTGCGGCCGACGTGTTCCGGAGTGGCCCGAAGTCGTGGCGCGACCACAGCGGTGTGCGGGGTCGTGGTGTGGGCCGCAGCGCTCCGCCGTCGTCGTGATGTAGGCCGTGGTGATGGAGGTCGTGGTGGCGCGGGTCGTGGTGGCGCGGGCCGTGGCGATGTAGGTCGTGGTGGTGCAGGCCGTGGTGGTGCGGGTCGTGGTGGTGCGGGTCGTGGTGGTGCGGGTCGTGATGATGTCGCAGACGATTCAGCTCCAAAGGAGGTCTGCGGAGTAGGTCGTCCACCGACCGGAGGGGTTGTCCACAGCTTTATCCACAGTCCCGATGAGGGTGTTGATAGTGCGCTGACCAGCGGGGAGCATCGGTCCGTGACCGAGGCGAGCGACCACACCGACGGGGGCGACGGCACCGACGGGGGCAATGGCGCCAGCGAGGGCAATGGTGTCGAGCTTGGCCTGGCGCTGCGCGCTCTGCGTCGGCGGGCCGATCTGAGTCAGCGGCAGCTGGCCGAGAGGTCCGGGGTGCCGCAGCCGACGCTGGCCCGGATCGAGTCGGGGCGGTCGGCCGATCCCCGATTCCGGACAGTGGAGCGTCTCGTCCGGGCAGCGGGTGGGCAGTTGGTCATCGGCACCTCGACCGCGATCTCCGGCATCACCGAACCCACGCCGGTGCCGCACGACGACATGCGGGACGAGGCAGACCGCCGTTACCCGGCTCACCTGGACGTGTGGCCGGTCCACGAGCCTCGGGACTGGCCCGGTGCCTGGTGGGCGGAGTGGTACAGGTTGCCGCCCCAGCGGTATCCACTTCCGCTGCCACCGGCCGCCTACGAGCGCAACCGGCGTTACCGCGACAACCGACGGTGGGGTGCCGAGGTCCGACGGACTGCGCGGGTGCGTCGGGTGATCGGTGGCGACCTGCCGGCCACCTCCTGGCGGTACGTCGCCGAGCTTCCCGACGGGGCGCTGGTTGGTGAACTGCGGGCCCACGAGCGCAGCCCGTTCCTGGAGTTCGGGGAGTGGCATCCGGGCATGCCAGAGCGGGAGATGGTGCTCGACGGCGTGCTGGTTGATCCCCGTTATCGGCGGTTGGGGCTCGGACGTCGGCTGGTCACCGCGCTGGTGGCTGACATGCGCGAGGCGGGCATCGACGACGCGGCCGCCATCGCCGAGGGGTTCGGCACCGAGCTGCTGCTGGCGTGCGGCTTCGAGATCGAGGCACGCCGTCCGGCGGCACTGCGCCTCAGCCAACCCGGCAAGCGCTGGTTTTCCTGAACGCGGGCCTGGTCAGCGCAGTGCCGGGGCCGCTGCGGTCAGGGCGGCGAGGGCTTCGCGCAGCCGCCAGGCGTCCCGGTCGCGCGGGCCGATCGGGTTGGAGATGGTGCGCAGTTCGGCGAAGGGCAGCCCGGCCTGCGCGGCGGCGACCGCCACGCCGTACCCCTCCATGGCCTCGGCCACCGCTTCCGGATGCCGCCGGCGCAGCTCGTCGGTGCCGGCGCTGGTGCCGGTGACGGTGCTGACCGTCAGCACCGGCCCGGTCGTTGCCGTCGGAAGAGCGGCCCGCAGCGTGGCCAGCAGACCCGGGTCCGCCGACACCCTGCTGCCGGCGCCGAGCAGCGCGGGCGGCATGCCCAGCTCGTCGACGGGGATGAAGCCGTCGGGCGACTCGGCACCCAGGTCGGCGGCGATGCTGGCGGTGCCGAGCACCGTGTCGCCGACCTCGGCCCGCCCGGTGAAGCCGCCGGCCACACCGGCGCTGACCACCGCGCGGTACGGCCGGCCGGCGGCTTCGGCGAGTGCCAACAGCCGGGCGGTGGCGGCACCGGCGATGGCCGGGCCCACACCGATCGGCGCGACGGTCACGGTGCTGTCGGTCAGCCCGGCGCGGACCGCGTCCGCCTCGGCGGGAACCGCCGTCACCACCAGCAGACCGGTCACGAGAGTGAGCCGGGGGACTCCCGGCGGGTCTCGTCGTCGGCCCCGCCACCCGGGCCGCCGACCGCCGACGACGGGCGGTAGATGTGGTAGCCCGGCGGGGCGAGGCTCGGGTCGTCGTACTGCGGGGAGCTGGTCTGGGCCGGTGCCGGTGAGGTCGGTGCCGAATCCCCGGGCTCGTCCGCCGGCTCGTCCTCGGTCAGCTCGTCGTCGCCGAGCGGCCGGCCGGCCAGCTTCTCGCCGCGCAGCCGGGCGGCGGCCAGCACCCCCCGGATCGCGGCCAGTACGCCGACCCCGGCGGCGACGGCGATGCCCATCCGACCGTCGAACGGCACCAGCCCGAGCCCGCCGCCGGCGACGAAGGCGAGCATCAGCACCGTCTCGGAGTGGGCGAAGGAACTGGCCCGCAACCGTTCCGGGATGCGCTCCTGGATCGAGGCGTCCACGGCCAGCTTCGCCACCCCGCTGACCAGAGCGGCGACCAGGCAGAGCAGGGCGACCATCACCAGCGAGAACTGGATCACGGCGAGCACCGCGACGCCGGCCACGATGATCATGCTGCTCGACTGGATGGCGGTCGGGCGGTGAATCCGCAGACGGGTGCCGATGGCGGTGGCCAGGAAGGTGCCGACCGCGAGCGCGCCGCCGACGACGCCCAGCGCCCACTCGGCACCCAGGTCCCGGCCGAACACCACTGTGGTCAGGTCGCCCTTCTTGATCGCGAAGGCGAGGAAGAGCAGCAGGAAGCCGTAGAGCGCGCGGAGCATCGCGGCGCCGATCAGGGTGGCGATCACCAGCCGACCGGACGGTCGGCCCCGGCCCAGTGGCCGGTCACCACGGCGGCGGCCCAGCGCGCGCAGGGGCCGGGGGACCCGCTCGGGTGGCTCCGAGTCGGCCTTCGGTGGCAGCCGCAGCGAGATCACCATGCCGACCAGGAAGATCACCGACGCGACCCGTAGCGGCCACTGCGGGCCGAACCAGAACGCGGCCAATCCGATCGGCGCTACCAGCGCGCCCGCGACAGTGCCGTAGACGCTGGCCCGGGCGCCCACCTGGGACAGGCCGAGACCCTCCGGCAACAACCGGGGCACCGCCGCGGAGCGGGCCACACCGTACGCCCGGGAGAGCGCGAGCACCCCGAACGCGGCCGGATAGAGCCCGAACCCGTGGATGTAGTCGGAGATCAACCAGGCGAGGAAGGCGCGGCCGAGCATCGTCGCGGCCAGGGCGTACCGCCGGCCGTGTCGGAAATGATCCAGCAGCGGGCCCACCACCGGGGCGAGCATCGCGAACGGAACCATGGTCACCAGCAGGTAGAGCGCGACCTTGCTGCGGGCCTCGCCGAGCGGCACGTTGAAGAAGATCGTGCCGGCCAGGCCGATGGCGATCAGGGTGTCACCGGCGCAGGAGAGCGCGTGCAGGTCGAACAGGCGAACCATGCCGACCTCGCCGCCGGCACCCCGGGCGCGGGCCCGACCGGCCCGGCGGGTCACCCAGCGGCCGCTGCCCACCGAACCGCGCAGCAGCAGACGGACGGCGCGAATGCCGGTGCCGACGGTCCGCCCGAGGACGGAACGCCCGGAGCGGGAGTACGACGGCATGTGCACCATCCTCGCCCATCTGATCCGGGTACGCCGCACCACCGCTGGGAAAGGTTCCCCGGGAGTCCCTGTCACCCCTGCGAGGCGCATGGGGAACAATGGTGAGGTGACCAGGCCCGCCTCCACCCGTGCCGCCCGCCTCGACCAGGTCTGCGCCGCCGCCGTCGAGGTGGCTCGCGCTGGCATCACCGAGGTGGACGCCGACGACGTCGGCGATCACCTGCAGGTTGTGGCCGAGGGCGACCGGCTGGTCACCCACTACTTCGAATGCCGCCTCGCCGGTTACCGCGGTTGGCGCTGGGCGGTCACCGTCACCCGGGTGCCGCGCAGCAAGACGGTGACCATCTGCGAGACGGTCCTGCTGCCCGGCCCGGACGCGCTGCTCGCGCCCGGCTGGCTGCCCTGGCAGGAGCGGCTCAAGCCGGGCGACCTGGGCCCGGGTGATCTGCTTCCGACCTCACCCGACGACGACCGACTGGTCCCCGGTTACCTGCTCTCCGACGACCCGGCGGTCGAGGAGACGGCGTGGGAGTTGGGCCTCGGACGCGCCCGCGTGCTCTCCCGGGAGGGCCGCATCGACACGGCGCAGCGCTGGTACGACGGTGACCACGGCCCCGCCGCGGCCATCTCGACCGCCGCCCCGTCCGCCGCCCGCTGCGGCACCTGCGGTTTCTACCTGCCGTTGGCCGGTGCGATGCGGCAGGCCTTCGGGGCGTGCGGCAACTTCTACGCACCCGACGACGGCCGGGTGGTGAGCGCCGATCACGGTTGCGGCGCCCACTCCGAGACGTTGATCGAGGCGGCGGAGACCGCTGTCGACGAGCTGCCCACGGTGTACGACGACAGCGCGGTGGAGGCCATGTCGGTCAGCCGGGCCCCGGGCTCGGTCGAGGCGGCCGAGCCGGCGGAGCCGTACGGGCACTCCTGATCGACCGCGCCGGAGTGCTCCGGCGCGGTGCCCAGCTCACCTCGCGCGGCGGCGGCGTCGGTTGGCGTCGTGGCGCATCATCACGGCGAGGCCCGGGAAACCCCAGAGGAAGCCGGCGAGGCAGGTCCAGAGCCAGTTCTGGTGACCGTTGTCGGTGAGCCAGCCCCGGAAGAAGATCAGCAGGACCAGCCCGGCCACCGCCCACGCGACCAACCCGGCGAGCGCGAACGGCACCATCGGCGGGTCCAGTGGTGCGGGTCGCGGTGGCTGCTCGTTCGACACCCGGCAAGCGTACGGGATGTACTTCCGCTGCCCACCGACGATCTGGGACGATGCGCGCGACAATCGGAAGATCACCTGCGAGGACCTGATGGCCGTAGCGCCGCCCGAGAACGGCACACCTCCCAACCCTGCTCATCCGCGTAACGGTTTCGACCGGTTTTTCGAGATCTCCGCCCGTGGCTCGACGCTGAGCCGTGAGGTACGCGGTGGCCTGGCGACCTTCTTCACGATGGCGTACATCGTGGTGCTCAACCCGCTGATCCTGGGCGGCGCCGTCGACGGTGACGGCAAGAGCCTCCCGATCCCCGCACTGGCAGCCGCGACCGCGCTGGTCGCCGGCCTGATGACCATCCTGATGGGTGTGGTCGGCCGGTTCCCGCTGGCGCTCGCCGCCGGTCTGGGCGTCAACGCCCTGGTGGCGTACGAGATCGCCCCCGAGATGACCTGGGCCGACGCGATGGGCCTGGTGGTGATCGAGGGTGTGATCATCGCGGTGCTGGTGCTGACCGGTCTGCGGACCGCTGTCTTCCGCTCGGTCCCGACCCAGATGAAGACCGCGATCGGGGTCGGCATCGGCCTGTTCCTGACCATCATCGGTCTGGTGGACGCCGGCTTCGTCCGGCGCATCCCGGACGCCGCCAACACCACCGTCCCGGTCGGCCTGGGCATCGGCGGCAAGCTGGTGAGCTGGCCGATGCTGGTCTTCGTGGTCGGTCTGCTGATCACGCTGGTGCTGGTGGTCCGGCGGGTGAAGGGCGCGATCCTGATCGGCATCCTCGCCTCGACGGTGCTCGCGGTGATCGTGGAGGCGATCGGCAACATCGGCCCGTCGTTCGTCAACGGTCAGCCCAATCCGAAGGGCTGGTCGTTGAACGTGCCGGAGCTGCCGAAGACGGTGGTCGACCTGCCGGACCTGTCGCTGCTCGGCAAGTTCAACGTGCTGGACTCGTGGGGCAAGGCCGGTTGGCTGGTCGTGCTGATGTTCATCTTCACGCTGTTGATCACGGACTTCTTCGACACCATGGGCACCATGGTCGCGGTTGGCCAGGAGGGTGGTCTGCTCGACGAGCAGGGCACTCCGCCGAAGGCCAAGGAGATCCTGCTTGTCGACTCGATCGCCGCGGCGGCCGGCGGTGCGGCCAGCACCTCCAGCAACACGTCGTACATCGAGAGTGCCGCCGGTGTCGCGGAGGGTGCGCGGACCGGCGTGGCCAACCTGGTCACCGGCGCGCTCTTCCTGCTCGCGATGTTCCTGGCGCCGCTGGTCGTGATCGTGCCGTTCGAGGCGGCGTCGACGGCCCTCGTGGTGGTCGGTTTCCTGATGATGACCGCGGTGCGGACGATCGACTGGTCCGACTACGAGATCGCCATTCCGGCGTTCCTCACCATCGTGCTGATGCCGTTCACCTACTCGATCTCCAACGGGATCGGCGCTGGTCTGATCACCTTCGTCGTGGTCAAGCTGGCGCGGGGTAAGGCCCGGGAGATCCACCCGTTGCTGTACGGGGTGGCCGCGCTCTTCGTGCTGTACTTCCTGCGGGGGCCGATCGAGTCCCTGGTGCTCTGAGCCGAGCTGCGTCCGGGCGGGGAGTCGATCAGGGTTCCCCGCCCGTACCATCTGAATCCCCTCGTGAGCCTGGTCATAACGGATGTCGTTAGCCATGCTCATTAGTTAAGCTAACTACTGTGACGGAGCGGACGGTGACGGCGAAACGCGTGCCACCGGCGCAGCTGGCTCCCCAGCTGCGTGATGCGATCACCCGACTCAACCGGCGGGTCCGACAGGCCCGGCCGGTCGGCGACCTCACGGTCACCCAGGTCTCCGCGCTCACCAGCCTGCGGCTGGCGGGCGCGATGACACCCCGGGAGCTGGCCGACGTGGAGCGGGTGCAGCCGCCGACGATGACCAAGATCGTCGGGAAGTTGGAGGACCGCGGCCTCGTGCAGCGGACACCCCATCCGACCGACGGACGGCAGGTCATTCTCGCGGCGACCGAAGGAGCGCAGGCCGTGCTCGACCAGTTCGAGCGGGCCCGCGACGAGTGGTTGGCCCACCGGCTGGCCGCACTCGACGAGGACGAACGGGAGACCCTGCAGAGGGCCGCCGAGATTCTTCAGCAGCTCGCTCGCGCCTGAGCCGCACCCGCGCCACCGGGTCCGTGCCGTCACCTGTCGATGACGCGTACGTCCGAGGAGGCGCACCAAGAGTGCAGGCGAAGCTGAGCACGATGTTCCAGTCCCTACAGGTCCGCAACTACCGCCTCTTCGCATCCGGGCAGCTGATCAAGCTGATCGGCGTCTGGATGATGTTCATCGCCCAGGACTGGCTCGTCCTCGATCTGTCCGACAACTCGGCGACCGCGCTCGGCGTGGTCACCGCGTGTCAGTTCACCCCGGTGCTGCTGCTCACGCTCTTCTCCGGCCGGCTCGCCGACCGGTACGACAAGCGGGTCTTGCTCTTCGCCGCGAACGCCTTCTGGACCGTGCTGGCCCTCGGCATGTCAGTGCTGGTCCTCACCGACCTGGTGCAGCTCTGGCACGTCTTCGCGTTCGCCGCGCTGCTCGGCACCGCCAACGCCGTGGAGACCCCGGTCCGCCAGGCGTTCGTCTCCGAACTGGTCGGCACGCCCCTGCTGCCCAACGCGCTGTCACTCAACGCCGCCGTGTTCAACTCGGCCCGGATCGTCGGCCCGGCCGTCGCCGGCCTGGCCATCGCCGCGTTCGACGTGGGCCCGGTCTTCCTCTTCACTGCCCTCAGCTCGGTCGCGCCGCTGGTCAACGTGGTCCGGATGCGGACCGCCGAACTGCACCGCGATGCCCTGCTGCCACGCGACGAGCGGGCGTCCGCGAAGGTGGTCGACGGGCTGCGGTACGTCTGGCGCCGGCCCGACCTGCTGCTGCCGATGGCGGTCATGTCGGTGATCGGCATGTCGCTGTTCAACTTCCAGCTCACCCTGGCCGCGCTGGCCAAGACGGTATTCCACACCGGGGCCGCGTCCTTCGGCCTGTTCAGCACCGCCCTGGCCGTCGGCGCGCTCGGTGGCGCGCTCAGCGGCACCGGCCGGCGCAGCCGCCCGTCGGTCTGGCTGGTGCTGGGTGCGGCGGTCGCCTGCGCCAGCTTCGGCACCCTGGTCGGCTTCGCCGGGACGTACTGGCTGGTCGTGGCGCTGCTGGTGCCGACCGGCTTCTTCATGGTCTTCTTCGCCCAGGCCGCCAACCAGCGGGTCCAGTTGGGTGTGGACGCGGCCTTCCGGGGTCGGGTGATGGCCCTGTGGGTGCTGGTGTTCCTGGGGACCAACCCGGTCGGCGCGCCGCTGATCGGCTGGGTCGCTGAGCACTTCGGTGCCGGTGCCAGCATCTGGATGGGCGGGCTCATCTCGCTGGCCGCCGCGCTGGTCGCCCTCACCTGGCAGCTGCGCCACTCCGGTGCCCGGCTGCGCTTCCGGGTGCTGCCGATGCCCCGCTTCTACGTCACCTCCACCGACTGCTGAGGTTTACCGCGCGCCCGAGCTGGGCGGGCCGCGTCCGGTTGCGCGGATCGCGCGGATGCGGCCAAATCGCTGGCGGGGTGGCACGTCGGGGCTTAGCGTCGATACGTGGGTGTCGGACGCGCGCTGATGCTGGCCCTGGCGTTCCTCGCCGTGGCCACCTTGCCGGCGGCATTCGCCCTGCTCTTCTGTTACGACGAGATCGTCGACCGGGTGGTCTGCGGCTGGTCCGAGTGGCGTGAGCGCCGACGGGAGAAACGCACCATCGCCCGCCTCGACCGGGCCGTCGAGGCCGACGCGCTGACCCGGGACATCGACCTCAGTGCGTTCGACAGCGATGACCGCCGGCCGCTGGAGCAGCTCGCCGCCGACCTGCGCCGGCTCGGCGGTCAGCGGATCGGTGGCGCGGGCCGGTCGATGGTCTGGCACAGCGCGCTGCTGCAGGCGTACGACGACCGGCTTCGCCGCGCCTGCCGTGCCCTCGGCGTCGCCGAACACCTCGCCGAGCTGGAGGGCGTCGACCAGGAGATCGAGCGGGTCCGGGTGGAGGGCGTGCTGCACGCCGCCGGGCTGGCCCTGCCGGCGGCCCGGGCCGGGCACCGGCAACGGCACCGCTGAGAGACGCGGCGGTTGCGGCTCTTCGTCGCGGTCCACCCGTCCGTCGAGGCGGTCAACCACCTCGGCGCGCAGGTTGCCCGGCTGCGTGTCGGCGTGGCGGCTGCGGCCGGCAGCAATGTCCGGCTCGCCGATCCGGCCCATCTGCACCTCACCCTGGCGTTCCTCGGCGAGGTCGGGTCCGACCGGCTGGTCGAGGTGGAGAGCGCGCTCGGATTGGCCGCCGAGTCGTTCCGCGACGGCCGCGACGCCGTACCCCGGTTGAGCCTCGGTGGCGGTGGCCGGTTCGGTCGGGGCCGGTCCACGGTGCTCTGGGTGGACCTGCGGGGAGACATGCAGGCGCTGCACGACCTGGCGGGGTTGGTCCGGTCGCGGCTGCGGAACGCCCGGCTACCGCACGACGAGAAGCCGTTCCGCCCGCACCTGACCGTCGCCCGGCCCGGCGACCGGATGCCCCCGGCGGACGTCGAGGCCGACCGGGCCAGCCTGGACGGATATCGAGGTCCACCATGGCCGGTGCTCGAGCTGCTACTCGTGCGCAGCCACCTCGGCACCCCGCCGCGCTACGAACGGATCGCCGCCTGGCCGCTCTGATCCTGGGGCGTGGCTGTGGCCGGTCTGGTGTGCAGGACCTCGCGGGCCTGTTCGGCGGCGCGGGTGATGCTCTCGCTCATGAAGTCGAGGAAGCGGGCGATGTTCTCCAGCCTGGCTGCGGCGGGGGTGTGCGCACCGAGGACAGCGACGCCCTGGCGTGCGGTCTCGACGAGCTGGTCGTTGGCCCGGGCGCTGGCGATCGTCGCCTGGTAGAAGAGCTCGTCGTCGACGACGTAGAGGTCGCGGCGGCGTTCGTCGCGGTGCCGCCGGACGAGGCTCTGGCTCTCCAGGAAGGCGATCGCCTTGGAGATGGACGCTGGGCTCACCTGGAGGTGCCGGGCGAGCTCGGACGCGGTGAGGCTGCCCGAGTCGGTGGTGTACAGACAGGTCAGCACCCGGGCCGCCATCCGGTTCAGACCCGAGGTCATGAGGACCGTGGTGAACGTCTCCTCGTATTCGGCGACGGCCCGGGCGTCCCGCCCGTGCGGTTGGGGTGCCGACTCGGCCCCCCGCGACGAGGACGGGCTGCGCCGGTGCGCGCGACGTTCGGTGGCCCGGTGCGCCAGGTCGGCGCGGTAGGCGGTGGGGCCACCGTTGCGCATCACCTCACGCGTGATCGTCGAGGTGGGACGGTCGAGGCGCCGGGCGATCTCCGCGTAGGGGAGGCTGTCGGCCAGCCCGGACGCGATTTGCTGGCGTTCCTGCTGGCTGAGCCTGCCTCCGGGCATCGCTGTCTCCTTGGTGATCCGGCAACGGCGTTCGCTGCCCCCACGGTAGCGTTCACTCCCTTCTCATTGCAATGGCGCGGCGTTCAGGCGTTGCGTTACTTCGTCGTCCATTGCAATGATTGTGTGCGGTCTAGCTGCGAAAATGCCTGCCCTACGCAACGAAGTCGTTGCCGGATTTTGGAAAGCAACGTAGCGTTTCAAATATCAGAAACAACGGCCACGCACGGGAGAGCGCCATGCAGAAGTTCGACACCCCCGCCCCGATCTCCGCCATCCTGAACATCCCCGCCGGACGCATCCAGCTCATCGCCGCACACCGGGCCGACACCACCGTCGAGGTCCGTCCGGCTGACCCCGCCAAGAGCCGCGACGCCAGAGCCGCCGAGCAGACCGCCGTCGCCTATGCCGACGGCGTCCTGCGGATCACGACGGCGGACCCGGGCAACCCGCTCTTCGGTCCGTCCGGATCCCTGGAGGTCACCGTTCAGATGCCCGCCGGCTCCCGCATCGACGGCACGTCCGCCAGCGCCGAACTCCGTAGCGTCGGGCGTCTAGGGGACGTCGCCTTCGAAGGGGCGTACCGCCAGATCAAGATCGATGAAGCCGCGAGCGTCCGCCTCACCGCGATCGACGGCGACGTCGAGGTCGGCCGGCTCAATGGCCCCGCCGAGATCAGCACCGCGAGGGGTGACATCCGGATCGCCGAGGCCGTGCACGGCACGGTCGTGCTCCGTACCCAGTCCGGCGACATCTCGGTCGTCGCCGCCACCGGCGTCTCGGCCGCCCTGGATGCCGGCACCGGCTTCGGCCGCGTCAGCAACGGCCTCAAGAACGACGGCACCACCGCGCTCGACATCCGCGCCACCACCTCTTACGGCGACATCACCGCCCGCAGCCTCTGAGTCGCACCCGACCTTCCACCCGACCTTCCACGCGACCAGGAGTGCAGACATGACGATCCCTAACACCAGTTCGACGTGGACCGGCATGGTGCCGGTCGACGACACGGCCCTTGCTGTCACCGACACCGGCGGCACCGGCATCCCCGTGGTCTACCTCAACGGCCAGTTCGCCACCCAGGGTTACTGGCGGCGGGTCATCGCCGACCTCGGCACCGGATTCCGCCACATCACCTACGACGAGCGGGCCCGCGGCAAGAAGTCGAAGCGTTCGGCGGACTACTCCTTCGAGGCAGTCGTCCGGGACGTCGACGCCGTGCTCTCGGCCCGGAACGTCGACCGGGTGCTACTGGTGGGCTGGTCCTACGGAGCGGTCGTCGGGGCGCACTGGGCCCACCGGAATCCGGAGCGCGCCCTGGGCGCGGTCCTCGTCGACGGCGCGTTCCCGCACGACTGGCTCGACGAGGCCACGGCGCAACGGATCCGCACGCTGTTCCGCCGGATGAACCTGTTCATGCCCCTGCTGCGCCCGACCGGCCTGACCCCACGGATGAACGCCGACCAGATGGCGAACAGCAACATCGAGCTGGGCGAACTCTCCCGCGAGCGGGCGCTGGGCCCGGTGCTGGACGCCATCACCGTCCCGGTGCGGTACGTGGTCGCCTCGGGAAGGTCCCTCGGCAGTCGCGGTGACGAGCAGGAAAAGATCCGGGCCAGCCTCGACGCGGTGATCGCCCGCAACCCGAACATCACTATCGGCGCGAAGGTCGCCAGCAATCACGGCGCGATTCTCAAGAAGGACTTCCGGGCCGTGGCCGATGCCGTACGCCTGGTCGCCGCGCCGCACCGCGAAGGCGCCGCAGACAGTCGGTGAGGACCGAACGCGCGCGGTGACGGGTGACGCGAGGTCACCCGTCACCGCGCGGCGTCAGGAGGATTCGCGGGCGGCCGGGCCGCTGCCGAAGAGCACGTCGTCCCAGCTCGGGAGCCGCTTGCGCGGCTTGCCGCTGGCGTCGGTCGACTCGCCGCCGGCGGCCGCTGCAGCGCCCGTCCGACGGGGCCGGAGCACCGCCAGCGACGGCACGGCCGGCACCTCCTTGGGCGCGTCCGAATCGTCGTCGAAGGCCGACCCCTGGCCACCGCCGAGCAGGGCGGCGGCACCCCCACCGACCGGCCGCTGCCGGGGCGCGTCCGAACCGGCGAGCGCAGCCGGGGTACGCGGCTCCAGCCCACGACCCGACGAGGCGCCGAGCGGACGGTCCAGCGACGCGAGCAGGGCGTCCCGGCCGGCCCGGATCGGATCGCGGCCCGGGCGCGGGTGCTCGGACGCCGCCGGCAACCCGTGCCCACCACGACTCGGCTCACCGCGCGACGGACCAGGCAGGCCGTGCCCGCCCCGCTCCGGTGCCGGCTCCTGGCCGAGGATCGGCGTGGGCCGCTCCGCGCACAGGTACTGCGCCATGTCGTCGTGCGGGGTGACCTGCTGCCGGGTCTTGTCGAGATCCCAGATGGCCTGCGCGGTGGCCTTGCCCGACGGCCAGGTGGCGATGATCCGCCAGGTGCCGTCGTCACGCCGGTACGCGTCCCAGGAGATCTTCTCGGTGTCGATGCCGTGCTGGCTCAGCCGGCCGTTGACCACCTCGGCGAGCGGGGTGGGCTTCTCCGCGCCCTTGAGACGGGTGCGGCGGGCGTGCTGGGCGAGCATCGCCCGCTCCTGCAGCACCGGGCCGGCATAGCGCAGCACCCGGTCGACCGGCACGCCGGCGATCCGGGCGACATCCTCCGCGGACTCACCGGAGCGGATGCGGGCCTGAATGTCCCGAGGAGACAGAGACGGAACCGGGTCGGCGGCGGTCGGTGCCACCGCGAGCGGCGGCGAACCGGGCTCGGCGTGCAACGCACCGGAGATCCGTTCGTCGATGGGCAGGGCGAGCAGCCGCCCCACCTCGTCGGCGAGAACCAGGGCATGGCCGTCCTCGGAGAGGGCGACGAAGCGTACTGGGCGCATAGCGTTGCCTCCGTCCCGCTTCGCTGGCCGCACGCCACGAGTCGGCCACCCAGGCGTCTCGGACCACCGTACGCGCATCTGCCTCGGGGTGGGGGAAGCGACACCCCGCATGTCGTGACTGAGCTGCGGCGATGATCACGTTCGGTGTCCGTGGAGGCCTCCACGGACACCGAACGTGACGAACCTCAGAGTCGCTCGACCACGTAGTCGATGGACGCGGTCAGCGCCTCGACATCGGCCGGCTCGACGGCCGGGAACAGCGCCACCCGCAGCTGGTTACGACCGAGCTTGCGGTAGGGCTCAGTGTCCACGATGCCGTTGGCGCGCAGCGCCTTGGCGATCGCCGTGGCGTCCACCTCGTCGGCGAAGTCGATGGTGGCGACCACGTTGGAGCGCAACGACGGGTCGGTGACGAACGGGGTGGCCACGCTGGACCGCTCAGCCCAGCCGTAGACCGCGGCGGCGCTCTCGGCGGTGCGCTTTGCCGCCCAGGCCAGACCGCCCTGCGCGTTCATCCAGTCGGTCTGCTCGGCGGCCAGGAAGATGGTGGCCAGCGCCGGGGTGTTGTAGGTCTGCTCCAGCCGCGAGTTGTCGATCGCGGTGACCAGATCGAGGAAGGCCGGGATGTAGCGCCCGGACGCCTTGATCTCGGCGGCCCGGTCCAGTGCGGCCGGGGACATCAGAGCCAGCCAGAGCCCGCCGTCGGAGCCGAAGCACTTCTGCGGAGCGAAGTAGTAGACGTCGGTCTCGCCGACGTTGACGTCCAGGCCACCCGCGCCGGAGGTCGCGTCGACAAGCAGCAGCGCGCCCTCGTCCGCCCCGGCCACCCGGCTGATCGGAACCGCCACACCGGTCGAGGTCTCGTTCTGCGGCGTCGCGTACGCGTCCACGCCGGACTCGGCGACCAGGGTCGGGGCGCTGCCCGCGTCGGCCTTGCGGACCGTCGGCTCACCCAGGAACGGGGCTTCCTTGACCGACTTGGCGAACTTGGCGCCGAACTCGCCGAAGCTGGCGAACTGGGCCCGGTCGCGGATCAGGCCGAAGGTGGCGACCTCCCAGAACGCGGTGGTGCCACCGTTGCCGATCACCACCTCGTAGCCCTCGGGCAGCGAGAAGAACTCGGCGATGCCGGAGCGCAGCCGGGCCACCTGGTCACGGACCGTCTTCTGCCGGTGCGAAGTGCCGAGGTAGGTGGTCGCGACCTCGGCGAGAGCGGACACCGCCGCCGGGCGGACCTTGGACGGGCCGCAGCCGAAACGTCCGTCGGCGGGCTTGATCTCATCGGGAATCCGGATGATCGGTGCGTCAGCCACGGTCTTGAAGATCCTTCCGCAAGGGCGAGGGCGGGCCGGCGACACTGCCGGCCCCCATCCTCGCACCCGGACCCATCGGTGGAAGCCGGGCCCCCGAGGGCAGGTCTGAGGCCTTCGCCACAGTTGGCGCCGGCAGCCACCGAAAAGGGCCCCGCCCCGACGCCCGGCGTCGAGGAAGGGCCCCTTTCGTACCGGTCAGACGCCGTGCGGAATGGCCGCCCAGCCCTCGACGTCGGACGGCTTGCGGGTCTCCGGGCCGACGTAGCGGGCGGACGGGCGGACCAGCCGCTGCAGCCGCTTCTGCTCCAGGATGTGCGCGCTCCAGCCGCCCATCCGGGCGCAGGTGAACATCGAGGTGAACATGTGCGCCGGCACCTCGGCGAAGTCCAGCACCACCGCCGACCAGAACTCGACGTTGGTGGCCAGCACCCGGTCCGGGCGGCGGGCCTGAAGCTCGGCCAGGGCGGCCTTCTCCAGCGCCTCGGCGATCTCGAAGCGCGGCGCGCCCAGCTCCTTGGCGGTGCGCCGGAGCACCCGGGCGCGCGGGTCCTCCGCGCGGTAGACGCGGTGGCCGAAGCCCATCAACCGCTCGCCGCGGTCCAGGACACCCTTGACGTAACCCTCCGCGTCGCCGCTGCGCTCGACCGCCTCCAGCATGCTGAGCACCCGGGACGGGGCACCGCCGTGCAGCGGGCCGGAGAGGGCGCCGATGCCCGACGAGATGCAGGCCGCCGCGTCCGCCCCGGTGGAGGCGACGATGCGAGCGGTGAAGGTGGACGCGTTCAGGCCGTGCTCGGCGGCCGAGATGAAGTACGCGTCGACGGCCTTGACGTGCCGGGGGTCGGGCTCGCCGCGCCAGCGCTTCATGAACCGCTCGACGATGGTCTGCGCCTTGTCGATCTCCTTCTGCGGCACGGCCGGCAGGCCGAGGCCGCGAGCAGACTGGGCGACGAAGGAGAGCGCTGTCACCGAGACCCGGGCGAGATCCTCACGGGCCTGCTCGTCGGAGATGTCCAGCAGTTGGTTGAGACCCCAGTACGGGGCCAGCATGGCGACTGCGGACTGCACGTCGACGCGGATGTCACCGGAGTGCACCGGCACCGGGAACGGTTCCGCCGGCGGCAGGCCCGGCCCGAACCGGCCGTCGACCAGCAGTGCCCAGACGTTGCCGAACGACACCTGGCCGATCAGATCCTCGATGTCGACCCCGCGATAGCGCAGCGCGCCGCCCTCACGGTCAGGTTCGGCGATCTCGGTCTCGAAGGCGACGACGCCCTCCAGCCCGGGTTTGAAATCGGCCATGTCGCTCTCCTGGATCTGGTCGGTGCGCCCGAACAGCTCATCCGGCCCGATCGGCCGGGCGCCTTAGGCGACCCTCAGGGATGTGTTCGGAACATCTTGCCTGCTGAGTAAGGGATACGCGACCCGCTGCGACTGTGCTGCACGCGACATCCCCGGACGCGCATTCTCCGCCTGGCTCAGTGAGACTGGGCAGGGCGGGCTGGTCAGCGCGGGAGGGTGCTGGCGGGGCCCCCGAGAAGGAGTGGGGACGTGACGGGTGACACACCCGCCCCGGCCGCGATGCGTAACGAGTACGCCGCGGACCTGGGCCTGACCGAGGCTGACCTGGCCGCCGACTGGCACACCCAGTTCGACAGCTGGTTCGCCGACGCGGTGGCCTTCGGGCTGCCCGAACCGAACGCCATGGTGGTGGGCACCGCCGACCCGGCCGGCCGGCCGAGCGGGCGGACGGTGTTGTTGAAGGGGTACGACCCGGAGGGCTTCGTCTTCTTCACCAACCACCTGTCGCGCAAGGGCGTCGAGGCGACCGCGAACCCGTACGCCAGCCTGGTCTTTCCGTGGTTTCCCATGCAGCGTCAGGTGGTGGTCGCCGGGCGGGTGACGCCCGTCGACCGCGCGACGAGCGAGGCGTACTTCGCCAGCCGGCCGCGCGGCTCCCAACTGGGCGCCTGGGCCAGCCCTCAGTCGCAGGTCGTGTCGGGCCGGGCGGCGCTGGAGCAGCGGTACCAGGAGGTGGCCGAACGCTTCGCCGGCCAGGCCGACATCCCGACCCCGTCGCACTGGGGCGGGCTGCGGGTGCAACCCGAGTCGGTGGAGTTCTGGCAGGGTCGGGCCAGCCGGCTGCACGACCGGCTCCGTTTCCGTCGCCGGGACGAGGGTGCCTGGATCGTCGAGCGGTTGGCGCCGTGACGGGAGTGCAGGAGACCCGGCCGCGCGCCGCGCGCCGCTGGGCGATCGACGTGCGTCCGCTGCGGGTCCCGGCGTACCGGCGGCTCTGGCTCGGCAACACCGTGGCGATGTTCGGCTTCCAGTTCACCGCCGTCGCGGTGCCGGTGGAGATGTACGCCCTGACCCGGGACTCGTTCTGGGTGGGCCTGCTGGGGATTGCCGCCTTCGTACCGTTGCTGGTCTTCGGGCTCTGGGGCGGCGCGGTCGCCGACGCCCGCGACCGGCGTGCGGTGCTGCTCGGTGGCTCATTGTTGCTTTGGGCATCCACCCTCGGTCTGTTGCTCCAGGCGGTGCTGGACGTCGGCAGCCCGGTGCTGCTGCTGGCGTTGATGGCGGTGCAGTCGGTGGCCTTCGCGATCAGCTCGCCGGCCCGCAGCGCCATGCTGCCCCGGCTGGTGCCGGACGACCTGGTGGCGTCCGCCACCACGCTGAACTACACGACCTTCACCGCCGCCTCGGTCGCCGGCCCGCTCGCCGCCGGTCTCATCCTCTCCGCCTCGCCGGACACCACTGTGGTGCTGCCGATCGCGTACGGGTTGGACGCGGTGCTGTTCACCGCGATGCTCTGGGCGGCGCTGCGGCTGCCGTCGCTGCCGCCCGAGCCCACCGCCGACGGCCAGGCCCGAAAGGCCGGCCTGGCCAGCGTCATCGACGGGTTCCGCTACCTGGCCACCACCCCGGTCCTGCTGTTGTCCTTCGCGGTGGACCTGATCGCGATGATCCTCGCCATGCCGCGGGCTCTCTTTCCGGAGATCGCGCACGAGCGGTTCGGCGGCGGTGGCTCGGTCGGCCTGCTCTACAGCGCCATCGCGATCGGCTCGATGATCGGTGGGCTGACCTCCGGCTGGATCGGCCGGCTCCGCCGGCAGGGGCTCGGCCTGGTGCTCGCGGTGGTCGGCTGGGGCCTGGCGATCGCCGCGGCGGGGTTGGCCCACCAGCTCTGGCTGATGGTCGTGCTGCTCGCCGTGGCCGGCGCCGCCGACCTGATCAGCGCGGTGCTGCGTCAGTCCATGTTGCTGGTCTACGCGCCGGACCGGATGCGCGGCCGACTCCAGGGCGTCAACACGGTGGTGGTGGCCGGTGGGCCACGCCTGGGCGACCTGCGGGCCGGCACCATGGCTGCCGGGTTCGGCGGCGGGGTGGCCTGGGTGGCCGGTGGGCTCGCCTCCGCGGTGCTCGTGGTGGTGCTCGCTGTCGCGTTCCCGGTGCTGCTGCGTTACCGGGCGGCGACGGCGTCAAGCGGCGACCGGGCCTGACCGGTTAGGGTCGCCGGCATGGAAAGCCCCGATCAGCGCCCGTTCTCCGGCGCCCAGTGGACCATCTCCGCCGCCGGCCACGAGGCCGTCATCGTGGAGGTGGGCGGTGGGCTCCGGACGTACCGGCATGACGGCGTCGACGTGATCGACGGGTACCGGACCGACGAGGTCTGCCCGGGTTGCACCGGGCAGGTGCTGGCCCCCTGGCCGAACCGGATCCGCGATGGCCGCTACTCGTTCGGCGAGCGGACGCACCAGCTCGCACTGACCGAGCCGGAGCGGCACGTGGCCATCCACGGGCTGGTCAACTGGGTGCCGTGGCAGTTGCTGGAGCAGTCCGCGGACGCCGTGACGGTCGGCTACCACCTGCCGCCGCAGCTCGGCTACCCGTGGCCGCTGCGGCTGCGCAGCCGGTGGAGCGTCGACGCGGACGGGCTGCGCGCCGAGCACGAGGTGACCAACATCGGCGGGGAGTTGGCGCCGTTCGGTTTCTCCGTGCACCCGTACCTGCAACTGCCCGGCGTCGCGGTGGACGACCTGGTGCTGCGGCTGCCCACCCGCAGCCGGGTGCTGGTGGACGGCCGGCTGCTGCCGGTGGGGGTGACCCCGGTGGCCGGCACCGAGTACGACTGGACCAGCCCCCGCCGGATCGGCGCCGCCGTCCTGGACTCCTGCTTCGGTGACGTGATCCGCGACGCCGACGGCGGTTCGTCGGTGAGCCTCTCCGCGCCGGACGGCGCGACCGGTGTGAGCATCTGGGCGGATGCCGAGTTCGGCTGGTGGCAGGTGTTCACCGGGGACGCCCTCACCGGTGAGCGGCAGCGCCGCTCGGTGGCGGTCGAGCCGATGACCTGCCCACCGGACGCGTTCCGGTCGGGCAAGGACCTGCTCACCCTCAAGCCCGGCACGACCTGGCGAGGTGCCTGGGGCATCCGCCCCGGCGCCTGATGGAGTTCGCCGAGGTCGTCCGCCGTCGGCGGATGGTGCGCAACTACGACCCGGACCGCCCGGTCCCGCCCGACGTGGTGGACCGGCTGCTCGACCACGCGGTCCGCGCGCCGTCGGCCGGCTTCGCCCAGGGCTGGGGTTTCCTGGTGCTGGAGGAGCCGGTCGACCGGGACCGGTTCTGGGCTGCCACCACCCCCGACGGGGGTGGGCGTCAGCGGTGGCTCGCCGGCATGCGCCGCGCACCGCTGATCGTGGTGCCGCACGCCAACGAGTCGGCCTACCTGCGGCGGTACGCGGAGCCGGACAAGGGCTGGACGGATCAGTCCCCGGACCGGTGGCCGGTGCCGTACTGGCACGTGGACGCCGGCTTCGCCGCGTTGCTGATGCTGCTGACCGCGGTGGACGAGGGGCTGGGGGCGTGCTTCTTCGGCATTCCGCCGCAGCGGCTCGGCACCTACCGGGACGCGTTCGGCGTGCCGGCGGAGTACCAGCCCATCGGTGCCGTCACAATCGGTTACCGGGCCGCTGACCATCGGTCACCGTCGTTGCGTCGGGGGCGTCGTCCGATGGACGAGGTTGTGCGGCGCGGCCGGTGGAACTGAGGCGGACGTCCCGTTCGTCCGGTTGAGGATCGGACGAGCGATAGCGAAACTGACATCAGGGAGCAGAACGCAGCGTGCGCTGGGCGGCTAGGCTGGCACGGTCATCGGTGCCGCGCCGCGCGGTGCCCGCCGCGGCCCGGCTCGGCGCCGTCGGTCGGCCCGGCCACGGGGAGGGGAGCGTGCCGTCGTGATCTTCAGAGCGGTCCGGGACGGGCGTCCCTATCCGGAGCACAATCTGACGCTCAAGCAGTGGGCGGAGATCCCGCCGCGGCCACTGCGCCTGGATCAGATGATCACCACCAAGCGCGAGTTGGCGCTGGACAAGCTCCTCGCCGAGGACTCCACCTTCTACGGTGACCTCTTCCCGCACGTGGTGCAGTGGAACGGTGGGCTCTACCTGGAGGACGGGCTGCACCGGGCGCTGCGCGCCGCCCTCCAGCAGCGCAACCAGATCCACGCCCGGGTGCTGGTGCTCTCCGAGCCGATCGAGTGAGCGGCCCGGCCTGAAGCTTCGTTAGGGTGGCGTCCATGACCGCTCCGCTGGACCTGCTCGACCTGGACCCGTCGCTCAGCGAGGAGGAGCGGCAGGTCCGTGACGTCGTCCGCCAACTCGTCGACGACCGGGTGCGGCCCCACGTCGCCGAGTGGTACGAGGACGGCCGGGTGCCCGCCCGGGAGCTGGCCCGCGAGTTCGGCAAGCTCGGCCTGCTCGGCATGCACCTGACCGGCTACGGCTGCGCCGGCACCTCAGCGGTCGCCTACGGGCTCGCCTGCCAGGAGCTGGAAGCCGGTGACTCCGGCGTCCGCTCGCTGGTCTCGGTGCAGGGATCGCTCGCCATGTACGCCATCTGGCGCTACGGCAGCGAGGAGCAGAAGCAACGCTGGCTGCCGTCGATGGCCACCGGTGAGGCGATCGGGTGCTTCGGCCTGACCGAGCCGGACCACGGTTCCGACCCCGCCTCGATGGCCACCCGGGCCCGCCGCGACGGCGACGACTGGGTGCTCACCGGCGGAAAGATGTGGATCACCAACGCCCCGATCGCGGACGTCGCGGTGATCTGGGCCCGCACCGACGAGGGCGTACGGGGTTTCGCCGTACCAATGGACACGCCCGGCGTCACGGCCCGGGAGATTCACCGCAAGATGTCGCTGCGCGCGTCGGTGACCGGCGAGATCGTGCTCGACGACGTCCGGCTCCCGGCCGACGCCCGACTGCCCGAGGCGGTCGGCCTCAAGGCGCCGCTGAGCTGCCTCACCGAGGCCCGCTACGGCATCGTCTGGGGTTCCGTCGGCGCGGCCCGCGACTGCCTGGAAACCACACTGGCGTACGCCACCACCCGCACCCAGTTCGGTCGCCCACTGGCCGGGTTCCAGCTCACCCAGGCGAAGCTCGCCGACATGGCCGTCGAGTTGGTGAAGGGGCAACTGCTCGCGCTGCACCTGGGCCGGCTCGCCGACGCCCGGCGGCTGCGGCCCGAGCAGGTCAGCGTGGGCAAACTGAACAACGTACGGGAGGCGCTGGCCATCGCCCGGCAGTGCCGCACCATCCTCGGCGCCAACGGCGTCTCCGGCGAGTACCCGGTGATGCGGCACGCCAACAACCTGGAGAGCGTGCTGACCTACGAGGGCACCTCGGAAATCCACCAACTGGTCATCGGACAGCGGCTCACCGGGCTCTCCGCATTCGCCTGACCTGCTCCTTTGTCGCTTCCTGGCGCTCGCCGCGCGACTGTCGTAACGGGGCCGTACCGTCATTGACAGACGACGTGTCTGACGAGGACGGTGAGCGTGATGGCCCGCGACGCTGGCAGCAACGAGCCCACGAGGGAGTTCCCCGGTTACCCGACCGGTGACGATCTCAAGGTGCGGTCGACCGCTACACCCGAGTGGACCACCGATACCCCGGAGGGCACCGGCGACCCCGCCGACCCGGCTGGCCCCGGTGGCCCGACGACCGGTGGCACCGGCGGGGGTGGTGGGGCGGCCCGAGGTCTGCTCCTGCTGCTCGGCGCCGCCGCGCTGGCCGTGATCGTGCTGCTCGGCATTCAGGCGACCGGCATCCTGCCGGAGTTCCGCAACCCGTTCGCCAAGGAGCAGACCGACCGCAGTCAGCCACCGCTGCTCAAGTCGATCCAGGACCTCAGCCGCTACGTGGCCGCCGAGGGCAACTTCCAGGTCGTGGTCGACACCCAGAACGACCGGCGCAACGTTCCGGACTTCCTGCTCAACGAGCGCACCCTGTTCGTCGGGGCCGGCAGCGTCGAGGCGTACGTCGACTTCACCAAGATCGGTGACGGGGCCATCGTCCAGTCCGCCGACGGCAAGTCCGTCGAGATCAAGTTGCCGGCGCCGCAGCTCGGCGAGACCAACCTCGACATGGAGAAGAGCTACGTCTTCGCCGAGCAGCGCGGTCTGCTCAACCGACTCGGTGACCTGGTCGGCAACGACCCCAACCGGCAGCAGCAGGTCTACCAGCTCGCCGAGGAGCGGATCACCGCCGCCGCCCGGGACAGCGGGCTCTCCGCCCGCGCCGAGGAGAACACCCGCAAGATGCTGGAGGGGCTGCTCCGCTCCCTCGGCTACCAGCAGATCACTGTCACCTACGTGGCGCCCTGACCTCCTCCCCCCCCGTACGCCGAAGCGCCCGCACCGACTTCCGTCGGAGCGGGCGCTTCTCGGCTGGTGCCCGGTGGCTCACGGCCCGGCTGCTGCTGACGGCCCGGCTGACGCTGACGGCCCGGTTTCGTGCCCGCCGCCGGTGGCTCCCTCGCGGCCGGCGTGGCAGCGGTGGGGGCAATCTTGGACAGTTTCCGTCAGCACGTGACGGAAACTGTCCAAGATCTGGTCTTACCGGGGAGGGGTCAGTGGCCGGTGGAGGCGAGGTAGCGGTCCTCGTTCGGCATCAGCACCCACAGGATCAGGTAGACGATCACCTGCGTGCCGGGCAGCAGCAAGGACAGCAGGAACAGCAGCCGGACCATCCCGGCGGACATGCCGAACCGTCGACCGAGGCCAGCACAGACACCGGCGAGCATGCGCCCCTCACGGGGCCGGACCAGTTTGCGACTCATCGTCGTACTCCCACTCTGCGGCGGTGCGCCGCGTCTGCAATCCACGGTAGAAGGGGATGACCAGCTCGCCCTCGGTCCCGAGGTGGAGTGGCAACCAGTGGACCCGTAGGTGCATTACCCGGGCAGACCCCCGCTGACGCCTCCCCGAACGTCCGCCACCACCTGTCTCCGCCGGGCCGCCTCGCAAGATCGCACTCGATCCTGGTTGTGGTGGCCTCGGACCGGGCGGATGCCACTAAACCCTGGATCGAGCACGATCTTGCGAGGCGAGGCGAGGCGAGGCGAGACGGGGCCGGGCGAGGGCGAGGCGGCGAGACGGGGCCGGGCGAGGGCGGGGGCGGGGGACGGTCGTGGGGTGTTCACGTCCCGGACCGGGTGGGCGGTGACCTGGGCGGGTAGGCTGGCTGATCGGCCTTCCACACCCCGGAAGGCCGGCACCCATACCCCGGACGGTCACCATCGGGGCCGCCAGACCGGTGGTCACGACCCGCCCGGGTCCCGTACGCCGGGACGACGGCGAGGAAGCGCAGCCATGATCAGTGTTTTCGACCTCTTCAGTGTCGGTATCGGGCCGTCCAGCTCGCACACGGTGGGGCCGATGCGGGCCGCGCGTACGTTCGTCGGCGGGTTGAAGGCCGACGGGTTGCTCACTGACACGGCGCGGGTGCAGGCCGAGTTGTTCGGTTCGTTGGGTGCCACCGGGCACGGCCACGGCAGTGACCGGGCGGTGCTGCTCGGGTTGGCCGGTGAGTCGCCGGAGACTGTCGACACGGACACCGTCGGTCCTCGGGTCGAACGGATCCGCGCCGAGCGGCGGATCAACATCCTCGACGTGCACGAGATCGCCTTCGACCCGGATCGGGACCTGACGCTGCACCGCCGTCGGTCGCTGCCGTACCACCCGAACGGGATGACCTTCGTGGCGTACGACGGTGCCGGTGCGGAGCTGCGCAGCCGCACCTACTACTCCGTCGGGGGCGGCTTCGTTGTCGACGAGGAGGCGGCCGGCGCGGACCGGATCAAGCCGGACAGCACCGTGGTGCGGTACCCGTTCCTGACCGGGGCGCAGCTGCTCGACGTCACCACCCGCACCGGTCTGTCGATCAGCGAGGTGATGTTGGCCAACGAGCGTTCCTGGCGCAGCGAGGCGGACATCCGGGCCGGTCTGCTGGAGATCTGGCGGGTGATGCGGGAGTGCGTGCAGCGCGGCTGCGAGCGGGACGGCGTACTCCCTGGGGGGTTGAAGGTTCGGCGGCGCGCGGCGGAGCTGCGGCGCGGCCTGGAGGCGGAGGCCGGGACGGTCGACCCGCTGCACGCGATGGACTGGGTGACGCTGTTCGCGCTCGCTGTCAACGAGGAGAACGCGGCGGGCGGCCGGGTGGTCACCGCGCCGACCAACGGCGCGGCCGGGATCATTCCGGCGGTGCTGCACTACTACACCCGGTTCGTGCCGGGTGCCGATGACGAGGGTGTGCTGCGGTTCCTGCTGACGGCGGGCGCGATCGGTGTGCTGTTCAAGGAGAACGCGTCGATCTCGGGTGCCGAGGTGGGTTGCCAGGGTGAGGTCGGTTCGGCGTGTTCGATGGCGGCGGCCGGGTTGGCCGAGGCGCTCGGTGGCACCCCGGAGCAGGTGGAGAACGCGGCCGAGATCGGGATGGAGCACAACCTCGGGTTGACCTGTGACCCGGTGGGTGGCCTGGTGCAGATCCCCTGCATCGAGCGGAACGCGGTGGCTAGCATCAAGGCGATCACGGCCGCCCGGCTGGCGCTGCGCGGCGACGGTGTGCACAAGGTGTCGCTGGACAAGGTCATCAAGACCATGCGGGAGACGGGCGCCGACATGAAGGTCAAGTACAAGGAGACGGCGCGGGGCGGTCTGGCCGTCAACGTGATCGAGTGCTGAGTCCGGTCGATTCGGGGCAATCGTTCACCGACTGCTAACCTGTCGTCCGTTTCAGGAGGCGGGAGGCGGCGGTGACCTCTGGCGTCGCGGCGTTGTGGTCGCACCGCAACTCGCTGCGCATCCTGGTCAGGCGGGATCTGGCGGTCAAGTACCAGCAGTCGGTGCTGGGCTACTTCTGGTCGTTGATCGAGCCGCTCGGCATGGGCGCCATCTACTGGTTCGTCTTCGGGGTGCTCTACTCCCGTGACACCGGTCGGCACCTCGGTGAGGCGGCCGGGTCGTACCCGTTGTTCCTGATCACCGGCATCTTCGCCTGGATGTGGACCAGTTCGGCGCTGAGCGAGGCGACGAACGCGCTGACCGGCCAGTCCCGGCTGATCACCACGATGAACGTGCCGCGTCAGGTCTTCCCGATCGGCCGGGTCACCGGCCGGTTCGCCGAGTACGCGGCCGGCCTGCCGATCCTGGTCGCGATCGCGGTGATCTACGCGGCGCACGGTCGGATCCACCCCGGTTGGTCGCTGCTGTCCCTGCCGCTGGCGGTGGCCGTGCAGGCCGTCCTGCTGACCGGGCTGGCCCTGCTGCTGTCCGCCTGGAACGTGCTGATGCGCGACGTGGAGCGGCTGATGCGTCTGATCATCCGGGTGCTCTTCTACGCCACGCCGATCATCTACCCGCTCAGCCTGGTCCGGGAGTCCGGTCTGCCGGGCTGGTTGAAGGTGGTGTACGAGCTGAACCCGCTGGTGGGGATCTTCCAGCTGCACCACGCGATCTGGTACCCGGACGAGTTCCCGGACGCCCGTCTGCTCGCCACCACTGTCGTCGGCAGCCTGCTGGTGCTGGTCGCCGGTTGGTGGTCGTTCCGCCGGTTGGAGCCCGCCGTGCTCAAGGAGCTGTGACGTGGCCACGCCGATCATCGAGGCGGACGGCCTGGGCATCCGGTTCGTCCGCAACCGCCGCCGTCAACTGCGGCTGCGGGAGCTGTTCATCCACCGCGGCGCGCGTGGTGCGCTGCCCGGCCAGTTCTGGCCGCTGCGGGACGTGTCGTTCACCGTGGAGCCCGGCGAGACCGTCGGGGTGATCGGGCGCAACGGCACCGGCAAGAGCACCCTGCTGCGGCTGATCGCCGGGGTGCTCATTCCGGACGAGGGCGACATCCGGGTGCACGGCGCGGTGGCGCCGCTGCTGGAGTTGTCAGCCGGTTTCTCCAACGACCTGACCGGCCGGGAGAACCTGCACCTGGTCGGTGGGCTGCACGGCCTGTCGACGGGCTACCTGAAGCGGCACTTCGACGAGATCGTCGAGTTCGCCGGTGAGCAGGTGGAACGGGCCATCGACACGTCGGTGCGGCACTACTCGTCGGGGATGAAGGTGCGGCTGGGCTTCGCGATCATCTCGCACCTGCCGCACCCGATCCTGCTGATGGACGAGGTGACCGCGGTCGGGGACGCGGAGTTCCGCAAGAAGTGTTACGCGACGATTGATCGTCTGCTCGGGGAGGGGCGCACGCTGGTGCTGGTGTCACACAACGAAAAGGACCTGACCCGGTTCTGCCGTCGGGGGTTGTACCTCGACGCGGGCCGGTTGACGCTCGACGGCACCATCGCCGAGGCGCTCGACGCGTACCACGCCGCGGTCCCGCGGTGACGCTCGCGATCGTGCTCGCCGCCGGACCATCCGCGGCGGGCCTGACCACGGCGACCGGTGAGCCGCTGGCCGACCGACTGGCCGCCCAGTTGCGCCGGGCCGGGGCGGACGAGGTGCGCTTCGCCGCCACCCTCGACGAGCTGACCGACCTGGTCGCCACCGCGACCGCCCCGGTGCTGATCACCGGAACGGACCTGGTCGCGCACACCGCCGTCCTGCGGCACCTGGCCACCAGCCCGGTGGGGCCGACTGTGGCGCTGGTGCTCGGCGACCCGCCGGTGCCCGGTCGGACCGCCGTCCGGGAGGAGCGCGGCCAGGTGGTCGACGCCGGCGCGTTGGACGCCCTCGACGGGGACGCCACCGGCGTGTTCGGCGGTGCGCTGCGGGTCGGCGTGGACGACCTGCCGACCCTCGCGGCCGCCGCCCGGGCCGCCGCGTCCGGAATGCTCCCCGTCGCCGCCCCGATCGGTCCGGTCGGCGACGTGGCTCCGCTGCCGACGACCGCCGGGGCCGGCGGGTCGGCCGCGGCCGGTGCCCCCGGGCCCGCCGTGGACCGGCTCTTCGCGGGCCTCGCGGCGCTCGGCACCCTGATCTTCGCCCAGCGGGTACGCCTGCTCGTCGCGCACCGGGTCGAGGACACGGCCGGGCTGGCCGTTGCCGAGGCGGCGGTGACCGCTGTCGACGAGGACCGGGCCGAGCTGCGGTTGTCGGTGAAGGAGAAGGACGACTTCTTTTCCACCTACTTCGTCAGCACCTGGTCGCCGTACCTGGTCCGGCTGTCGGCGCGGCTCCGGCTCACCCCGACCGGGGTGACGGTGATCTCGGTGCTCTTCGCGCTGGCGGCGGCGGTACTGTTCGGGGTCGGTGGGCGACCCGCGCTGGTCGGTGGCGCGGTGCTGCTCTATCTCGGCTTCGTACTGGACTGCGTGGACGGCCAACTGGCCCGCTACACCCGGCACTTCAGCGCCTGGGGCGGCTGGCTGGACACGATGGCGGACCGGGCCAAGGAGTACGTGGTCTACGCCGGTCTGGGCTTCGGGGTGAGCCACGCCGGGCTGGGTAACGGGTGGGCGCTCGCGATCGCCGCGATGACGTTGCAGACCGTCCGGCACATGACCGACACCTGGTACGGGGTGCTGCACGACGAGGCGGCCCGTCGGCCGCGTACGGCGACGAACGCCAGCGGCGGGATCGGTGACCGGCTCAACGCGGCGTCGACCCGGGTGCAGGCGGACACCGGTTCGCTGTCGTACTGGCTGAAGCGGACCGTGGTCTTCCCGATCGGTGAGCGGTGGGCGCTGATCGCGCTGACCGTGGCGCTGTTCAACCCGCTGGTCAGCCTGATCGCCGTGCTGGTCTGGGGGGTGCTGGCGTTCGCGTACACCGGTGCGCTGCGGACGCTGCGGGCCCGCTGGATGTGGGTGCCGGTGCTGGACACTGTCGACGCCACCCTGCACCGCGACGACGGCCCGCTGGCCCGCTGGTTGCCGGTGCTGCGCCCGATGGGGCCGCTGACCCTGGCGGTGATCGCCGCGCTCGGCCCGGCGGTGCTGCTGGTCGGGGCGCTGCTGAACGACGCGCCCGATCAGCTCCGGTGGGCGGTGCCGGTCGCGCTGCTGGTGCTGCTGGTCGGCGGCCTGGGCGCCGGGGCGGCGCACAACGGTCCGCTGGACTGGCTGGTCCCGGCGGCGTTGCGGGCCGCCGAGTACCTGTTCGCGATCGCCGTCGGCGTGGTCGGCGGGGTGCCCGGCTGGCTGATCTTCGGGTACGTCTTCGTGCTCACCGTGCACCACTACGACCTGACCGCCCGGCTGGAGAAGCGGCAGGCGGCACCGCCGCTGCACGCGGCGACGCTGGGCTGGGAGGGACGTTCGGTGCTGGTGGCGCTCGCGGCGATCGTCGGTATTGCGGGTGTCGGACTGGCTACACTCGGTGCGTACCTTCTCGTGGTTTTCGTGGTGAGCGTCGTCCTGGCCTGGTTCGTGCGACCGGCCCGTAGCGCGCGGGCGTCGGTCGCGCCGGCGGGCGTTGGAGGTGCCGCGCCGCGCTGACGGAGGGACGGCCGGATGACCCTGATCAGCTTCGTGGTGCCGGCCTTCCGGGTGCAGGGATACCTGCGGGAATGCCTGGACTCCATCCTCGGTCAGCCGGAGACCGACATCGAGGTGATCGCCGTCGACGACTGTTCGCCGGACGCCAGCGGCGACATCATCGACGAGTACGCGGCCCGCGACCAGCGGGTCCGCTCGGTCCGGTTGCCGGAGAACGTCGGCCTCGGTCCGGCCCGGAACATCGGGCTGGACCGGGCCGTCGGCGAGTACGTGTGGTTCCTCGACGGCGACGACTGGCTGGCGCCGGAGTGTCTGACCGACGTCGCCGAACGGTTGCGGGTCACCCGCCCGGACGTCCTGCTCGTCGATCACGTCCGCACCCACTGGAACAACACCGCCACCCGCAGCGCGATGGCGGAGGTGTTTCCGGAGTCACCGGGCTCGGGCACCTTCCGGTTGCGGGACCGGCCGCAGGCGATGCACCTGCTGCACACCGCGTGGAACCGGCTGGTCCGTCGGGAGTTCCTGGTCGACCTGGGGCTGCGCTTCGCGCCCGGCTGGTACGAGGACGTCTCGTTCAGCTACCCGGTGCTGATGGCGGCGCGGCGGATCGGCGTACTGGACCGGGTCTGTGTCAACTACCGCCAACGCCGCGCGGGCGCGATCACCCGGACCCGGGGTGACCGGCACTTCGAGGTCTTCCCGCAGTGGCACCGGGTCTTCCATCTGATGGATTCGTGGGGGTCGGCGACGGAGGCGCTGCGGCCGGCGGTCTTCGAACGGATGATCTGGCACTACCTGACGGTGCTCGGCAACGGTCAGCGGATCGCGCCGGAGCTGCGGGAGGCCTTCTTCGCGCAGATCACCGCCGACTACGAGCGTTGGCTGCCGCCCGGCGGCTATCCGGTGCCCGACGGGGTCGAGGGGATCAAACACAAGCTCGTCGCCACCGGCCGGTGGCGTACCTTCAGCGCGTTGCGGGCGGCCAGCCGGGCCCGGGACGCCGCCCGCCGGCGGGCCCGCACCGCTCGGCGCACTGTCGGCCCGGTCGCCCGGCGCGGTGCCCGGCTGACCCGCGACGGGCTGCTGCGCGAGTACTACCGGGCTGAGTTGCGACGTCCCATCGACCCGACGCTCGCGGTGTACGCCGCGTACTGGTACCGGGGTTACTCCTGTAACCCGGCGGCCATCTACGAGGTCGCCCGCCGGTTGGCGCCGGGGGTGCGCGGGGTGTGGATCGTGCGCCGGGACCGGGTGGACGCCGTGCCGGCCGGGGTGGAGTACGTGGTGGCCGGCACGCCGGCGTACTACCGGGTGCTCGCCCGCGCCCGGTGGCTGGTCAACAACGTCAACTTCCCGGACTTCGTCCGCAAGCGACCGGAACAGGTGCACGTGCAGACCCACCACGGCACGCCGGTCAAGGTGATGGGGTTGGATCAGCAGCGCTACCCGATCGGCGCGGGCCGGATGGACTTCGCCGGGCTGCTGCGCCGGGTGGACCGCTGGGACTACAGCATCAGCGCCAACAGCTTCTCCACCCAGATGTGGGACCGGGCGTATCCGGCCACGTACACGACCCTGGAGGTGGGGTACCCGCGCAACGACCGCCTGGTCACGGCCGGTCCGGACGAGGTGCGCCGACTCCGCGAAGAGTTCGGTCTCGACCCCGACGAGCAGGTCGTCCTGTACGCCCCGACGCACCGCGAGCACCTGCCCGGCTACCGGCCACCGTTCGACCCGGACCGCTTCGTGCAGGCGTTGGGGGACTCGGGCCGGTTGCTGATGCGCAGCCACTACTTCCACGACCGGGATCGACGTCCGGGTAGGCCGAAGGACTGGGAGCGGGTGCGGGACGTCAGCGGCCACCAGCGGGTGGAGGATCTCTACCTGGTGGCGGACGTGCTGGTCACCGACTACTCGTCGGCCATGTTCGACTACGCGGTGCTGGACCGGCCGATCGTGCTCTACACCCCGGACTGGGAGGCGTACCGGCTGGCCCGGGGTGTCTACTTCGACGTCACCGCCGAGCCGCCGGGCGCGGTGGCCGCCACTTTCGCCGACCTTCTCGATGTGTTCCGCACCGATGCGGTGCGCTCGGACTCGGCAGCGAAGGCGCGTGAGCAGTTCCGGGCCCGGTTCTGCACAATGGACGACGGGCGGGCGGCGGAGCGGGTGGTGCGCCAGGTGTTCCTCGGGGAGCCCGGCGAGAGGTCCACGCACTGCTGATCGGCCGTCTGTCGTGTAATAGCAGCGACATCGATCGAACATAAGACGTTTACCCGATGTGCTAACGCCATGATCCTGGTCACAGTCTTGGAGGGTTCGGCCGACGCGCTGGGGGGGAAGACGGTGAGCACCGTCACGCTCAAGGATGTGACCAAGGTTTTCCGGGATGGCACTGTTGCCGTCGACAGCATCAATCTCGATGTCAACGACGGTGAGTTCATGGTGCTGCTCGGGCCATCCGGGTGCGGCAAGTCGACGGTGTTGCGAATGATCGCCGGGTTGGAGGAACCCACCACCGGCGCGGTGATGCTCGACGGCGAGTTGGCCAACGACCTCCCCCCACGGGACCGCAAGATCGCCATGGTCTTCCAGGACTTCGCCCTCTACCCCCACATGACAGTTGGCGACAACATCGCGTTCCCGCTGCGGCTGGCCGGGATCGAGCCCGAGCCGAGGGGTGAGCGGGTCAGCGACGTGGCGAGCGCGCTGGGCATCGGTGACGTGCTGGCCCGCAAGCCGGGTCAGCTCTCCGGCGGGCAACGGCAGCGGGTGGCGATGGGTCGGGCGATCGTCCGCCGGCCCGGCCTGTTCCTGATGGACGAGCCGCTGTCGAACCTGGACAGTGGTCTTCGTGCCGAGCTGCGCGCGGAGATCTCGGGCCTGACCCGTGAGCTGGGCGTCACCACCGTCTACGTCACGCACGACCAGGCCGAGGCGCTCACCATGGCCGACCGGGTGGCCATCATGCGCCGCGGCGTGCTCCAGGACGTGGGCACCCCGACCCAGGTGTACGGCCGGCCGGCGACGCTGTACGTGGCGGCGTTCCTGGGCAGCCCACGGATGAACCTGCTGGAGGCGTCGGTCTACGTCCACCTCGACCGGTACGTCACGCTCAACCTCGGCGACCAGTCGCTCTACCTGCCCTGGAACGACATCCGCAGTCGGGCGGTGGCGCACTACCACGGTGAGCGGATCGTGGTCGGCATGCGTGCCGAGGCGCTCACCCCGGTCGCCCCGGACAGCCCCGGTGACGTGCTGCGCGGGCGGATCCGTTACCTGGAGCATCACGGGCACGAGTCATTGGCGTTCCTCGACATCGGCGCGACCGCGATCATGGTGGACGAGATGGGCACCCCGCTCGATCCGCCGCCGGTCGGCCAGCGCGGCCTGCGCCGGTTCGGCTCGGTGATGCAGCGGCTCACCGGCAAGCCGGTGGAGGCGCAGGAGCCCGCGACAGGCGGCGTCCAGACCAGCGTGCTCCCCGATCCGGGCCGTCACCACCGACGGCCGGCGGAGCTGGCGGTGCGGCTGGCGCCGTACCCGGCGGTCAGTGCCGGTCACCCGCTCGCCGTCTCGGTGCGGATGGACGCGTTGCACTTCTTCGACGAGCGTGGCGACCGGATCGACGTGGGGTGGCGCTGACGACGCGCCGGAGCGGGGTGGCGGACCGGCCACCCGGTGCCCTACCGTCTGCCCACCCAGTCCACAGTGCAAGAGCATCGAGAGGGGTCCCCGTGTCGGGTGACCGTCCCAGCCCGCTCGTGATCGAGCGCATCCTGCGCGATCGCGAGGGCATCTGGCAGCAGATCGTGGCCGAGCGTGACCTCAACGGCCTGACCGGGCGGATGCTGACCAGCTCCGCCATCGCGTTGGCCTGTTACGGGGCGGTGTTGGGCTTCTTCCACAGCCCGCTGATGGCGCTGACCTCGGCGTTGAAGCTGCCACTGCTGTTCCTGGTCACGCTGGCCATCTGCCTGCCCACGCTCTACCTGTTCAACCTGGTCTTCGGCGCCCGGCTCTCGGTGCGGCAGTCGTTGGCACTGGTGATGGTGGCGATCACCGTCACCTCGATGCTCGCTGTGGCGTTCGCGCCGATCAGTCTGTTCTTCCTGATCACCGCCAACGACTACGGGTTCTTCAAGCTGCTCAACGTGGCGATCCTGACCCTGTCGGCGCTGGTCGGGTTGCGTTTCCTGACCGGCGGCATGCAGGTGCTCAACGACCACGGCCTGCTCGCGCCGGAGGCTCCTACCGCCAAGGCCACCGAGCAGGTCACCGCCCCGGCGCCGGTCCAGGCCGTGCCGGCCGCGGTGCCCGCCGGGGCGACGCCGGTCGGCACTCCGCCCGCCGGTCAGAGTGCCACTGCGGTGGCCGTGCCGGCCGGGGCGGCGGTGGCCGAGTCGACGTCGAACGGCGCGGTGACCACCGCGCCAGCTCCGGCGCAGGTTCCGGCGCAGTGGACCGGGCAGCCGGCCGGTGCCTCGTTCCCGCCCGGCTACCCGCCGCAGCGCCCGTGGGACAACGCTCCGATCCGACGCGGCGAGCCGACGCAGCGGCCGGCGAGCATGACCCTGCTCTACATCTGGATCCTGCTCTTCGGTTTCGTCGGCACCCAACTGGCCTGGACGCTGCGGCCGTTCTTCGGTGACCCGGGTCAGGACTTTGCCTTCTTCCGCAGCATCGACGGAAACTTCTACGCGGAGATCCTGCGCACCATCGCCAACCTCTGAGGGTGCCCGGTCGGCGGATCTCCGCTGGTTGCCGGCCTGGTTACCGGTGAGTAACGTCGGGTCATGACTATCGACTCCCGCCAGGTGGCGGCCGGCATTCTGGAAGCGGTGCCGTTCGCTCGTACGCTCGGACTTGAGTTCGTCGAGGTGGCACCCGAGGCGGAGGGTGGCGTCCGGGCGGTCGTCCGGCTGCCCGACTCGCCGGCCACCCACAACCACATCGGCGGGCCACACGCCGGCGCCATGTTCACTCTTGGCGAGACGGCCTCCGGCGCGGTCGTGCTGGCCGCCTTCGGGCAGCTGCTCGACCGGGCCGTGCCGTTGGCCGTCCGGGCCGACATCGCCTACCGGAAACTCGCGATGGGGCCGGTGCTGGCCACCGCGCGACTCGGCCGGCCGGCCGCCGAGGTGATCGAGGAGCTGGAGGCCGGGCAGCGTCCGGAATTCCCGGTCGCCGTGGAGATCGCCACCGAGAGCGGAAAGCCAACCGCGGTGATGACAGTGATCTGGACGCTGCGACCGAACTGAACCGCCTCGGGGCGGCGGAAAATGGGTTTGCGGGTCCAGCAGGGTGGATAGATTCGTACCGTGCTGGGCCTACCTGCTCACGTGACCGCCTGTCTCTTCGATCTGGACGGTGTGCTGACGCAGACCGCCCGCGTACACAACGCCGCCTGGACGCAGACCTTCGACGAGTTTCTCCGCCAGCGCGCCGCGGCCTCCGGCACGCCGTTCCAACCGTTCGATCCCGGCCCGGACTACAACCGCTACGTCGACGGCCGGCCCCGGGCCGACGGCGTCCGGTCGTTCCTCGCCTCCCGGGGGATCGTGCTGCCCGAAGGCGACCCGGACGACCCGCCTGAGGCGGAAACCGTCAACGGCCTGGGCAACCGCAAGAACGTCCTGCTGCTGCACCGTCTGCGCAGCGCCGGCGTCGAGGTCTACCCGGGCTCGGTGCGCTACCTGAAGGCGGCGACCGCCGCCGGGCTGCACCGCGCCGTGGTCACCGCGAGCGCGAACGGGGCCGAGGTGGTCGCCGCCGCCGGATTCGAGTCACTGCTGGAGGCCCGGGTCGACGGGCTGGTCGCCCGCGCCCAGGGACTGCGCGGCAAACCACACCCCGACACCTTCCTCGCCGGGGCCAGGCTGCTCGGCGTCGACCCGACACAGGCCGCCGTCTTCGAGGACGCGCTCTCCGGGGTGGCCGCCGGCCGCGCCGGTGGCTTCGGTTACGTGATCGGCGTCGACCGGGTCGGGCAGGCTGACGAGCTGCTCGCCCACGGCGCCGACATCGTCGTGACGGACCTCGCCGACCTGCTCGACGTCGCCGACCCACCGACGCCCACCCCCACCGCCACCGAACGGGGCTCCGCATGATTCGTGAGCGCGCCTATCCGGTCGAGCCGTGGCACGTCCGGGAGACCCGGCTGGACATGGACGTGCTGGCCCAGTCGGAGTCGGTCTTCGCGCTCTCCAACGGGCACGTCGGCCTGCGGGGCAACCTCGACGAGGGCGAGCCGCACGGCCTGCCCGGCACCTACCTCAACTCGTTCTACGAGCTGCGCCCGCTGCCGTACGCCGAGGCGGGCTACGGCTTCCCCGAGTCCGGGCAGACCATCGTCAACGTCACCAACGGCAAACTGATCCGGCTGCTCGTCGACGACGAACCGCTCGACGTGCGCTACGGCGAGCTGCTCGCCCACGAGCGGATCCTCGACATGCGAGCCGGGACGCTGCACCGGGAACTGCACTGGCGCTCGCCCGCCGGCCGTGAGGTCAAGGTGCGCAGCACCCGCCTCGTCTCGTTCACCCAGCGGTCCGTGGCCGCCATCAGCTACGAGGTGGAGGCCGTCGACGGCCCGCTGCGGCTCATCGTGCAATCCGAGTTGGTGGCAAACGAGTCGCTGCCCGCGCAGAGCAAGGACCCCCGGGTCGCGGCGGTGCTGGAGTCGCCGCTGCTGGCCGAGGAGGAGTTGACCACCCCCGACGGCGGGCAGCTGATCCACCGCACCAAGGTCTCCGGTCTCCGGGTCGCCGCCGCCATGGAGCACGAGGTGCACGGCCCGGACCACACCACCATCGAGTCAGAGGGCTACCAGGACTGGGTGCGCACCACGATCGCCTGCGTGCTCAAGCCCGGCGAGAAGCTGCGGGTGATCAAGTACCTGACGTACAGCTGGTCGAGTCGCCGGTCACTGCCGGCGCTGCGCGACCAGGTCGGCGCGGCACTGGCCGGCGCCCGGCTGGACGGGTGGGACGGGCTCCACCGGGAGCAGCGCAACTATCTCGACGCGTTCTGGGACGCCTCCGACGTGCTGGTCGAGGGCGACCCGGAGGTGCAGCAGGCGGTCCGGTTCGGTCTCTTCCACGTGTTGCAGGCCGGCGCGCGCGCCGAGCAGCGGCCGATCTCGGCGAAAGGGCTGACCGGCCCCGGTTACGACGGCCACGCCTTCTGGGACACCGAGATGTTCGTCCTGCCGGTGCTCACGTACACCCAGCCGAGCGCGGTACGCAGCGCGTTGCAGTGGCGGCACAGCACGCTGGATTCGGCGCGGGAACGGGCCGAGACGCTCAACCTGCGGGGCGCCGCCTTCCCCTGGCGGACCATCGAGGGCCCGGAATCATCCGGTTACTGGCCGGCCGGCACCGCCGCCTTCCACATCGCCGCCGACATCGCCGACGCGGTGCGCCGCTACGTGATGGTCACCGGGGACACCCAGATGGAACGGGAGATCGGGCTGGAGCTGCTGGTGGAGACCGCCCGGCTGTGGCGCTCGATCGGCCACCACGACCGGCACGGGCGGTTCCACATCGACGGTGTCACCGGCCCGGACGAGTACACCGCTGTGAAGAACGACAACGTCTACACCAACCTGATGGCGCAGCGGAACCTGCTCGCCGCCGCCGACGTGGTGATGCGCTACCGGGACGAGGCGTTCCACCTCGGGGTCACCGACGAGGAGGCCGCGAGCTGGCGGGACGCCGCCACCTCCATGCACGTCCCGTACGACGACGAACTCGACGTGCACCAGCAGGTCGAGGGCTTCACCCGGCTCCAGGAGTGGGACTTCACCCACACCCCGGCGGAGAAGTACCCGCTGCTGCTGCACTACCCGTACTTCGAGCTGTACCGCAAGCAGGTGGTCAAGCAGGCCGACCTGGTGCTCGCCATGCACTGGCGGGGGGATGCCTTCACCCCCGAGGAGAAGGTGCGCAACTTCCTCTACTACGAGCGCCGCACCGTACGCGACTCGTCGTTGTCGGCCTGCACCCAGTCGGTGCTCGCCGCCGAGGTGGGCCACCCCGAACTCGCGCACACCTACCTGCGTGAGGCAGCGCTGATGGACCTGCACGACCTCAACGAGAACACCCGCGACGGCGTACACATGGCGTCGCTGGCCGGTGCGTGGCTCGCCCTGGTCAGCGGGTTCGGTGGTCTGCGGGACCACGACGGCGGGCTGTCCTTCGCCCCCCGGCTCTCCAGCCGGCTCAGCCGGTTGGAGTTCTCGCTGCAGTGGCGCGGGCTGGCGTTGCGGGTGGACGTCCGACCGCACCAGACGACGTACTCGCTGCGCCACGGTGGCCCGGACGACGTGGTGGAGCTGCGCCACCACGACCAGCTACTGCGGGTGACCTGCGACGAGCCGGTGACCGTGCCGGTGCCGCCGGCCGATCCGTCCGGCCCCGCGCCCGAGCAGCCACCGGGCCGCTCGCCGCTGCTGCGGCTGCCCGAGCGCGAACAGTGACGGGTGGGGCGGGAGTGTTCCCGCCCCACCCCGCACTGGTCGATCAGACCGGCTCGCCGGTCGACGGACGGCCGATCGCGTCCCTGGGCGCCGCCGCCTTCGGGTCGTCGGGCAGCCGGGCCGACGCGGCCTGGTCGCCGAAATCCTGGTCCCCGAAGTCCTGGTTACGCTCGGCGTCCTGTTCCCGCTGGGCCTGCTCGGTCAGCTGCTGCTGCCGGGAGATCTGCTGCTTGGCCATGGCGATCCTCGCGATCCGTCGGGGCGCGGTGGCGCCGACACGGTCTGCGGTCGCTCGTCGCGTACCCGACGCCCCAGCGGGCAAACGCGGCCCGGCGGGCGCGCCCACGGCCCGGCGGTGACACCGCCCCGGCGTGCGTGGCGCGCGCCGGGCCGGGTACGCGCAGCACCGGTGAGCACCCGGAGGTGAGGCATGGACGAGCAGCGCAGCACGGTGATGGTGCCGATCGGGGAGGCCCAGCTCCCCGCCGACCTGACGCTGCCCGCCCAGCCGGTCGGCGTGGTGCTGTTCGCGCACGGCAGTGGCAGTTCCCGGCACAGCCCGCGCAACGTGTCGGTGGCCCGGACACTGAACGACAGTGGGCTCGCCACCGTGCTGGTGGATCTGCTCACCCCGGTCGAGGACGAGGTGGACACGCGAACCGCCGAACTGCGCTTCGACATCGGGCTGTTGGCCAGCCGGCTGGCCGGGATCGTCGACTGGCTCGCCACCGGGCGTCCGGCCGGCGACGTGCCGATCGGCCTGTTCGGGGCCAGTACGGGTGCTGCCGCTGCCCTGGTCGCGGCGGCGTCGCGCGCCGATCGGGTGGCTGCCGTGGTCAGCCGGGGTGGTCGGCCGGATCTGGCCGGGGACGCGCTGGCCCAGGTGCGTACCCCGACGTTGCTGTTGGTGGGCGGGCTGGACGAAGAGGTGATCGCGCTCAACGAGCAGGCGCTGGCCGAGCTGGGGGAGGCCGGCGAGCTGCGGGTGATCCCCGGCGCCACCCATCTCTTCGAGGAGCCGGGCACCCTTGAGCAGGTCGCCGACCAGGCCGCCGCCTGGTTCACCGCGCACCTCAGTCGATGATCACTGCGTGGGTAGCAGGGCCGAGGCCGAGCGGCGCTGTTGGACGGTGTCGATGACCCTCCAGAGGACTGCGGTGATCGGGACGCTGACGAAGGCGCCAGCGATCCCCGCGATCAGCGTGCCCGCGGTGACCGCCACCAGGATCACCGCCGGATGCAGCCGGACCTGCCGTTTCATGACCAGTGGTTCCAGCAGGTTGCCCTCGATCTGCTGGACGGCGATCACCGCCGCGAGGGTGAGCAGGGCGGTGGTGGGACCGTTCGCGGCCAGCGCCACCAGCACCGCCACCGCGCCCGCCACCGTCGCCCCGATGATCGGCACGAACCCGCCGAGGAACGTGATCAACGCCAGCGGCAGGGCGAGGGGCACCTGGAGCACCACGAGAGCCAACCCGATGCCCAGCGCGTCGACAGCGGCGATGAACATGGTGCCCCGGCTGTACGCGCCCAACGTCTGCCAACCGGCCCGGCCGGCCTCGGCCAGCACCGGCTGGTTCGGGCCGGACACCCGCGACAGCACCCAGTGCCACATCGACCGGCCATCCTTGAGCAGGAAGAAGAGCAGCACCAGCGCCAGCAGCGCGGAGCCGAACACCTCGGTGACGGTCCGGGCGCCGGCCACCGGGTCCGGAGAGCTGCCACTGAGCCCCTGCCGGGCCTGGTCCACCAACCGGTCCAGCTGTGCCTCGCTGACCGGCAGCGTGGACGTCACGAAGTCGCGGCTGCGATCCACCCCCTGCGTCAACTCCTGGCTGAGCTGGTCGAACTGGCTGGCGGTCAGGTTCCACACCAGTGCGCCGACGCCGACCAGGATGCCGAGCAGCAGCAGGACCGTGCAGAGCGCGGCGAGCGCCGCCGGCAGCCGCAACCGGCGCAGCAGCAGCAGGACCGGATCGAGCAGCGCGGTGAGGAAGATGGTGGCGGCCAGCGCGATGGCCAGCGGCGCCAACAGGACGGCGATCTTGCCCAGCAGATAGAGCCCGGCGGCGACCACCACCAGGCAGGCGCTCCACAACACCGCGGTTCGGACCAGCCACGGCAACGCCGTCCAGGTCTGGCGCGGCCCGGGGCCGCCTGTCGCTCCGGGTTCCTCTGCGGCCATGTCGGTCCTCCTCGATCTCGACGAGGTCGGTACCCGGTCGGTCGTGCCGCGACACCCGAATGACCGGCCGGCGCCCGCGCGGATCGTACGCCGGCCGGGGTGACGCGGGTGGGTGTTCGCCAATCGCCCCCGCGACGGCGGCGTTTGCGCTGTCGGGTCGAGGGAACGCGAAGGGGACGGACCGGACTGAGGAGGAACGCCGTGGGTGACTTCATGGACAAGGCCAAGGACTTCGCGGACAAGCACGACAAGCAGGTCGACCAGGGCGCGGAGAAGGCCGGCGAGATGGCCGACAAGCGCACCGGCGGCAAGTACGACGACCAGATCGACAAGGGCGTGGACCAGGCCCAGGCGCGTACCGGTGAGGGTGACCAGGTCCGCTGACCCGCGCTGCTCCCGGGCCGCGTCGGCGACCCGGGAGCGCCCGGTCCACCCGGTGCGCGGGTCAGCGCTGTCGCTTGTGGTGTAGCTCGTCCATCGAGGTGGGCCGGCCGCTCAACGCGTCGCGTAGCCGGTCGACCAGGCCGATGCCGGGTGCGATCAGCTTGTTCGCCGGCGGATGGTCCGGGCTTCCCGGATGTGGCCGGGTCGGCCCGATCTCCTTGATCGCCGTCACCTTGGCCGCCGCCTCGACCAGCTCCTCCCGGGCGGTCGCCGCGCGCAGCCGCGGAAAGAGCTCCTTCTCCTCCTCCGCCACGTGACCGCGCACGATGGCGGTCAACTGGGTGAGCAGCTCGTCGAAGCGGGGGGCGGACGCGTCGGTGGACTCCAACTCCTTCATGGTTCGTTCGGCGTCGGCGTGCTCCGCGATCTCGCGGTCGGCGATCTCGTTGCCGTCGGGCAGTACCTTGCGGGCGATCGGATACACGTACGCCTCCTCGGCCACCGAGTGGCGGACGAGTTCGGCGATCACCACGTCGACGAGGTGCCGGCGGTGCTCGGGGGTGCCCTGCCGGGTCGCCAACTCGACGAGGACTGCCTCGATCTCCCGGTGGTCGGAGACCAGGATGTCGACGGCGTCGTGGTCGTCGGCGGTCGGTGGATTGGTCATGTGACGGCCCCTTACCGGTTGCGGATCGGTGGGAGGTGTGTGGCTCTGGTACCCCCACGGGGCTGCGCAAACCAATGGTTGACGATGTGTTCGGGGGTGTCGTTGGGGCTCGCCGGGAGACGGCTTGCCCAGCCGCCGAGATTGCCCCGCCGTTGCCGGGGTAACCGCCGCCATGGCCGACGACCGCCCACCCGCCGACCTCCGACGGTCGCGGCTCGACGAGACCGCCGAGCGGACGGTTCGGCGGGTTCGGCACCGTGGTGGGCAGGCCGGCAAGATCCGAGCCCGGCAGTGGGAGATCACCCTGGTGATCTCCGTCCAGTCCGGGTTGGCCGCGGCGATCGCCGCCCTCCTCGCCGACAGCCTGCTCGGCCAGGGATCGCACGTCTTCGCTCCCGCCGCCGCCGTCGGTACGATCGCCACCGCCATCGGGCAGCGGGCCCGGCGCACCTTCGAGCTGTTGGCCGGCGTGGCCCTGGGCATCATCATCGGCGACACGCTGCGATTCCTGCTCGGCTCGGGGCCGTGGCAGACCGGCGTGGTCGTCGCGCTGGCCATCGCCGCCGCGTTGCTGGTGGCCGGGAAGGGTGGCCCGCTGGTCGGTCAGGCCGGTGGTACCGCGGTGCTGATCGCCACGCTGGCACCGATGGAACGTGGCCTGGAGCTGCCCCGGATCTTCGACGCGCTCGTCGGCGGGGCGGTCGGCCTGGTGGTGGTCGCCCTGTTGTTGCCGGTCAACCCGATGCGGGTGCTGGACCGGGCCGCGGCGCCGATCTTCACGATCGTCTGCGAACAACTCGCCGAGCTGGCGCAGGCGCTGCGCGACCGCGACGGTGCCCGGACCCTGGGCGTCCTGGAGCGGCTGCGCGGCACCGATGACGACCTGGGCCGGCTGCACGACGCGCTCAGCGGCGCCGAGGAGGTGGTCACCATCGCTCCGGTCCGTTGGCACCGCCGGCAGCAGTACCACCGGTACGCCCGCAGCGCCGCTCACCTGGAGCGGCTGTTGCTGGACAGCCGTGCCATGGCCCGCTGGTCGACCACGGCGCTGCAGTACGACGAGCCGATCCCGGCGGAGCTGCCGGAGGCGATGCGTCGGTTGGGCCAGGCGGTGGTGGTGATGCGTACGGAGTGCAGGGTCGGTGACGACCCCCGGTGCACCCGCCAGTTGGTCGAGCAGTGCGCCGAGTTGGCCGGGCGGGCCTCGGAGAGCGGGGTCCACTCGTTCGGCGAATCCCTCGTCACCGGACTGCGTACCGCCGCCAGCGATCTGCTCCGGGCCGCCGGTTGCGAACCCGTGGACGCGAACCGGATCGTGCGCCGGGCGGCCGGTGCCGGCGAGGCGGAGATCCACCCGCCGGTTCGGCGAGAGCTGCACCGGACCCGACCGACGCGGGCCGCCCGGGCCCGTCGGCGCGCACACCTCGCCGCGCGGAGCCGTAACGAGAACCGGGCCGGCCTCCCCGCACGGGAGAGGCCGGCCCGGTGAACCGTCACGGTCAGGAGGAGTAGCCGCGCTCGGCGATCCAGTTGGCGACCTTGGGCAGGCTCATCCAGTACTCGCCCACCGCCGGGTCGGCCGGGTCGGCGACCCGGATGGTGTCACCGCCGTCGCGGTAGCCAACCAGGGTCAGGTAGTGGCCGCCCTCGTACGAGTGCGGGTTGCCGTCGGTGTCGACTGTCGTGCCCTTGATGTTCGCCACCACCGGCCGGCCGGCGTCCACGGCGGCCAGCACGTCCCGGCGCAACTGCTCGACCTGGTCCGGGCGGGCCACCGAATCACGGATCTCGGTGGTCCGGTACTTGCCGCCGGTCAGTTCGTTCAGCACCCGGGTGGTGTCCAGGGCCGAGGGGGTGCCCGCCTCGGTGGTGCCGAGCAGTCGGGCCACCTCGTCCTGGGAGAGCGCCTTGCCCTGGGCGGACAGCGCGATCCGGGTCGCGGCCGGGCCGCAGTAGTAGAAGTTCGGCTGGGCCTGGTAGTCGACGCCGAGGATCCGCTCGGCGTGCCTGTCGTTCTGGCTCGACGACGCCGGGGCGGCCGGCGCCGGGGCGGCCTGCGCGGCCACCGCCGGGCCGAGGGCGCAGCCACCGGCGACAAGCAGGCCGGCGACGGACAGGCCGCTCTTCTGGACGATCGGGTTCATTGTCGAGTCTCCGTTCGGGGGTTGGCGCCTCCGGCAGGCGGACGGCGGCAGCACCGGGAATGGCGCTCGGCGCAACACAGGGGCCGACCATCGGTGGTCTCGGCCCAGGGCGTACCGACTGCGTAACCGCTCTGCTTCACCGAGAATTCCGCCGGCTGTGGGCACCGGGGACGGCACAACCTCCCGGCCGGCCCGAACCGGTCATCGGGGACGAACGCTCCGCTCAGAGACTGCCCAACAGCCTGGTCACGGTGATCTCGATGACCACCCGCTCCGGATTCGGGCGCGGTGTCCGGTACCGCTCGGCGTACCGCCGCTCCGCCTCCGCCACGGCGGCCGGATCCGACCGCAGCACGGCGCGACCCTCGACGGTCAACCAGCGGCGGCCATCCACGTGGCACACTGCCACCGCCGCGCCCTCCGGGCCGGCCGCCGCCACCTGGCGGGCCTTGCGGGAGGTGCCGGAGGTGATCACCCGGGCCAGCCCGGCCGCCGGGTCGAGGGTCACCCCGACCGGTACGACGTGCGGGGTGCCGTCCGCACGCACTGTCGTCAGCGTCGCGAGGTGCCGTTCCGCGCAAAAGGCGGCAACACGCTCATCGTGCAGGTCCAACCGATGATCGCCCGCCATGCCCGTCCCCCGTCCCCGAACCGACCTGGATCATCGCACGCGGCGGCGGGCCCGCTCCGGGTTCGGTGGGGCGTCCGGCTGACCGGGCAGCTGGCGACCAGCCGCCCGCCGCTGGTGCACCAGCCGGGTCAGATAGATCAACGCGGCGGCCAGCACCCCCATGTCATCCAGGTAGATCGGGTCCGGCAGCACGTCGACCGGGAAGATCGTGTAGATCAGCGCCCCGTAGAAGGCGACCTTGCCGCCCGCGCCGAGCCCGGTCAGCATCCGCCGGGTACGCACCACCCGCACCGCCAGCACCACGGCACCGACCAGTGTGGCCAGCGCCAGGATGCCGGCGACCACCACGAGGACCCACGCCTGTCGGGACATGCCGTCACGCTAACCCAGATGAACCCGCCGGGCTCAGAACGCGGGCACCGTCGCGCGGCCGCGGGCGGTCACCTTGTTCTCCCGGGTCTGCTCCACGTTCTCCCGGGCCTGCGCGCCCAACGGTCGGGCAACCTCGCTCAGCGGCAGCACCGACGCCGACTCGGCGACCCGCCGTCCGGTCGCCGCGTGCGCCTCCTCGCGCAGACTCCGAGCCGCGGCCACCGCCAACTCCGCCGCCCGCCACGCGGCCTGCTCCCGCTCGCGGGCCGCGGCGTGCCTGGCCGCCAGGTTGTCCCGGATCGCCCGCTGGAGCACCAGCTCCTGCTCGACCGGGTGCAGTCGCGGGTCCCAGCCGTCGCGATGCGCGAAGACGTCGCTGAGCTGCTCCACCGACAGCTCCCGCCGCCAGTACGCGTCCAGGGCCGCCCGGTGCAGGTAGCGTTCGCGGTCGGCGTACTCGGCGGGAGTCCGTGCGGTGTGCGGCAGCGGCATCGCGGCCGCCGCGTCGAGCCGCCGCACGCCAGCCTCGGCCGCCTCGTACGCCGACCAGGCCGCCTCGACCTCCTCCTGCGCGGCCACCCACTCCGCCCGGCGACGCCGCACCGTGGTGCTCGCCCGTTCCGCGGCCACCGCGACCTCCTGCGCGTAGCGGCTCTGCTCCCGCTCCTCCTGCGCCTGTTCCAGTTGGCTCGGCATGGCGGCGCGGCGGATCCGGGCGCCCGGATCGAAGCGGAACCGGCCCGGCCGCAGCAGCAGCGCGGAGACGGCGACAGCGACCACCCCGAGCAGGCTCAGCCAGATGACGGCGGCCCGGGAGAGGTCCGGCAGGACGGCGGAGAGGACGGTTTGCATGATCAGCACCTCGCGGTCGAAGGCGGGTATCGACGGGCGGCAGGAGGGCGCGGCAGCACCGGTCGGCCCGGTGGCGGGGTCGTCCCGTCGACGGCCAACTCAGGTGCCGTACGGGATCAGCCGGGATCGGGCCCCGGGGGTCGCCGGGCCTGGCTCAGCGGGCGGGCGGGCCGCGTCGCGCGGGAGTGTCACGGCCGGGATCGATGGCCGGAACGTACGCCAGGAGCGCCGCGACCGGACCGGTCGCGGCGGCGGTGTCGGCAGTGGCGGTGTCGCGCGTGCCAACCGGCGGGGCGACAGCGGGCCGGCTGGCCCGTTCGACGGCCGGGCTGGCGTCGGGGCGGACACTCGTCACCCGACTGCTCACGGCGCTGGGCCGCAGCTGCGTGGGGGCGGGCGGTGGGGACGCGGAGAGAGCGGCACCAAGGCCGACCGCGAGCACCAGCGCGGTGACCGCCAGGCGGGTCAGTTCCCGCAGTGACCGCAGCACAGCCCACCGAACCGGGCGGACAGCAGCTGCGGACGACACCCGACCAACCTATCGCCAGCGCTGGCGAACCGCAGCACGGCGACGGGCAACGCTGGCGTGACAGCCACCACCATGGGCACTGTGGACGCCGCCGACCGGAGCCGGAAACGGCGGTGCCCCCGACCGGATCAGGTCCGATCGGGGGCACCGCGCGTGGTCCGGGTGGCGTCGCCGGTGGTGCGGGCCCGCCGGTGGCGGACCGTGGTCAGTTGCCGGTGCCGAGCACCGGGGGAGCGGGCTTCTCGTCGCCCTGCCACACCATTTCGTCCTCGGTCAACCAGGTCAGCCGCTCGTCGGAGTCGTCGTCCTGCCCCCGACCGTGCCCACCGAGCACACCGGGACGGCCGCCGCCGGACCCCGGTCGGGCGTTGCCGCCGGCCACAGCCGCCCGGCCGCCGGCCCCGCCGCGCTGACCGTCAATGCTGCGCCCGACGCCGTTGGCGGCGCGACTCTCCGCCGGGGACGCCGCACCACCGGCCGGCCGAGCCGACGCGGGGGCCGCGTTGCCCGAGCCGGCGAGCGCGCCGCTGCGCAACACCCCGCCGGCCGGTGCCCCGCCCGACGCTCCGTACAGCAGGCCGGGGCCGGTGCTCGTCGCGGCGGGCGCGCCCGCCGGCGTGGACAGACCCGCCAACCCGGCGACACCCCCGCCCAACAGCGCGCCGCCGACCACCGGGTCCGCCCCGGCGAGAGAGGTGCCGCCGCTGGGGATGACGCTGCCGGCGCCGACCGGGCCGGTGCCCACAGCCGGGCTGCCACCGGTGCCCGCGCCGACCTCGTCAGTGCCGGAACCGTGGCCCGGCAGTTCGGCGGCGCGGTCCGGCGTCGAGATGGTCGCGTCACCCGTGCGCGCGGTGTGAGTGCCGGTGTTGGGGCCACTCGTCACCCTGGCGATGGCCGAGACGCTCTGCGGCGTCGTCGGATCCTTGCGGGCGGTGGTCGGCGTGTCCGGGTCCGGCGGAGGCGGCTCGACCACCCGGTCGTAGGTGGAGATGTCGTAACTGCTGGCCAGATCGGCCACCAGGTTCACCATCCGCTGGTGGGCCTTCTCCTGCTCGGCCTTGTCCTGCTGGTGGCCGGCGATGCCCCCGACGATCAGACCGGTAAGACCGAAGACCGCGCCACCCTTGATCGCACCGCCGATCGCCTTGTCGTTGTCGTCGGTCTCCTCCGGGCTCTCGGCCTGCTTGTGAGCGGCCCGCAGGTGGTCGGCCATCATGGTCAACCCCTGCTTGACGCCGGCCATCCCCTCGCCCAACGCATCGGTGTGGGCGACGATCAGGCTGAGGCGCCGGTGGAACTCCCGACCCGCCGAACCCGTCCAGGTGTTGGCGAGCTTGTCGAGGTCGCCGCTCAGCTCCCGGCCGAGGCCGTCGAGGATGCCCTTGAGCTCGGCCCACTGGGCGGCCACGCCCTCGACCTGCTCCGGCTTGCCCGCCATCAGGCCGTCGTACAGCTGCTGGTGGCTGCTGCCCTGGTAGCGCTGGGTGTACTCAGACACGCCCGTCCTCCTTCGGCTGGAACGCCCGGTCGACCGGGTTCAGCGCGGCGGTGACGTCGTCGGCGTTGGCCGCGTTACGCGCCTCGGCGGTGCGGTAGTTGCTCAGGATCGTGCTCGTCGCCTGCTGAGCCGCCAGCACCGCCTGTCGGATGCGCTCGGCCTGCTCCACGTAGGACTGGTGGACCTCGCTGTAGCGACGCGCCTTGTCGGTGGCGTCGAAGAACGAGCCCAGCGCCGGAGGGCGGCACTGCATCTCGGTGTTGAGCTTGCGCAGCACCGACTCGGCCTGGCTCAACCGAGACGCCAGGTGATCGTGGAAGTCCTCAAGGGACAACAGGTCGACTTCCGTACGCCCGGCCATGGCAACATCCCCGTCGTTCTGGTTGACAACCGTCAGCGACATCAAGGTTAGTCCACCCGTGCGACTCCGGGCGACCCGTCCAAGCTGCTCAGCCGTCGGCGTCGGTCGATTCCGCCGACCCCCCGCCGCCGGCCCCGCCGCTCGCCGGTGCGCCGCTCGCCGGAGCCGACGGTGTCGAGCCCGACGGTGGACCAGCGGACGGCGACCGGGACGATGGCGTGGCTGACGGCGAGCCCGAGGGCGGTGCCGCCGATGGCGAGGCCGACTTCGGTGCGGCCGACGGTGGCGCGGCCGGCGCCGGCCCGTCGGGAGCGAAGACGGCGAACGCGTCCTCGCGCTTCAGGGTGGGCCCGGTCGGGATCAGCGCGAGCAGGGAACCGGGCACCGCCAGCGGGGTGACCCCGCCGTAGCCGAGCACCTCCAGCGTCTCCGCCGAGCCGAGCGGATACCGGATGCCCTGCGGGCTGATCAGGTAGATCGTCGCACCGGCGGCACCGGAGCCGCTGGTCCCGGCACCCGGTGAGGCCTGCGCGATGACACCCTTGCCGCCGGGCAGCAGCACCGCCTCGGCGGTGCGTACGGCGTCGCGCCCGGTCTGCCGCACCGGCACCAGCCCCGGATCACTGTCGGTCAGCTCATCCGGCACCCGGTCGAACACCTCCAGGGTGGTGGTCGGCGGACCACCCGCGCTGCCCTTGCGATACGTCGCGCACACCGTCGTCTGACCGGGCTGGGCCGGGTAGAGGGCGGGCACCGTCGGCGGCAACCCCTCCTCCTCGATCCGCTGCTCCTCGAACGCCTCGCTGGCGTCGTTCGGCGTGATGTCGGTGATCCGACCGCTGCCGCTGGTCTGGAGCAACGCGGTGATCTCGCTGATCGGCACGAGCGCGTCCCGGGTCAGCACGTAGTGTCGCCCGGCAGCCTTGAACACCGAACCGACGTTGTACGACTTTCCGGCCACCGTGCGGTTGCTGGGCCCGCCCTCACCGGCCAGCGACATCCTGCGCAGCGGTGGCCCGGCCGGCACGGCGTTGAGCAGTTGCTGCCCGATCTGGAGTCGCTCGGTGCCGGCCATCCGCAGCGCCGTCATCGTGCGGGCCGGGTCGAGCAGCTGGAGCCGCCTGTTGTTGGTGATGAGGTAGCGCTGGTCGTCCACCGAGACCAGCACCCCCCGGTCGCCCAGCGGCGTGCCGCCGGGCAGCGCCCGGTCGATCACCAGCCGGGTGCTGGAGCGCTGCCGGTCGACCGGGTCGGGCACGTCACAGACCGACCACGGCAGCCCGGTCAGCGACTTGCGGTCGGGCAGGGCGTCCGGTGCGCCGACGATGCCGACGGTCACGCCCCGGGGCCGGTCCCGCAGCGACGCCTGGGACATCGTCCGCACCTCGGCGGCCGCGTCGTTCACGATGAGGCGCGCCGACGTGTAGTTCAGCGTCGGGTGCAGCTTCCCCTCGATGAACACGTACGTCGCGCCGGTCTCCCGTTCGATGACCAGGGTCTTGTCGTCCAGCGGCGCCGCACCGCCGGTCAACTGGCCGTACGCGCCCACCCCGCCGAGCACGATGGCCGCGGCGAGGACACTGCCGAAGACGGCCATGCCGAGCCGTCGCATCGGCAGGTTGGTGGTCTCCGGGTCGCCCGACAGCAAGGCGGAGACGATGCGGCGGGTGACGAAGCGGTACGCCTGCACCTGATCGCGGCGGGTCCGCATGACTTACCTCCGGCGGGGTGTTTCCACGACGATCAGGGGCAGGGTGCCGTCGCGGGCTTCCCTACGATAAGGGGCCGACGGTGCTTCCTTGGGACCACCGCTCGTGGCCGGCTCCGGAGGAGACCCGGCGCAGAGTCGTACCGTGCAGGAGGGACAGTCAGCGATGACGCAGGTTCAGGCGCCACCCGCCCGAGCGGTCACGGACCCTGTCGACGTTCCGACCCGGCTGACGCCGCCGGCCGAACGACCCGGCCGTGGACGGGTCGGTCCCGTGCTGGTCGGGCAGCTCGTCGTACTGGAGTTGTGCGTGATCGGCGTCTGGGCCGCCACGGCGGGGCCCAGCTGGCTGCTCGCCGCGGTGGGCGCGGTGGCGCTGCTGGTCGTCCTGGCGGTCTTCGCCCGTCGCGGTGGCCGCTGGTGGTTCGAGGACCTGCTCCTGCGGCGTCGGCTGCGGCGTCGCGGCGAGCGGGCGTCGGCCGCGCTGGCCGACGGCACGGCGAGCGACCCGCGGTTGGCGGCGCTCGCCCCCGAGCTGAGCATCATCGAGCTGACCGACCGTGGCACCCGGCTCGGCATCGGGCGCGACGACCAGGGCTGGTTCGCCGCCGTCGCCCTGCAGTCCGCCACCGGCGCGGCGGTCGGCTCCGTCGACGCGTCCGCTGTGGACCGCGCGCTGGGCGTGCTCGCGGACTTCAACGCCCCGGTCTCCCGGGCCCAGGTCGTCGCGCACACGCTGGTCTGGTATCCGGCACCCGGTGCGCCGCCGGCGGCGCACCGGACCGTCTGGGTGGCGCTGCGGCTCACCGTCCGCGACGCCCGGGTCGAGGCGGTGAGTCGGGGCGGCGGGCTGACCGGCGTACACCGGACGGTGGCCGCCGGGATCGGCCGGCTCGGCAAGGCGCTGACCTCGGCGGGGCTGGCCCACCGCCCGTTGGGCCGGGAGGAGCTGCGCGCGGCGATCGTCTCGGCCGCCGGTCTGGACCTGGTGCCCGAGGTGCCGGCGGAGAGCTGGCGTGGGCTGCGCGGCGGCGGCTGGACGCACCGCTGCATGGCGCTGCGAGGCCGCTCCGACGCTCCGCTCGGCCCTCTCGTGGACGCGATCACCGCCACCTCGGCGCCGTCGCACACGGTGGCCGTGACCGTCTCGGCGGACGGTCGGGTGGCGGCGCCGCTGGTGCGGGTCGCGGCGATGGACAACCATGTCGAGGCGCTGGTCAAGGTGGTCCGCGAGGTCGCCGACCGCGCGGGCGGGTCCACCCGGCCGATGGACGGTCAGCATGCCCCGGGCGTCTACGCCACCGCTCCGGTCGCGTCGGCGCTGGGCGTCCTGACCGGTCCGCGGTCGCGCTGACCGGTGCGGCGGCGAGACACGGTCAGGGTCGGAGGTTGACGATCCAGCCGTAGAGGCCGCAGACCCAGAAGGCGAGCGGCACCAGCGAGATGATGAGCAGGATCTCGACGATGTCGAGCAGGCGGCCCCAGACCGGGGAGATGCGCTTGCCGGCGACGCTCAGACCGTAGATCAGGCTGATCACCGCGGCCAGCACCAGCCCGCCCAGGATCAGGCCGAGCCGGACCGGCAGCGACCCACCGGCGAAGGTGGTCGCGGCGGCCAGACCCAGACCCACGGTGCCGGCCAGCAGCACCGGGGTGCGCTGGGCCCGGCCCAGCAGGGGGCGAGCCCGCAGCAGCGCCAGCAGGGCCAGCACCAGGCACAGCAACACCGCCGGCAGCCGCCCGTCCAGGGCCAGCACGATCTGCGCGCCCAGCACCAGCACGGCGACCGTCCACAGCAGGCCGGTCAGGAACTCGTCGGCGCGCTCACTCTGCTGGAGCACCTGCCGACCGTCCACCGACTCGCTGTCGGTCTTCAGGTCCTCCGGGCCGGTCGGAATGGACGGCACCGGCAGCCGGGCCAGCCGGTAGGCCATCATCGGCAGCGCCGGCACGACGCCGAACGCCACCGCGGCGATCACCGCGGCGGAGGCCGCCGCGTCGAGGTCGAGGACCAGGCAGAGCACCGCGCCCAGGCCGGTCGCGGCCGCGACCCCGATCGTGGCGAAGAACAGCGGGTACCGGTCGCCGACCGCCAGCACGGCCACCGCGCCGGCCACCACCGCCGCGGTTGCCGCGAGCAGGACGTGCGGACTGTCCAGCTCGGTCAGCGATCGGTCGCCGGCGAGCAGCAGCAGGCCACCGGTGGCCGCGTGCACCAGGCCGATCATGGCCAGCACCGCGCCGGTGCCGCTGTCCCCGGCGGCCCGGGACAGCACCGCGGCGCCCACCAGCAGCGCCACCGCGACCAGCAGCGCGGCCACCGCGCCGGGCAGGTGCGGCGGGCCGGCGAACAGGGCGGCCACCGCGCCGGCGCCGAGCGCCGCCGCCGCGAAGATCACCGCGAAGGAACGGGTCGCGCCGACCTGCCAGGCGCCGGGGCGCTGGTTGGTCGCGGTGGCGACCGCGTCCACCACGTCGTCGAAGACGATCTCCGGTGCGGCGTCGGAGCGGGGGTTGAAGTAGAGCACCTCACCGTCGCGGACGCTGAGCTGCGCCGCGGTACGACCACCGTCGAGGGGCGCACCGCCCAACCGGGACAGTGCCCAGCCGCCGTGCCGCGCACCCTCGTCGGCCATGTCCTCGCCCGCGTAGCGCAGCAGGGTGGGCAGCAGGTCGGCCATCGGCACGTCCGACGGCAGCGCCAGGTCCATCCGGGTACGCGGAGCCACGATGGTGATCCGGCTCAGACCGCCGGTCGCCGTCTTCGTCGCCACAGTGGCCTCCAGGTGCGTCTGTGATCGGCTGGCTGTGATGCTGCGGTCCGGGTCCACCGCGCACACGGCAGATTACCTACGATGACGGGCACGTACGATGCCCACCCGCGGGCGGTGTTCCGCGGCGGCACGTCATCAGGGCCGCTTCTGGGGAGGAAACAGCCGTGAGCACTGTGGTGTTCCGTCGGCTCCCGCGTCAGCCGGGGCCGGCCCTGCCGCGCGGCGAGGTGCTGCTGGAGTCACCTCCCGAGCTGCCCGAGCCGACGCCCCGGGGGATGGGGCAGCTGCTCATGATCCTGCCGATGTTCTGCGGGGTCGGTGCCATGGCGTTCCTCTACGCCGGCAAGGGCGGCGGCATGATGACGTACGTCGCCGGTGGTCTGTTCGGTGTCTCGATGCTCGGCATGGCGATCGGCTCGCTGGCGAACAACGGTGGCAAGGACAAGGCCGAGCTGAACGCCGACCGCCGCGACTACATGCGCTACCTGGCGCAGATGCGCAAGCGCACCCGGCGGGCCGCCGAGCAGCAGCGGGCGGCGATGGCCTGGCGGCACCCGGAGCCCGACGCGCTCTGGTCGATCGCCGCGTCCCGGCGACTCTGGGAGCGGCGGATCACCGAGGACGACTTCGGGGAGACCCGGATCGCCCTCGGCCCGCAGCGGCTCGCCGTGGAGATCGTCCCGCCGGAGACGAAGCCGGTGGAGGACCTGGAGCCGATGAGCGCCATCGCGCTTCGCCGGTTCGTCCGCGCCCACTCCACAGTGCCCGACCTGCCCACGGCGCTGTCGGTGCGCGCGTTCAGCCGGGTGGTGCTGCGCGGCGACCGCGAGCCCGTGCTCGATCTGACCCGGGCGGCGCTGGGGCAGCTGGCCACCTTCCACGCGCCGGACGACCTGGTGATCGCGGTGGTTGCCGCCCCCGACCGGCAGACGTCCTGGGGCTGGGTCAAGTGGCTGCCGCACGCCCACCACAGCGGTCGTACGGACGCGGCCGGCGCCCGCCGGCTGGTCTTCGCCAGCCTGGCCGAGGCCGAGGCGGCGCTCAGCGCCGAGCTGACCGGGCGGCCCCGGTTCGCGCCGGAGGCGAAGCCGCTGACCACTGCCCCGCACCTGATCGTGGTGATCGACGGCGGGGAGATCTCACCGACCTGTCAGCTGGTGGGCCCGGGGTTGCTCGGCACCACGGTGATCGACCTCTCCGGGACGGTGCCGCGCGACGCCGGCCGCTGGCTGCTCTGCCTCGACGTGGGCGACGGAAGCTCACTCGACCTGGTCCGGGGCAGCTCGTCGTCGACGTTGGGCCGGCCCGACCGGCTCAGCGCCGAGGCCGCCGAAGGGCTGGCCCGACAGATCGCCCCGTTCCGGCTCTCGCAGCAGCAGACCGGTGGCGACGAGCCGTTGGCGCGCAGCACGGAGCTGCCGGACCTGCTCGGCGTCGGTGACGCCGCCGCGGTGGACGTGCAGAACACCTGGCGTCCGCGTGGTCACCGTGACCGGCTGCGCATCCCCCTCGGTGTCGGCCCGGACGGCAACGTGGTCGAGCTCGACTTCAAGGAGTCGGCGCACGAGGGCATGGGCCCGCACGGTCTGGTGATCGGGGCCACCGGTTCCGGCAAGAGCGAGCTGCTGCGGACGGTGGTGGCCGCGTTGGCGGTGACCCACTCGTCGGAGGAGCTGAACTTCGTCCTGGTGGACTTCAAGGGCGGTGCGACCTTCGCCTCGCTGGAGGCGCTGCCGCACACCAGCGCGGTGATCACCAACCTGGCCGACGAGCTGCCCCTTGTCGACCGGATGCGCGACGCCCTCGCCGGCGAGATGGTGCGCCGGCAGGAGCTGCTGCGGGCGGCCGGCAACTACGTCTCCCGTTTCGAGTACGAGAAGGCGCGGTCGGCCGGTGAGCCTCTGGACCCGATGCCCAGCTTGTTGATCATCTGTGACGAGTTCAGCGAACTGCTCGCCGCCAAACCGGACTTCATCGACCTGTTCGTGATGATCGGCCGGTTGGGGCGGTCCCTCGGCGTGCACCTGCTGCTGGCCAGCCAGCGCCTCGAAGAGGGCAAGCTGCGGGGCCTCGACACGCACCTGTCGTACCGGATCGGTCTGCGGACGTTCTCCGCTGTGGAGAGCCGGATCGTGCTCGGCGTGCCGGACGCGTACGAGCTGCCGAACGCGCCGGGCCACGGCTACCTGAAGACGGACACCAGCACCATGCTGCGGTTCCGGGCCGCGTACGTGTCGGGGGCGTACCGCGCCCCGGGGCAGCAGGCATCCGCTTCGCAGGCGCTGGTGCAGCGGCGGATCGTGCCGTACGGCCTCGACTTCGTTCCGGTGCAGGTCCCGCAGGTGCCGGTGGACACCGCCCCGGAGCCGGAGCAGCCGGCCGACGGCAAGGCCGTGGCGATGCTCGACGTGCTGATCGACCAGCTCAAGGGTCGGGGCCGCCCGGCCCACCAGGTGTGGCTGCCGCCGCTGGCCGACCCGCCGGGTCTGGGTGAGCTGCTCGGCCCGCTGGCGGTCGACCCGACCTACGGGCTGTGCACCGCGTCCTGGCCCGGGCGCGGGCGGCTGACCGTGCCGGTCGGTGTGGTGGACCGCCCCTACGAGCAGCGTCGGGACCCGATGATGGTCGAGCTGGCCGGGGCCGGCGGCAACGTGGTCATCGTCGGTCGGTCGCTCAGTGGCAAGAGCACGATGCTGCGTACGCTGCTCGCCTCGCTGGCCCTCACGCACACGCCACGCGAGGTGCAGTTCTTCTGCCTGGACTTCGGCGGGGGCGCGCTGCGCAGCATGGAGCGGCTGCCGCACATGGCCGGGGTGGCCGGCCGACGCGACGTCGAGGCGGTCCGCCGGACGGTGGCCGAGGTGGTCGCGGTGCTGGACGAGCGGGAGGGCCGGTTCGCCCAGCACGGCATCGACTCGGTGGCGAGCTACCGCCGTCGTCGGGCCGCTGGCGAGTTCGCCGACGACCCGTTCGGCGACGTGTTCCTGGTGGTGGACGGCTGGAACACGCTGCGCCAGGAGTACGAGGAGCTGGAGCAGACCATCACCACGTTGGCCAACCGGGGCCTCGGCTTCGGTGTGCACGTGGTGCTCACCGCCGTGCGGTGGGCGGAGATCCGGATCAACATGCGGGACCTGCTCGGCACCAAGTTGGAGCTGCGCCTCGGTGACGCGTCGGAGTCCGAGATCGACCGCCGCGCGGCGAACAACGTGCCGGAGAAGTCACCCGGTCGGGGTCTGACCCGCGACAAGCTGCACTTCCTCACCGCCATCTCGCGGATCGACGGGCGTCGCGACATCGACGATCTGAGCGAGGCCTCGGTGTCCCTGGCCGGGCACGTGGCGGCGAACTGGCCGGGTCGTCCCGCGCCGAAGGTGCGGTTGCTGCCCCGCCGCCTGCCGGTGGCGGAACTGGCCCGGATCATCGACCGGTCGGCGCCCGGGATCCCGGTCGGTGTCAACGAGTCGGCGCTCGCGCCGGTCTACCTGGACCTGGCCAACGAGCCGCACCTGACGGTCTTCGGCGACGCGGAGTGCGGCAAGACCAACCTGCTGCGCCTGATCGCCCGGGGGATCACCGAGCGGTACACCCCGGCGCAGGCCCGGTTGGTGATCGCCGACTACCGGCGCGGCCTGCTGGGGGCGGTGGAGGGTGACCACCTGCTCGACTACGCGCCGTCGAACCAGGCGTTCGCCCAGGGGCTCGGGTCGATCCGCAGCGCGCTGTCCAACCGGCTGCCCGGCCCGGACGTGACGACCGCCCAGCTGCGCGACCGGAGCTGGTGGAAGGGCCCGGATCTGTACATCCTGGTGGACGACTACGACCTGGTGGCCTCCGGCGGGAGCAACCCGCTCAGTGCCCTGCAGGAGTTGTTGCCGCAGGCCCGTGACATCGGTCTGCACCTGATCATCACGCGCCGGGTCGGCGGTGTGTCCAGGGCGCTCTACGAGCCGGTGCTGCAACGGCTGCGTGAGCTGGACTCGCCGGGCCTGCTGATGTCCGGCAACCGGGAGGAGGGGGCGGTCTTCGGCACGTTGCGGCCGAGCCCGCAACCGCCCGGCCGGGGCACCCTGGTCCGTCGTCGCGACGGCCAGCAGTTGATCCAGACCGCCTGGTCTGAGCCAGCCTGAGCGCGGTCGGCCGTTCGGTGGGGGGTGGTGGGCTGTCCCGGCCCGATTCACCACCATCCATCGAACGGCACCGGCCAGGGCTGCGAGGGCTGGACAGGTTCCGCTACGGTCTTCACAGGAGTGTCCGTCGGTGGGGTGTTGCTGCCTTGCCGCGGGGGAGGGATGCGGCGAAGCCGCCACCACAACAGACGGAAGGGTGTGAAGCATGGCGTTCGAGGTCGAAGCTGCGACTCTGCATACCGCCGCGAGTGACGTGCGGTCCACGCGCAGCGAGGTCGACGGTGAGCTGAAGAAGCTGTGGAACGTCGTCGACGACCTGGCCATCGCGTGGAAGGGTCAGGCGTCCACGGGCTTCCAGTCGCTGATGACGCGCTGGAACGAGGACACCGTCAAACTGCTGACGGCGATGGACAGCATCGCTGACCTGCTCGACAAGTCGGGTACGACGCACCAGGTCAACGACGAGGAGCAGCAGCAGATGCTGGACAAGTTCCACTCTGCTCTCAACCCGTGATCCGTAGCCGGCAGAGGAGGAAATCGTGACGATCAAAGTTGACTATGCGGTCCTCGAGAGCAGCAACCAGCAGATGCAGGCCATCTCGAAGACCCTCGAGGAAAAGCTCGACACGCTGCGGTCGATGCTGACCAAGCTGCACTGGGACGGCGAGGACCGGGTTGCCTACGAGCAGCACCAGGCGAAGTGGGACGCCGCGGTCCGGGACATCAACCGGATCCTGAACGAGATCGGTGGTGCCGTGGGCATCGCCCGGGAGAACTACCTCACCACGGAGATGAGCAACTCCAAGGTGTGGAGCTGAGGCATTCGCACAAGCGGCTCCGGTCCGGTTCGCCCGGCCCGGAGCCGCTTTGTGTGTGGGCGTCGGCACCGCGTCGCGGTGCGCCGCTCAACCGGCGGTCGGTGCGTCGGTGCGTCGGCCGGGGCGCCAGTCGCGTCGGCGGCCCCGGGTCATGATCGGCCGGGCGACCAGCAGCAGCCCGGCGAGCAGCGCGCCGATGACCGCCGCCCAGATCGCGGTGGGACGCTGCCAGCTCAGCGGGTCGTCCCGCACGGCCGGCGCCGGCAGCGCGCCGACGGGCGGGTTCGTCCGGGTGCCGAGCAGGCTCGACACCGCCCGGTACGGGTTGACCATTCCGTGGCCGATGTCGGCGTTCTGACCCTCGGGTGGGTTGTCCGCGGTGCGCTTCAGCCGATCCGCGACCTGCTGCGGGTTGAGACTCGGGTAGGCGGCCCGGACCAGCGCGGCCACTCCCGAGACGTACGCGGCCGCGTAGCTGGTCCCGCCCTCCGGCACGGTGCGGTAGCCGCTGTTTCCGGGCGCCGGCCCGACGATGTTCATTCCCGGTGCGGCGATGTCGACGTAGTCGCCGCTGATCGAGGTGCCGACGTGGCTGCCCTGCTCGTCCACGCCACCGACGGCGATCACTCCGGGATACGCGGCCGGGTAGCCCGGCAGGTTCTGGGAATCCTCCGACCGGTTGCCGGCGGCGGCGACCAGCACCACGCCCTTGTCCAGCGCCCGCTCGACGGCCGCCGTCAGCTCGGGGCGGGGAATCGTCGTGAGGGACAGGTTGATCACGTCGGCGCCCTGCGCGACCGCCCAGTCGATGGCTGCCGCGATCTGGGCGGGGAGTTGCGGATCGCTTACCGCCCCGAGCTGTGGCAGCACCCGGATCGGCAGGATGCGGGCGGCCGGGGCGATGCCGGTGAAGGGGACGACAGTGCCCTCCCGGCCCGCGATGATGCCGGCGATCAGCGTGCCGTGCCCGGCCTCGTCGCACTGGCCCTGCCGGGCCGGTAGGCCGTTGAAGTCGCGACCCTCGAGCACCTGCCCCTTGAGGAGCGGGTGGGCGGCGGAGACTCCGGAGTCGATCACGGCCACCGTGACCCCGGCGCCCCGGGACAGCGGCCACGCCGAGGACGGCTCCAGGCGGCGGAGCGCCCACGGCATCTGGGTCAGGCCGTCGGAGCCGGGGGGACCGCACAGCGGCGGTGCCGCCGCCGCGGGGGAGGGTGCCACCAGGCCAGCGCCGAGCACTGCCGCCAGCGTTCCACTGAGGACGCCGCGAAGGGCACGTCGGGACGAGGTCGCGCTCAACGGCGGGCATTCGCGCACCCGCAAAGGTTACCGCCGCTGCCGTCGGGCAGCGCCCCCCGGTGACGAGGTCAGGCCCGGGGGTGCGCTTTCGCGGTGGGGGTGTCGGCGAACAGCGCGAGCAGGTCGCCGACCTGTCGGTCGGCCTCGGCCGGGTGCCGGAACCGGCCGGCCGGGTTGAGGGTGTACTCGTTGCGTCGTCCGACGCGGGTGCGGTGCAGGTAGCCGCCCGCCTCCAGGTCGGCCACGATCGCCTGCGCGGCGCGTTCGGTGACCCCGACCTCGGCCGCGACGTCGCGTAGCCGGGCGGTCGGATTGCGGGCGATGGCCAGCAGGACGTGCCCGTGATTGGTGAGGAACGTCCAGTTCCGCCCGCCGTCGGTGTCGCCCGTCACAGTGCTCGCCATCGTTGACCGCCCTTCCGGATGTCCGCCTGCTCGCGGAGAGTCTTGTCCGCCCCGCCCTGGGAGGGTTGCCCAGGGGGCGACCGGGGTCAACGTATGAAATCTAAATCACGCATACCTTGACGCATCTTAGCGTGCGTGTGACGGTGGAGCGCGACTGAGCGCCCGCCGCCCGGTCGGCGGAAAGTCGGTCTGACCAGGTGAGATGCGTCGAGACGAGGTGCGGGATGAGTCATGCCGGGAACGCCGGTGGTCAGCCGGGTACGCAGCGGACCACCGATCGAGCGCCAGTGCTCAGTGAGCCGAGCCGGGCGTACGCCGAACTGGTCGCCGGCAATCGACGCTTCGTGGGCGGCGCGCCACACCATCCCAACCAGGACGCCGGGCACCGGGCCGCCGTCGCCGACGGGCAGCACCCGTTCGCGGTGATCGTCGGCTGCTCCGACTCCCGGCTGGCCGCCGAGATCATCTTCGACCGCGGGTTGGGTGACCTGTTCGTGGTCCGCACGGCCGGGCACACCGCCGGCCCGGAGGTGCTCGGCAGCGTCGAGTACGCGGTGACAGTGCTCGGCACTCCGCTGGTGGTGGTGCTCGGTCACGACCTGTGCGGTGCGGTGCAGGCCGCCCGGGAGTCCGCCGCGACCGGCACCGCGCCGAGCGGCCACCTGGGCGCGGTGGTCGACGCCGTGCTGCCCAGCCTGCGCCGGGCCGAGGCCGAGGGCGTGGACGACATCGACGGCATCGTCGACATCCACATCGCACAGACCGTCGAGACGTTGCTCGGGCAGTCCCCGGTGCTGGCCGACGAGGTGGCCCGGGGGCGGTGCGCGGTGGTGGGGATGTCCTACCGGCTGGCCGCCGGGGCGGTGCGCCCGGTTGCCGCCGTGCCGGCTGGCTTCGCGACGCTGGACACCCCGGCCGACCCGGCTGCCCCTGCCACCGTGTGACATGACGAGGGCCGCTCCGCGTCACGCGGAACGGCCCTCAACCGGGGTCGTACGGGTCAGAGCAGCGACATGTGGACGTGGTCGGTGTGGTTCGACGGCCCGCTGTACGAACTCCAGCCGGTGGCCGGGAACCAGATCTGCCGGTTCCAGATCACGTAGTAGATGCCGAGCCGGTCGGCGTTACGGATGAGGAACGCGGCGACGTTGTTGCCGTACGTCCGGGTGTCGTTGTTGTGCCACGGGGAGAAGCCGCTCTTCTGCAGCGACCAGTCGCAGGCGCGGCCCTTCGGGTGCTCCCACGGCCCGCCGGGGCGGTAGCAGCCGACGAACCGGTTGAAGCCGGCCCGCTTGACCTCCTTGTACGCGTGCAGCGTGCGGGGGGTGACGCAGCCGGACGTGGTGGGGTCGTTCTCGCTGCACGACTGGGGCTTCCAGTCGCCGTCGGCGGTGCGACCCGGGCCGATCTTCGCGACCGGGGAGGTGGCGTCCACCAGGCCGCCGGTGAAGCCCTTGCCGCCGACGAGGGAGAGCGCCTTGTCGGCCTCGCTCTTCCGCTTCGCCATCAGGGCGGTCTGCTTCTGCTGCTCGCGGACCTCGGTGTCGAGGGCCAGCTTGGCCTGCTCGGCGCGGGCCTTCACCTCGTTGACCTCGGAGAGCTTCTTCTCGTTGACCATGTTCATCTCGTCGAGCACCGCGGCGCGCTGGACGAACGAGTCGGGGGCGTCGCTCTCCAGCAGCATCGCGATCGCGCCGATCCGGCCGGTCCGGTAGGCCTGGGCGGCGATCTGCCCGACCTGCGGGGCCAGTGCGGCCAGGTCGGCGTTGGCCCGGTCGACCTCGGCCGCCAACTCGCTCTGCCGCTTCTTGGATTTGTCCAGCTTGGACTTGGCGGCGGAGTAGTCGCGGTTGGCCTGCTCGATGACGTCGTTGAGCAGCTTGGGCTCGCCGTCCTCCTCGTGCCCGGACGGTGTGGGGTTCGTCGGGGCGGCGTGCGCCGGGAGTGGCCCGGCGAACACGGTCAGTGCGGCGATCACGGCCACCACGGGTGTCAACCAGCGGCGTAGGGGTGCCGTCACAATGTTCCCTTCCGTCGACCGCCGACCGGGTTAGCTGACGGGTTCGGGGCGGAAGCGGCCCCTACCGCTGACGCGGATTCACCCCACGTACCTGGGTCCCCGGCTCGCCGGTTGGCGATTGGGCGGTGGCACCGCAGGCGCCGCTTCGCGCCTTCATCGGTGACCGGCAGCGAGGTTACCCGAGAGTCGACCGGCTGAGCTACGCCTGGATGCCGACCAAAAGCGTCATTTCGCCATAGCGTTGAGTGACCAGTGACGTGGTTCTCAGGGTGGTTGCCCGATCTGGTCACGCTGAGGAGTGTCACCATGCCGTATCCGTGCTCCTGTTCGACTCCGGCCACCGGTCGGCGGCCTCGGGTGGGGGTGCGGCCCGCTGCCGGTCCGGCTCGTTGGAGCCGGCCGTTCGCGGTGAGCTGAGGGCGGCGAGTGCCTCGCTGCGGTCCGGCTGGGGGCGCGCGGCGGGAGCGTCGGCCGGCGGCACGGCGTCGGTACGCCCGGCGGCGGTCACCACCGCGGCCAGCCCGGTGGTCAGCGGCACGGCGGCGATCAGACCGAGGGTGGCGACCGCGCTGCGGACGATCTCCTGGGCGAGGAACTCACTGGTGAGGATCTGCCCGATCGGTCGCGCGTCGGCGGTGAGCAGGAGCAGCAGGGGCAGCGACGCGCCCGCGTACGCCAGCACGATGGTGTTGACAGTGGAGGCGATGTGCGCGCGGCCGACGCGGGTGGCCGCCCGGTACAGCTGCAACCGGGTGAGGCCGGGGTTGGCGTTGGCCAGTTCGGTGACGGTGGCCGCCTGGGTGACCGTCACGTCGTCGAGCACCCCGAGCGATCCGATGATGATCCCGGCGAGCAGCAGTCCGTGCAGGTCGACGTCGCCCTGGAACATCGACAGGGTGGTGGCGTCTTCGCTGCCGAAGCCGGTGAGGTGGGTGGCGGCCGTGGCGATGGTGGCGAGTACGCCGGTCAGCACCAGGCTGCCCAGGGTGCCGAGCACGGCGACCGAGGTCTGTGCGGTGACCCCGTGCGTCAGATAGAGCACCACGAACATGATCAGGGCCGCGCCGACCACCGCCACCAGCAGGGGTGACCTGCCGGCACCGATACCCGGGAGCACGAAGGTGAGCAGGATGGCGAAGCTGGCGGCCAGTCCGGCGAGCGCGGCCAGACCCCGCCACCGACCGAACGCGACGATCGCGGCCGCGAAGACCACCGCCAGCCAGATCATCGGGGTGCCGCGTTGGTGTTCGGCGATGTTCCAGTTGCTGGTGCTGGGATCGGTGGGATCGGTCAGCTCGACCAGGATGACCTCGTCGCCGACCTCGACCCGGGGTGCGCCGGGCCCGTCCGGCACCGGCGTCCGTACCTGCTGGCCGGCGGTCGGCCCGTCGTCCACCCGGACGTCGACGGTGCCGCACCGTCCGTTGCCGACCCTCGGGGTGCCCTCGGGGACCGACGCCGCCGGCGGGCACGGCTCGTTCACCACCCGGGTGACAGTGCCGGGGTAGCGCGGCACGTCAGCGCCGCCGTCGGTCTGCGGTGACCCGCCGCGCGGCCAGAGCAGCACCGCGGCGAGCACGGTGGCGACGAAGAGGGGTACCACCGTCACGACGAGGATCCGTCGCACCCTCGGTGGGGCGGACAGAGCCGGGCGGGTGTGGTCGGTACCCAAGGCGAGACTCCCAACGATCCGGTGCGGGGTACGGGTCAGCGAGCCGGGCGGTTCACCGTTTCGGTGGAAACGCGGCGGTCGGCGGGACGATTCGCTGCCTGACGACCGCTTGATCACGGACGGTCAGTGCTCGGCCCGGCCGGTCGGAGCCGACGTCACGTCGTGGCGGCGACAGTGCCCGACTGTGCGGCGGCATACGGAGGGCCATCGGGGGAGATGCTAGCCAGCCCGTGGCGGGGTCGCAGGTCGTGGCGGAGTGTCGGTGGCCGAATCGCTCGCGTGGCGGCCCTCGGACCGGCATGTTGGAGCTATGCCCGCTCCGTCGCCGTCCGACCCCGACCATCGGCACGCCGGACCGATGCCGCACGAGAGGCCCGCCGGGCATTCCGATCATTCCGGGCACGACAAGCACGCCGGGCACGATCCGGCGATGTTCCGCCGCCGGTTCTGGGTCTGCCTGGTGTTGACCGTCCCGGTGGTGCTGACGAGTCATCTCGTGTCGGACCAGCTGGGCCTGGCCTTGGACGACGTCCCCGGCCGGTCCTGGGTGGGCCCGGTGCTCGGCTCGGTGGTGTTCTGGTGGGGCGGTTGGCCGTTCCTGGTCGGCGCGGTCCGGGAGGTGCGGGACCGGGCACCGGGGATGATGCTGCTGGTCGCGATGGCGATCACCGTCGCCTACACCGCGTCCCTGGCGACCAGCGTCGGCGCGTTCGACCTGGACTTCTGGTGGGAGTTGGCCGCGCTGGTCACCATCATGCTGCTCGGGCACTGGCAGGAGATGAAGGCCATCGGGCAGGCCCGGGGGGCGCTGGCGGCGTTGGCCGCGCTGCTACCGGACGAGGCCGAACGGGTGGCGGCCGACGGTCGGGTCGAGGCGGTGCCGGTGGCCGGTCTGCGGATCGGCGACGTGGTGCTGGTCCGGCCGGGAGGTCGGGTGCCGGCGGACGGTCGGGTCGTCGAGGGCGGCGCCGAGCTGGACGAGTCGATGATCACCGGCGAGTCGCGACCGGTCGCCCGGTCGACGGGCGACCGGGTGGTGGCCGGCACCGTCGCCACCGACTCGGCGATCCGGGTACGCGTCGAGGCGGTGGGTGAGCAGACGGCCCTCGCCGGCATCCAGCGGATGGTCGCGCAGGCGCAGGGCTCGGGTGGGCGCGCCCAGTTGCTGGCCGACCGGTTCGCCGCCGCGCTGTTCTACCTGGCCACCGGCACCGCCGTGCTGACCGTGCTGGTCTGGACCGCGCTCGGTCAGCCGGACGAGGCGGTGGTCCGTGCGGTCACCGTCCTGGTGATCGCCTGCCCGCACGCGCTGGGTCTCGCCATCCCCCTGGTCGTCGCGCTCTCCACCGCGCTCGCCGCGCGGTCCGGGATCCTGGTCAAGGACCGACTGGCGTTGGAACGGATGCGGACCGTCGGCGCGGTGCTCTTCGACAAGACCGGCACCCTGACCCGGGGCGAGCACGGGGTGACCGACCTGGTGACGGTGCCTGGCGTCGAGCGGGACGAGGTGTTGCGGATCGCGGCCGGCGTCGAGTCGGAGAGCGAACATCCGTTGGCCCGGGCGATAGTGGCGGCGGCCGGGTCGACCGGCCCGGCCCGTGCCGCCGAATTCCGGTCGCTGCCGGGCCGCGGGGTGCAGGCGACCATCGACGGTACGCGGTACGCGGTGGGCGGGCCGACGCTGCTGCGGGAGCTGGACGTGTCGTTGCCGGCCGAGCTGGAGGTGGCGACCGGGCGGTGGTCGGCGCGGGGTGCCGCGGTGCTGCACCTGGTGCGGCTGCCGGACGCCGTGCTCGGTGCGTTCGCGCTGACCGACGAGGTGCGTCCGGAGGCCCGGCGCGCCGTCGACGAGCTGCGGGCCGAGGGTGTCCGCACCATCGCCATGATCACCGGTGACGCGCGGTCGGTGGCCGAGGCGGTCGCCGCCGACCTCGGGTTCCGGCCCGGCGTCGACGAGGTCTTCGCCGAGGTGCTGCCGGCGGAGAAGGACGATCGGGTGGCCGACCTGCAGCGGCGGGGGTTGGTGGTGGCGATGGTGGGCGACGGGGTGAACGACGCGCCGGCGCTGGCCCGAGCGGACGTGGGCATCGCCATCGGCGCGGGCACCGATGTGGCGATCGAGTCCGCCGGGGTGGTGCTGGCGTCCTCGGACCCGCGCGGGGTGGGTGCGGTGGTCCGGCTGTCCCGCGCGTCGTACCGGAAGATGCGACAGAACCTGGCCTGGGCGGCCGGCTACAACGTGGTGGCGCTGCCGCTGGCCGCCGGGGTGCTGGCCGGGGCCGGCGTGACGTTGAGCCCGGCGGTGGCCGCGGTGCTGATGTCGGCGTCCACCATCGTGGTGGCGCTCAACGCGCAGTTGCTGCGGCGGGTCCGTCTCTATCCCGTGCCGGACTGACGCCCGTCAGCCGCGCTTCATGAGCCGGCCGACCGCCGCCATCATCTCGGTGGCCATCTCGTCGGCCCTGCCCTCGGCGGCGCCCTCGTGCATGCAGTGCCGGGCGTGCCCGTCGAGCAGCCCGAGGGCCACCTTGTCGAGGGCGGCCTGGATCGCGGAGATCTGGGTGAGCACGTCGATGCAGTAGCGGTCGTCGTCGACCATCTTCTCGATGCCCCGGACCTGGCCCTCGACGCGGCGGAGCCGCGCGAGCAGCTGGTCCTTGCTGGCGGTGTATCCGCGGATCGGGGTGGGTGCGGTCATGCCGACCAGGATAGCGTACCCCTGGGGGGTATGGTACGGTCGTGTTCCGGTTGGATACCCCCACCGGGTACCGGTACCGTAAAGGAGACGATCCGATGGTCAACACGACGTACCAGGTGCAGGGCATGACCTGTGGGCACTGCGTCAGCGCGGTGAGCGCCGAGGTCGGTGCCATCGCTGGCGTGTCAGACGTCCAGGTCGACCTCGCCTCCGGCCGGGTCACCGTCAGCAGCGATCAGCCGCTGGACACCGCCGTCGTCCGGGCCGCCGTCGACGAGGCCGGTTACGACCTCGTCGACGCGTGATCGGAGGGCCGGCGTGCGTACCGTGACGAAACTGGCCGGGTTCGCCGTCGGCCTGACGGCGGTCTTCGGCGCCACCTACGGGATCGGCCGGGTCGTCGACCCCGCCCCGGTCGCCGAGAGCCGGCACGACACTGCCGCCGCCCCGCCGGCGGACGAGCACGGCGGGGCGGCCGACCAGCTCCCCGGCGGGCTGCTCGTCTCCGAGAACGGCTACACCCTCGAACCGGTCGACGCCCCGGCCGGCGAGTTCGCCTTCCGGATCGCCGGCCCGGACGGCCGACCGGTCACCCGGTACGAGGTGGCGCACGACAAGCAGATGCACCTGATCGTCGCCCGACGGGACCTCTCCGGCTTCCGCCACGTCCACCCCGAGCTGGCCCCGGACGGCACCTGGCGGGTCGACACCCCGGTGGCCGGCCCCGGGCAGTGGCGGGCGTTCGCCGACTTCACCCCGACCGGGGGTGAGCCGCTGACCCTCGGCGTCGACGTGACAGTCCCCGGCGAGCTGACCGAACGGCCGTTGCCCGCCCCGGCGACCAGCACCACCGTCGACGGCTACACGGTCACCCTGACCGGTGCGCCGCAGCCGGGCCGCACGTCGTCGCTGACCCTGAGCATCAGCCGGGACGGGCAGCCGGTCACCGACCTGGAGCCCTACCTGGGCGCGTACGGGCACCTGGTGGCGCTGCGCCGGGGTGACCTGGCGTACCTGCACGTGCACCCGGACGGGACGCCAGGCGACGGGCGTACCCAGCCCGGCCCGGCCGTCACCTTCCTCGCCGAGGTGCCCTCGGCCGGCAGCTACCGGCTCTACCTCGACTTCAAGCACGGCGGGCAGGTGCGCACCGCCGAGTTCACCGTCGTCGCCGGCGCTGCCCCGGCCGGAGACGTCAGCGGCCCGAGCGGGCCCACGCCGACCGGCACGGCCGACCACGGCACCCCCGGGCACGGACACAACTGACGGGACCAGACGATGACCACCACCAGCAGACCGCTGCCCGAGGCGCCGAACCGGATCGAACTCGCGATCAGTGGGATGACCTGCGCCGCGTGCGCCGCCCGGATCGAGAAGAAGCTCAACCGGATGGACGGGGTGAGCGCCACCGTCAACTACGCCACCGAGAAGGCGACAGTCCGGTACGCCGACGACGTCACGCCGGACGACCTGATCGAGACCGTCCAGAAGACCGGTTACGCGGCGGCGCTGCCGGCCCCGCCCAGCGCGGAGCCTCCGGTCGACCCGTTGCGGGGCCCGCGTACCCGGCTCTGGGTCTCGGTGGCCCTGAGCGTGCCGGTGGTCCTGCTGGCCATGGTCCCGGCCTGGCAGTTCGACTACTGGCAGTGGCTGTCGCTGACCCTGGCCGCCCCGGTGGTGGTCTGGGGCGGGTTGCCGTTCCACCGGGCCGCCTGGACGAACCTGCGGCACGGCGCGGCCACGATGGACACACTGGTGTCGCTCGGCACGTTGGCCGCGTTCGGGTGGTCGCTGTGGGCGCTCTTCCTCGGTGACGCGGGGATGCCCGGGATGACGCACCCGTTCCGCTTCGACATCACCCGCACCGACGGCGCCGGCAACATCTACCTGGAGGCGGCCGCCGGGGTCACCGTGTTCATCCTGGCCGGCCGCTACTTCGAGGCCCGGTCCAAGCGCACCGCCGGTGCCGCCCTGCGGGCCCTGCTCGACCTCGGCGCCAAGGACGTGGCGGTGCTGCGCGACGGCGTGGAGACCCTGATCCCGGTGGACCGGCTCGTCGTCGGCGACCGGTTCGTGGTCCGCCCCGGCGAGAAGATCGCCACCGACGGGGTGGTCGACGAGGGCACCTCGGCTGTCGACGCCAGCATGCTCACCGGTGAGTCGGTGCCGGTCGAGGTGGCCCCGGGCGACGGCGTGGTGGGCGCGACGATCAACGCGGGCGGGCGGCTGATCGTCACTGCCACCCGGGTCGGCGCGGACACCCAGCTGGCCCGGATGGCTGACCTGGTGGAGCAGGCGCAGAGCGGCAAGGCGGCGGTGCAGCGGTTGGCGGACCGGATCTCCGGAGTGTTCGTGCCGATCGTCATCACCCTCGCCGTCGGCACGCTGGGCTGGTGGCTCGGCACCGGGGCGGGCCCGACCGCCGCGTTCACCGCCGCCGTGGCCGTGTTGATCATCGCCTGTCCGTGCGCGCTCGGCCTGGCCACACCGACCGCGCTGCTGGTCGGCACCGGCCGGGGCGCCCAACTCGGCGTGCTGATCAAGGGACCGGAGGTGCTGGAGTCGACCCGCCGGGTGGACACCGTGGTGCTCGACAAGACCGGCACCGTGACGACCGGACGGATGACGCTGGTGGACGTGGTGCCGGCCAGCGGTGTGGACCGGGCCGAGCTGCTCCGGCTCGCCGGGGCGGTGGAGGCCGCCTCCGAGCACCCGATCGCCCGTGCGGTCGCCGTCGCGGCCACCGATGCGGGCGTGCTGCCCCCGGTGACCGGCTTCGGCAACCTCGAAGGGTTGGGGGTGACCGGCACTGTCGACGGCCGGGCCGTGCTGGTCGGCCGGGTGCGGCTGCTGCGCGAGCGCGGGTTCGACGTACCACCGGAGGTCGAGTGGGCAGTGCGTGACGCGGAGGCCGCCGGCCGGACGGCGATCGTCGCCGGCTGGGACGGGCGGGCGCGCGGCGTGCTCGCGGTCGCCGACGTGGTTCGGCCGAGCAGCCGGGCGGCGGTGGCCCGGCTGCGCGGGCTGGGGCTGACCCCGGTCCTGCTCACCGGGGACAACACCACAGTGGCTCGTGCTGTCGCCGCCGAGGTGGGTGTCGACGAGGTGATCGCCGAGGTGCTGCCGGCCGGGAAGGTCGACGTGGTCAAACGGCTCCAGGCCGAGGGGCGGTCGGTGGCGATGGTGGGTGACGGGGTGAACGACGCCCCGGCACTGGCCCAGGCCGATCTGGGGCTGGCCATGGGCACCGGCACCGACGTGGCGATCGAGGCGGCTGACCTCACCCTGGTCCGGGGCGACCTGGACGCCGCGGTGGACGCCATCCGGTTGTCCCGACGCACGCTCGGCATCATCCGGGGCAACCTGTTCTGGGCGTTCGGCTACAACGTGGCGGCCCTCCCGTTGGCCGCCGCCGGGCTGCTCAACCCGATGATCGCCGGTGCCACGATGGCGCTCTCGTCGGTCTTCGTGGTGGCCAACAGCCTGCGGCTGCGTCGCTTTCGTCCGGCCGCTGCCGATCTGTGACGACGGTGACGGTTGAGCCGGTGACAGTGGGGGTACCTCTGTGGTTGTAGCGACGCTGGCAATGGAGGTTGGCAATGGGATTCGACGACAAGATCAACAACGCCACCGAGGACGCGACCGGCAAGCTGAAGGAAGGCGCCGGTCGGGCCACCGACAACGAGCAGCTGGAGGCGGAGGGTCGCGCTGACCAGTCCACCGCCAAGCTCAAGCAGGCGGGCGAGAAGATCAAGGACGCCTTCAAGAGCTGACGTACGACGTAACCCGCACGCCGGGCCGGTGATCATCACCGGCCCGGCGTGCTGTGTGTCCGGGCCTTTTCGTGACCCTGAGATCCCCCTGATTCCGCTTTCGTCCCACCCTGCCGCGCGCCGGCACCTGCTAACTTTCCTTGGCATGTGCAAGGGCTGGTTATGAGCACCGCTCCACCGCCGACCGGCGACGACCTGGTCCGGGTGCTGGCCACCCTGGCCAACCCGCACCGACTGCGGGTCGTCGCCGCGCTGGCCCGCGAGCGTGCGTACGTCAGCGGGCTGGCCCGGCAACTGGGCATCAGCCGGGCGCTGTTGCAGGTCCACCTACGGAAGCTGGCGGCGGCCGGGTTGGTCACCGCTCGCCTGGAGTTGTCGGAGGACGGGAAGGCCATGAACTACTACGAGGTGGAGCCGTTCGTGCTCACACTCACCCCCGCGGTCATCGCGGCGGCCGTCGAGACGCTGACCGTGCCCGACTCGGGCGAGCAGCCAGGAGCCCCGCGATGAGCGAGCACGACTGGACCGAGGTGGTCGGCGCGATCGGCATCTTCGGCTTCCTGATCAGCGTGGTCACCGTGACCGTCGTCCAGATCGCCAAGACCCGGCGGGCCCGGTACGAGGCGGCCCGCGCGGACGACTACCGCCGGCTCGCCGAGACGGCCGCGCAGGCCCAGGCGGAGAACACCCGACTGCTCGCGGCGATGGATGGCCGGCTCGGCGGGATGGAGACCCGGATGACCACGCTGGAACGCGTCCTGCGCGAGGTCGACTGACCCGGCGGGCGAGAGGCCCCGGGCCGTCGAGCGGCTACTCGACGGCCCGGGTGGAAGCAGCATCACCTCGCCCAGTGGGCGAGTTTCACCGGCAACGCTCCTTTGAGGAGAGGACAGCACCTCATGCTGCGCGTACGCAAATCCGCAGTGGGCTGGGCGGTCGCCCTGGCCCTCACCGCCGCCGGCCTGACCCCGGCGAGCCCGGCCGCCGCCCGACAACAGTCCGCCCCGACGATCGACTGGCGGCCCTGCGCCACGGACGCCAGCGCCGAGTGCGGCACCCTGTCGCTGCCGGTGGACTGGGACCGGCCCCGGGGTGAGCGCTTCGACCTGTCGTTGGCCCGCCGGGTCGCCGACCCGTCCACCCGGCAGGGCGCGCTGGTCTTCGGCCCCGGAGGTCCGGGCGACAGCGGGGTCGACCGGGTGGTGAACGGCAGCTCCCGGTTCAGTGCCGACCTGCGTGCCCGGTTCGACATCGTCAGCTTCGACCCACGCGGCACCGGCGGCAGTCACCCGGTGATCTGTGCCCGGGACCTGCTCGCCCGGCAACCGCAGCTGATCGCCGACCAGGCCCAGTTCGATGCCGTCCTGGCCAACAACACGCTGCTGCGCGCCGACTGTCGGGCCCGCACCGGGGCGCTCTACGACCACGTCGACAGCACCAGCGCCGCCCGTGACCTGGACGCGGTCCGCGCCGCGCTCGGCGAGCGGCAGCTGACCTTCCACGGCAGTTCGTACGGCACAGTGCTCGGGCAGCGGTACGCCGAGCTGTACCCCGACCGGGTCCGGGCCATGGTGCTGGAGGCGTCGATGGATCACAGCCTCGGCACCCGCGCCTTCCTGGACACCCAGGCTGTCACCGCGGAGGGCGCGTTCGACGAGTTCCTGGCCTGGTGCGCCCGCTCGGTCGACTGCGTCCTGCACGGTCGCGACGTGCGCGCCAGCTGGGCCGGGCTGCACGCCCGGGCGGAGCGGGGCTCACTGCCCGACCCGGACCGGGCCGGGGCGGCGCTCGCCCCGTTCGAGTTGAGCCGCCTCGCCCACAAGAAGCTCTACGACACCTGGCGGTGGCCGGAGCTGGCCGAGTGGATCGTCCGACTGGAAGGCGCCGCCACCACATCCAGCGTCCGCCCGCTGGCGGACGAGGCCGTGGCTCCGTACCCCTTCGCGGTTTTCTGTCAGGACTGGAACCTGCCGGTCCGGGACTACCGGGAGTACGTCGGGCACCTGGGACGGGCGGCCCGGCTCGCGCCGGACCTGCGCTACCCGCCGGCGCTGTTCGCCCTGGTCACCTGCCTGGGCACACCGACGCCGGTCGCCAACCCGCAGCATCGGCTCCGGGTCCACACCGAGGTGCCGCTGCTGCTCGCCGCCACCGTGCACGACCCGGCCAGCGGCTACGGCTGGGCGCGCAACGTGGCCCGACAGTTGGGCCGACACGGCGCGCTGCTCACCTATGACGGGTGGGGACACGGCAGCTACACCAGCAGCCCGTGCGTGGCACGAGCCGTCGACGCCTACCTGATCGATCAGGCGGTGCCCGCTCGGGGCGCCAGCTGCCCGGCCGTCGAACCCGAGGTGTGATCGCGCCGCCGGGCCGGGTGGTCCCGCGCCACCCGGCCCGGCTCAGCGTCGTCGGATGGCGCGGACGACCACGTCGGCCAGCGGGGCTTCCCGACCCGGCATCATGCGGCGGTGATCCTCGGCGGTGACGATCTCCCAGGTGGCGTCGTCCAGGCCGGCGGTGATGTCCGCGAGGGTGACCGACGCCTCGTCGGGCGGGTGGTGCCCATGCCCATGGCCGTGGCCGGTGGCTTCGGAGCTGTGCAGGTGCCCGACGATCAGCAGGGTGCCGCCGGGCGCCACCCACCCGGCGATGCGCTGGTAGAAGTCCAGCTGCGGCATCGCGGGGTGCGCGTAGTGCGTGGTGACCAGGTCGAACGGCGTTTCCGGGGCCCAGGCCGTCAGGTCCGCCGCCACCCATCGCACCCGCTCGGACACCCCGCTCTCGGCCGCGCGTTCGGCGGCTCGGGCGAGGGCGACGGGGGCGATGTCGACGGCGGTGACCTGCCAGCCGTGGGAGGCGAGCCAGATCGCCTCGGCACCGGCGCCGCACCCGGCGTCCAGCGCCGAGCCCGGCGACAGGCCGCCGGTCTCCCGGGCCAGGTACGGGTGTGCGGGGCTGGTGCTCATCGCGCCGGGACGGCCGGGGTGCGCCTGCTGCCAGTGCCGCTCCCAGTAGTCCCTGTCGAACTCGTGCTGTTCGGTCATCGGTGCCTGCTCCTTCGCGCGTCGCCCACGACTGTGACCGGGCACCGGGGCAATGTGCAAAGTTAATTGCCGAAATGGCAAGATGTCGCCGGTCACTCCTGGCCGGTCAGCCGGGCCGCCCGCACCTCCAGGTACCGCTGCTCCGGTCGGCTCGTGGTGCCACGCGCCGCGGCCAGGTACGCCTCCCGCGCCGCACCGACCTCCCCGGCCAGCTCCAACAGGTGAGCCCGGACGGCGGCCAGCCGGTGGTGTCCGGCCGTGCGGTCGTCGGCGTCCAACGGCGTGAGCAGGGCGAGCCCGGCCCGGGGCCCGTCGACCATGGCCACCGCCACCGCCTGGTTCAGGGTGACCATCGGGTTCGGCGCGACCCGGGCCAGCAACCGGTAGAGCGCCACGATCTGCCGCCAGTCCGTCTCGGCCGCTGTCGGGGCTTCGGCGTGCACCGCGGCGATCGCCGCCTGGAGCTGGTACGGGCCCGGTGGCGACCAGGTCAACGCCTCGGTGATCAGCGCGACCCCCTCCGCGATGGCGGCGGCGTCCCACCGGGAGCGGTCCTGCTCGGCCAGCGGCACCAACTCTCCGTCCGGCCCCACCCGCGCCGCCCGGTGCGCGTCGGTCAGCAGCATCAGCGCCAGCAGCCCGGTCACCTCACCGTCGTCGGGCAGCAGCCCGCGCAGGATGCGGGCCAGCCGGATCGCCTCGCCGGTCAACTCGGCCCGGCGCAGGTCCGGGCCACTGGACGCGGTGTAGCCCTCATTGAAGATCAGGTAGAGCACCCGCAGCACCGCCCCCAGCCGCTCGGCCCGCTCCGCCGGCCCGGGCAGGGTGAACCGGGCCCCGGCGGCCTCGATCCGCTGCTTGGCCCGCCGGATGCGTTGGCTCATCGTCGCCTCGGGCACCAGGTGCGCCCGGGCGATCTGGGCGGTGCTGAGACCACCGACCGCCCGCAGGGTGAGCGCCACCTGCGCCGACCCGGGCAACGCCGGGTGGCAGCAGAGGAACAGCAGCGTGAGGGTGTCATCGTCGGCCGGAACGTTGGGCTCCGCGTCGGCCGCCGGCGCCACCCCGGCGTACGCCGGCTCGCGTCGCGCCACCGCCACCTCGCGGTCCCGGCGCGCGCTCTCGCTGCGCCACTCGTCGGTGAGCCGGCGGGTGGCCACGGTGAGCAACCAGGCGCGCGGATTGTCCGGTACGCCCTGCGCGGGCCACTGCGTCGCGGCGGCGAGCAACGCCTCCTGGACCGCGTCCTCGCACCTGTCGAACTGCCCGTGCCGACGGACCAGCAGGCCGAGGACCTGCGGCGCGAAGGTGCGCAGCAGGTCCTCGACCGTCCGGTCCCCGGTCACATCTCCGTCCCGGCCTCATCCATGATCGGGCGGACCTCCATCGCGCCGCCGTACCGGACGTCCGGCCAGCGGGCGGCGATCTCGGCAGCCCGCTGCGGGCTGTCACAGTCCACTGCCAGGTAGCCCGCGAACTGCTCCTTGCTCTCCATGAACGGACCGTCGAGAACCTCGGGGCTGCCATCGACGAGTCGGACCGTCAACGTCTGCGACGGATTGGCCAACGCCTGGCCGCCGATCAGCTCGCCGGTCTCGGTCAGCTCCTTCATGATCTCGTCGACCTCACCGAAGAGGGCGGTGCGATCCTGCTCGCTCAGCCCCTCGGTGAAGCCGGGCCGGTTCCAGATCAGCAGCATGTACTTCACGGCGATGCTCCTCAGGCTCAGGTCGCACCCCGATCGGGGCGCGGCTCACCGGAGGGTCGGAGCCGTTCCCCCGATCCCTACCGCGTACCGAAGAAAAGCGCAGAAACCGGCGCCGAGGGCGGTCCCACGCCGCAGCGTTCAGCGCGGATCGGGTCGACCGGGCACCTGCCGGGGTTTCCGACCGCCGCCGACGTCCAGTGACGCCCGGTCGGCGGCCGAGGTGCCGGACGACCAGCCCTCGGCGTCGCGCACGCTGAGCCGGCGCCGGGTGACCCCGGGGAAGAGCGTGTCCAGCCGCTCCCGGACCGCCTCGCCCCGCGCCGCGAGCACCGGCAACAACCGTTCCGCCCCGGCCGTTGCCTGGTCCGCGTCGGTTGCCGCATCCGTGGCCGCCTCGGTGGCCGTCCGCAGCCGCTCGCCGATCCGCAGCGCGAACGCGTTGAGGAAGGACTCGTCCCAGACCTTCGTCCGCCGCCCCGACCCCGGCCGCCGCTCGGCGCGCCCGCGCAGCATCGCCGCAGTGGCCTGGACCAGCAGCGACGTGTAGAGCAACTCCACCGCCACCAGGTCGGCGGGCCAGCCCAGCACGGTCGCGAAGCCGAGATCGTCGGACCAGACCGCCTCGCACCGGTTCGCCGCCGCCACCTCCTGCACCAGCAGCGCCTTCGCGCCCGCGTACGGGGTGTCGGTGCTCAGCCGCACCCCGCCGGGCAGGTCGCCGCTCTCCGCCCCGGCGGCCAGCAGCGCCTCGTCGATGCTGTGCCGGGCGATCAGCTCCTGGGCCTTACCGGTCAACGCCTCCGCCTCCGCCGGAAAGGTGGTCGACTCGGCCTTGGCCAGCAGCGCGCGTACCCGATCGAGCATCGGTGACCCGCTGCGAGCCGGGCCGGCGGCGCGCGACAGCGCCGCGCCGCTGGTGCCCGGCGGTGGGCGCAGCACGGCGATCGGCGGCAGGCTCTCCACCAGCGCGAGGGTGTCCACTGCGGTCCGGAGCGCGTCCGCCCGGTCCAGCCCCTCCCGGGCCGCCCAGCTGGTCAGCACGCTGCGGTCGTCACCAGTGGTTGCCGCCAACGCGCGTAGCTGGTCGTCCCACCAGGCCGGGACCGGCTCGGCCTGGTCGCGGCGCTGAACCGCCATCGCGTGGCGGACCAGCCGGGCCGCCCGGGCGTCGAGCCGCCGACCGGTGATCCGGTCCACGTCGACCGGCTGCCACCCGCGCAGCCACAGCTGGCCGAGAGCACGGACCAGGCGACGCAGCAGTGCCTCGTCCACAGCCGTGGTGCCGTCCGCGACGCCGGTGCCGACCATCAGGTGGTCCAGCTGCCGTTCGGCGTGCCGAACGTCAGTGCCGCGTACCGCCGCGAGCGCACTGGCGACGAGTTCGTCAGCGTCCGGCACGGGCACCTCCTTCTCGGGATCACGCTGTCGCTGCACCTCGGGCTCCGGCCGTCGCTGCCTCTCCAGGCTCCATGATCATGCCGTCCGTGGCCCGGGAGTCGCGAAACGGGGAGGTCATCGGCCATCCGACCGTCCGCCCGACCTTGATCAACACGGCTTCCTGGAAGTCGCGGTGTGCCACTCGGCCGGACACCCCAGTTTCACCAAACCCGTGTTGATCACTCCTCGCGCGGTCGCCCGTCCTCGGCTTCGCCGGCATGGTTCGTCTGGTCCGGGGTAATTTGAGGCCGGCCTGACGCGGATGCGAGGTGTGGTGGTGGCCGATCTCCCCCTGCCAAGCGCACGCACCGCCGACGTGCGTTCCTCCATTCTCGTCGGCGTCCTGATCGGCATCGCAATCATGGCGGCGGTGGACGAGATCGTCTTCCACCAGCTGCTCGCCTGGCACCACTTCTACGATCGCTCCACCCCCTCGGTGGCGCTGCTCTCCGACGGGCTGCTGCACGCCGCCGAGGTGATCGCCCTGGTCGGTGGGTTCTTCTGGTTCGCCGACCTGCGTCGGCGGGGCGCCCTGTCGAGCCGGCTGGCCTGGGGTGGTTTCCTGCTCGGCGCCGGCGGATTCCAACTCTTCGACGGGATCGTCGACCACAAGGTGCTCCGGCTGCACCAGATCCGCTACGGCGTCCACCTGGTGCCGTACGACGTGGTCTGGAACCTGGCCGGCGCGGTGTTGCTGCTGGCCGGCGTCGCTGTCGTCTGGTGGGCCCGGTCCCGTCGGGCCGGTGGCGAGCCGCGGTGACGGTGACAGTGCCGCTGGCGCACGCCGGGCACGGTGCGGCCGGGCCGGCCTGGCTCCCGTTGTTCCCGGTCGCCGTGCTGGCGGGCGGCTACCTGTTGGCCGCCGTCCGCGACCCACGGGGTTGGGACCACCGGCGCACCGTCGCCTGGCTGGTCGGCTGCGCCCTGCTGGCGCTCGCCGTCGGCCCGCTCGCCCAGACCTCCGGTGACCCGCGCGGGCACATGGCGCAACACCTGCTCCTCGGCATGCTGGCACCGCTCGGGCTGGTGCTCGGCGCCCCGGTGACGCTGTTGCTGCACGTCGCGCCTGCGCCGATGCGCCGGCTGGTGGGCCGGCTGCTGCGTGCCCGCCCGCTGCACCTGCTCGCCCACCCGGTCACCGCCGCGCTGCTGAGCACCGGCGGGTTGGCGCTGGTGCTGCTCACCCCGCTGTACGCGGCGGCCGAACGCCACCCCGCCCTGCACCATGGCGTGCACCTGCACTACGTGGCCGCCGGGTACCTCTTCGCCTGGTCGTTGGCCGGGCCGGACCCGGCGCCGCAGCGCCCGGCGCTGGCGGTCCGGGTCGGCGCGCTCCTGACCGCCGCGGCCGGCCACGCCGTGCTGGCCAAGTACCTGTACGCCCAGGCCGAAACCCTGCCGCCCGGCCTCACCGACCGGGACCCGGAAGCGTTCCGCTCGGCGGCCCAACTCATGTATTACGGCGGTGACCTGGCCGAACTCCTCCTGGCCGTGGCCCTCTTCGCCACCTGGTACCACTGCCGTCGCCCCCGGACCCGCCCGTCGCCGCCCGCGTCGATCAAGAGGTTGGCGTCGCCACGGGCGGAGCCCTGACACCACACTCCTGATCAACACCGTGGTGGTATGTGTGTGGCGCACAACCCGCTGCTAACCTGGGTGGTGCAGGAGGCTCTCGCTTGAGGGTTCCCGCAACCGCCTTAAGGGCCCGCTCACGCGGGCCCTTCGTGCATCTGGCGGGCTGTGGGCGACCAGCACCAGGAGTGGTACCGCCGCTGCTCGACCCAGGACCAGAGCTTTTCGTTCGCCGCCGCCTCGCCTGGATCGTGACCTGTGCCGTTGACCATCCGGCGATACAGGAAGGTCACCAGATCCACGGCCTGCACCAGCCGCGAGGCGTGCGACGGCGCGAGGCCGTAGCGGTCGACCCCGCGCAAGATGATCGTCACATCGTGGGCGCCGATGGTCTTCATTGCGCCGTTGTAGACGGCGACCTCGTCGAGGGCCGTACTCAACGGTGTGCGACTCGTCCAGATAGGTGAGCAGCACCCACAAAGGATAAGACGTCGCTACACACTGTGTTTGGCTCGACGCGCCCCCTGTCGACGGGTTGAAATGGTTCACCGACCACCTGGCTGTCAGGTGTGGTGTGGCCAGGTGGTCAGGATTTCCTTGACCGGCATCGCGTCGCGCTGTGGGTCGGGTGCTGGGGTGGGCCGTTTCGGTGGTGTGCGGTCGAAGCGGGGTGCCGGTGCCGGTTGGATCTCGCCGTCCACCTCGACGAACGTGCCCCGGGCGGCGTTGTGTGGATGCTGGTGCGCCTCACCGGGGGCGAGCACCGGCGCGACGCACGCATCCAGGTCGGCGAAGACCGCCGTCCACTCGTCCCGGGTCCGCTCGGCGAACCGTGCGGTGAACCGGCGGCGCAGCTCGTCCCAGCCGCTCGGGTCGTACTGGGCCGGCAGGTCCGGGTCGTCGGCGAGGTCGAGGCCGGTGAGGAGTACGGCGTAGAAGGCCGGTTCCATCGCGCCGACAGCCATGAATCCGCCGTCGGCGGTGGTGTACGTGTCGTAGAACGGCGCCCCGCCGTCGAACATGTTGCGCCCGCGCGGCGCGGCCCACAGGCCGGTGCCGAGCAGCCCGTGCAGGAACGAGGTGAGCAGCGCCGAACCGTCCACCATCGCCGCGTCGACCACCTGGCCGAAGCCGGAGCGCTCCCGCTCCAGCAGCGCGGCCAGCACACCGACGGCGAGCAGCATGCCGCCGCCGCCGAAGTCGCCGAGCAGGTTCATCGGCGCGTACGGGCGTTCGCCGGCCCGGCCCAGCGGCTCCAACGCCCCGGCGACAGCGATGTAGTCGATGTCGTGCCCGGCTCGGGCGGCCAGTGGGCCGTCCTGCCCCCAGCCGGTCATCCGCGCGTACACCAGGCGGGGGTTGCGGGCCTGGCACACCTGCGGGCCGAAGCCGAGCCGCTCGGCCACCCCGGGCCGGTACGCCTCGACCAGCACGTCCGCGCGTTCGACGAGGTTCAGCAGGTCCGCCACCCCGGTCGGGGACTTCAGGTCCAGTGCGGTGACCCGCCGCCCGCGCTGCAACGGGCCGCCGGTCGGTGCGGCCAGCCGGCCCGCACCCGGTGCGCCGGGCCGGTCCACCCGCACCACGTCCGCGCCGAGGTCGGCGAGCACCATGCACCCGAACGGCGCCGGCGCGAGGCTGGCCAGCTCGACCACCCGTACCCCGGCGAGCGGACCGCCGCGCGTCGGGCCGTCCGGCGCGGTGCGCGGGCCGTCGTGCCCGGCGGCTCCCGGGTCGTCGGTCGGAGCCGAACCGCCGGGGCTCGGCCAGGAGGCCGTCACGCGACGCCCACCGGTTCGGCGGGGTGGTCGGTCGGGGCGGCGAGGCGGGCGACCAGGTCGGTCGGGGGCGTGAACCGGTCGCCGTAGCGGTCGGCCAACTCGGTGGCGCGGGCCGCGAAGCCGGCGGGGCCGCCCGCGTACTGCCGCACGTAGCGGATCACCCCTCCCGTCCAGGCCGGGAAGCCGATGCCGAAGATCGAGCCGATGTTGGCGTCGGTCTCGGTCCGCAACACTCCCTCGTCGAGGCAGCGCAGCGCGTCCAGCGCCTCGGCGAAGAGCATCCGTTCCTGAAGGTCGGTGAACGGCACCGCCCGGCCCGCGTCGGTGATCAGGTCGGCGAGACCGGGCCACAGCCGTCCCCGGGTGCCGTCGTCGTAGGAATAGAAGCCGCGTCCGGCGGCGCGCCCCGGCCGGTCGTACGCGTCGACCAGTTCGTCCACCAGGCGGTGCGCCGGCAGCGGGCGGAACTCGTCGCTGGCCGCCTCGAACTGGCGGCGGATCCGCTGGATCAGCGTGAGGCTGACCTCGTCGGCCAGAGCCAGCGGCCCGGTCGGGTAGCCGGCCTGAAGGGCGGCCTGCTCCACCGACGCGGCGGGGACACCGTCGGCGACCATCCCGATCGCCTCGTCCATGAACCGGCCGATCACCCGGCTGGTGAAGAAGCCTCGGCCGTCGTTGACCACGATCGGGGTCTTGCCGATCCGCCGGCCCAGGTCGAACGCCCGGGCCAGCGCCACGTCCCCGGTCCGTTCGCCCACCACGATCTCCAGCAGCGGCATCCGGTCGACCGGGGAGAAGAAGTGCATGCCGATGAAGTCCGCCGGCCGGTCCACTCCCTCGGCCAGCCCGGTGATCGGCAGGGTGGAGGTGTTGGAGGCGAGCAGCGCGCCGGGTGCCAGCACGGGCAGCACCTCGACGAAGACCTGCTGTTTCAACGCCGGGTCCTCGAAGACCGCCTCGATCACCGCGTCGCAGCCGGCGAGGGCGTCCACCTGGTCGGTGGTGGTGATCCGGCCCAGCACGGCGCGGGCCTCCGCCTCTGTGGCGCGGCCCTTACGGACCTTGCGGGCCAGCAGCCGTTCGGCGTGCTCGCGGGCCCGCCCGGCGGCCTCCGGCGTGACGTCCCGGACCACGACGTCCAGCCCGGCGGTGGCGCAGGCGTACGCGATGCCCGCGCCCATCATGCCGGCCCCGAGCACCGCCACCCGGCGTACCGGCGGGGCGTCCACGTCGGCCGGTCGGGCGGCGCCACCGTTGACGGCCTTCAGGTCGAAGAAGAAGGCACCGATCATGTTCTTGGCGACCTGCCCGGTGAGCAGGCCGATCAGGTGCCGGGTCTCCACGGTCAGGGCGGTCTCCAGGTCGACCTGTGCGCCCTCGACGGCGGCGGCCAGGATCGCCTCGGGCGCCGGTAGCCGGGCCCCCTTGAGCTGCTTGCGCAGGGTCGCCGGGAAGGCCGGCAACTGCGCGGCCAGTGACCGGCTGGACGGTGTGCCGCCCGGCATCCGGTAGTCCGGGCGGTCCCACGGCTGCTTCGGCTGCGGGTTGGCCGCGATCCAGGCCCGTGCGCGCTCCAGCAGCTCCGTCGGCGTGGCCACCACCTCGTCGACGATCCCGGCGGCCAGGGCGTCGGCCGGGCGCATCCGCCGGCCGGTGAGCAGCACGGTGGTCAGCGCACCGGCCAGGCCGAGCATCCGTACCGTCCGGGTGACGCCGCCGGCCCCGGGCAGCAGGCCCAGGGTCACCTCGGGCAGCCCGAGCCGGCTGTCGGGCGCGTCCAGCGCGATCCGGTGGTGGCAGGCGAGCGCGATCTCCAGGCCACCGCCGAGCGCGGAGCCGTTGACAGCGGCGACCACCGGCCGGCCCAGCGTCTCCAGGCGGCGCAGGTCCCGTTTGATGGTGCCGAGCAGGTCGGCCAGCGCTGGCGCGTCGGCGCGGGTGGCCCGGATCATCTCCGGCAGGTCGCCGCCGGCGAAGAATGTCGGCTTCGCACTGGTCACGATGACCCCGACGAGATCGGGCTCGGCTTCCAACCGGTCGAGCGCCGCGCTCATCGAGGCGACGTACGCCCGGTTCATGGTGTTGGCGGACTGGGTGGGGTCGTCCAGGGTGAGCGTGACGATGCCGTCGGCGCCGCTGTCGTACCGGATGGTGTTTGTCATTGTCGTCCTCCGGGTCAGCAGCGTTCGAGAACGGTGGCGACGCCCATGCCGCCGCCGATGCAGAGGGTCACCACGGCGCGGCGCAGGTCGCGGCGCTCCAACTCGTCCAACGCGGTGCCGAGCAGCATCGCTCCGGTCGCGCCGAGCGGATGGCCGAGGGCGATCGCGCCGCCGTTGACGTTCACCTGGTCCGGGTCGAGGCCCAGGTCGCGGACGTACTTGAGGACCACCGCGGCGAACGCCTCGTTGATCTCGAACAGGTCGATGTCGTCGACTGTCAGCCCGGCCACGGCGAGCGCCTTGTGGGTGGCCGGGATCGGGCCGGTCAACATCAGCGTCGGGTCGGCACCGGTGACCGCCGCGCCGACGATCCGGGCGCGCGGGGTGAGGCCGAGATCCTGACCCACCTGCTCCGACCCGATCAGCACCAGCGCGGCGCCGTCCACGATGCCGGACGAGTTGCCGGCGTGGTGGACGTGCTCGATCGCCTCCAACCAGTGGAACTTCTGCAACGCGACGGCGTCGAAGCCGGCCGCCTCACCCATGGTGGCGAAGGACGGGGTGAGCCGGGCCAGCGCCTCCCGGGTGGTCTCCGGGCGTGGGTGCTCGTCGACGGTGAGGATGTCCAGGCCGTTGCCGTCGCGGACCGGCACCAGCGAGCGGGCGAAGTATCCGCCGGCCATCGCCTTGGCGGCCCGCTCCTGCGACCGCAGCGCGTAGCCGTCCACGTCGTCGCGGGTGAAGCCCTCCAGGGTGGCGATCAGGTCGGCGCTGACGCCCTGCGGCACGAACGACGTGGCCAGCGCGGTCTGCGGATCGGTGGCCCAGGCCGCCCCGTCGGAGCCCATCGGCACCCGGGACATCGACTCCACCCCGCCGGCCAGCAGCAGGTGCTCCCAGCCGGAGCGGATCCGGGCGGCGGCGGAGTTGACCGCCTCCAAACCGGAGGCGCAGAACCGGTTGAGCTGCACCCCGCCCACCTGGTCGGGTAGCCCGGCCAGCAGCGCGGCGGCCCGCGCCAGGTCGCCGCCCTGCTCGCCGACCGGGGTCACGATGCCGAGCAGCAGGTCCTCCAGCCGACCGACGTCCAGGCCGGGGTTGCGCTCGCGCAACGCGTCGATCAGGCCGACCACCAGGGAGATCGGTTTGACCCCGTGCAGCGCGCCGGTGTCCCGGCCGCGTCCGCGCGGGGTGCGGACCGCGTCATAGACGTACGCCTCAGAGGGCACGGGCGATCAACTCCTTCATGATCTCGTTGGTGCCGCCGTAGATCTTCTGGACGCGGGCGTCGGCGTACATCCGGGCGATCGGGTACTCGGTGGTGTAGCCGTAGCCACCGAAGATCTGCAGGCACCTGTCGACGACCTCGCACTGCCCGTCGGTGAGCCATGACTTCGCCATGGCCGCAGTGGACACGTCCAGGTCACCCCGGTCGTGCCGGACGATGCAGTCGTCCAGGAAGACCCGGCTGACCCGGGCGCGGGTGGCGCACTCGGCGAGCACCATCCTGGTGTTCTGGTGACCCATCAGGGGCTTGCCGAAGGCGGTGCGCTCCTTGGCGTACGCGACGGTCAGCGCGACAGCGCGTTCCATGGCGGCGACCGCGCCGACGCCGATGACCAGTCGTTCCTGCGGGAGTTGCTGCATGAGCTGGACGAAGCCCAGCCCTTCGGTGCCGCCGAGCAGGTTGGCCGCCGGCACCCGCAGCTCGTCGAAGAACAACTCGGCGGTGTCGTTCGCGTGCAGCCCGATCTTGGACAGCAGTCGCCCTCGGCGGAACCCCTGCGGGTCGCCGCCCACCTCGCAGACCAGCAGCGAGACGCCAGCCGCCCGCTGCTCGGGGTCGGTCTTCACGGCCACGATGATCAGGTCGGCCAGGCCGCCGTTGGTGATGAACGTCTTCGCGCCGGTGACCAGGTAGTCGTCGCCGTCGCGGACCGCCCGGGTACGCATGGCCTGCAGATCGGAGCCGCCGTCCGGCTCGGTCATCGCGATCGCGCCGACCAACTCACCGCTGCACAGGCCGGGCAGCCAGCGTCGCTTCTGCTCCTCGCTGCCGTACGCGACGAGATAGCCGGTGACGATGCCACTGTGGACGGCCAGCCCGAGGCTGCTCTCCCCGGTGTACGCCTGCTCGTGCAGCAGCACTGCCTCGTGGGTGAATCCGCCGCCCCCGCCGCCGTACTCCTCGGGGACGGACAGGCCGAGCAGCCCCAGCTCGCCGGCGCGCCGGTAGTGCTCGCGGTCCGGGTGGCCCTGCGCCAGCAGGCGTTCGGCGTGCGGCAACACCTCCTTGGTGAAGAAGGTGCGGGCCAGTTCGGCCAGGTCGTCGTGTTCCGGCTCGCGCCAGGGTGAGGGGGAGCCGTCGGTCGGGGGAGTCGGCATGTGCACCACCCTCGCGCGCTGTTGGCGGCATGTCAATAAGCCATCACCGGCGGCGGCACACGGACCGACCGGCGGACTTGACTCGACAAACGATCAACGGAGACGAGGAGATCTTGGTCAGTTTCCGTTACGAGCTGACGGAAACTGTCCAAGATTGCCGAACATCCGGTGTCGGACGGCTAGCTGCGGGCCGACTCACGTCGTGCCGAGGCCGCGAGCCGCTCGGCGAGTGCGACGACGCGGTCGCGGAGTTCGTCCGGGCGTTCGATGACGAACGGCAGGTCGAGCGCGGCGAGCACGCCGGGCAACCAGTCGAGGCTCTCGGCCCGGATCTCCACGTCCTGCCAGCCTTCGTCCGCGCCCTCTCGCACCTCGGCGATGCTGGCCGGTAGCCGCCTGCGGATCTGCTCGACTGTTCCTTGTATCCGCAGCGACACCGCGTGCGGGTACGGCGCTCGTGCCATCGAGTTGAGAAGGTGCCCGGCCGGATCGTTTCCGGCGGGCGGCTCGAACGAGCCCGGCAGCGGTCTCGCGTCCGCGATGCGGTCGAGTCGAAGGGTTCGTTCCTCGCCGATGTCCGGATCGACCCCGGTGACGTACCACCGGCCGGCATGGTTGACCAGCCCGAACGGATGCAGCACGCGGACGCTGCGCCGGCCGTCGCCCGAGGTGTACTGCACCGAGATCGGCCGGTGATGGCGGACCGCCTCGGCGACGGCGAGCAGTACCTCGGTCTGCGGCGCGGGGAAGTCACCGGGTTCGGCGGTGAAGGCGAGGGACTGGAGTGCGGCGTCCAGTCGGTCCGCCGTCCGTGGCGGCAGGACGCGACGGATCTTCGCGGCGGCTGTCTCGCCCGCCGTGTCCGTTGCCGTCGCCAACCCGGCACGGCGGCCGGCGATCAGGCCGAGGAGGACGGCGAGGGCCTCGTCGTCGTTGAACATCAGCGGCGGCAGGCGATAGCCGGCGGCGAGCCGATACCCGCCGTAGCGACCGCGCACCGACTCGACCGGCAGGTCCAGGTCGACCAGGTGGCTCACGTAGCGCCGCACCGTGCGCGGTTCGACACCGAGGCGCTCGGCAAGCTCGGCCATCGTCCGGACGCCGCCGGACTGCAGGAGCTCCAGCAGTGCGAGCACCTGGGCTGTCGGTCGTGCCACGGTCCGAACTTTATCAAGAATACTGGCCCAAATCTGTCCAGTATTCGCTCTAGCGTGATCTCGACGGACCGTTAGCGACCGCTTTGAGCAGGGAGAAGACATGGACTTCGTCTCGATCCGCATCATCACCGACGAGATCAACCGCCTGGTCGGCTTCTACGAGAAGATCACCGGCGTGCAGGCGACCTGGGGCAACGAGGACTTCGCCGAATTGCGCACCACCCACGGCACGCTGGCGATCGGCAGCACCCGCACCGTCGCACTGTTCGCGCCCGGCTCGGCCCGTCCGGCCGACAACCGCAGCGTGATCATCGAGTTCCGCGTGGAGGACGTCGACGCGCTGTACGAGAAGCTGAAGAGCGTGGTGGACGACTTCGTGAACGGGCCCACGACCATGCCCTGGGGTAACCGAGCCCTGCTTTTCCGGGACCCCGACGGCAACCTGGTCAACTTCTTCACCCCGGTGACTCCGGCCGCGATCGAGAGGTTCAGCCGTTGACCGCTCGGCGCGGCCTTGAGGCCGGCAGCTCCGAGGAGGGACGGGAGGGCGTCGACGCCGAGGCCGGCGGCGTGAGCTGTCGATAGGGTCGGGCAGATGAGTGTCGAGACGGCTCCGCGCCGCCGCCGGTTGGAGCCGGACGCCCGGCGTGGGCAGATCCTGGCCTGCGCGGTCCGGCTGTTCGGCGAACGCCCGTACGCGGAGGTGTCGACCACCGACGTCGCCCGCGAGGCGGGTGTCGCCCGAGGGCTGGTCAACCACTACTTCGGCGCGAAGAAGGACCTCTACCTGGAGGTCGTCCGGGTGATGGTGACCATCCCCGAGGTGGCTGTGGAGCGGCTGCCCAAGGGTGACCTGCGGACCCGGGTGGAGGCCAGCGTCACCTGGTTCCTCGACGTGGTGTCCCGGCACAGCACCTCGTGGCTGGCTGCGGTCACCGCCCGGGGGATGGGCGGCGACGCCGATGTGGAGCGGGTGCTCGCCGAGGCCGAGGAGGTCGCCGCGGACCGGATGCTGGTCGCCGTCGGGCTGGCCGAGGAGGCCGAGAACCACGAGGAGCTGCGGGGGATGGTCCGGGCGTACTGCGGGCTGGCCATCTCGACCGCCCGGGAGTGGCTCCAGCGTGACGCGCTCACCCGCGCCCAGGTGCACCTGCTGCTCACCACCACGCTGCTGACGATCGTGGAGCAGGTCATCCCGCAGGTCATCGCGGGGGAGGGCGTGACGCAGAAGACTCGGCAAACGGCTGGGTGAAATAGGCATACGGCTTATGCTTATTTCGTCGGTGGGGGTACGCCGACTGTCGCGACCCGCGTCACCGAGGAGGAGACATGTCCCCGTCTGCCCTGTCCTACGAGGTCCTGGTCTTGGACGGCCCGGTCCGGGCCGGAGAGCAGCGCATGCCGGACGGCTCGCCCATCCACTTCAATCCGACAGCCACCACCCTGATCTCGGGGGCCGAGGAGGCGCTGCTGGTGGACCCGCCGTTCACCCACGAGCAGATCGCGACGGCGGGAGACTGGATCGAGCGGTCGGGCAGGCGGCTGACGGCCATCTACGCCACCCACGGGCACGGCGATCACTGGTTCGGTGCCCCCGAGCTGGTCAAGCGCTTCCCCGACGCCGTCACCTACGCGACGCCCGGGACCATCGAGGTCATGCACCAGCAGGCCACCGTCGGGCGCCAAGAGGTGTTCGACAAGGTCTTCCCCGGGCTGATCCCGGAGTCGCCCGTCGATGCCATTCCGGTGCCGCCCGGCGGAATCCTGCTCGAAGGCAACGTCGCCCAGCCGGTCGAGACCGGGCACACCGACGGCGACCAGACCACTGTCCTGCACGTGCCGTCGATCGGTCTCGTGGTGGCCGGCGACGTCGTCTACAACGGGGTCCACCAGTACCTGCTGGAAACCGTCAACGGTGGCCTGAGGGAGTGGCTCAAGGCCCTCGACCGCGTCGAGGCCCTCGCGCCCCGGGCGGTCGTCGCCAGCCACAAGAACCGCAACCGCCCCGACGACCCGTCGAGCATCGACGAGACCCGGCGGTACCTGCTGAACGTGGAACGGCTGTTGGCGGAGAAGTCGACGGCCCTTGAGTTCTTCGACGCGATGATGGAGCTCTATCCGGACTGGGTGAACCCGGGACCGCTGTGGTACGGGGCGCTCGGCCTGATCGGAAAGTGACGTGACAATGCCGTCGGTGTCCCCTCCGCCGTGGCCCGCGACCGCGAGATACGGCCTCGAGCCCGCACCAGGCGGCCTCGGGCTCGTCCAGGACCTGCTCAACACGCTCCCGGCCGGCGCACCGCGTCAGCCGGATCTCCTCGACGATCTCGACAGCGCCACGCAGTGGGCGCACGATGTCGCCGCCCGGTGGTCGACGGCCACCGGGCGGCCGGCACCCGACGTGACGCTCGACCCGGCGGGCCTACGGGCGCTGCGGACCTTCCGCGACGAGCTGCGGTACGGGATCGACGCCAGGCTGCACGCCACACCGGAAGCCGGGCCGCCCGAGCCGGCGCCCGCCCCTCGCACCACGGGCGCCACGCTGCGGCTCGACGGCAACGGCTCGGTCCACCTCGATCCCGCCGGGACGGGGGCCGAACTGCTTGTCTCCCTCGTCCTGGCGGAGCTGTTCGCGGCGCACCTCACCGACGTCGGCCGGCGCGTCAAGACCTGCCGCAACCCCCGGTGCCAGGTGGCGTTCTACGACCGCTCCCGTAACAACAGCGGGGTCTGGCACTCCGTCCGCGTCTGCGGCCTTCCGGCGAACCTGCGCGCCCACCGGGCCCGGCAGCGGCAGGCGGACTGACGCGACCGATCAGGCAGCCCGGCGTTCGTCGGTCCGACCGGTGCGCGCCGCCTGGGCGGCCTGACCGGTGCGCGCCGCCGGGGCGGGGTAACGGTCGGCCGCCTGCGCCGGATAGGAATCGGGGCGTACCACCCGCAGCGGCCGGTCCACCTCGTCCGCGCCGAACCGCCAGCGCGACGGCGTCGGCTGCCGCTGCGGTGCCGGTCCGCCAGGGCGCAGACCGGGCCGGGACAGCAGCACGGTGATCAGGTAGCCGACCACCAGGAAGCCGTGGCTGATCAGCCGTTCCCCGCCCACCGATCCGGTGGCCAGGTCGTTGACCGACAGCAGCAGCAACGTGCCGACGAACGCGCTGAGCATCGGCAGCAGCCCGGCGGGCGGGCTGCGACGCAGCGCCACGAACAGGAACCCCGCGCCCACCGCCACGTTCCACGCCGCCGACTCGTGCCACAGGTGCTGGCCGGTGGGGTGCAGGTGGTCAGCGGTGGCGCCCCGGCCCACCTGGGCCAGGCCGAGCACCAACTGCACCGCGCCGAGCAGGCCGAGCGCCGACCGCAGGCCGACGACGAGCGCGGCGCGGCCGGGCAGGCGGGGCCGCCAGCGCGACCGGCGGGCCGACGGCGTGTCACTGGCGCTGGCAGCCGCGTCGCCAGCGGCGCTGCCACCGACGGCGGCCAGGATCGCCGCCGTCCGGTCGGGCACCTCAACCACCAGTCGGGTACGAACCCGACGGGTCAGCGCGGCCGCCGCCGTGAACCAGGCCCGGCAATCGGCGCACCCGTCGAGGTGCCCCTGCACCGCCGTCAGTTCGGCGGCGGTCTCCTCCCCGTCCAGTTGCGCGGACAGGACCTCCCGCCACTGCTCACACCCCATGTACCGGTAGTCGCTCCGGCAGCCGCTCCGGTTCCCGGCGAGAGTGACTGGTTGTGGAATACTCGCCGGATCATGACGCGTTACGGCCTGCTGATCCTGCCCGCCACCAACCGGGTGTACGCCCGCGCCGCCGTCGACCTGACCCAGGCGGAGCTGGAGATCTTCGGCCGCTCGGCGCTGGACGGTCGGATCGGTGAGCTGGACACCGCTGTCGTCGGAGGGGCGTCGTACATCACCTTCACCGGTGACGGGCTGACGGAGCGTGACCTGGCAGTGCTGGGCAACCTCTCCGCCGGGTACGCGTTGTTCGAGATCGTCGGCGAGCTGCTGCGGCCGATCGAGTGGAGCCGGCTGGACCGCTACGACGACGACCTGCTCACCATCCAGAAGTACCCGGGCAAGACCAACGAGCAGTTCACCAAGCTGCTGCTCAACGTCACACTGCTCGCCTCGGACTGGGCCACCGAGATGACCAGCCGCCGGTTCCGGGTGCTCGACCCGCTCTGCGGTCGGGGCACCACCCTCAACCAGGCGCTGATGTACGGCTTCGACGCGGCCGGGATCGAGCGCGACCAGAAGGACGTCGAGGCGTACCGGGCGTTCATCACCACCTGGTTGAAGCAGAAGCGGATCAAGCACCGGGTGCTGGAGTCGGGGCCGGTGCGCCGGGAGCGCAAGGTGGTCGGTCGCCGGGTGCGCATCGAGCTGGCACCGACCCGCGAGGAGCACAAGGCCGGCCAGACCCAACTGCTGGACGTGGTGAACGCCGACACCGCCCGGTCGGCGGAGTTCTTCCGCCCGCAGACCGTGGACCTCGTCGTCGCCGACGCGCCGTACGGCGTGCAGCACGGCAGTCGTACCGCTGGGCAGGGATTGACCCGCGACCCGCTGGCGCTGCTCGCGGACGCCGCCCCGGTCTGGGCCGGGTTGTTGCGCCCCGGCGGTGCGTTGGGGGTCTCCTGGAACACCCACGTCGCCAGCCGGGACGACGCGGCTGCGGCCCTGGCCGACGCCGGCCTGACCGTCGTGGACGAGGAGCCCTACCGCGCGCTGCGGCACCGGGTCGATCAGTCGATCATGCGCGACGTGCTGGTGGCCCGTAAGCCGGCCTGACCGGCCCGCACCTCTCCTACCGGCCTCACCCGTCCGGTCTGTGCCGCATTTCACCTGTTCAGTGGGCAGGTGTGAAAACCACGTCAAGAAAAGGTTCGCCGCCGTCATGGTCGCGTTATGACCCCTGCCGGCCGGCGGGTGGTGGGGCTTTGATTGCCCGGCGCGACCGGAAGGCGGTCGCGACGAACCTTTCCGGTATGAGGAGTCAGCGTGTCTGACGTGGTGTTCGTGGTCCTGACGGTGGCGCTGTTCGCAGCGCTCGCCCTTGTGGTCCGGGCGGTGGAGAAGCTGTGAACGCGGTAAACGCCGTCGGTCTGGTGCTCGCGGTGGTGCTGGGCGCGTTCCTGGTGTTCGCCCTGCTGTTCCCGGAGCGCTTCTGATGACCATGACAACAGCGGGCGTCATCTTCGTGCTGACGCTGGTGGCGGCGATCGTCGCCGTCTACAAGCCGTTCGGCGACTACATGTTCCGGGCGGTCTCCGGCACCAAGCAGTCGCTCATCGAGCGGGGCATCTACCGCCTGGTCGGGGTCAACCCCGCCGCCGAGCAGACCTGGGGCGTGTACGCCCGCAGCGTGCTGGCGTTCTCCGCGGTCTCGCTCCTGTTCCTGTACCTGTTCCAGCGGGTGCAGAACCACCTGTGGCTGTCGCTGGGCTTCGACCCGGTGGTGCCGCACGGCGCGTGGAACACGGCGGTGTCGTTCGTGACGAACACCAACTGGCAGTCGTACTCGGGTGAGTCGACGATGGGTCACCTGGTGCAGATGGCCGGCCTGGCCGTGCAGAACTTCGTCTCGGCGGCGGTCGGCATCGCGGTGGCTGTCGCACTGGTGCGCGGCTTCGCCCGCAGCCGCACCGGGCAGCTCGGCAACTTCTGGGTCGACCTGACCCGGATCGTGCTGCGCATCCTGCTGCCGATCGCGGTGCTCGGCGCGATCGCGCTGATGATCGGCGGGGCGGTGCAGAACCTCTCCGGTGGCACCGACGTGACCACGTTGACCGGCGGCACCCAGACCATCACCGGCGGTCCGGTCGCCAGCCAGGAAGTGATCAAGGAGCTGGGCACCAACGGTGGCGGCTTCTACAACGTCAACAGCGCCCACCCGTTCGAGAACCCGACCGCCTGGACGAACTGGCTGGAGATCTTCCTGATCCTGCTGATCCCGTTCAGCCTGCCCCGGGTGTTTGGCCGGATGGTCGGGCAGAACCGGCAGGGGTACGCCATCGCCGCGGTGATGGGCATCCTCGCCGTCGCCAGCGTCGCCATCACCAACATCTTCGAGCTGGCCGGCCACGGCACGGTGCCGCAGGCGGTCGGTGCGGCGCTGGAGGGCAAGGAGGTGCGGTTCGACGTGTCGAACTCGGCCACCTTCGCCGCCGCCACCACGCTCACCTCGACCGGTGCGGTGAACTCGTTCCACGACTCGTTCACCTCACTCGGCGGCATGATGACGATGGTCAACATGATGCTCGGCGAGGTCGCGCCGGGCGGTACCGGCTCCGGTCTCTACGGCCTGCTCATCCTCGCGGTGATCACGGTCTTCGTGGCCGGGCTGATGGTCGGCCGCACCCCGGAGTACCTGGGCAAGAAGATCGGGTCGCGCGAGATCAAGTTCGCCTCGCTCTACTTCCTGATCACACCCATCCTGGTGCTGGTCGGCACGGCGGCGGCGTTCGCCACCGGCAACAACTCCACGGCGCTCAACGTCGGCCCGCACGGCCTCTCCGAGGTGCTGTACGCGTTCACCTCGGCCAGCAACAACAACGGCTCCGCGTTCGGCGGCATCACCGTCAACACCACCTGGTGGGACACCGCACTCGGGTTGTGCATGCTGCTGGGCCGGTTCCTGCCGCTCATCTTCGTGCTCGCGTTGGCCGGTTCGCTGGCCCGCCAGGCACCCACCCCCGCGTCCGAGGGCACCCTGCCGACCCACCGACCGCTGTTCATCGGCATGGTCGTCGGCGTCACCGTGGTCCTCGTCGCGCTGACCTTCCTGCCCGCGCTCGCGCTCGGCCCGCTGGCAGAGGGGCTCTGACCACCATGAGGAACGAGGACATGTCCGTCACGTCCGCCCCGACAGAGCAGCTCCCCGGCACGCCCGCCACCCAGGGCAACCGGATCGGCGGGGGCCTGCTCGACCCCAAGCAGTTGGTCCGGTCCCTGCCGGACGCGGTACGCAAGCTCAACCCCACCACGTTGTGGCGCAACCCGGTGATGCTGATCGTCGAGGTCGGAGCGGCCTTCACCACCGTCCTGGCGGTAACCGACCCGTCGGTGTTCGCCTGGGCGATCACCATCTGGCTCTGGCTGACAGTGGTCTTCGCCAACCTGGCCGAGGCCGTCGCCGAGGGTCGGGGCAAGGCCCAGGCGGCGACTCTGCGGCAGGCGAAGAAGGACACCATCGCCACCCGACTGATCGACTGGAAGCCGGGCGCCCGGGCCAACACCTACCGCGACGAGGCGGTGCCCGCGCCTGACCTGCGTCAGGACGACATCGTGCTGGTCGAGGCGGGCGGCATCATCCCCGGCGACGGTGACATCGTCGAGGGCATCGCCAGCGTCGACGAGTCGGCGATCACCGGCGAGTCGGCCCCGGTCATCCGGGAGTCCGGCGGCGACCGCAGCGCGGTCACCGGCGGCACCAAGGTGCTCTCCGACCAGATCATCGTGAAGATCACCCAGAAGCCGGGGGAGAGCTTCATCGACCGGATGATCGCCCTGGTCGAGGGGGCCAACCGGCAGAAGACGCCGAACGAGATCGCGCTGAACATCCTGCTCGCCGCGCTCACGATCATCTTCCTGCTGGCCGTGGTCACCCTCCAGCCGCTCGCCATCTTCTCCAAGGCGTACCAGGCGGCAGCGCCGGACAGCGGTGCGATCACCGGCTCCGGCGTCACCGGGGTCGTGCTGGTCTCGCTGCTGGTCTGCCTGATCCCCACCACCATCGGCGCACTGCTCTCCGCCATCGGCATCGCCGGCATGGACCGCCTCGTCCAGCGCAACGTGCTGGCCATGAGCGGCCGGGCCGTCGAGGCGGCCGGCGACGTCAACACCCTGCTGCTGGACAAGACCGGCACCATCACGCTGGGCAACCGGCAGGCCGCCGAGTTCGTACCGGTCGAGGGGGTCGACGCCGCGACAGTTGCCGACGCCGCGCAGCTGTCCAGCCTGGCCGACGAGACCCCCGAGGGGCGTTCGGTGGTGGTGCTGGCGAAGAACGAGTTCGGGCTGCGCGAGCGGGAGCCCGGCGTGATGCCGCACGCCACCTTCGTGCCGTTCACCGCGCAGACCCGGATGAGCGGCGTCGACCTCACCCCGGACGCCAGCGTGGACGGCGGCGCGTCGGGCACCGGCCGCCGGGTCCGCAAGGGCGCCGCCGCAGCGGTGATGAAGTGGGTACGCGAGAACGGCGGCCACCCCACCGAGCAGGTCGGCGAGATCGTGGACGCGATCAGCGGCACCGGCGGCACCCCGCTGGTGGTCGCCGAGCACGTCGACGGTGAGCCCGCCCGCGCGTTGGGCGTCATCCACCTCAAGGACGTGGTCAAGTCCGGCATGCGGGAGCGGTTCGACGAGATGCGCCGGATGGGCATCCGGACCGTGATGATCACCGGCGACAACCCGCGTACCGCGAAGGCGATCGCCGACGAGGCAGGGGTGGACGACTTCCTGGCCGAGGCGACACCGGAGGACAAGCTCGCGCTGATCAAGCGGGAGCAGGAGGGCGGCCGCTTGGTCGCGATGACCGGTGACGGCACCAACGACGCGCCGGCCCTCGCCCAGGCCGACGTCGGGGTGGCCATGAACACCGGCACGTCGGCCGCCAAGGAGGCCGGCAACATGGTCGACCTCGACTCCGACCCGACCAAGCTGATCGAGATCGTCGAGATCGGCAAGCAGTTGCTGATCACCCGCGGCGCGCTCACCACGTTCAGCATCTCCAACGACATCGCGAAGTACTTCGCGATCATCCCGGCCATGTTCGCCGGCCTCTACCCGAGCCTGGACGCGCTGAACATCATGCGGCTGTCCAGCCCGGAGTCGGCGATCCTGTCCGCCGTCATCTTCAACGCCCTGGTGATCATCGCGCTGATCCCGCTCGCCCTGCGGGGCGTGCGGTACCGGCCGGCCGCCGCGTCGAAGCTGCTCAGCCGCAACCTCCTGGTCTACGGGCTGGGCGGCATCATCGTGCCGTTCATCGGGATCAAGCTCATCGACCTGCTCATCCAGTTCTTCCCGGGGATTTCGTGATGCGCCTACCCACCTGGATCGCCCAACACCTCGCCGCGTTGCGCGCCGTGCTCGTCTTCACGGTGCTGCTCGGCCTGGTCTACCCGTTGGCCCTGGTGGCGCTCGGCCAGCTGCCCGGCCTCAACCACAAGGCCGACGGCTCGCTGATCGTCTCGAACGGAACGACTGTCGGCAGCGCGCTGATCGGCCAGTCCTTCACCGACGCCGACGGCAACCCCGTCCCGCGCTACTTCCAGTCCCGCCCGTCGGCCGCCGGTGACGGCTACGACCCGACCTCCACCTCGGCCAGCAACCTGGGCCCGGAGAGCGTCGTCGACACCATCGCCACCGACCCGGAGGAGTCCAGCGAGAGCCTGCTCACCCAGGTCTGCGGGCGCAGCAAGGCCGTCGGTGAACTCAACGGCGTCGACGGCAGCCGCCCGTACTGCACCGACGACGGGGTGGGTGCCGTGCTCGCGGTCTTCCGCGCGGACGGTCTGACCGGCCCGGTGACCCGGGTGGTCAGCGTCAACCAGGCCGCCCCGGCGACTCCGTTCGTCACCGAGTACCAGGGGGTGACGGTGGAGCCGGCCCAGCCCGGCGAGGACTACGTGGCCGCCGGCGGGGTGGTCACCCCGATCCGGGGCGACGCGCCCGCCGACCCGGCGGTGCCCGCCGACGCGGTCACCGCCAGCGCCAGCGGCCTCGACCCGCAGATCAGCCCGGCGTACGCGGAGTTGCAGGTGAACCGGGTCGCGCGGGAGCGCGGCGCGGACCCGGCGGCGGTTCGCAAGCTGGTCGAGGAGCACACCAGCGGCCGGGCGCTCGGCTTCATGGGGGAGCCCGGCGTGAACGTGTTGGAGCTGAACCTCGCCCTCGACAAGCAGTTCCCCGCACGCTGAGCACCCGCGCCGGTGGGGCCGCGCCGATCGGGCGCGGCCCCACCGGCCGACCTGACCAGGGAGGATGGTCCCCGTGCCACGCGGAGAACTGCGCATCTATCTCGGCGCCGCCCCCGGCGTCGGCAAGACGTACGCCATGTTGGAGGAGGCCCAGCGGCGGGCCGCGCGCGGCACCGACGTGGTGATCGGCTTCGTGGAGACCCACGGTCGGCAGCACACCGCCGCGATGCTCGGCGACCTGGAGCAGGTGCCCCGTCGGGCGATGACCTACCGGGGCGCCGAGTTCACCGAGATGGACCTGGACGCGGTGCTGGCTCGCCGGCCCGAGGTCGCCGTGGTCGACGAGTTGGCGCACACCAACGTGCCCGGGTCCCGGCACGACAAGCGCTGGCAGGACGTCCAGGAGCTGCTCGACGCGGGGATCGACGTGCTGTCCACCGTCAACGTGCAGCACCTGGAGTCGGTCAACGACGTCGTCGCGCAGATCACCGGCACCACCCAGCGGGAGACCGTGCCGGACGAGATCGTCCGCGCCGCCGAACAGGTCGAGCTGGTCGACATGACCCCGGAGGCGCTGCGCCGCCGGATGGCGCACGGCAACATCTACCGACCCGACAAGATCGACGCCGCGTTGGGCAACTACTTCCGGGTCGGCAACCTCACCGCACTGCGCGAGTTGGCGCTGCTCTGGCTGGCCGACAAGGTCGACGAGCAGCTCGACCGCTACCGCAGCCAGCAGGGCATCGCCGCGACCTGGGAGGCCCGGGAACGGGTGGTGGTCGCGCTGACCGGCGGGCCCGAGGGGGAGACGCTGATCCGGCGGGCCGCCCGGGTCGCGGCCCGCAGCAAGGGCGCCGACCTGCTCGCCGTGCACGTGGCCCGCAGCGACGGTCTGGCCGGCGCCGACCCGGCCCAGCTGGCCCGCCAGCGGGTGCTCGTGGAGAGCCTGGGCGGCACGTACCACCAGGTGCTCGGCACCGACGTGCCGGCCGCGTTGCTGGACTTCGCCCAGGGTGTGAACGCCACCCAACTGGTGCTCGGCGCCAGCCGGCGGGGCCGCCTCGCGCAGATCTTCGCCCGGGGCGTCGGAGTGACCACCACCGCCCTGTCCGGCTCGATCGACGTGCACCTGGTCACCCACAAGCAGGCCGGCAAGGGCCGCCGGGCGGCGGCAGTGCCGGCGGCGTTGTCCCGCCGCCGCCGACTGCTCGGCTTCGGCCTCGCGGTGCTGGGCATGCCGCTGCTCACGGTGCTGCTGCGGACCCTGCCCGACCTGACGCTGACAAACGACATCCTGCTGTTCCTCGCCGGGGTGGTCGGGGTCGCGCTGGTCGGCGGGGTGTGGCCGGCCCTGGTCGCCGCGCTCGGCGGAAGCCTGCTGCTCAACTGGTTCTTCACCCCGCCCTTCAAGACGCTGACCATCGCCGAGGCGGACAACCTGCTCGCCCTGGCCGTCTTCGTCGGGGTGGCCCTGGCGGTGAGCTGGATCGTCGACGTGGCCGCCCGGCGTACCCGGGAGGCCGCGCGGGCCGCCGCGGACGCGCAGACCCTCGCCGCCGTCGCCGGTGGTGTGCTGCGCGGCGAACGTCCCCTGCCCGCCCTCCTGGACCAGCTCCGGGAGACCTTCGGGCTGCGCGCGGTGAGCGTGCTGGAGCTGGCCGAGGAGGCGAGCGGGCGTCCGGAGCGGGCCCGCGAAGAGCACGCCTGGTGTGTGGTGGCCAGCGTCGGTGAGCAGCCGGCCTGCACCCCCGACGGCGGCGAGACGGCGGTACCCGTCGACGACCGGATCACCGTGGTGCTCAGCGGCCGGCGGTTGGAGGCCGCCGACCGGCGGATCGTCGAGGCGTTCGCCGCCCAGGCCGCCGTCGCGCTGCGCCAGGAACGGCTCGCCGAGGAGGCCGCGACCGCCCGGCCGCTCGCCGCCGCCGACCGGATGCGCACCGCGCTGCTCGCCGCGGTCAGCCACGACCTGCGTACGCCGCTGGCGTCCGCGAAGGCGGCAGTGACCAGCCTGCGCAGCCACGACATCGAGTTCGACGAGGCCGACCGCGAGGAGTTGCTGGAGACCGCCGAGGAGTCGCTGGACCGGCTCGCCCGGCTGGTCGCGAACCTGCTGGACATGAGCCGGCTCCAGGCGGGTGTGCTGGGCATCTCGGCGACCGCCGTCGGCCTGGAGGACGCCGTACCCCTGGCGCTTGACGAACTTGGCCCGGCGGCCGCGACCGTCGGCACGGACATCCCGGCCGACCTGCCGGCGGCCACCGCCGACCCGGGCCTGCTGGAACGGGTGCTGGTCAACGTGGTCGCCAACGCGCTGCGCTACAGCCCACCCGACCAGCCGCCGGTGATCACCGCCAGCGCGCACGCCGGTCAGGTGGAGCTGCGGGTGATCGACCGGGGGCCAGGCATCCCGGAGGACCAGTGGGAGCACGTCTTCCTGCCGTTCCAGCGCCTCGGTGACCGGGACAACCAGACCGGTGTCGGTCTCGGTCTCGCCCTGTCCCGGGGGTTGGCCGAGGCGATGGGTGGCAGCATCACCCCGGAGACCACCCCCGGTGGTGGGCTCACCATGGTGCTGCGGCTGCCGGCTGCCGCGCAGACCAGTTCGGAGGGGCCACCGGAATGACGCGCATCCTGGTCGTCGACGACGAACCGCAGATCCTGCGCGCCCTGCGGATCAACCTGCGGGCCCGCCGGTACGACGTGGACGTCGCCGGCACCGGGGCCGCCGCGTTGAAGGCCGCCGCCAGCCACCCACCCGACCTGGTGGTGCTCGACCTCGGCCTGCCCGACATCGACGGTGTGGAGGTGATCCGGGGCCTGCGCGGGTGGACCTCCGTGCCGATCATCGTGCTCTCCGGCCGGGCCGGCAGCGAGGACAAGGTGGCGGCGCTGGACGCGGGTGCGGACGACTACGTCACCAAGCCGTTCGGGGTCGAGGAGTTGCTGGCCCGCATCCGCGCGGTGACCCGCCGCCTCGGCGCGCCCAGCGAGGCGGTGCCGGCGTTGCGGATCGGTCAGCACACCGTCGACCTGGCCGACCACAGCGTGCGCAGGGACGACGGCACCGAGGTCAAGCTGACCCCCACCCAGTGGAGCGTGCTGGAGAAGCTGCTGCGGCACCCCGGCAAGCTGGTCAGCCAACGGCAGCTCCTGCAGGACGTGTGGGGGCCGGAGTACCAGAACGAGACCAACTACCTGCGGCAGTACCTGGCCCAGCTGCGGCGCAAGCTGGAGGACGACCCGGCCCGCCCCCGGCACCTCATCACCGAGCCGGGAATGGGCTACCGCTACCGCCCTTGAACCGTTGACACCCGCCGGCAGAGATTGAAGAATTTCGCTAGCAGCGGCAGCGGCGTGCTTCTGTAACCGTCCCCTCCGGTTACCCCTCGGGAGTTCGCCGTGTCAGTGCCCCTGTCCCGCCGCCGTCTGCTGACCGCCGGCGGCGCCGGCCTCGTCCTGGCCGGTCTCTCCGACCCGTTCCGGGCCGGTCCCGCCCGCGCCGCCGTCACCACCGCCGACCTGGTCGTCTACGGCGCCACCTCCGGTGGGCTGGCCGCCGCGATCACCATGCGTCGGCTCGGCCACACCGCCGTGGTGGTGGAGCCCACCAGCCACGTCGGTGGGCTGAGCACCGCCGGGCTGGGCGCCACCGACACCGGGGTCCAGGCGTCCATCGGCGGGCTGGCCGCCGAGTTCTACCGCCGGGTGTACGTCAAGTACCACGGCGGCACCCTCACGCCGACGTCGCCGCTGCGGATGACCTTCGAACCGCGCGTCGCCGCAGCCGTCTTCGCCGAGATGCTGGCCGAGGCCGGCGTCCCCGTGGTCGTCGGCGCGCGGCTGTCCAGCCTCGGCCGCAGCGGCAACCGGATCACGGAGCTGCGCACCGAGGACGGGTCGATCTACTCCGGCGGGGTGTTCGTGGACGCCAGCTACGAGGGCGACCTGCTGGCCATGGCCGGGGTGGGGTTCACCGTCGGGCGGGAGTCCAACGACACCTACGGCGAGACGATCAACGGGGTGCAGTCCCGCAACACCCACCAGTTCGTCTACCCGGTCGACCCGTACGTGACGGCCGGCTCGCCCGCCAGCGGCCTGCTGCCGGGCATCTCCACCACCCCGCTCGCCCCGCAGGGCAGCGGCGACGACCGGATCCAGGCGTACTGCTTCCGGATGTGCCTCACCCAGGCGGCCAACCGGATCCCGTTCGGCAGGCCGTCCGACTACGACCCGATCCGGTACGAGCTGCAGCTGCGCCACATCCAGGCCGGCTTCACCGGGCCGTACTTCACCACCCACTCGATCGGCGGCGGAAAGACCGACTCCAACAACAACGGCGCGGTGTCCACCGACCACATCGGCTTCAACCACGCGTACCCGACGGCGACCTGGGCGGCGCGGGAGAGCATCATCGCCGAGCACCGCAGCTACCAGCAGGGGATGATGTGGTTCCTGGCCAACGATCCCCGGTTGCCGGCATCGGTGCGTGAGTCGACCGCCCGGTGGGGGCTGCCGGCCGACGAGTTCACCGGCACGGGCGGCTGGCCGCCGCTGCTCTACATCCGGGAGGCCCGCCGGATGGTCTCCGCGTACGTGATGACCGAGGCTGACTGCCGGGGCCGGGTACGGGCCACCGACTCGGTGGGCCTGGCCAGCTACACGATGGACTCGCACAACTGTCAGCGGGTGGTTGTCGACGGCCGGGTGCGCAACGAGGGGGACGTGCAGATCGGGGTGCCGTCGCCGTACCCGGTCAGCTACCGGGCGATCGTGCCGCACCAGGCCCAGTGCGCCAACCTGCTGGTGCCGGTCTGCCTGTCGGCGAGCCACATCGCGTACGGCTCGATCCGGATGGAGCCGGTGTTCATGATCCTCGGGCAGGCCGCCGCCACGGCGGCGTCGTTGGCGCTCGCCGGGAACCTCGCCGTGCAGGCGGTGTCGGTGCCCGCCCTCCAGGCCCGGCTGCGCCAGGACGGCGCGGTGCTGGAATGGGGATCGACCAGCGAGGTGATCCTGGACAACGCGGCGGCCGGCGGGATCACCCGGGCCGGGACGTGGCTGCGCAGCACCAGCATCGGTGGCTACTACGGCCCGGACTACGAGCACGACGGCAACACCGCCAAGGGCGTCAACCGACTGCGGTTCCGCCCGACGCTGCCCGCCTCCGGGTCGTGGACCGTGCAGCTGCGCTGGACCGCCGACCCCAACCGGGCGAGCAACGTGCCGGTCGACATCGCGTACTCCGGCGGGGTGGCCACCCGGACCGTCGACCAGCGGCAGTCCGGGGGCCAGTGGGTGCCGCTGGGCACCTACCCGTTCACGGCGGGCACCGACGGGAGCGTGCTGATCCGTACCGAGGACACCGACGGCCACGTCATCGCCGACGCGGTGCGCTTCGTCCGCGCCTGACCGATCGGGCCGGCGGCGGTCGTCGGGCGGGCGGCGGTCGTCGGGCCCAGCGGTGGTGCCACCAGCAACGGGTCGACCTGGATCACGTCGATGCCGAGCGGGCGCAGCATGCCGCGCAGCGCCGACTCGCACAGCTCCTCCCACTGCTGGTCCGCGCCCATCGCGGTGACCAGCAGCTCGGGCCGGGTGAAGGCGATGCCCATCCGCTGCCCCTGCGGGGAGCGGCCGGTCCGTACCGTCCGCACCATTCGTCCCGGGAGGTCACGCACCGGAACGGCGTAGATTATCGGGCCCTCGTCCATTGTCGGGTCGGTCCTTTCCACACGTGCCGCCGCGGTGGCGGTCATCGGCTGAGTCGTTCGAGGTCGCGGGCGAAGCGGCGGATGGTCGCGGCCAGCTGCGTCGCCCGGCGCAGCGCCTGCATCCCGGCGAACGAGCGGTCGACGCCCACCACGACCCGGTGGGCACCGGTGCGGCGGCTCATGCGGCGGACCCCGCCCAGGCCTGGGCGTCCGTCGGGGCACCCGGGTCGGCCGGTGTGGTCAGGTCGAGCGCGCGCAGGATGTAGTTCGCCTCCGCCACCTCCACTCCGGCGCGTAGCCGCAGGTCGGCCACCGCGCGGTGCAGCACCGTGATGCTGTCGGCGGCAAGCCGGATGACGGCGTCGACGTCGGCCGCGATCCACCACGCGGCGACGGCGCACGGCTCGTGCCGCAGATACTCCACCAGGTGGCTGCCGGGCGCGGACGGGCCGAGCCGGACGCTGACCAGTGCCTCGTGCCGCCGTTCCGACCCGTCCGCCCTGGTTGTGGGCGCGCCGGGCACGTTGTCGGTGCCGGCGTCGGGTGGCAGCTCTCCGCGTTCCCAGCGTGTCATCCGCCAAGGACTCATGGCACCCATCGTCACCACCGGGCGGCGGCGGAGCACCAGTCGATACGCCGTTTCGACGGGTCACCGCCATTTCTTGACGCCGTGTTCACGCGGCTGCCGGCCAGGCACGCCGACACGGCGAGTAACGTTCGGAACGGACCAAGATCGGCGTACGAGGAGGCACTGTGCTGACGACGACGGTGGACATCGCAACCAGTGACGGAGTGGCGGACGCGTCCCTCACCCGACCGGACGGCGACGGCCCGTTCCCGGCGGTGCTGCTCTTCATGGACGCCTTCGGGCCGCGCCCGCGCCTGGTGGAGATGGCCGAGCGGATCGCCGCCCGGGGCTACCTGGTGCTGACGCCCCACCTGTTCTACCGGGGCGGTCGGGCACCGCTGTTCGACCTGTCCCGGCTCGGCGACGCGGACCAGCGCGGTGCGCTCTTCGAGCAGATCATGCCGCTGATCGGCGCGCTGACCCCCGAGGTGGTCAGCCGGGACACCGCCGCCTACCTGGACTTCCTGGCCGCACGCGACGACGTCCGGCCGGGCCCGGTGGTGATCACCGGTTACTGCATGGGCGGCACGAACGCGTTGCGCGCCATCGAGGCGCACCCGGACCGCATCGCGGCGGTCGCCAGCTTCCACGGCGGGCGGATCGTCACCGACGCGCCGGACAGCCCGCACCTCGCCGTCGGCTCGATCACCGGTGAGGTGTACTTCGGGCACGCCGACGCCGACCAGTCGATGACGCCGGAGCAGATCGCCACGCTGGAGAAGGCGCTCGACGCCGCAGGGGTGCGCTACCGCTCAGAGGTGTACGCGGGCGCCCACCACGGCTACACCATGGCCGACACCCCGGCGTACGACGAGCAGGCCACCGAGCGCCACTGGGCCGCCCTCTTCGACCTGCTGGACCGCACCCTGCCGACGAGCTGACGGCCTGAGTCCAAGAATGCGTCGATCTTGCAGTTCCGGTTGTTGATTTGGGAGTAGATGCCCCTTCTGTCGGGACAGAAAGTGCAAGATCGCGGAGGGAGCCGGGCCCTGGCGCGGTCAGGGGCGCAGCAGCACCGGGCCGGCGTCGATGCGGGTGCGGAACAGCGCGTACGGCTTGCGCCGCAGGTCCTTGCCGCGCTGGTACTGCGGCTGCCGGTGCAGTTGGTTGGCCGTGACGTAGAGGTATCCGTCGGTGGCCACCGACATGGTGTCCGGCCAGAGCAGTCGCGGGTCGTGCACCAGCGTCTCGTACCCGCCGTCGGGCAGTCGACGCAGCACGGCGTTGTGCTCGTACGAGGTGATGTAGAGCCGCCCCGCGTCGTCGCTCTCCAACCCATCCGAGGCGGTGCCCCGGTCGCCCTCGTCGACAACCGTCGCGGCGACGGCCTCCTGGGTGACCCCCGGGTCGGCCAGCGCGTCGGTGGAGACGCTGTAGAGGCGCCGGGACGCCAACGGGCAGTAGTAGAGCCGGGTGCCGTCGGCGGAGATGGCGATGCCGTCGGAGCCCATGCCCACCGGCTTCGGCGGCCCGTCGGCCGGTCGTTCCAGGAACGGCCGGCCCTCGACAATCGGCCGGAACGACGTCAGCGGCTCCGCCTTGGTGGACGGGTGGTCGTGCAGCCGCCGCCAGGCGGCACCGCTGGCCAGGTCCACCACGATGATTCCGTTCGGCCCGGCGAACGCGGAGTCGGTGATGTACGCGACGCCCGCCTCGCCCCGCCGCAGGTCGAAGCGGACGTCGTTGAGGTACGTCGTCGGCAGCGCCACGTCCGCCGGGAAGGTGATCACCTGGGCGACGGTGTCGGTCTCCAGGTCGACCCGGACCAGCTTCGGGCCGCCCGGCTTGGTGGGTTGCAACATCGGACTGCCGGTGTCCAGCACCCAGAGCCGGTCGGCCGGGTCCACCACGATGCTCTGCACCGAGACGAACGCGCCCGCGTCGTCGTCGCCGGACGGGTCGTTCCACGCCTGGTCGGGGTAGGGCGTCTCCTGACCGTCGCGCAGCTCGACGACGGTGGCCGGCACCTCGTCGCCCCACTTCGGGAAGTTGACGAAGATCCGGCCCCGGTGCGAGACGCTCACCCCGGTCGGCATCGGGCCGGTGAAGGTGTGCACCAGCTCCAGTTCCCCCATCGGCTCGTCGCCGACCGGCCCGTTCATGCCGCCCACCCTGTGCTGATCATCGGCTCGCTCCCCACCTGTCGGCTGTTACCGCCTGCGGTGCGGTTGTTCCCGCCGTGGCGTCCGGTATGCCTCCGGTCAGCCGATCGGTGCGGCGGCGCGCGCGGCGGGCAGGCCGGGGACCTCGACGTCCACCGCGAGCAGCGCGCCGTCCTGCGGGCCCGCCACGTCCAGCCCCACCCGGGCAGTGCCGATGAAGAGTCGCCGCAGGTCGGGGCCGCCCAGGCAGATTCCGGCCGGCTGCTTGGCCGGCAGTCGGATCTCCCGGTCCAGGGTGCCGTCGGGCCGGTATCGGCGGACCGCGGAGCCGCCCCACAGCGCGATCCAGAGGTGGTCGGCCGCGTCGAGTGTCATGCCGTCCGGGCCGCCGTCGGCGGGGGACAGCCGCAGGAACGGCTCCCGTCCGTGCAGGGCCCCGGTGCCGGGGTCGACGGTGAACCGGTCGATCTGGCCGAGTGGGGTGTCGGCCAGGTACATGGTGGTGCCGCTCGCGTCGAACGCGGGCCCGTTCGGGATGGTCAGCCCGGTCACCGCGGGCACCGGCTCGGCGCCCGGGGTGAGGCGGAACAGCGTGCCCCCGCCGGGCGCCATCGCGTACGTCATGCTGCCGGCCCAGAAGCGGCCGTGCGGGTCGGCGACCGCGTCGTTCATCCGGGTCGGCTCGGGTGCGTCGCCGACCAGGTCGGCGACCGGTCGGGGGTCGCCGATGGCGGGCAGCACCCTGACGCCGGTCCCGGCGGCGGCCAGCCATTCGCCGGGTCGGTCGAGCACCGGGGCGACCGCGCCGAGTGGCACGTCGAGGCGGCGCAGCTCCCGCAGCGGGGTCGGGGCGTCGCCGTCGGTCTCCAGCAGTCGCCCGGCCAGCAGGTCGACGAGGACCAGCCGGTCGTCGACCCAACGCAGGCCCTCACCCAACTCCAGCCGGTCGGTGCTCCAGACGGTCGGCTCGGTCAGCTCCATGGTGTTCCTCCCAAAGGTCGTCAGCGGACCGTACCGCCGGGGCCGTGGTCGAGCAGCGTCAGCTCGGCCCGGTCGGGCAGACCCTCCCAGTCGCCCCGGGTGGCGACCGCGAACGCGCCGGTGATGACGGCCCGGTCCAGTCGGGCCGGCGCGTCGAGGCCGTCGAGCCAGCCGGAGAGCAGCCCGGCGACGAAGGCGTCACCCGCGCCGACGGTGTCCACCACCGGCACCGTCCGGGCTGGACGGTGGATGACGCCGGTAGCGCTGTGGCTGGTCGCCCCGTCGCCGCCGTGCTTGACCACGACCTCGGTGACGCCGGCCGAGAGGAGCGCCGAAGCCGGGTCGGTGGCGTCGGTCAGCACCGCCAACTCGTCGTCGGAGGCGATCACCAGGTCGATCGAGGGCAGCAGCGGGCGCAGCGCGGCGGCGGCCTCGGCGACCGACCAGAGCCGGTTGCGGTGGTTGACGTCCAGGCAGATCGTGCTGCCGGCCGCGCGGGCGCGCCGCAGGGCCGCCACCACCGCCTGGTACGGCTCGACGCCCAGCGCGCAGGTGATGCCGGTGACGTGCAGCAGTCGGGGTGGTGGCCCGGGGGCGTCGAAGGCCCCTGTCACGTCGGCCGGGCCCAGTCGGGAGCCGGCCGAGCCGGCGCGGTGGTAGGTGACCCGGTTGATGTCGGCGACCCGGTTCTCGAAGAGGATCAGCCCGGTGGGGGCGGTCGGGTCGACCCGGGACCAGGTCAGGTCGACGCCCTCGGCGCGCAGCGTACGGCGGACCAGCTCGCCGGGCTCGTCGGCCCCGGTGACCCCGATCCAGGCCGGCCGGTGGCCGAGCCGGGCCAGGCCGATCGCCACGTTCGACTCGGACCCGGCGACGGAGATGCCGGCGGTGCCGCCCAGTCGCAGCGGGCCGGTGGTGCGGAACGCCGCCATCGTCTCGCCGAGCGTGACCAGGTCGGTCATGGCCGGACCGCCGCGAGGAAGGCGGCGGCCCGCTCCCGCAACGCCGTGGTGTCGCCGCCTCGGACGGAGTCGCCGAGCAGCGGGGAACCGACGCCGACAGCTGTCGCGCCCCGGTCGAGGTAGCGCCGGGCGCCGTCCGCGTCGACCCCACCGACCGGCACGAACGCGGTGCCGGGGAACGGGTCGCGCAGCGCGCCGAGGTAGTCGGGCCCGCCGAGGGAGGCCGGGAAGAGCTTGATCGCGGTGGCCCCGCCGTCGGTGGCCTGCACCACCTCGGTCGGGGTGAGGGCGCCGGCGAGCACCGGCAGGCCGAGCCGGCCACCCTCGGCGAGGCTCGCGGCGATCGCCGGGGTGACCAGGAAGCCGGCGCCCGCGTCGGCCGCCGCGCGGGCGTCCTCGGCGCTGAGCACGGTGCCCGCGCCGAGGCCGAAGCCGGGCCCGAGGGCGGCCCGGGCACGGCGGATGACGCCGAGCGCGTCGGTGCTGGTCAGCGAGACCTCGACCAGGGCGACGCCGCTCTCGGCCAGGGTGAGCACGGCGGTCAGCGCGGCGGCCGGGTCCGGGCCGCGCACGATGGCCAGCAGCCGATGGGTACGCAGCTCGTCGAGCAGGTTCATCACGGTGTCCTCAGTGGGTGCGGTGGGCGGAGATGGTGAGTCGCCAGGTGACCTCGCCGGCGGCGGGAACCACCGCCGCGTCGGACGGGCCGGCGTCGGCCAGGTCGAAGGCGGCGCCGAGCATCGGTTCGACGCCGAGGCTGCGGTAGGGGGTGTCGGCCGGCCAGCCGCCCAGGTTGCGCCAGAGGGCCGTGCTGCGGGGCTGGTCGGCGCACTCCAGCTCCAGGGTCAGCCGGTCGGTGCCGTCGATCACCTGGACCCGTGGGCAGTCGAGCAGCACCGCGCCGAGCGCCGTGCCGTCGTCCGGGCCGAAGGTGTCCAGCGTCAGCCCGGCCGGGGCCGGCCACGGCCCGGTCAACCACGGGTCGCCGACGGGCCAACCGCCCGGCGGCAGGAGCGCGGCGGCCTCCGGGTGCAGCCGGGTCGGGGTGCCGGCGGGCGCGTCCAGGCGGGCGTCGGGGGAGAGGCCGAGCAGGGCGTGCGCGGCCCAGACGAACCGGTACCCGGGGTCGGCGGCCAGCCGGTAGTCGGCCACCACCACGCCACCGTCGTCGGTGATCCTTCGGCGCAGTGTGAACGTGGGCCGTTCGACGACCACGGCGCCGGGGGCCGCTTCGCGCCACGGCCGCGACCACACCTCCCCGTGGTCGGGCTCGCCGCGCACGGTGGGGAGGCACTCCTCCAGCCCACCGGCGTCGACGAACGCCGCACCGGGGCGTACCTCGTGCCGGCCGGGTTCCGGGCCGCGCCAGAGCCACTCCCGGTCACCGCCGTGCAGGCTCGTCCACCGGCCGCCGTGCGCCGCGTCGTACGCCACCCGCAACGGCACCGGCCGTGCACCGGTCACCACTCGGCGAACGACCCGTCGGCGTGCTGCCAGACCGGGTTGCGCCAGGCGTGCGGGGTCTGGGCGGCCTTGCGGACCGCCGCCTCGTCGACGGTGATGCCCAACCCGGGCCGGTCGAGGCGGGCGATGTGCCCGTCCACGAACCGGAAGGGCTCCCTGTCGATCAGGTAGTCCAGCAACTCCGAGCCGGCGTTGTAGTGGATGCCGATGCTCTGCTCCTGGATCAGGAAGTTCGGCGTCGCGAAGGCCACCTGGAGACTGGCCGCCAGGGAGATCGGGCCGAGCGGGCAGTGCGGGGCGAGCAGCGCGCCGTACGTCTCGGCCAGCGCGGCGATCCGGCGGACCTCGGAGATCCCACCGGCGTGCGACAGGTCCGGCTGGACCACGGCGACCCCGGCCTGCAACGGGCCGAGGAACTCGGACCGACCGTAGAGCCGCTCGCCGGTGGCCACCGGGATCGGCGTGCTGGCGACGATGTCGCGCAGGTGGTGAGCCTGGTCGGGCAGGACCGGCTCCTCCACGAAGAACGGGCGCAGGGCGGCCAGTTCGGGCAGGATCCGACGGACGGCGGCCATCCCGGCGCGACCGTGGAAGTCCACGGCGATGTCCCGGTCGGGGCCGAGCACCTCGCGGGCGGCGGCCACCCGGCCGACGACGGCGTCCACCTCGGCCGAGGTGGGGATCGGCGAGAGCCGCCCGCAGGCGTTCATCTTGACTCCGGTGAGGCCGGCGGCGACCTGCGCGGCGGCGGCGTCGGCCACTTCGCCGGGTTCGTCCCCGCCGATCCACGAGTAGATCCGTACCCGGTCGCGCACGTGCCCGCCGAGCAGCGCGTGCACCGGTGCCCCGTACGCCTGCCCGGCGATGTCCCAGAGCGCCTGGTCGAGACCGGCGACCGCGCTGGAGAGGATCGGTCCGCCCCGGTAGAAACCGCCCTTGGTGAGCACCTGCCAGTGCTGCTCGACGCGCAGGGGGTCCGCGCCGATCAGATATTCGGAGAGCACCTCGACCGCGCTGCGCACCACCTCGGCGCGGCCCTCGACCACCGGCTCACCCCACCCGACCAACCCGTCGTCGGTCTCCACCCGGCAGAACAACCACCGTGGCGCGACCAGGAAGGTCTCGATCCGCTCGATCTTCACTGACTGCCCCTTCGTCCCCGTACCTTCTCGACGTCGCGGACCGCCTTGTCCAGCAACTGACGCATCGCGGTCTCGGCCGCTGTCTCGTCCCGGTCGCGCAGCGCGTCGACCACCGCGCGGTGGCTGGGCACCGGGTCGTCGTGCGGGGTGCCGCCGTGCACCAGCCGGTCCCGTTCGGCGAGCCCGGTCTCCATCACCACCTCCATCCGTTCCAGCAGCTCGTTGTGGGTGGCGGTGAGCAGCGCGCGGTGGAAGGCGAGGTCGGCGGCGATGGCGGCGGCGGGATCGCCGTTGGCCTGGGCCATCTCGTCCAGTGCCCGGTCGAGGGCGGTCAGGTCGTCAGTGGTGGCGCGGGTGGCGGCCAGCCGGGCGGCGGCCGGCTCGATGATGGCGCGTACCTCGTGCAGTTGGTCGAGCAACCGCTGGTCGGTGCCCTCGGCGAACTGCCACCGGATCACGTCGCCGTCGAGCAGGTTCCAGTCCGCCCGGGGTCGGACGAAGGTGCCGCGCTTCTGTCGGGCGTCGACGATGCCCTTGGCCGAGAGGACCTTCAGCGCCTCGCGGAGCGCGGTGAGGCTGACGTCGAACTCCTCCTGCAACGCGACGATGTTCAGGGTCGCGCCGGCGGGGATCTCGCCGGTGAGGATGCGACGGGCGATCGCTTCGACGGTCTGCCCGTGGACGCCGCGGCGTGCGTACTGTGCCAATGCTCCTGGCCTTTTCGCTGGTCGGTATCGATCTCTCAGGCCGAGGCTTTCACCGCTGTCCAGCCACCGTCCACCACGAGGCTCGCGCCGGTGATGTAGGCGGCGTCCGGCGAGGCGAGGAAGGCGACCGTCGCGGCCACCTCGTCCGGTGTGCCGAAACGCTTCGCGACGGTCTCCGCCACGCTGCGCTGCCGGTCCTCTTCGGACACGTCGGCCCAGGCGGCGGTGAGGATCGGCCCGGGCAGCACGGTGTTGACCCGGACCTGCGGGCCGTACTCCACGGCGAGTTGGCGGCCGAGCGCGACCAGGCCACCCTTGGCGGCGGCGTACGCGGGCCGGCCGGGCAACCCGACCAGCGCGTGCACCGAGGAGATCAGCACCACCGCGCCGGAGCGGGCCCGCAGGTCGTCCAGGCAGGCGCGGACGCCGAGGAACGAGCCGGTGAGGCTGACGCCGAGCTGGTGGTCCCAGGACTGTCGGCTGGTTTCGTGGGCCGGGGCGACCCGCACGGCGTACGCGGTGCTGACCAGGATGTCGACCGGGCCGAGGCTCGCTCGTGTCGCCGCCACCGCAGTTGCCCAGTCGTTCTCCTCGCTGACACTGCCCATTACGGACAGTGCTCGGTGACCGGCGGCGGTCAGCTCGTCGGCCAGCGGGGTCGGATCGTGGACGTCGAGCAGCGCGACGGCTGCTCCTTCGGCGGCGAGCCGTCGGGCGATGGCCGCACCGATCCCGCCCATAGCGCCGGTGACCAGCGCGTTCTTGCCATCAAGCCGGCGCATAGGCTGATCCACCTGACCCCTCACCGTGGTCTCGTCTAATCATTAATTACGAAGATATCTTGACAGCCGGCGAGGGTCGATGCAACCTTCTCGTCACAGCATTCACATGGACGACACATCGCGCCGTAACGCTACGTGTCGTAAAGGAAGGGATACCTCCGTGAGCGACTTCGACCCCGGTCGCCGGCGATTCCTTGGCCACCTCGGGCTCGCCGGCCTGGGCGCGCTCGGCGCCAGCTCGTTCCTCAGCGCGTGCGCCAGCTCCGCCAGCGGGCCGACGACGAGCAGCGGCTCGGGCGCGGTCACCATCCAGTCGAACCTCTCCTCGCCGCAGGCCAAGGCCGCGATGGAGAAGCTGATCGAGACCTTCAACGGGCAGGGCAAGGGCACGGCGAGCCTCAACACGATCGCCTCGGAGACCTTCCGGACCCAGCTGCCGACCTACCTGACCTCGGCCAACCCGCCGGACCTCTACACCTGGTACGCGGGCTCGGTCGCCAACGACTACGCCAGCAAGAACCTGCTGCTGGACGTCTCCGATGTCTGGAAGTCACTGGGCGACTACCCGCAGTCGCTGCGTACGCTCTCCACCGACGCCAGCGGCAAGCAGATCTTCGTGCCGATGAACAACTACTGGTGGGGCTTCTTCTACCGCAAGTCCAACTTCGCCAAGTGGGGCGTGCAGGAGCCGAAGAACTGGACCGAGTTCCTCGCCCTCTGCGAGACGCTGAAGAGCAAGGGCATCCCGCCCATCGGCATCGGCCTCGGCGACACCCCGTGGGTGGCCTCGGCCTGGTTCGACTACCTCAACATCCGGATCAACGGCGCGCCGTTCCACCGCGAGCTGCTCGCCGGCAAGCAGCGCTTCGACGACCCGAAGGTCAAGGCGGTCTTCACCCGCTGGCGCGAGGCCCTGCCCTACTTCGACCCCAAGGGCAAGGCGTACCCGTTCCAGGAGGCGACCACCGCGCTGCTGGCCGGCAAGACCGGAATGTTCCTGATCGGTACGTTCTTCGCCGACGCCGCCCCGAAGGACGCGCTCGGTGACCTGGACTTCTTCCGGTTCCCGATCATCGACCCGGCGGTGCCGCTGGCCGAGGAGGCACCGACCGACGGCTTCTTCGCCAGCGCGAAGACCGCCAACCCGACCGGCACCAAGGCACTGCTCAGCTACCTGGCCGGGGTCGAGGCCCAGGAGGCGTACGTCAAGGCCAGCTCCGGGATCGTGCTGCCGGCCAACCCGAAGGCCAAGGCGTCGGACTCCCCGCTGGTGGTCAAGGGCAAGGCGATGCTCGACGAGGCCAAGGAGCTGACCCAGTTCTTCAACCGCGACTCCAGCGACGCGCTCCAGCCGACCGCCGACACCGCGCTGACCAAGTTCATCGACAAGCCGGACCAGATCGACGCGATCCTGCGGGAGTGGCAGGCCGGCGCCGAGAAGGTCTTCAAGGGCTGACGTGACAGCAACGATCTCCACGACTTCGGTCACCCCCACCCGGCGGCGGCGACGGTCGGCCCGACTGTCGCCGCTGCTGGTGGCGTTCGTCCTGGTGCCGTTCGCGGTCGAGAGCATCTGGGTGTTCTGGCCGGCGCTCCAGGGTTTCTGGTTCTCCCTGACCCGCTGGGACGGGATGACACCGCCGACCTTCGTCGGCACCGACAACTACGTCGAGCTGGCCGGCGACGCCACCTTCCGGGGCGCGCTGGTCAACACGGTGATCTGGCTGGTGCTCTTCGGCGGCCTCTCCGTGCTGGGTGGCTTCGGGATGGCGCTCGTCCTGCAGAAGGAGCGGCGCGGTGTCGGGTTCTACCGGGCCGCGCTGTTCACCCCTGTGGTGTTCTCGCTGGTGGTGACCGCGCTGGTCTGGCGGGTCTTCTACCAGCCCGACGGCATCGCCGACACGCTGCTGCGGGCGGTCGGCCTGGAGAGCCTGATCAGGCCCTGGCTCGCCGACCCGCAGACCGCCCTGTACGCGGTGATCCTGCCCGCGCTGTGGCGCCAGATCGGGTACGTGATGGTGCTGTTCCTCGCCGGGCTGAAGGCGATCGACCCGGCGCTGCACGAGGCGGCCCGGATGGACGGCGCGAACTCCTGGCAGCGGCTGCGGCACGTCACCATTCCCCAGCTCAAGGGGGTCAACGCGGTGGTGCTGTCGGTCATCGTGATCGACTCGCTGCGCTCGTTCGACATCGTCTGGTCGCTGACCAAGGGCGGGCCGTACCACTCGTCGGAGCTGCTCAGCACCTACATGTACTCGACCGCGTTCCAGAGCCTGCGGCTGGGCTACGCCTCGGCGATCGCGGTCGTGATCTTCGTGCTCGCGCTGGCCGTCATCCTCGGCTACCTGGTCCGCGCGTTCCGGGAGGAAGCGTGATGAACAAGCTCCGTACCGGGGCCTTCCACACCGGCATGATCCTGCTCTCGCTGCTCTGGCTGGGTCCGGTGCTCTGGGTGGTGGTGATGTCCACCCGGTCGTTCGACGACATCGCCGCGCACGGCGTGGGCAGCCTGCCCCGCTCGTTCACGCTGGACACCTACCGGCAGGCGTGGACCGACGGCGGCGAACTGCGCGCCCTGATCAACAGCATGATCGTCACCATCCCGTCGGTGGCGTTGAGCCTCGGGCTGGCCGCGATGGCCGCGTTCGCGCTGAGCCGATTCCGGATCCCCGGCCGGCGGACGATCCTGCTGCTGATGCTCGCCGGCAACCTGCTGCCACCGCAGATCCTGCTCATCCCGGTGGCCAAGTTCAGCGAACTGACCGGCCTGTACGACACGATCTGGGCGTTGATCGCGGTGCAGGTCGGCTTCGGGCTCGGCTTCTACACGTTCGTCCTGCACGGCTTCATGCGGGACCTGCCGGGCGAGATCCAGGAGGCGGCCACCATCGACGGGGCCGGCACCGCGCAGATCTTCACCAGGGTGATGCTGCCGCTGACCCGCCCCGCGCTGGCGGCTCTCGGGGCGCTCTCCTTCACCTGGATCTTCAACGACCTGCTCTGGGCGATCACCGTGCTGCGGACCGACGACAACATGCCGGTCACCCCGGCGCTGCTCGCGCTCCAGGGGCAGTTCGTGTCGTCCTGGAACGTCATCGCCGCCGGTACCGTCATCGCTGCCGTCCCCACCGTCGCGGTGTTCCTCCGCTTCCAGCGGCACTTCGTCTCCGGCCTGGCGATCGGAGCGGTCAAGTGACCGCCGAGGCCGGGCAGCGCTGGACGCTGCGCGGCACGCACACCGAGTACACGGTGCGGGTGCCAGCGCACGGTCGCTGGCTGGAACTTGTCGCGTGGGGGCCGCACGGCGTCTCCGACGGGCCCTCGCCGGTCGGCTACGACGGCCCGGTCCCGTTCCTCACCGCCGGGGACGCGGCCCCCATCGAGTACGCGACCGACGCCGACCGCCCGTTCACCGGCCCCGACCTGGTGATCGAGACCTCGAACGGGCAGCGGCGGGTGGGTTTCGCGCACACCGACGCGCGGATCGACGCCGACCAGCGGGAGCTGGCCGTCGAGTTCGCCGACCCAGTCACCGGGCTGCGCGCCACTGTGCACTACCGGATGCCGGTCGGCACCGACGTGGTGCAGCGGTGGGTCGAGCTGACCAACGACGGCAGCGACGCGCTGCGGGTCATCCGGGCCGGTTCGGGCGGGTTCTGCGTACCCACGCCGCACGGCGCGCTGCTCAGCCACCAGTGGGGGCAGTGGGCGCAGGAGTTCCAGCTCTCCCACGTCGAGCTGGGCCACGGCACCTTCAGCATCGGCAGCTCCCAGGGCGTACCCGGGCATCTGCACGTGCCCTGGCTGGCGGTGCGCGACACCGCCGAGCCGGCCGGCCCGGCCTGGGGGATGGCGCTGGCCTGGACCGGTTCGTGGGAGATCAGCGCGGAGCGGGACACCGGCGGCCTGACCCGGGTCCGGGTCGGCCGTCAGCTGGTCGACGGCCCGTTGGAGCTGGCCCCCGGCGAGCGACTGACCCTGCCGGTGGCGACCGGGGCGTACAGCTCGGACGGCCTGGACGGGCTGGCCCGGGTCTGGCACACCCACCAGCGGCTGCTCGCCGGGGAACGGCTCAGGCCGCGTCCGGTGCTCTACAACTCCTGGGAGGCGACCTACTTCGCCGTCGAGGCGCAGAGCCAGCTCGCGCTCGCCCGGATCGCTGCCGAGTTGGGTGTGGAGACCTTCGTCGTGGACGACGGCTGGTTCGTGGGCCGCGACGACGACACCGCCGGGCTGGGCGACTGGACACCCGACCCGGCGAAGTTCCCGGCCGGGTTCGACACGTTCATCGCCGATGTCCGCGCCCTCGGGCTGAACTTCGGCCTCTGGGTCGAGCCGGAGTGCGTCAACCCGAAGTCGTCCCTGTACGCCGAGCACCCGGAGTGGGTCTACTCCGTCGACGGCCGACCGATCACCCCGGTCCGCAACCAGTACCTGCTCGACCTGGGTCGGCCGGAGGTCGCCGAGTTCGTCCACTCCACAGTCGACGGGCTGTTGCGTCGGTACGACATCGACTACCTGAAGTGGGACTTCAACCGGCCGCGTACCGAACCGGGTCGGTCCGGTGGGCTGGGCCCACTCGACCTGGACGGCGCGCACGTCGCCAACCTGCACCGGATCTACGAGCAGCTGCGCCGCGACCATCCCGGTGTGCTGATCGAGGCGTGTGCCGGCGGCGGCGCGCGTACCGACCTGGCGATGGCCGCCCGCGCCGACGTGTTCTGGCCCAGCGACAACACCGGTCCACTCGACCGGCTGGCCATCCAGTACGGCTTCCTGCACGCCAACGCCCCGCACCTGCTCAGCTCCTGGGTCACCGACGCGCCCGGCCTGTTCGACCCGCGCCCGCGGACGCTGGCGTTCCGGTTCGTCCTGGCGATGGCCGGTGTGCTCGGCATCGGCGCGGACATCCGGGCGTGGACTCCCGAGGAGCGGGCCGAGGCGGCCGGCTGGATCGCCCGCTACAAGGAGATCCGGGACGTCGTCACGCACGGCGAGGTGCACCTGATCGGCGGCCCCGACCAGGCCCGCTGCGCGGTGCAGTACACAGCGCCGGACGAGAGCCGGGTGGTCGTCCTGGCCTGGCACACCGGCCGGCTCGACGGCGCCGGGCTGCTCCCGTCCCGCCCGGTCCGGTTGCCGCTGCGCGGCCTTGACCCGGCAGCCCGTTACTCGCACGGCGACCGGCGCTACTCCGGCAGCCACCTCACCGCGGCGGGCCTGCCCGTGCGGTGGAGCGCGACCCACGACGCCGACCTCATCGTGCTGACCCGCGACTGAGCTCGGAGCACCACCACCCCCACCCCCGAGGGACAGGAGTACCTCCATGCGCCTGAACCGACAGCTGACCGCTGCCCTGGCCGTGCTCGGCCTGGGCCTGGCCAGCCCCGTGCCGGCGATGGCCGGCCCACCCCACGCCGACCCCCCGAAGGCCGGCCACGGGCCCGGCCGCCCCGGTCACGCCCCGGCGGCCACCAGCGCGGAGGACCAGGGCGCGCCGACCTTCTTCAACAGTGGCCTCGCCCCCACGCCCTACCAGGGCTGGAACACCTACTTCGGCCTCGGTGGCGATCCCACCGAGGCCGAAGTACGGTCGGTCACCGACTACATGGTCCACAGTGGCCTTCGCGATGCCGGCTACACCTACGTCTGGATCGACGGCAACTGGGCCGCGCCCACCCCGCGCAACGAGGCCGGACAGCTCGTCGCCGACCCGGCCCGCTTCCCCGGCGGAATGGCGGCGCTGGCCGCGTACATCCACAGCAGGGGAATGAAGGCCGGCATCTACACCGACGCCGGCCCGTACCTGCCGGGGCAGTGCGGGCTCGGCAGCAACGGCCACTACCAGGCGGACATCGCCCAGTTCGCCGGCTGGGGCTTCGACGCGCTCAAGGCCGACTGGCTCTGCGGCCGCGCCGCCGGCCTCGACCCGGAGGCCACCTTCCGCGAGCTGGCCGAGGCGGTACGCCAGTCACCGCGCCCGATGCTGCTCAACATCTGCAACCCGGTCAGCTCGGACTGGGGTGGCGGCCCGTACACCCCGGAGCAGCTCTCCACCTGGAGCTACACGTATGCGCCCACGATCGCCGACTCCTGGCGGACGTACACAGACGTGGGGCTCACCGACCCGACGCCGCAGTGGGCGTTCCCGTGGGTGCTGCGCAACATGGACGTCAACGCGTACCACCCGGCGGCCACCGGGCCGGGGCACTACAACGACCCGGACTACCTGCTGCCGATGCGTCCGCTGCCCGACGGCGGGTACGAGTTGAGCCTGGAGGAGTCCAAGACGCAGCTCGGCATGTGGGCCATCATGGCCGCGCCACTGGTGATCGGCTCCGACCCGCGTGGCCTGCCGCAGGAGATGATCTCGGCGCTGACCAACCCGGAGATCATCGCCGTGGACCAGGACCCGCTGGTGCGGCAGGGCGTCAAGGTCGCCGACACCGGCACCGACGCGCAGGTCTGGAGCAAGGTGCTCGCCGGCTCCGGCAAACGTGCCGTCGCGCTGCTCAACCGGCACGACACCGCCCAGCAGATCACCGTGAACTTCGCCGACGTCGCCCTCGGCGGGTCGGTCCGGGTCCGTGACCTGTGGTCCCGCTCCACGGTGGACGCCCAGCCGGGCACTCCGGGCGTGCAGCCGTTCACCGGCTCGTACACCGTCGAGGTGCCGGCGCACGGGGTGGCAATGCTCGGCCTGACCGGCACCGACCAGGTCGCCGGCGCCGACCTCGGCGGCACCGCCAGCGCCAGCCCTGCGCTGGTCCGGGTGGACGACACGCACGCCACCGCCTTCGTCCGCGACGCGCAGGGCGCCCTGGCGGTCAACACCCGTTCCGGTACGACGTGGGGAAGCCGGTGGACCTCCCTCGGCGGCCCGGTCGGCGGCCGGATCCTCGGCCAGCCGGCGGCGTACGGCTCCGCCGACGGGCGGATCGACGTCTTCGTCCGGGGCATCGACAACGCCGCCTGGCAGCGCAGTTACGTCGCCGGTACGTGGGGGCCGTGGCGCAACCTCGGCGGCACGCTGACCGACGCGCCGGCGGTGGCGTGGACCAGCCCGACGCAGTGGACGCTTGTCGCCCGTGGTGCCGACGGCAAGCTCTGGACGCGTACGCCGAGCGCTGGCTGGACCGGTGTGGGGGCTCCCGAGAACCGGCCGTTCTACGGTCGGCCGAGCGCGGTCGTCGACGACGCCGGCGTGCTGCACGTGGCGGTCCGCAGCCGCACCGACGAGGTGTGGTGGAGCAGCCGGACCGGCACCACGTGGTCGGCCTGGACGAACCTGGGCGGCACCACCAGCGGCAGCCCGACCCTGCTCGCCACCTCCGGCCGGGTCTACCTGTTCGCGCTGGCCGCCGACAACCGGCTCTGGCAGCGCAACCTGGCCGACGGTGCCTGGGGCGGCTGGTTCCGACGTGGTGAGTTCGCCACCGACGCGTTCCGGGGTGCGCCCGGGGCCGCCGCCGGAGCCAACGGCAGCGCCTGGCTGGCGGTACGCGGCGTGGACGACCGGGTGCACCAGGTCGTCCTGTGATCCACGGGGCGGGCCGTCGACCGACGGCCCGCCCCGGCTCAGGCCGGGACGAGTTCCCGGCAGCGGTGCAGAGCGGCCCGGGCCGGCGGCGTGTCACGGCCGGCGATCCCGGCTTCCAGTTCGGCGACCGCCGCCGCGGCCCGCGCCGGTTCACCCTGCGCCGCTGCGGCCTCGGCCAGCACCAGCACCGCGTCGGCGGCCCACGCCAGGATGCCCTTTCCGCGTACCACCGACAGCGCCTCCGTCGCGTGCCGGACGGCCTCGTCCGGCTGCCTGGTCACTGTCAGTCGGGCCAGCGCCGACAGCGTCTGCACCAGCGGCCAGATCGCACCGACTCGGCGGGCGTCGACCACCACCTCCCGCAGCGCCCGTTCGGCCACCTCCACCTCGTCCAGCCCGCCGGTCCTGTCGCCCAGGCCGGCGGCGCTGCCGGCGTTCGCGGTGCCGCCGTTCGCGGTGGCGGTGAGCGCCAGCACGGTGGCCAGTTCGGCCCGCGCGTCCAGCAGGGTGACCGGCATCCGCTCGGCGCTGGCGACCAGCCGACGGAGCCGCTCGACGAGACCGTCCAGCCGGCCGGTGGCTCGGTCCAGTGACAACTGGGTCGCCTCCACCAGGGACGTCAGCCGCTCGTACCCGGTCTCGTCGACCAGCGCCCGGCCGGCCGCCAGCAACGCTTCGGCCTGCTCGGGATGACCGGCGTGCAGCGCGCCCTGCGCCCAGTTCAGGCAGGCGCGGGCGTGTTCGCGCGGCCGATCGGCCAACTCCGCGGACGCCCGCAGCTCCGTGATGATCGCCCAGGCCGCCGGGTCGCCCAACTCCAGCAGCAGCGAGGCCCGGGCGATGCGGACCGCGAGGTGTGACCCGGGATCCCCGCTGGCCGCCGCTGCGGTCTCCGCCTCCGTACAACGGGCCAGGTGGTCGTCGACGTGCCGGCCCACGACGGTGTCGGGGGCCGCCAGCACCGCGAGCGCCGGGGCCTTGCGGCGCGGCGCGCGCAGGTACGGCACCGCACGCTCGATCTCGGTGTACCCGCGCAGCGCCTCGCCCTGCTGGCGCAGCATCCGACCCAGCACCAGGCCCAGCTCTCCTCGGGCGCCCGGTGGCAGCCGTCGGTCGGCGAGCAGCCGTTCCAGCACCGGGATCGCCTCGGCCTGGCTGAGCCCGTCGATGGCCGACCGGCCCAGCTTGGCGGCGAGTCGAACCCGTACCGGTCGGGGAAGCTCGGCGATGTCCATCGTCTGGAGCAGGAAGCTGGCGGCGGTCGCGTCGTCGCCGCGTTCGGTGGCCAGGTCGGCGGCCGCCTCGGCGTTGCGGACGAAGTCGGCCCCGCTGCCGGCCCGACGGTAGTGGTGCGCCAGCTGGGCCACCGGTCTCGGCAGTTCCTGCTCCAACACCCGCGCGACCCGCAGGTGCAGCCACTCCCGGCTCTCCCGGGGCACCAGGTCGTAGACCACCTGTCGGGCCAGGTCGTGGCGGAACCGCAGGCCGTCCCCGGCGTCGTGCAGCAGGCCCGCCCGGTGTGCGGCGGTCAACGCCGCGCCGATCGCCACCCGGTCCAGGCTGAGCACCGCGGCGAGGATGCGCTGATCGGGCGTCATGCCCAGCACGGCCGCCGCGCCGAGCACCTCCCGGGTGGCCTCGTCGAGCGGGCGCAGCCGCCAGAGCAGCACGTCACGGAGGACGAACGGGACACTGTCGTCGGCCAACGGGTCGCCGCCCCGCTCGGCGAGCGTACGCAGCACCTCCTCGACCACGAACGGGATACCGGCGGTGCGGTCGAGCAGGGCGGCGGTCAGTTGCTGCGGCGGGTCGTCGAGCCGCAGGGTGCGCGCCGCCAGCCGGCGTACGTCATCGGCGTCCAGCGGGCTGAGCGCGACGCGCGTGACGCTCCACGGGGGAGTCCGCGCCAGGGCGTCGTGGATCGGCGTGCTGCTCCCCGGCGTCGCCGTCCGCGCGGTCAGCAGCACTGCCAGCCCGTCCACCGGGTGGGTGCTCAGGTACGCGAGGAGTTCGCAGGTCGCCGGGTCCGCCCAGTGCAGATCCTCGAGCAGGAGGGTGGCGGGGCTCAGCGCGGCGAGCACCGCCGCGACGGCGCGGAACAGGCGATGACGCTCGGCCGCCGGGTCGGTCAACGGGGGCGGCGCGTCCGGCAGGACGTCGGCGAGTTCGGGCAGTAGCGGCGCGAGGGCGCCGGCCACCGGGCTGAGTGGACCGGGTCGCTCGGTGCAGCCCCGGATCGCGTCCAGCAGCACGCCGAGCGGGAAGGGTTCGGGCACGTCGTCGCACTCGCCGACGAGGTGCCGCCCGGGGAGTTCGGCGAGCAGCTCGGCGACGAGCCGACTCTTGCCGATTCCGGGCTCACCTTCGAGCAGGATCAGGCAGGGCGGGGTGGCGACGAGCCGGCGTAACTGGGCCAGTTCCGCCGTTCGGCCGACGAATTCGACGGGTCCGCGCAGACGTTCGGGGCGGACGGGAGTTGGGCTCCCGCCGCCCCGGGTCTTGTTCTCGCCGCCGTCGATCACCGTGGGGCGAGCAGATCATCTCTGCGGTTCCCGCCGGTCATCCGGCGGACCGGCGGTGACCTGAGTCACACGCCGATCCGCCGGGTCGGGGGAGCGGGGTCAGGACTGGACGGTGACCGGCACGACCTTCAGCGAGCCGTCACCGTTGCGGAACTCCAACACCCCGACATAACGCTGCCCCGGGGCGAGCCCGGACCAGCGCAGTGTCAGGTTCGCCGTCGCGCCCGGCTGCACGCTGCGCTGCTTCGGGTCGATGGTGACCCGGCCGGTGGAGGTGCCCGGCGCGCCCGGCAGGTAGCTGGTGATGGTGTACGCGTTGGCCTCGTCCTTGATGTTCTCGGTGAACTCCTGCTCGACGACCACGATGTAGTCACCGGCACCGTCGGGCAGGGCGACCTTCGCGCCGATCCGGGTGCTGGCAGTGGCGGTGACGAACTTCCCGGACTTGTCGTAGACGTTGAGGCTGAACTCGGTGCACTCCATCACGCCCTCCTCGTCCTCCCAGTCGATGTGGGAGCAGGTGGGCCGTGCCGACGTCACGTGGATCTCCGGACTGCGGGTGCCGGCCGGTACGTGCAGGGTGGTCCGGCTGATCGACGCGGGCAGCGGCACCGGCAGGTTGTTCGACGTGCTCCAGTCCCAGCTCGGCCCGTCGCCCTTCAGGGTCACTGACGTGCTGGTACCCGAGGTCAGGCCGGACAGCTGGGAGATCAGCTGACCCTTGTAGCCGGCCTCGGCGGCGATCCGGACGCTGCCGGAGGTGCCCGTGCCGGTGATGGCGTCGGGGGCGACCAGCCCGGAGTTGTGCACGACCAGCGGGCTACGTACCGCGTGCTTGAACTGGTCGCGCCAGGTCAGCGAGCCGTCGGCCCAGGTGTCGAACGCGCCGCCGGTGTTGGTGACCTCGACGGTGAAGCGGGCGCTCTGGCCCGGACGGATCTGCATCTTCTTCGGGGTGACAGTGACCTTGTAGCCCGGCGGGGCCTGCACCGACGAGGTGTAGGTGCTGGTCTTGTCGCTGACGTTGGTGACCGTACGGGTCACGCTCTGCTTGCCGACCATCCGGCCCAACGAGATCGACGGGTAGTTGAGCTGGGCGGTGTCGATCGCACCGATCGTGTCGCAGCCGTCCAGGTCGGCGAGCCCGTAGTCGCTGCCCCGGTCGGCGGACACCCCGCACAGGTACTTGATCCAGTCCTGCTGGTTGGAGTCGTAGACCAGGCCCGGGTCGAAGGCGCTGCCCGGCTTCACCTGACCGGCGCCGTAGTTCATGGGAGTGGCGTCGTACGTGCCGATCTTGATGGGGTTGCCCTTGTCGGTGGTGTCCACCGCGCTGGTCATCAGCGCCGAGCGGACCGCCGCCGGCGACCAGTCGGGGTTCTTGGCCAGCAGCAGCGCGGCGATGCCGGCGATGTGCGGCGCGGCCATCGAGGTGCCCGACTCCAGGGCGAAGTCGTTGCCGCCGATGGACGGGGAGAACGCGGCGATGATGTCCTGACCGGGCGCGCTGATGTCCGGCTTGAGCAGCTCACCGGCGTTCAGGTTCGACGGGCCCGCCGAGGAGAACGCGGCGACGGCGGGAGCCTCGACCGTCTCCAGCTTGCTCGGCGAGATGGTCGCCGTGGCGTTGCCCTTGCCGACGTACGCGGTGACAGTGGCCAGGTCGACCTCGTTGATGTGCACTGTCGGCACGGCCTGCACGTCGGCGTTCAGGGAGTTCAGCTCTTCGTTGTACAGCACCATGCCGACCCCGCCGGCCCGCGCCACCTCGATGCTCTTGTCGGTACGCGGGATCTCGCCGCGCAGGCAGAGCACGATCGCGCCCTTGACCTTGGCCGGGTCCAACGTGTCGTCGGCGCAGAGGCCGGCACCGTAGGCGCCGTCCGGGTCGACCGCGCTGTCCTTCGCGAAGACCAGGCGGGCCGGCCCGACGCCGGTCTCGCCCATGCCCACACCGGCGATGGTGGTGCCGTCGCCGAGGGTGAGCGTGCGGGTGTTCTGCCGGTCGGTGGTGCTCGCGGCCACAGTGGTCAGCCACGGCGTCGAGTTGTCGACGGTGTTGGCGAACGGGCCGGAGTTGCCGGCGGCGGCGGCGACGAAGACCCCGGCGGCGGCCGCGTTGAAGAACGTCGCGTCGACGGCACCGAAGCGCTCGGTGTCGTCACCGATCGAGTAGTTGATCACGTCGACGCCGTCCGCGACCGCGTCGTCGATGGCGTGCACGATGTCGATGTCGGTGCCGGTCGCTCCGCCCGCACCGTTGTCGTACAGCGCCTTGTAGATCGCCAACCGCGCGGCCGGCGCCATGCCGGAGATCATGCCCAGGTCCTGGTTGCCCGACGTCGCCCGCACGCCGTGGATGCCGGCGGCGGTGCTGGCGGTGTGGGTGCCGTGGCCGTTGCGGTCGCGCGGCGAGGAGTAGTCGTCCGGGAACGCGTCGGCGATGCCACTGTCGTTGTACCAGCGTGCCCCGATCACCTTGTTGTTGCAGGTCACCGGTGCTTCGACGCCAACGTCGCAGGTGCCCTTCCACTTGGCGTCGATGACGGCCTGGTCGGGGCGCGGGCTGGGCAGCGGGGCGAAGCTCGCGCTCTGCGGCCAGTAGCCGCTGTCGATGACCCCGATGATCACGCCCTCACCCGCGTGGGGGTCGCCGCCGAACTCCTTGTCCCACACCCCGCCCTTGCCGGTCAGGCCCAGGTAGTCGGGGGTGTGTGCGGTGGCGGCGTGCACCTTCTGGCTCTCGTACACCGCGCGGACACCCTTGGTGGCGCGCAGCCGGGCGGCCTGCGGCCCGGTCAGGTCGGCGGCGAAGCCGTTGAACGCGGTCTCCATGGTGACGCGGGTGCGCTCGGCGGGCACGCCGACCCGGTCCAGCACCGACTTGCGCTGCTGGCGCAGGTGGTCCCGGTACGCGTTGGCGTTCCCGGACGTACGGTTCAGCTTCGCCCCGTCGACCGGCTTGGTGGCGGCGATCCCGGGAACCCCGCCGGTGTAGGTGGCGAGTGGCTCCTCGGCGAGCTGGACGAGGTAGCGGGCGGTCGGTCCACTGCTTGCCGGCGCGGCGGTGGCGCTGGCGGGCAGGCTGGTCAGGCCGGCCGCGGTCAGCGCCACGGCGGCCAGCATGCTGACCCCGTGCCTGGCCCGTCCGGTCCGATGGGTGTTCGGTTGTGGCACGTCGTTGCCTCCACGTTCGGTGCCGGCCGCCACGACTGATGACGGTGGCCGAAACCTAGGATCGGCACCGATCATCGAGAAGCACTCGTAACCTGGCCGTCATCTTGGAAACAAGCTCGTAACACAACGGGTACTTTGCGCGTCATTTAGGAACGTCGACGTGGGTGATCTGTGCCATTTGGTCGGTTGCCCGTGCCGAAGTCCACCACAGACTTGGCGAGGCAACAGTGACCAGCGCCGGACCGTGGAACGAGCGACGCGACAGGCCCCGACGTGCCAACACTGGTCCGCGCCTGGCGGCTGGCGACACCCTGAACCAGCGGGTGACGCATCATCGCTGCCGTGGACCGAGCGCGTGTTCCTTGCCACCACAGCACGTCTCCTCTGGCCCGGAGCACGTGCCGATGGTTGTTCGGCTTGGAGGGTCGGGTCAGTCGGCCGCTCTTATGTTCGTCGGTGGTAGTGGTTGCGGCGGGGGAGTTGTTCGGGGTCGAGCCAGGCGGGTGGGGTGAATTCGGGGTGGCCGTCGGCGGCGAGTCGCACGGTCCAGTCGCTGTGGTGGATGTGGCGGTGGTGGTGGCCGCAGAGCAGGACGGCATTGTCGAGGTTGGTGGTGCCGCCGTCGGCCCAGTGGTGGATGTGGTGGGCGTGGCACCAGCGGGGTGGGCGGTCGCAGCCGGGGAAGGCGCAGCCGTGGTCGCGTAGGACGAGGGCGCGTCGGAGGGGGCCGGTGATGAGGCGGCGTTGTCGGCCGAGGTCGAGGACTTGGCCGGTGCTGTCGAGGACGGCGGGCAGGATGGTGGCGTCGCAGGCGAGGCGTCGCACGGTGTCGGGGGTGAGGTGCGCGCCGGTGTCGAGCGCACCGCGAGACAGCTGCCGGGTCAACTCGTCGTAGCTGGTGGTGACGACGATGTGGGCGGGGTCGCCGCCGTGTTCGGGCAGGTCGCCGGTGCGCAGGGCGAGGCGGCAGATGTCGGCGAGGGCGTCGTGGCGGCGTTGTCCGGCGGAACGGGAGTCGTCGGGGCCGGAGGGTGCACTGAGGGGGTCGATGGCGGCGCGCAGGAGGCCGGCGGTTTCGGTGTCGAGGGTGGCGGTGAGTCGCAGGCGGCCGTCGGTCTGTTCGGAGAGGGTGACGTGGCGGTCGCGGGTGGCGCGGCGGGCGTCGGCGTCGAGGGCGGCGTGGGCGGCGGCGTCGGCGAGGTCGGGGGCGACGTGGTCGAGGATGCGGGTGCCGAGCTTGCGCAGCAGAGTGGGGTCGAACTGCCCGGCCCAGCCGACCAGCACACCAACCGCCTTGTCGCCGGCCTCTGCACCGGCGGTGGTGTGCACGGTGTCGACCGTGTCGGCGATGACCCGGGCCTGGTCGAGGGTGACGCGTCCGTCGGTGAGCGCTTGTCGTACCCCGGGGTTGCCGGTGTCGAGTGCGGTGGCGAGGTCGACGAGGCGGCGGGCGACCGTGATGGTGAGTCGCAGTCGCTCGCGCAGCCACACCGTGGTGGAGGAGGCACCCTGCGCGTGGGGCGTGCCCCGGCCGTCGAGCTCACGGATCAGGGCCAGCTTCACGGCGGCGAGACGTTGCTCCAAGCGGTGCGCGGCGTCGAGCGCGGCGATCAAATCCTGCTCGGAAAGGGCCCAGGCGGCGGCGTCCACGCACGCGGCGACCGCGTCGTCTGCCTGCGCCAACTCCTCGACCATGACCCGACACTAGAACAGGTGTACGACAATTTCAGTCATCATGATCGATTGGCTGGGCAGCGACCGACGGCGGGCTGGCCGGGCTGCTGCGGCTGACAGGCGCGCGACCGGGTGTCGCGGCGACGCCGGTCCCGCCCATGGTCCCGGAGGCGACACCGGTCCCGCCCATGGTCCCTGAGCGACGGCGCCGGTTCGGCCGTGACCCGCGTGTCAGTCGCGCCGGACGAGACCAGGGCCGGCGGTGATGTCGATGTCGCCGTCCGCGATGTCGTGGCCGGCGGCGCAGCGGAGCACCGCGCGGATCGGTTCGCCGCAGTCGTGGTGGGTGGCGATGACCGACGGGCCGGTGTCGGTGGCGGCCCAGGTGTCGCCCCAGTTGCGCAGTGCGGTGATGACCGGCAGGAGGGCGCGGCCCTTGCTGGTGAGTTGGTACTCGTGGCGGGTGCGCTGCCCGGGCTCGCGGTAGGGGATTCGTTCGAGCAGGTCGGCGGCGACCATCTCCTTGAGTCGGGCGGCCATGGCGGGCTCGCCGACGCCGACCCGGCGGACGAAGTCGTCGAAGCGGCGCGTGCCGAGCAGGGCCTCGCGCATGATCAGGACCGTCGACCTGCTGCCCACGATGTCCATCGCCCGGGCCACCGAGCAGTTCTCGCTCGTCCAGGAATCGCGATCGTCTCGTAGGTCCTTCATGCCGTCCAGCGTACCTGACTTGCGTTAGGGCTAGCCAGGTGCTTCACTGGGTCGCGCTGACTTCAGCATACGCAAGCCAGCCCATCAGCCTGAAGGATCTTCAGTGACCACCAGCACCGCAACCCCGATCCCACCCGGCGCGGCAGCACCCGGGCCGGCAGCTACCGCCCGCTCATCCCTGCGCGGCTCCCGCGCGGTGACCCTGATCGCCATGTGCCTGGGCGCGATGATCACGTTCCTGCAGATCACCGCGACGGTCTCCGCGCTGACCACGATCCAGCGGGACCTGCGGGTAGACCCGACCACGCTGGTCTGGATCCCCAGCGCCTACACCCTGATGGTGGCGAGCGTCGTGCTCTCCGCGGCCACCCTGGGCAGCCGGTACGGGCGCAGGCGAATGTTCGCCGCCGGGGTCGTCGCGATGATCGTCGGCGCGGCCGTCGTGGCCAGCGCTCCGACCGTCGGCTGGGTGATCGCCGGGCAGTTGGTCGCCGGCCTTGGTGGCGCCCTGATCCTGCCGAACAGCCTGGCGATCCTCGGTGCGACCTTCACCGACCCGCACCGCCGGACCGAGGTCATCACCGCGTGGTCGGCGGCGTCCGGCATCGGGCTCGCGATCGGCCCGCTGATCGCCGGTGCCCTGCTGCAGCACTACCAGTGGCACAGCGTCTACCTGTCGACGATCGCGCTGGGCCTGGTCACCCTCGTCGTCGCCGTCGTCGGAGTGGCCGAGTCCCGGCCGAGCGCCGCCCGGCTCGACGTGCCCGGCCTGCTGCTGGGCACCGTCGCGATCGCGGCCGCCGTCTACGCGCTGATCCAGGGCGGCAAGGTCGGCTACACCAGCCCCGTGGTGTCGACGGCCTGGGTCGTCGCGGTCGTCGCACTTGTCGCGTTCGTGCTGGTCGAGCTGCGGACCAGCGCGCCGATGCTCGACGTACGGCTGTTCCGGTCCGCGTCGTTCAGCGCTGTCATGGTCGTCGGTGCGGTGTCGCTGTTCGGTTTCACCGGCGTGGCGATCCTGCTGGTCCTCTTCCACGAGCGTGCCCAGGCGCTCAGCCCGCTGGACACCGGCTGGCGGATGCTGATGCTCTTCGGTGTTTACGTGCTGGTCGCCTTCGGCGCCGGGCGGGCGATCCGTCGTACCGGGTTCAAGGCGCCACTGACCCTCGGCCTGGTCCTCGGTGCGGTGGCCAGCTTCGCGCTGGCGAACCAGGGGCCGGACACGTCGTTCGGTCACCGCTGGGCGTTGTTCGCGTTGTTCGGCGGGGCCAGCGCGCTGGTGGTGGCCCCGGCGACCGCGGCGGCCCTGGCCAGCGTCGCGCCCGCCCAGGCCGGGATGGCCTCCGGCGCGGTCAACGCGGCGCGCCAGGTCGGCTCGGTGCTCGGCTCGTCCCTGCTCGGCACGCTGCTCACCACCACGATGGTGGCCGACCTGCCGGGCCGGCTCGCCGCACACCAGGTCGACGAACCCACCCGGAGCGCCGTGCGGGCGGCGGTGGCCTCCGGGGCCAACGGCGACCAGCCACTACCCGACCCGGTGCGGGCGGCGATCGCGGAGGCGCTGACCTCCGGAGTCCAGGCCGGGCTGCGGATCAACGGCGTCGTCTTCCTCGTCGCCGCCGTGCTCGCGCTCACCCTCATCCGCAACCGGCCGCACCAGCACTAGGGCCGGGCGCGTCGGCCCGCCGTCGTGCGCGCCGGTCACCGCTGCGGCGGGGCCGTCCGGGTGGGAATGTGCTCGTAGCGCTTGCGCATGGTCTCGCTGGCGGCCGGGCCGGCGGCGAACACGAAGGTGGCGTCGTCGAGCGGGCGACCGGTGTTGCTGTCGACGAGCACCGGGTCGGCCTCCACCCCGGTGGCCCGGTCGACGAGGATCATGCTGCGCTCGCTCGGATCGAGGCGTGAGTTGCCCCAGGCCGCGAGGGCGACGATGACCGGCCGCAGGCTGCGGCCGAGGTCGGTGAGGACGTACTCGTAGCGGTCCGGTCTGGTCTGGTAGCGGCGACGTTCCAGCAGCCCCTGGCCGGTGAGGGTCTTGAGCCGGCTGGTCAGGATGCTGGACGAGACGCCGAGGTTGGCCTGGAACTGATCGAAGCGGGTGTAGCCGTCGAAGGCGTCGTGCAGGATCAGCAGCGTCCACCACTCGCCCACGTGGCCCAGCGCACTGGACAACGGACATTCGCGGTCCGCCAAGCGGATCTTTCCGGCCACAACCGTGCCCTCTCCCGAGTAGGTGCTACTGTCGAAGCTAGTAGGTGCTGTTTCAGAAGTAACCATACGACGGGCCCTCGGCGACGTCGGAGAGGGACGGGAGACCATGACTGCCACCCAGGGCGCACCAGCCATCATTCGCCGCTACTTCGCGCTCGCCGGCCAGCCCGACTCCGCGGACTACTTCGCTCTCTTCGCCGAGGACGCTGTGGTCGAGGACGAGTCGAACGAGTACCGGGGCATCGAGGCCATCCGTCAGTGGCGCCGTGCCGTGCCGCTGGTGTCGTACGAGATCACCGACGTCGAGGAGACTCCCGCCGGCACCGTGGTGACCGCCACGATCACCGGCGACTTCCCCGGCAGCCCGTTCGCCGGCCTCCGGTACCGCTTCAGCGACTACGACGACAGCGCGATCCGGATGCTGCGCATCGCGCCCTGACCGCTGAGCGGCGAACTTGACGACACTTGTTTGTGAGTGCACACTTACAAACATGCGATCGACCGCCGAGGCCCGCCGGGTCACCGTCCTGAACGCCGCGGTGTCGGTGTTCGCGCGCGCCGGCTTCCACGCCACCCCGGTCACCGCCGTGGCCGCCGCCGCCGGCATCTCCGAGGCGTACGTCTTCCGGCTCTTCGCCGGAAAGCTCGGGTTGTTCGTGGCGGCGGCCGGAGCGTGTTTCGACCGGATCGCCGAGGCGATCGAGGCGGGCGCCGAGCGTGCCACGGGCGACAGTCCGGAAGAGATCCTCGACACCATGGGCGGTGCGTACGCGGAGCTGATCGCCGATCGCGACCTGCTGCTCTTTCAGGTGCAGGCGCAGGCGGTCACGGACATCCCGGAGGTCGCCGAGGCGGTGCGGGCCGGCTACCGGCGGGTCGCCACCTTCGTGCAGGATCGGGCCGGTGCCAGCGACGCGCAGGTGCAGCAGTTCTTCGCGTACGGCCAGTTGTGCCATCTGATCGTGACCGCCGGCCTGGAGCAGGTCCCGGAGCCCTGGGCTCGTGCCCTGACCGCCGGCATTCGCCACCCCTGACCAACCCGCTGTCGGGTCGCTGCGGCGGCCCACTCTTCGGCCTCGACAAGTGTGTGAGTGCACACTTACAAACAAAGGAGAATCCGATGACGACCGACGCGATGATCACCGAAGTGGTGCTGCCCGGCGTGGTGGAGCCCGACGGACTCCAGCTGCGCCGACGCCCGATGCCCGTCCCCGGCCGGGGGCAGGCGCTCGTCCAGGTCGAGGCGACCGGCATCTCGTTCGCCGAGCAGCAGATGCGCCGCGCGCTCTACCCCGGCCAGCCGAAGTTCCCGTTCGTGCCCGGCTACGACCTCGTCGGCACCGTCCGGGCGGTCGGTCCCGGCGGTGACCACGCCCTGGTCGGCGCGCGGGTGGCGGCGGTCACCAAGACCGGTGGCTGGGCCACCCACGCGCTGGTCGACCTCGACGCCCTGACCCCCGTACCGACCGGCCTGGACCCCGTCGCGGCCGAGACCGTCGTCGTCAACGGGGTGACCGCCTGGCAGATGCTGCGCGACGCCGACCTGACGGCCGGGCAGACCATCCTCGTGCACGGCGCGAACGGCGGCGTCGGGAGCGTGCTCGTCCAGCTCGGCCGGCACCTCGGGCTGCGGGTCATCGGCACCGCTGCCGTACGACACCACGCCGGCCTGCGTGAACTCGGCGTCGAACCGCTCGACTATCGCGACCCGGACATGGCCGCCCACGTTCGCGAGCTGTCGCCGGGTGGCGTCGACGCCGTTTTCGACCCGGTCGCGGGCCCGGGCGTCCGCACCTCATACGCCCTGCTCGCCCCGGGCGGCAAGCTGGTCGTCTACGGCAACGCGGCAGCCGTGGGCACCGGGCAGTCGGTCATCTGGATCTTCGTGAAGCTGTTGTCCCGCCTCTACACCTGGAACGCGCTGCCCAACGGTCACCGGGCTGGCTTCTACAACTTCTGGGCCGGTCAGCTCACCCGCCGTACCGCGTTCCGCCGTCGCCTGCGCACCGACCTCGGCACCGTGCTCGACCTGCTGCGACGGGGAGTGATCGTGCCGCAGATCGCCGCCCGCTACCCGCTCGACGAGGTCTCCGCCGCGCTGGTGTTCGCCGAGGCGCGCAGCCGGGCCGGCAAGGTGGTGCTGGAGCCATGATCACCGACTACGTCGAGGGCATCGGTGGTTCGGGCGGCCTTCCGTGGGCCCGGATGCTGTCGGTGACGGCTACTCCGGCGAGCACCAGGGTCGCGGCGAGGCCGGCCACCAGTGCCGGGGTGAGTATCAGGACGGGTCCGACGACCGCCAGCGCAAGCAGCGCGAGCAGTCGAGACGGTGAGACGCGGCTGAACACCTCGTACTCGAACCGAGCGCGTCCAAGCAGGAACAGCGCGAGCCCGCCGAGGAGGACGCCGGCCAGCCACGGCGACGTCTCCCCGGCAGGCTCGCTGATGATGGCTTCGAAGCTGGCGGAGGCGGCCACGACGCCGCCCACCATGAGTAGGTGGGTGTTGGGCGCGGACCGTACGAACCCACCCGGGTCCCGGGAAGCCTCGATGGCGGCTTTCAGCAGGGACCCGGCGCGGTGGACGTAGATCTGCCACAGGAGGACGGTCGCGGCGAACCCGACCAGGAGTGCCGCCGTCCGCTCGATGGTCAGGTCGTGGGTGGCGTAGGTCAGGGTGATGACGAGGATGAGATCGCCGAGAGCGAGCGTGAAGATCTGCTGGTAACGCTCCGCCAAGTGGTCGGCCGCCACCGCGTAGTGAGGTGTGGGTAGGCGACCGATCCGCGGAGTGGGGTAACGAAGCCAGGCGGCCGCGTAGTCGACGGCGAGCGCAGCGGTCCACAGCAGGCCCCGGGCCGGGCCGCTGACGAAGGCGCCGACGAGCCACGGTACGGCGGACACCGCGAACCAGAACATGAACCGACTGGAGCGTTGCTGCTCCATCCGGCCGCCCAGCGCGACGACGAGAAAGGTGCCGCGTCCCACCTGGACCGCCACGTACGCGCCCGCGAAGATCAGGCCGTGCTCGGCGAAGGCGCCGGGCAGCGCCCCGGCCATCAGGATCGTCCCGAACATGACCCAGAGCGTCACAGCGAAGATCGAGGATCGGTTGAGGTGTTGGAGTTCGGTAGCCAGCGCGCTAGCCGCCCAGACCCACCAGATGGCCGTCAACAGAACCACGGTCTCGAAGACGCCGACCCAGTCGAGACGCTGTGCCAGTGTCCGTGACGTCAGGGCCAGCGCGGCGACGAACACCAGATCGAGGAAGAGCTCCAGCAGGGTCGCCCGCTGGGGCCCCTCATCCTCGCGGGTCAGCCCTACCGCTTGGTCGGTCGTCATCAGGTGCCCGCCTACGTGCTCCGGACCCTCATGCTAGTGAGATTCCGGCAGTAACTCGGGCAAAGCCGCTGGGACAGCCTCCTTGAGGTGCCGGATCCATCCCGCCGGGTGGCACCTTCCGAGCGCCCCGACTGCCCGTGCGTGTGCAGCCCCACGTCACGAGGCGTACGGTGGACATGTCGCCCGGGGCCCCGGTGGCCGTCAGACGCCGTCGCCACCAGCCCATCAGGGGCGTTACCGAACGTCATCCCCGTCGCCGCGACTCGCTGGTCGTGTTGACCGATCGCCGACCACATCCCGGCCGTCGGTTCCGCCCGTCGTCGCGGTTGGAACGGTTGGTGGTCCGGATCCGACCGCGCGTGCACACCACTGTCCGTGCGAATGATCGTTTTAAACACCTCAACCAGGGGAGCACCAGATGAGGATCGCCAGAGACAGGATCGTCACCGCACTTCGCGACCGGGGGCAGCAGGCACGGGCCGACTGGGTCGAGCGCGAGCTGCCGGAGCGCGTCGACCCGGCCAAGCACACCGGGCTGCTCGCCACCCTGAACCTCAACCCAGCTGATCTCGTCGACGCGTCCTCCCCTTGAGGATTGCGCTGCTCGGACCGGTCGCCTGGCGTACGCCCCCGCACCACTACGGCCCGTGGGAGCAGGTGACCGGCCTGCTCGCCGAGGGGCTGGTCAGGCGCGGGATCGACGTGACGCTCTTCGCGACACTGGACTCCGTCACCTCCGCCCAGCTCGACGGCGTCTGCCCACGGGGGTACGCGGACGACCCGGACCTGGACGGTCGGGTGTGGGAGGCGATGCACGTCTCCCACGCGATGGCCCGCTCGGCGCAGTTCGACGTGGTGCACAGTCACCTGGACTGGCTGCCGCTGGCGTTCGCGGAACACTGCCGCGCGCCGCTGCTGACCACAGTGCACGGCTTCTCCGGGGCGGGGATCCTGCCCGCCTATGGCCGCGCCCGCTCGTCGTACGTGTCGATCTCCGACGCCGACCGGGCGCCGGAGCTCGACTACGTGGCCACTGTGTATCACGGCGTCGACGTCGCCGGCCTGCCGTTCACCAGCGAGGCCGGTCCTGGGCTGGCCGCCTTCGGCCGGATCCACAGGGACAAGGGCACCCACACCGCGATCGAGATCGCCCGCCGCGCCGGCCGAACCCTGACGATTTGCGGGATCGTGCAGGACGAGCGGTACTTCGCCGAAGAGGTCGCCCCGCACATCGACGGCGACCAGGTCGTCTTCCTCGGGTCGGTGGGCCCGCGACGGCGTGCCGAGGTGCTGGGTGGCAGCACCGCGCTGTTGCACCCGATCGCCTTCGACGAGCCGTTCGGGCTGTCGGTGGTGGAATCGATGGTCTGTGGCACGCCGGTCGTCGCCTATCGGCGGGGGTCCATGCCCGAGGTCGTCGACGAGGGAGTGACGGGTCTCCTCGTCTCCACCGTCGACCAGGCCGTCGAGGCGATCAGCCAGGCTGCCGACCTCGACCGGGTGAAGTGTCGGGCGCGGGCTCTGGAGCGCTTCAGCGCGGAACGGATGGTCACCGACTATCTCGCCGTCTACGACAAGCTCCTCCTCACCTGACTGAGCCGCACCGCTCTCCGTTCCGCCGGTCACACACGCTGACCGGCGTGCGCCGTTCCCGCGTGAGGCTCACCGCGTACTCCTGCGGTGGCCGACTACCGGAAGGCCCGACGTACATGCCCAGCTACGGATTCCTCAGCACCCACCCACCGACCCGGTGCGGACTGGCCACCTTCAACGCGTCCCTCGCCGCTCAGCTGACTGCCGACGGCACCCTTGGTGGCATCGTCCGCGTCACCGATCACGGCGACGACCAGCGGCCCGCGCCCGGGGTGGTGCACACCTGGTCGGCGCGTGACCCGGCCGGCTGGCGGGAGGCGGCGGCCGCGCTGAACGCGTACGACGTGGCGATCGTCCAGCACGAGTACGGCATCTACCCCGGCGCCGACGGCGAGGAGGTCCTGCCGTTGCTGCGGCGGCTGAGCGTGCCGAGCATCGTGGTTCTGCACACCGTGCTCCGTCAGCCCTCGGCTCGGCAGAAATCCCTGTTGGAGCAGATCGTGGCGACCGCCGGAGCGGTGGTCACGATGACCGACACAGCCCGCGACCGGCTGCTCGTCGGGTACGCCGTGCCGGCGGGCAAGGTGACGGTGATTCCGCACGGCGCGGCCGAGCTTGCCGGTGTACCCGTCGACAGGCGTACCCGCCCGCACCTGCTGACCTGGGGTCTGCTCGGGCCGGGCAAGGGCATCGAGTGGTCGTTGCGGGCCCTCGCGCGGTTGCAGGACCTGGAACCGACTCCGACCTACACGGTGGCCGGGCGGACCCACCCGAAGGTGATCGAGCACCACGGTGAGGCGTACCGGGCGGGGCTGCACCAGCTCGGTGCCCAGCTGGGCGTCGCGCACGCCGTCGACTACCAGGACGTCTACCACGACCAGGAGGCGCTGGGCCGCCTGATCCGCTCCGCGGACGTGGTCGTCCTGCCCTACGACTCCCGCGAACAGGTCACCTCCGGCGTACTCATCGAAGCGGTGGCCGCCGGGGTGCCCGTCGTGGCGACGGCGTTCCCGCACGCCGTCGAACTGCTGACCGGTGGGCCCGGTCTGGTCGTACCCCACCAGAACCCGGCGGCACTGGCCAAGGCGATCCGACGGGTCCTGATCGAACCGGGCCTGGCCGCCCGGTTGGCCGGGCGGGTGCGTCCGCTGGCCGCGCACCTGCGTTGGCCTGCGGTAGCGGCCCGCTACGGCGCCCTCGCCGACGAGCTCGTCGAGGCCCGCTCTCCCGCCGTCAGCGCCGTGCCGGCGTGACGGCGACCACCGGGCGCCCCCGGACCTCGACGGTTGGGCGCTGGGTGACGGCACCCGCGCCGAGCTTCGCGCACCTGGCTCGGCTGAGCGACGACACCGGTCTGTTCGAGCACGCACGGCACGCCATCGTCCGGCGTGAGCATGGTTACTGCACCGACGACGTGGCGCGTGGCCTGGTGGTCGTCAGCCGTGAGCCGGAGCCGAGCGAGGAACTGCTCCGGCTGGCGGAGCGGTACCTCGCGTTCCTGACCCACGCGCAGGACGACGGCGGCGCGTTCCGCAACCGGCTCGGGCACGACCGGCGTTGGGTCGACGAACCAGGGCTCGGCGACTGGTGGGGTCGAGCTCTGTGGGGCCTGGGCACGGCCGTCGCCCGCAGCCCCGCCGCATGGGTACGCGAGGAGGCGCTGGTCGCCTTCAGCCGGGGCGCCACCCGGCGGACGAAGGCCCCGCACACGATGGCCTTCGCCGGTCTGGGCGCGGCCGAGGTGCTTCGTCGTCACCCCGGCCACGTCGCCGCCGCGTCCCTGCTGGCGGACGCGGCCAGCACGATCGGCCCGCCGGCCCCCGATCGCGGGTGGCCGTGGCCCCGGCAGGAGCTGACGTACGCCAACGCCGCCCTCGCCGAAGTGGTCATCGCCGCGAGTCAGCTTCGCGAGGGTGGCCCGCCCCTCGACGACGGCCTGCGCATGTTGACCTGGCTGCGCGATGTCCAGCTCCGCGATGGCCGGCTGTCTGTCGTACCCGCCGGGGGCTGGCGGCGCGGCGCCGTACGGCTGCACCACGACCAGCAGCCGATCGAGGTCGCCGCCTTCGCCGATGCCTGCGCCACGGCGGCCGTGGTCACCGGCGACCCGGTGTGGGACGACGGGGTGCGGCAGGCGGTCGGGTGGTTCCTCGGCGACAACGACCTCGGCACGCCGATGTGGGATCCCGCGACCGGCGGTGGCTACGACGGGCTGACCGCGCACGGGCCCAACCTCAACCAGGGTGCCGAATCGACCCTCGCGCTCATCTCCACCCTGCAGCACGCCCGGCGGTGGTCGTGACCCGGAGTCTGGCCGTCCGGCAGGACGTCACCCTCACCCCGGACCCACGCCGCGTCATCATCAAGCTCTTCGTTCCGGGCGAGGATGCCGCAGTGGTACGGACCCGCGCGCAGGCGCTCATCGACCGGGTCGCGCACCTCGACGACGAGGAGACCGCCCGGCTGCTGCGGGACACCCTCGACCGGTTCGGCGCCCGGCACCGCGACCTGGCCGGCACCTTCCACCACCACTACGACCTGGTCCGGCACCGCGCCGCGCGGGCCCGGGATCTCTCGCCGAACAGCCGGCTGCTGGTCGGCGCCTACTTCAGCCACGAGTACGCCGTCGAGGCCGCCGCCCTGTGCAACCCGTCGATGGTGGCCCACCCGGACCAGACCAATCTCCGCCCGGGGCAACTGCGCGTCGCCATCAGCCTGCGCCAGATCGGGGAGGGCCACGTGTCCTCGATCGGTTTCGCCTCCGCGATCGTCGGGCCGGGGAAACAGCTCACGATCGCCGACCGGTCCGGGCCTCTGGCAGTCGGGCAGCGGACGGGCGTACGGCACCGCCGGGATCTGCTCGTCGCCGGCCTGGCCGAGGAGGACTGCGACAACGAGGTCGCGGCCACGGTGCTGGACGCGTTGCCCGAGTGGTACGACGAGGCCGCCTTCGAGCGGGTGCTCGGCAACCTGCCACCCGACCTGCTCTCCCGCAGCACCGGGTTGGGGACCGTCGAACACTTGCGTCGTACCAACGCCGGTAGCTACGCCACGGCCTTCCCCGCGGACACGGTCCTGCACCAACGGGTGCTGTGGCCAGCCACCCCGGCGGAGAGCAACGGCATGGAGGACGCCCGGTTCGTCCGCTTCGTCGACGAATCCGGGCCGGTGTACCGGGCCACCTACACCGCCTACGACGGCCGGACCATCGCCACCCGCGCGCTGGCCAGCGACGACCTGCGCCGGTTCGAGATGACTCCGATGCGCGGGCCGGGTGCCCGGAACAAGGGGCTGGCGCTGTTCCCGCGCACCGTCGGCGGTCGGCACCTGGCACTGTGCCGTGCCGACGGCGAGACCATCGGCCTGACCGCTCTGGACGGCGAGAACCGCTGGCAGGCACCGACCCCGCTGCACGCACCGGGCGAGAGCTGGGAGTTGATCCAGGTCGGCAACTGCGGATCACCGATCGAGACCGACGTCGGCTGGCTCGTGCTCACCCACGGTGTCGGGCCGATGCGTCGGTACGCCATCGGTGCGCTCCTGCTCGACCTGCACACCCCGGAGCGGGTCGTCGCCCACCTGCCCGGCGCGCTTCTCGCACCCGACGAGGACGACCGGGACGGGTACGTGCCGAACGTCGTCTACTCCTGCGGCGCGCTCGTGCACGACGGTGAGCTGTGGGTGCCGTACGGCGCGAGTGACGCGCGGGTGGGATTCGCCGCCGTGCCGCTGTCCGCGCTCCTCAGCGCGATGGTCGAGGCCCCACCATCAGGCAACCGGCACGGATGAGCACCGGTGGTGCTGCCCCGGCGGCGGGTGAGTCACCGCCGCCGGGGCGCATCGGTCAGGACTCAGACCTGCGGCGTCGGTAGAGGAACAGCAGGGCCGCGCCGGTGGCGACGGCGACGCTGCCGATGCCGGTCAGGACGGGCAGCAGGGCTTCACCGCCGCTGCTGCCGGTCACGGGCAGCGCTGTGCGGGTGGGCCGCGCCGTGGGCTGCCCGGTCGGTGTGACCGTGGGCTGCCCGGTCGGCGTACCTGTGGGCTGCCCGGTCGGTGTGCCGGTCGGCGTGCCCGTGGGCTGGCCGGTCGGGGTGCCGGTTGGTGTCTGGGTGGGCGTTCCCGTCGGCTGGAGGCAGACGGGGGCGTTGATGGTGTTGGTGTCGAGGGTGACGGCGCCGGTCTGCGCCAGAGCCCGGCCCTGGAGGGTGGCTCCGGTGTTCATGGTGATCGAGGTCTGGGCCAGGATGTTGCCCATGAACCGGGTGCCGGTGTCGAGCGTGGCCGAGCTGCCCACCTGCCAGTAGACGTTGCAGGGCGAGGACCCGTTGATGAACACGACGCTGCTGTTGGGCGCGGTGACGAGCGTCGAGGCGATCTGGAAGATGAACACCGCCGCCGGGTCACCCTGACTGTCGAGCGTCAGGGTGCCGGTGAGCTGCGCGGCACCGATCCGATAGACCCCGGGGAGCAGCGTGGTGCCGCCCAGCTCGGCCGGCAGGTTGGTGAACGGAGTCCGGCCGGCGGCGTCGTTGTAGGCGGTGGTCAGGTCGTTCTTGGCCTGCAGGGCGACGGCGTCGCCGAGGTGGATTTCACCGCCGACGATGCCGGGCGGGAAGCCGGGCGCGGTGTTACCGGGGCTGACGCCGAGGCTCTGGGCGAGGAATGTTGGCCCGGTGTTGGTGACCGTGGTGCCGGCCAGCACGGAGAAGTTCGCCGCCGTGCCGAGGTCGACCGGTGCTTCGGCGGCCCTCGCCCCGGTACCACTGAAGATGAGTACGGCGACGGCGGTGCCGCTGGCGGCGACGGCCGCCAGTGCGGACATGGCCGCGCGTCCCGGATGGCTGAATAGTTTGGTTGTCACGACGTGCCCTTTCGCGAAGGCATCTCACCAGACGCCAGTTGTGCGGCGGCTGGAGGCCGCACCATCCACAGGGGTCTTGCTTATCGGACTTTTGCACGAGTACTTCGCAAAAAACGCAAAACCAGCGAGATGGATGGGGCGGGTGGGGTGAAAGGTGGGCCACCGGTCAGGCGCGGACGATCGGCCGACGAGAACCGCGGCGGGGCGAGGTAGCCTCACCGCTCGCACTACGTGCTCCTGCGATCGGGGAGGACAGGGGGAGGTGGAGCGTGGCCGACGTCGGCGAGGTGGTGCGTTGGTTGCAGCTCAACGCGCCCCAGGGCGGTCCGGACGAGGTGTCGCGGCTGGTGGCCCGGGCCGCGCCCATGATCAGTGCCAGCGAGATCGTGATCTATCTGGCCGACTACAAGCAGACCCTCCTCGTCCCGCTGCTCGGCGCGGGTCTCGACCGGGACCAGTTGCCGATCGAGACGACGCTCGCCGGCCGGGCCTTCACCACCCTCGACATCCAACGCGCGCCCGACAGTCCGGACCGGGTGTGGGTGCCACTGCTGCTCGGGTGTGAGCGGATGGGCGTACTGGAGATCGTCTCGCCGGCCGCCGCCGACGAGACGATGGACGGCCCGGCCTGGGAGGTGGCGGTCAACGTCGCCCAGATCCTGGTCAACCGCCGGTCCTACGGTGACGTGGTCGAGCGGATGCGGCGGCGGATGCCGATGCAGGTCGCGGCCGAGATCGTGTGGGGTCTGCTGCCACCGCTGACCTTCGCCACCGACGACCTGGTGGTCACCGCCATCCTTGAACCGTGCTACGACGTCGGCGGCGACATCTTCGACTACGCGTTGAACGATGACGTGCTCAGCGTCGGGCTCTTCGACACCTGCGGGCACGGCATCAAGGCGAGCACCCTCGCCTCGCTGGTGGTCAGCGCGTACCGCAACGCCCGTCGATGCGGCCTCGACCTGGTCGACACGGCGATCAGCATCGACCGGTGGGTGCGGTCCGAGCATCCGAACTTCTTCGCCACCGGGTTGCTGATCGAGTTGGACCGTCGGACCGGCCACCTCAGCATGATCAACGCGGGGCATCCCGGTGCCATGCTGCTGCGTGACGGCAAGGCCGTCCGGGAACTTCCGGGGCCGACGGCTCTGCCGCTGGGGCTGGGTCACCTGTCCGCTCGCCGACCGCGAGTGCACGTGGAGAATCTGCACCCGGGTGACCGCCTGCTCGCCTACACCGACGGCATCACCGACGCCCGTAGCGCGCAGGGTGAGCAGTTCGGACTGGACCGGCTCGTCGACTTCGTCAACCGCGCCCTCAACGACGGGCTGCCCAGCCCGGAGACGATGCGTCGGCTGGTCCGCGCGGTCGTCGGCTACCAGGACGACCAGCTGGAGGATGACGCTACCGCCCTGTTCGTGGAGTGGCGGCCACCGCACCTGCCGCTCGCGCACCTGCGCGGCCTCGCCGCCGCCGGCTCCTGAGCGAGCAGTGGGATTTTGCACTCGCAGTGCACTTGTCTCCGATTGCGGGGCTGTCTAGCGTCACCTCATGGCTGACTCATGGACCTTCGCGGTGGCTCGGGACGACCTCGGGAAGACCACGCTCGTCGATGGCCCCATCCCCGCCGTGGCCGACGGCGAGGCGCTGCTGCGCGTGGACCGCGTCGGCCTCACCGCCAACAACGTGACCTACGCGGTGCTCGGTGACGCGATGCGCTACTGGCAGTTCTTCCCGCCGGCCGCCCAGGGGCTCGGACCGCAATGGGGCCTGCCGCCGCTCTGGGGCTTCGCCGAGGTGGTCGACTCGGCGGTGGCGGGGGTCGAGGTGGGGCAACGGATCTATGGTTACCTCCCGCCCGCCGGTCACCTCGTGGTGCGGCCGGACCGGGTGGACGGGTCCGGATTCCGCGAGGCGAGCCCGCACCGGGTCGAGCTGCCGTCGCCGTACAACGCGTACCGGTCGACCATCGGCGACCCGGCGTACCAGCGCGACCAGGAGGATCTGCTGATCCTGTTCCGGCCGCTCTTCTTCACCTCGTTCATGCTGGCCGACCAGGTTGTCGACAACGACTTCTACGGCGCCGAGGCGCTGCTGGTGTCGTCGGCGTCGAGCAAGACCGCGTACGCCGCCGCGTTCGAGCTGCACCGCCGCGGACCGCGCCTGGTCGGTCTCACCTCACCCGGCAACCTGGCCTTCACCAGGTCGCTCGGCTGCTACGACGAGGTCGTGTCGTACGACGACATCGACGCCCTCGACGTGGTCCCGACCGTTTACCTCGACCTGTCCGGCGCGCCCTCGACCCGTGCCGCCCTGCGGCGGCGCCTCGGTGACCGGCTCGTCCGGGACATCGCTGTCGGGCTCACCAACCAGACGCCGAACGCCGACGCCGCCGAGGAGGTGTTCTTCGCGCCGGTGCAGATGCGCAAGCGCAGCCACGACTGGGGCCGCGACGGGCTCGACGAGCGGTTCACCGCGGCGTGGCAACGCTTCGCCGCCGTGGTGAGCGGGTGGCTCGACGTTCGGGTCGGTGCCGGGCCGACGGCGCTGCAACACGCGTGGCTCGACGTTCTGGCCGGTCGTACGCCGCCACGGGTGGGCCACGTCGTCCAGCTCTGACCGGGCTCAGGCTGCGATGTCCTCGCTCAGTTGGCAGCGCAGCGCGGCCAGCGAGCGGGTGATCAGCCGGGACACGTGCATCTGCGATACGCCGATCCGGTCGGCGATCTGGGCCTGGGTCAGGTTGCCGTGGAAGCGCAGGCTCAGGATCTGTCGTTCGCGTTCCGGCAGCGTGGCGAGGGCCGGCCCGAGGGCGATGCGGAGGTCGACAAGGTCGAAGGCCCGGTCGTCGTCGCCGAGGGTGTCCCCGAGTTCCCGGCTGCCGTCGGCCCCGACCGGGGTGGACAACGACGTGGCCCGGTAGGCGCGCGCACCCTCCAGCCCCTCCAGGACGGTCTCCTCGGACACGTCGAGGTAGGACGCGATGTCGGCGACGGTCGGCGAGCGGCCGAGGGTCTGGATCAGGGTGCTGTTCGCCGCGCTGATCGACAGGCGCAGCTCCTGGAGGCGGCGGGGCACGCGGACCGCCCAGGTGCGGTCCCGGAAGTACCGCTTGATCTCGCCGATGATGGTGGGGATGGCGTACCCGCTGAAGTCGACACCTCGGCTGTGGTCGAAGTTGTCGACGGCCTTGATGAGCCCGACGAAGGCGGTCTGGGCCAGGTCGTCGTCGGGTGCGCCGCGTCCGCCGTAGCGGCGCGCCAGGTGCCGGGCGAGCGGCAGCCACGCCTCGATGGCGCGGTCCCGCAGGGCTGGCCGGCGGGGGTCGTCGGCCGGGGTCGCCTTCATCTCGGCGAGGAGCTCATCCGGGCTCTGGTCGATGCTCCGCTGGTCGGTGCGGGTGCTGGTCGCGTTGTCGACGATGGTGGCCACGTGGGTGGTCCTTCCCGCAGGCCCGTCGATCGACCGGAAGGGTCTCCGAACCGGCTACCGCCGGAGCGCACATACGGGCGAAGGTGCGCTGTCGCAAGGCCACGAGCACGGGCCTCGCCGCCGCGTCATGTCGTTCACGTGATGCCTCGCACACTACCCGAAAGGCCGACCATTTCCCAACCGAAAGTATGAGTCCTGGCGTTCGCGGGAGAACGCCGCCGGGTCAGCCGCGCTGGTCCGGGGCGTCGACGGCGGCCGGTGCCGGCGAGGCCGACCGCACCGCGAACGGGTGGCGCAGCTGCCGCATCGCCTCCTCGCTGCTGTCGAAGGTCACCGCCGGTCCGTCCAACGCCTCGCCGTTGGAGGTGGCGAGGAACAGGACGGGTCGACCGTTGTCGTTCGGTGTCATGCGGGGATCCTGTCTCTACGAGAGGGGTGCGTCTCGGCCTCGGCAACATCGGCCGTGCGACCTGGTGACGCGTCGGCGCACACGCTGGCGCCCGAATGCGGGTGTCCCGTGCACGGGCGAACGCCCGGCGACACCGACACCCCGCACCATACCCGGCATCGTCGCCCGGTATGCGCCGCCGGCGAACCCGCGTCGCTTGTGGCGGACCGACCGCCCGGGAATTCTGTAATCCCACCCGCTGCCGCGAGTCTCCGATCCTGAGGGCGGTCAGCGCACCCAGCGTGGGCACCGCGCGGACGAGCACACGAGGAGTGAGACGCATGTCGTCAGCCGGTCGAGCACTGCCCGATGTCGGGTTGGTCGTCGCGGCCCGGCAGGGCGACCAGCGCGCTCTCGACGACGTCGTCACGGCCTCGCTCCCGCTGGTCTACAACATTGTCGGGCGTGCGCTGCGCGGGCACGCCGACGTCGACGACGTGGTCCAGGAGACGTTGGTACGGGTGATCCGGTACCTGCCCGCGCTCAACGACCCGGCGGCCTACCGGTCCTGGCTCGTGGCGATCACCATCCGGCAGGTGCGTGACTGGGAGACGCGCCGACGCGTCGCGCTCAACCGCGACGCCGGGCTCGACGCGATCCACAACGTGCCCGACCCCGCCTCCGACTTCGCGGGGATGACGATTCTCCGGCTCGGCCTCACCGACCAACGACGTGAGGTGGCCGAGGCGACCCGCTGGCTCGACCCGGACGACCAGGAACTGCTCTCGCTGTGGTGGCTGGAGGAGACCGGCGAGATCACCCGCAACGAGGTCGCCGACGCCCTCGGTTTGTCACCCGGGCACGTCGCGGTGCGGATCCACCGGATGAAGGAGCAGATCCAGAGCGCCCGCGCCGTCGTCCGCGCGCTCCGCGCCCGCCCCGGCTGCCCGGAACTGGGCGCCGTGACCGCCGAGTGGGACGGCACACCCAGCTCGCTGTGGCGCAAGCGACTGGCTCGACACGTCCGCGACTGCGCGTTCTGTGTCCGGTTGGGAAGCACGCTCCTGCCCATCGACCGGCTGCTCGCCGGCCTGCCGTTGCTGCCGCTGCCGGCGGGTCTCGGCGCCCACCTGCCGAACGTGTCCGCCCCGGCGGCCGCCGCGTCGGCCGTCGCCCCGCCGAGCCCGGCGGTCGGACCCGCCGCCGGGCCGACCCCGCCCACCGATGGCGGCGGTGGACAGAGCGTCGTCGGCCTCGCGGCGAACCGGCCCCGTGGCCTGGTGCCGTCCCTCGTCGCCGGGGTGGCCGCCGCCGTCCTGGCCATCACCATGGCGGTGGTGATCCAGCCGGACGATCCGTCCGCACCCTCCTGGGCCGCGCCGCCGTCCGCGGCACCCACCGCAGTCGTCACCCCGAGCGTCGCACCGCCGCCGAGCGCACGGCCCGCGTCGAAAGTGCCGGTGCCGCCGGTGGTCAGCTCCGCGCGCAAGGGCGTCGGGGTGTGGAACTTCGCCGGGGCGAGTCAGGCGTTGGCGAACTCCAAGGCCGGCTGGTACTACACCTGGGGCACCCAGCACCCGGGAATCAGCACTCCGCGCGGTGCGACGTTCGTGCCGATGATCCGCAGCGCGGAGAACGTCACCGCCACGGAGCTGGCGCGGGCCAGGGCCGCCGGGCCGTACCTGCTCACCTTCAACGAGCCGGACCTGCCCGAGCAGGCGAACATGACCGTCGATCAGGCGTTGGACCTGTGGCCGCAGTTGATGGCGACGGGCAGCAGGCTGGGCAGCCCGGCGGTCGCCTGGGGCGCGCCGGACCCGCAGGGTTGGCTGGACAGGTTCATGACCGGCGCGCAGGCCCGTGGCCACCGGGTCGACTTCATCACGCTGCACTGGTTCGGTGCCGACTTCACCACCGCCACCGCCGTGGCCCAACTCCGGCAGTACCTACAGGCTGTCTACCAGCGGTACCGGAAGCCGATCTGGCTGACCGAGTTCGCGCTGATCCGCTTCGGCGCGGGCGGTTCGCAGTTTCCCTCTCCGGAGCAGCAGGCGGCCTTCCTCACCGCGGCCACCGCCATGCTCGGGCAACTCCCGTACCTGCAGCGTTACGCCTGGTTCGGGCTCCCCGCCACGGACCAGGACCGGTCCGGGCTGTTCCGCGACGGGACCGAGGCGACAGCGGTCGGCCGCGCGTTCCAAGCCGCCCGTTGAGCGCCGACGAACGGAGGGCCGAGCAGATCATGGCGGAGCGTCCCGGGTCTCGCGTCCGGACCGGTCGGATGGTCGGCGTCGTCGTGACAGTGGTCGCGACCGCGCTGGCCGTCGGGCTCACCAACGGTTGGGGACGAACCGAACCGGCCCCGGTGGCCTCGTCGGCAACCAGCCCACCGGCCGCTGCGGTGCCGACCGTGCCGGTGGTGCTCAGCGGCACCGACGACGCCTTCATCCAACTGCTGATCCCGATGAACGAGGGCGCGCTCGCGCTGATCGACCAACTCGGCACCCGGCCGGCGGACGCTGATCCGTCGTTGCGGGCCCTCCTCGGCGAGCTTCGGACGGCTCATCAGGCCGAGCTGCGGGACCTGCGTGGGCTGTTGGCCGCGGGCAACGTGCCGGAGCTGAACATCCACGAGGGGCACCAGATGCCCGGCATGGTCACCGAGGCCAGCCTCGCCGAGCTGCGTGCCGCCCCCGACGTCGAGGTGCCGTCCCGCGCCGCCGCGCTGATCCGGGCGCACCTCGCGCAGACAGTGGTGCTGTGCCGGGGCGAGCAGACCGCCGGTGGGAGCCCGGAGTTGAAGGCGTTCGCCAGCCGGATTCAACAGGCGCGCATCGCCGAGCTGAGCGCGCTGGACAATCGGCTCGGCGCCCCCACCGCCACCAGCCAGTAGTCGGTGGGCGTCGGCGGTCAGGCCGTTGTCTGGTGTCTCGCCGCGAACCGGGCGCGCGTCAGGAACGCGAGTTGGGCCCGCTTGTCCGGCATGTCGATCTCCGAGTCGAGGGTGAAGCCCTCGATCTCCAGTCGGCGCAGGGCGAGGTGGTTGCGGACGTCCGGCTCGACCACGATCCGCTGCGCGGCCGGATCGCGGAACAGGAAGCGGGCCACGGCCGGGCCGACCGCGTTGGTGAGGCTGCGGGCGAGGCGTCGGTCGGGGCTGAGCAGCAGGTGCATTCCCACGTCGCCGGGCTGGACGGGGTAACGCTCGCCGACCGGGTCCGCCTCGGGCTGATAGGTCTGGAAGAGGCCCACAGGCTCGTCGTCGATCAGGATCAGGTACGCGTGGTGAGTGGGCAGGCTGTCCACAAAGGCGTAGATCTCGCGCACTTCTTCCAGGGTGTGGGAACCCATGCCCCAGAAGGAGTTGCGAGGAAGGGTCACCCAGCCGTGCAGGAGGGCGGCGTCCCGGTCGGGGTTCACGGTCACCAACGACAGCTCGCCGAGGCCGGCGATCTTCTCCTGGTACGTCATCGGGCGCTGTCCTCTGTTCCATCCGGGGCGCAACTTAGGTTAACCTCCCCTAACCAAGGATGACCTTACCTGGAGGGGTGCGTGAAGCGGAACTGGGAGGCCCTGGTCCTCAAGGCCATGGGAGGTCGGGACTTTCGGTTGACCGTCCTGAGCACCGAGTCGATCGATGGGCACTACCAGCGGCTTCTCCTGGACGGGGGCGGGCTGCTGGAGGCGTGCGGGGTGCACCCGACGATGTGGATCCGGCTGTGGTTCGACAACGACGGGCGGGCACACCAGCGCGCCTACACGTTGGTCGACCCCGACCCGGCCACCGGCCGCTTCACCCTCGAATTCGCCATCCATGACGGCTGCGCGGCCCGCTGGGCCACCACGGCCACTGTCGGCGACACCATCAGCGCGACCGTCCAGGGCAGCGCGTTCGAGTTGCCCGACCCCGCGCCCGACCATCTCTACCTCGTCGGCGACGCGGCCTCCCTGCCCGCGGTGAACAGCCTGCTCGACGCCGGTGCCGACATCCCGGCCACGGTCTGGCTGGAGTACGCCCACGAGGGCGAGAAGGCGCTCGCGCTGCGGGCCCGGGCGCACCACGAGGTCACCTGGGTGCCTCGGCGCGACGCGGGGCAACATCTCGTCGACACGGTCTGCGCCGCCCTGCCGACCGGCGACACGGGCCACTACTGGGTGGCCTGCGAGGCGGCCACCACCAGGAGCATCACCCGACACCTGCGCAAGACGCTGGGCGTCGACAAGGACCGTCTGACCTCCCTCGGCTACTGGAAAGCGGCATGAGGGGCCGGCTCGGCACCCTGACCGCGCTGTACGTCACCCAGTACCTCGGCGTCGGCTTCATCACCGTCGGGCTCACCGCCATCCTGCGCGACGGCGGCACCTCGCTGGACACGCTGGCGCTGTTGCAGATCGTCGGCCTGATCTGGCCCATCAAGTTCCTCTGGGCGCCGATCCTCGACCGGTACGGCTCCCGGCACCGCGGCCACTACCGTTCCTGGCTGCTCGTCCTGCAGAGCGCCCTGGTGCTGGCCCTGTTGGCGCTGCTGCCGTTCGCCAGCCCGGCCGACGCGCTCGGCCCGATCGTCGCGATCTGCGCCGCGTACGTGTTCTTCTCGGCCACCCAGGACATCGCCGTGGACGCCGTCGCGGTGCGCATGCTCGCCGAGTCGGCCCGGGGGACCGGCAACGGCATCCAGGTCGCCGCGAGCTACCTCGGCAACCTGCTTGGTGGTGGGGCCTGCGTCCTGGTCTACGACCAGTTCGGTTGGGCGTCGGCGATCGGGCTGCTGGTCGCGATGACGGCGGTCGGCCTGGTGGTGGTGTGGCGGTTCCGGGAGCCTCCCCGTACCGATCGGGTGGCCCGGATCGGCACTGCCTACCGGGCGCTGCTGTCGGTGTTCGGGCAGCCCGGCTGCCGGTGGTGGACGTTCGGCGTGGTGCCGCTGGTCTACGTCGGCGCGGGAATGGCGTACGCCCTGGTCACCCCCGCTCTGGTCGACGCCGGCTGGTCGTTGGGTCGGATCGGCGTGGTCACCGGCGTGGTGACCAGCGCCCCGGCCATCGTCGCGGGTCTGGTCGCCGGGCTCGGGGTCGGACGGTTCGGGCGCGGTGGCGTGCTCGTGGCCGGTGGCCTCGCGCTCACGGTGTCGACGTTGCTGCTGCTGCCCCTGATGAACGGCCAGGCGCCGCTGGGTGGGACGGTCGCCGCGCTCTGTTGCTTCATGGTGGCCTACACCATCGCCAACGTCGTGCTCTACACGGTCAACATGGACTACTCGCGACCGGACACCGGTGGCACCGACTTCACCGTCCTGTCGTCGTTCGGCCTGGTCTGCTCGTTCGTGGCGTCATCCATCGGTCTCGCGGCGGCCGAGCGGGTCGGCTATCCGGCGGTCGCCGTCGCGGCCATCGTGCTGGTGGCCGCCGGGGTCGTCCTCGGCCTCGCCCACCAGCGGCGATTCCCGCACCGGCCCGGCCCGACCGCCGGCCTGCCCGTCGGCCGGTCGACCCCCGACGCAGCTGTCGAGCGGCCCGCAGCGGACGGCGCCAAGGCGGTGGCGTGACCAGCGTCCAGCCGGCCACCGACACCGCGACACCGGTACGACTGCCACAGCGATGGCTCATCCTGGCCGTGCTGTGCGTCGCGCAGCTGGTCGTGGTGCTGGACAACACCGTGCTGACGGTGGCGGTGCCGGTGCTCACCACCGAGCTGGGCGCCAGCACCGCCGAGGTGCAATGGATGATCAACGCGTACGCGTTGGTGCTGTCCGGGTTGCTGCTCACCGCCGGCAGCGCCGCGGACCGGTACGGTCGCCGCCGGATGTTGCTCGCCGGGCTCGTCCTGTTCGGGGCCGGCTCGCTGGCCGCCGGTCTCGCAAGTACCAGCGGACAGTTGATCGCCGCGCGGGCCGGCATGGGCGTCGGCGGCGCGCTGCTGGTCACCTCGACGCTCGCGGTGGCGATGCAGGTCTTCGACGCCGCCGAGCGGTCCCGGGCGATCGGCATCTGGGCTGCCACCAGCGCGTTGGGTTTCGCCATCGGGCCACCGATCGGCGGCACCATCCTCGCCCATCTGCCCTGGGGCGCGATCTTCCTGATGAACGTGCCGATCGTGCTGGTCTGCCTGCTCGTCGGTCGCGCGCTGGTCCCCGAGTCCCGCGGGCCTGCCGGCGGTCGACTCGACGTGCCCGGCGCCGTGCTCTCCACCGCCGGTCTGACCGCTGTCGTCTGGGCGATCATCTCCGGGCCGGAGCGCGGGTGGACGTCGACCGAGGTGATCGGTGTGGCGATCGTCGGCGTACTGGTACTCGGGATCTTCGTGCGGTGGGAGCGACGGATCCCACATCCGATGCTGGACATGGGCTTCTTCCGGGACCAGCGCTTCGTCGGTGCGATCTCCGGAGTCGTGCTGATCACGTTCGGTGCCACCGGCGCGCTCTTTCTGCTCACCCAGCACCTCCAGTTCGTGCGGGGTTACCCGGCCTGGGAGGCCGGTCTGCGGATGGCGCCCTTCGCGCTGTCCATCGTGCTGCTCAACGTCAGTGGTGTCGTCGCGGGCGTGATCCGTCGGCTCGGCCTGGCGGTCGCCATCGCCGTCGGTATGACGCTGCTCGCGGCCGGGCTGGCGCTGGTCACCCTCTTCCCGTCCGACGGGTACGCGGTGCTGCTGGCGGGGCTGCTCGTCATGGGCGCCGGTTGCGCGCTGGCCAACCCGGCCATCGTCGAGGCCGTGATGAGCGCGATCCCGGCGGCGAAGGCCGGCGCTGGCGCGGGGGTCGACGGCACCATGACCGAGGTGGGCAGCAGCCTCGGCATCGCGGTGCTGGGTGCCGTGCTGAACGCCCGGTTCGCGGCGCTGCTGCCGGCGGCGGTGGCCGGCGCCGGATCGTTCCCCGCGGCTCTCGCCGCCGCCCCCGACGGTGCCGAGCGGGAGGCAGTGACTGTCGCCTTCGCCTCGGCGCTGGAGACGGGACAGCTGGTGGGCGCGGCAGCGGTGCTGATCGGTGGTCTGGTCGCCGCCGGACTGCTGCACCGGGCAGACCGCACCATTTCCACCTAATAAGGGTAGGCTACCCTAATCGTGACATCGTGGTAGTCGACGGAGGCGGTATGCGGCTCTACCTGACCGCGCTCAACCCCACCGACGCCGTCCTGCACGGGTTCCTTCCGGCGGCGGCGTCCCTCGGGCTGCCGGCCACCGTGCTGACCGACCGGCCCGCCGAATGGCCTGCGGACGTGCCGGTGACGCGGTGCGCGGTCCGCGACGCGGCAGCCGTGGTCGCGGCGACGGCAGCGACCCGACCGGTGGCGCTGCTGTCCAACAGCGACCACCTCCAGGAGGCCACCGCGATCGCCGCCCGAAAGCTCGGCCTGCCCGGCAAGGACCCGGACGCCGCCCGTCTCTGCAAGGACAAGGCCGCCGCCCGCCGGGTGATCGCCGCCGCGGGCCTCGATCGGGTACGCGTCGTCACCGTCGACCCCGCAGACCCGCCAAAGGTGCCGAACGAGATGTTCCCGGCGGTGGTCAAGCCCCGCGAGGGGGTGGCCAGTGAGGACGCGTACCTGGTGGTCGACCACGCCGAGCTGGTCGCCCGGGTCGCCGAGATCCGCAACCGGCGGCCCGACGTGGCGCTGGTGGTCGAGGAGTACCTCGACGGTGAACTGCGGACCTTCGAGACCCTCGGCGACGGCACCGAGCTGGCCTCCCTCGGCGGGTGGCGCACCGCCCTCGGCCCGCCACCGACCTTCACCGAGGAGAGCCTCGCCTGGTCGCCCCCGGCAGAGCCGGCGCGCACCCAGCTCCGGGCCCGACTCGACGCGCTCGGGGTCGGCTTCGGCGCCTGCCACACCGAGTACGTCATCTCCGACGGCCGGGTCCGGCTCATCGAGGTGAACTACCGCCTCATCGGTGACCGGATGGACCTGATCCTCGCCGAACTGCTCGGTGTGCCGCTGTTCGAGTACGTCATCCGGCTGCACCTGGGCGAGCCGCTGTCCGCCCTGCGCCTGCCCGACACCGTCGACCGACACGCCCGGGTCGAGTACGTCTGCGCGGACCGGTCCGGCCGTCTCGTCGCCGCGCCGGGCCGGCTGGACACCGTCCACGGCGACGTCCGGTTGGGCTGCCACCCGTTGCGCGAGGTGGGCCGCACCGCCGCGCACACCGGCACCAACCGCGACTACCTCGCCGTGCTGCACGGCATCGGCCCCGACGAGAACGCCGTCCGGCAGTCACTGGCCGCCCTCCGCGGCGACCTGCAGTGGACCATCGTCGAGTGAGCGACGACTGCGAGCGCGAGGTCTTCACCCGGGTGCTCGACGCCCTGCTGCGCGAGGATCACCTCGGTCTGCTCACCGCCGGCCGCCCGGACGGGCCCGACTGGTGGCAGGTGTCGCACCCCGCCGGCCGGCTGCGCATACCGGTCCGGGCGGACGGGTTCCAGCAGGCAGTGCGCAGCTCCGCGCCGACGGTCCTGCTGGTGGACGGCAGTGGCGACGCGCGGCGTACGGAGACCCTGGAGGGGTTGTTGACGCTGCTCGCCCCGCACGGCAACGCCGAGGCCGAGGCCGGCTGGCGGGACTTCGCCGTCGAGTGCCGCGCCGACCTGCGAGCCCGGCGGCTCGCCGCCCGGAACCGGGAGCGGGTGTTCACCGAGGTGGCCGCCGAACGGGCGAGCACCCCGACCGGCCTGCCGACGGCGCTCCTGGACGACGTGCTCGCCGCCCACCAGGGCCACCCCGTCTACCCCACCGACCGGTGCCGGCACGGTCTGCGCGACGACGAACTGCTCCGGTACGCCCCGGAGCACGCTCCACGCTTCGCGCTGCGCTGGTACGCCGCCCCCGCCACGGACGTCCGGCTCACCGGCCAACTCCCGCCCTGGTGGCCGCCCGCGCCGCGACCGGATCAGCTGCTGCTGCCGGCGCACCCGCTCACCGTGGCACGCGACGCGCTCCCGGTGGTCGACCTGCCGGTGACCCCGGTGCGACCCACCCTCTCCATGCGGACGGTGGCACTCGACCACGACCCGTACCTGCATCTCAAACTGCCGCTGCCGACAGCGAGTCTCGGCGCGCGCAACCGACGCACCCTGCAACCGGGCTCGCTCGCCGACGGCGGGGCCGTCGCGGCACTGCTCGACCGGATCGCCAGCACCGAACCCCGCTTCGTCGGCCGGATCCGGCACGCCGACGAGAGCACGTGGGCGCACGTCGACGGCGACGAGCGACGCGGTTTCCTGCTCCGCCGGTTTCCGCGCGACCTGGCCGGCGTTCAGGTGGTGCCGGTCGCGGCCCTCGCCGCCGCTGACCCGGTGGCCGACACGGTCCTCGACCGGATCAGCCCGCAGCGGCCCGTCGCACTGCTGGAGTCCTATCTGGACCTGCTGCTCGACTGGCACGTCTTCCTCTGGCTCCGGCACGGGATCGCGCTGGAGGCCCACCCGCAGAACATCCACCTGCTGGTACACCCGGACGGCACCGTCGGCCTGCTGTACAAGGACAACGACGGCGCCCGGCTGGACGCGCGGCACGACGGCACGAACGGTCTCACCCTGCACGACGCCCGGATGTGGGCGCGCGACCCGCACGAGTTGGCCGACGTGTTCATCACCATCACGCTGCACCTGGCCGCTGCCGCGCCCCTGCTCGCCCTGGCCGCCCGAGGGCTGTCCGTGCCGACACCGGCCGAGGCGCTGGTGCCCCGGCTCGCCGCCGCCCGCGACCGGTGGGGCGACGGCCCGGCGGGGCGGACCTTCACCGAGCGGGTCCTGAACGCCACCCATCTGCCCGTCAAGGCGATGCTCACCGCCGGCACCCTGCTGCCCAAACAACGGCTGGGCTGCACCGACATCAACAAGTACTACCTGCGTACCGGCCCGAACTACCTGCGGGAGACACGATGACGAGCGCCCAGTTGCGCTCCCGGCCGGCCACCGACACCGGTCAGCTCGCCGACCTGGCCGCCGCGCACACCGTCTTCGGTTGCCTGCTGCGCGAGCTGGCCCCGCCGGGTGACACCCCGACGGTGGTCGACGGTGCCGTCCGGCTGCTGCTGCGCCACCTCGACGTCACAGTGCGCTGCGCGGTGGCCCGAGCCTCGGCGATCGGCGCGCACCGCTACACCGGCCCGGTGCAGCGGGACATCGGCGGCGGACGGTGGGCGGACCTGGACGCGGACGGGCTGGCCGCCCTCGTCGCGGCGGAGCTGACCATCCGTACCGGGCTGGCGAATGACGAGTTCGTCGAACAGGTCCGGGCCAGCCGGGACACCGTGGCCCGACTGCTGGCCGACCGACCCGCCGCGGACCCCACCCCTACCGGTGAGCCCGCCATCGACGCGTACGTCGACTCCGAGCAGTCGCTGGTCCTCGGCCACCCGCACCACCCCACCCCGAAGTGGCGCAGCGGCGACCCGGACAGCTGGCGGGCATACGCGCCGGAGCTGCGCACGGCGTTCCGGCTGCACTGGCTCGCCGTACCGGACGACCTGACCGCCGACGCCGGACCGTTCGATACGCTCGTGGCCGCGCTCGACCCGCCCCGGCCCCCGCGCGGGCACCGCGCCCTGCCGGTGCACCCCTGGCAGCTGTCGCTGGTCCCGCCCACCCACCCACTGCTGCGCGACCTGGGGGCGGCCGGTGTGCCGGTCCGGCCGACGGCGAGCGTCCGAACCCTCTACGCCCCCGGGGCCGACCTGTTCGTGAAGACCAGCCTGCACGTACGGATCACCAACTGCCTGCGCAAGAACGCCCGCTACGAACTCACCGGGGCGGTGGCGCTGACCGACCTGCTGGCCCGGGTGCCGCTGCCGGACGGGGTGGGGCTGCTCGCCGAGCCCGCGTACCGCACCGTCGACGTCGCCGGCCCCGACGAGGCGTACGGGACGATCCTGCGCAGCGGTCTGCGCCCGCACCTGCGTCCCGGCGACACCCCGGTGCTGGCGGCGGCACTCGCCGGCGCACCGCTGGTGACAGCGGATCCGGTCGCCTGGTGGCGGGCGTACGTCGGCCTGCTGGTGCCGGCGGTGCTGCGCAGCTGGCTCAGCCACGGCGTCGTGCACGAGGCGCACCTGCAGAACGTGGTCGTGGTGCTCGACCGGGACCGTCGCCCGGTACGCATGCTGCTGCGCGACCTGGAGGGGGTGAAGCTGGACGCCGACCGGTGGGCCACCTGGCCGGACGGCGTCCCGGCGCAGGTCCGTTACGGTCCCCGCGCCGCCCACCGCCGGATCGTCTACTGCCTGTTCGTCAATCATCTCGGTGGGATCAGCGGGGCTCTCGCCGACGCGCGGCCGGGAATCGAGAAGCGGCTGTGGCAGGAGCTGCGGGGCGTCGTCGAGGCGGTCGCCGCCGACCTCGGTGATCCCGCCGAGCTGCGCGTTCTGCTCGACGGGGAGCCGTTCTTGGCCAAGGCGAACCTGCTGGTCCGCTGGCGGCGCGACGCCGACCGGGCCGCGCCGTTCGTGCCGGTGCCGAACCCGATGGGTGGGCCACGATGACCCGACCGGTCTACGTCCACGACCTCGACGCGCTGGCCGGGCAGGCCCGAGCCGTCCGGGCGGCGCTGCCCCCGCCGGTCGAGCTGCTCTACGCGGTCAAGGCCAACCCGGACCCCGGTGTGCTGCGAACCCTCGCCCCGATCGTCGACGGGTTCGAGGCCGCGAGCCGGGGCGAGCTGCGCAGGCTGGCCGAGGTGCTGCCGGGACGGGCGCCGGCCGCGTACGCCGGGCCGGGCAAGACCGACGCCGACGTCGCCGCCGCGCTCGACGCCGGGGTGCACCGCATCCACGTCGAGTCGCCCACCGAGCTGGCCCGGCTCGGCGCGCTCGCCACCGCCACGGGCCGGTCGGCTCAGGTGCTGCTGCGGGTGAACCTGCCGGTCGACGCGCCGGGCGCGAGCCTGGTCATGGGCGGTGGGCCCAGCCCGTTCGGCATGGACCCGGCCGACGCCGTCGGGTGTGCCCGCCGCCCGCCCGCCGGCATCGACGTCCGCGGAATCCACGCCCACCTGGCCAGTGGGTTGGACGCACCGCTCGCCGCGACGGTTGCCGCCGCGGTGGTCGACTGGGCGGTGGCCGAGGTCGACGCCGCCGAGGTCGACGTCGGCGGCGGCATGACAGTCGACTACACCGACCCCGACGCGCGGTTCGACTGGGAGGGCTACGGCCGGGCCCTGGCGGACGTCCTGGACAGCTATCCGGGAGTGCGCTTGCGCATCGAGCCGGGCCGGTCGGTCACCGCCCACTGCGGGGCGTACCTGACCGAGGTCATCGACGTGAAGCGCTCCTACGGCGAGTGGTTCGTGGTGGTGGCCGGCGGGACGCACCACCTGCGGACACCGGCCGCGAAGGGGCACGCGCAGCCGTTCACCGTGCACCCGCGGCTCGGTGCCGCCGGTCCCCGTACCGATGGCGGGCCGGTCACCGTGGTCGGGCAGCTCTGCACCCCGAAGGACGTGCTGTCCTTCTCCAGCACCGCCGGGCCGATCGGCGTGGGCGACGTGCTGGCCTTCGCCATGGCCGGCGCGTACGCCTGGAACATCAGCCACCGTGACTTCCTGCTGCACGAGCCGCCGCTCTTCCGCACCGGTGACCTGCGGGAAGTGGCCGCCGAGTGGGCGTCCCGGCCGTTCGGGACGTGAGCCCGAGCGCCACGAACCGCTCGGTGTGTTATCGATAACATGCTATCTTTCATCCGGGAGTGAAGGGCACGCTCCCGGTCACCCGAGCCAGCCGGCGAAGACGCGCCGAGGGCACTCCCCTCCCGCCTCCCGGTCGGTGACCAGTCCGGGCCCCGTCGATGCCAGGCGACCACTGTTGGTCGTCGGACGATGTCGCGCCGGCCGCATGCCCAGCTTCCGACGCTCCACCGTAGGCAGCCCCGGCCTCGACGGGTGGCGGCCGCACACCCCCGGTGCCGCCGCCGAGCCACGAGCACGAGACGCCGAACGGCAAGGAGCCCAGACAATGCTGAGACGTAGGTTCTTCCTCCCATCCATCGCGGCCGCGGCGCTTCTCCTCGCGGCCACCACCGGCGGCGTGTTGAGCGGCGGCCTCGGTGCGACGGCAGTTGCCGCCACCAACGGCACCCTCGCGGCGACCGCCGGCTGCGGCAAGGCCCCCACACTCGCCAGCGGGACCCGGACGATCCAGAGCAGCGGACAGAGCCGTACGTACAACCTGCGGATCCCGGACGGGTACGACCGGAACCGCCCGTACCGTCTGATCTTCGGCTTCCACTGGTTGAACGGCTCGGCGAACAACGTCACCTCGGCCGGCTACTACGGCCTCCAGCCGTTGTCGAACAACAGCGCGATCTTCGTCGCCCCGCAGGGCATCAACGCCGGCTGGGCCAACACCAACGGTCGGGACCTGACCCTCTTCGACGACATCTCCCGGCAGATCGAGAACGACCTCTGCGTGGACACCACCCAGCGCTTCGCCCTGGGCTGGAGCTACGGCGGGGCGATGAGTTACGCGGTGGCCTGCGCCCGGCCCACCGTCATCCGCGCGGTCACCGTGATCTCCGGTGCCAACCTCAGCGGTTGCAACGGCGGCACCCAACCCGTCGCCTACTTCGGCATCCACGGCATCTACGACAGCGTGCTGAACATCTCGCAGGGGCGACAACTGCGCGACACGTTCGTCCGGAACAACGGGTGCACCGCGCAGAGTCCGCGCGAGCCGAGTCGGGGCAGCCTCACCCACATCACCACCGCCTACTCGGGTTGCCGGGCCGGCTACCCGGTGCAGTGGGCGGCGTTCGACGGGGATCACACCCCCAGCCCGGTCGACGGGTCGGGCAGCCCCAACGACTCGCGGACCTGGACCTCGGGTGAGATCTGGAGGTTCTTCAGCCAGTTCGAGTCGACCACGCCGCCGACCACCCCGCCGCCGACCGACCCGCCGCCCACCGACCCGCCGCCGACGACTCCGCCGCCCACCGGCGAGCCGGGCACCTGCACTGCCACCTACCGGACGTTGAACACCTGGCCCGGCGGCTACCAGGCCGAGGTGACAGTGGCCAACAACTCCACGGCTGCCCTGACCGGGTGGACCGTGGGCCTGACCCTGGCCAGTGGTCAGGCCATCAGCAGCCTGTGGAGCGGCGTCAACACGGGCACCACCGGCAGTGTCACCGTCCGGAACGCCCCCTACAACGGCACTGTGGGTCCGAACGCCTCGACCAACTTCGGCTTCACCGCCACCGGTAACGGGGCCACCGCACCCAGCAGCGTCACCTGCACCAGCCCCTGACCAAGGGCAGGATGAGGGCCCGGAGCCATCCGGCTCCGGGCCCGACATCCGTTGGCGGCTGCCGCCAGGACTACCGGCTCACGCTTCGCTCTCCAGCAGGTCGCGCAGGGCGTCGAGGGCGGCGATCTCCTCCTCGAAGGTCTTGCCGACGACCGGCCCGAGGAAGCGCGACAGCCCGCTCGGCTGCCACGCCAACTTCAGCGTGAGTTTCGTCCCGCCGCCGTCGGCCGGTGTGAGCGTGTACTCGCCCTGGGTGCGTACCACACTGCCGGTGGCCTGGAAGGCCAGTCGCCGTCCCGGCTCGAACCCGGTCACCTCGTAGTCGGCCGGGATGCGACTCCCGCCGGGGCCCTTGAGCCCCTGTCGGTAGCGAGCGCCGACCCCTTCGCCCGAGACTCGAGCGACGTCGAGCACGTTGGGACGCCAGCGTGCGTCGTTCTCGCCCCGGGCGAGGAAGGCGAAGACGACCTCGGGAGTCCGTCCGATCTGCACAGTCTTCTCTGCAGAGGGCACAAGAAACCTTTCTCAGGGTCAGGGAACGATCTTCATCTGTGCCATCATCCCACTCGCGGAATGGTCGATCATGTGGCAATGGTAGACATACCGGCCAAGGTACGGCCCGAATGTCGCCTGGAGCCGGACAGTCTCACCCGGCCCCACCGAGATGGTGTCCTTCAGCCCGGCCTCGCCCGGGGCGGGCGGCTGACCGTTGCGGCTGAGCACCCGGAACTGGACCAGGTGCGGGTGGAAGTTGTGGGGGATGCCGAAGAGCGTGTCGCCGTTGGTCACCGTCCACACCTCGGTGGTGTTGCGTTTGATCTCGGTGTCGACCCGGTCTGCGTCGAACTGCTGCCCGTTGATGAGGAACTGGCCGGTCGCCGGGTTGAGGTTGAGCGTGAACGCCCGTTCCTTCGTGGCCGCCGGCAGCGCGGGAATGGTGCTCAGCCGGTCGGGCACCCGGCTGGTGTCGGTGGCGGTTCGGTTGACGTCGAAGCGCAGCACCGGCCCGGCCACCGCGTCGTCGAGGAAGACCCGGCTGCCGACCGGGAACGCGCCGAAGTCGACGACGATCTCGATCCGCTCGCCGGGCGTCAGGCTCCACGAGCGGATCGGCGTCGGCCCGGCGAGCAGCCCGCCGTCGCTCGCGATCTGGGTGACCTCGGCGTCGTTGCCGAGCCGCAGGGTGAACGTGCGGAGGTTGGACGCGTTGACGAAGCGCAGCCGGTACTTGCGGGCGGCCACCTGGAAGTAGGGCTGCGGCTTGCCGTTGGCGAGGATCGTGTTGCGGAACTGAAAGTCGTCGTGCTCGAAGACCAGGCTCGCGTCGTCGGCGAACCGCGCGTCGCGCAACATGATCGGGACGTCGTAGTTGCCGGACGGCAGCCGGAGGTCGGCCTGGGCCGGGTCGTCGATCAGGAAGAAGCCGGCGAGCCCGCGGAACACGTGCTCCGCCTCCATGTGATGGGCGTGGTCGTGGTACCAGAGCGTGGCGGCCCGCTGCTTGTTGGGATAGCTGTAGATCCGGCTCCTGCCCGGGTCGAGCACGTCGGTCGGGAACCCGTCGCTGCTCGACGGGGTCTGGCCTCCGTGCACGTGTACCGCGGTCGGCATGTCGAGGTGGTTGCTGTGGGCGATGACCGCGAGCCGGCCCGTCTTGACCCGGAACGTCGGGCCGGGGAACAGCCCGTCATAGGTCAACACCTCGGTACGCGTCCCGGGCAGGATCTCGGCCTGAGCCTTACGGGTGGAAACGACGTAGAAGTCGGTGTTGCCTACCGAGGCGATCGGCTGCTGCACGGGCGGTATCGGCATCCGGACAGTGAACGGGGCGGCGGCGGCCGCGACGTGCGCCGTCCCCCCGTGACCGGTGTGGGCGCCGTGGGCCGGCGTCGCGGGCGGGGTGGATCCGCGCGCCGCTGCCGCCGCGGTGGTCGTGACCAGCGCGGCTGCGCCCGCGGTGGCGCCGGCCTTCATGACGTTGCGTCTGCTCACCATTGGTCGCTCCGCTCCTGATGGGTCGAGGTCTCGGGGGAACTGTCGCGGAGGTCCCTCAACGCGGCGTCGAAAGCTGATAGCGGCGAAGCGTGGATTTCACCTTAAGTTTTGGTGTGACTACCAAAAGCTAAGCTTCGATCCTTCCAACGGTGTGCGGTGAGACCGTAGACTCGTGCGAGTAGTCGGCCGTGACAACTCGTAGAAGGCCGATCCGATCTGAGTGCTTTGTCGTCCGCGCACGGGGGAGCCGGGCGACACGGCGGGCAGCCGGCGCTGGGGAGAGCCGTTCGTGCCCGCACCTGGGGAGCAACAAGGGCACACACCGGGGGATCCGCGATGGTGTATGGAAACGATGCGCTGCGGAGGACCGCTGCCGAGGTTCTCGAACGCAGGCGTCAACCGATTCTCGCCGCCTACCGTCAGCGTCTCGCCGCTGCGACTGACGATCTCGGCGGGGTCGCTGACCTGGTCGACAGTTACACGACGCAGGCCGACGTCCTGGTCCGGGAGACGGTCGTCGAGATTGGTCGCGAGACGACCGACCCGCTGTCGGCACCGCCGCCGACGGCGCCCGCCGAGGGCGTCGACCTTCACCCACGCGAGTGCTTCCGCGCTGTCGTCGCGCTGGCCGACATCCTGCTGGCCGACGCGCTGGAGCAGTTGTGTGGCCGGCCCGACCAGGGCGCGATCCTGGCCCTGGTCGCCGACGCGCTCACCCGCACGACACTGACCCGGCTGCTCGACGCGAGTTCGCGCTACGCCGCCGGCCTGATGAACGAGGTCCACCAGGCGCAGATCGCGGAACGCTCGCTGATCGCGCGCGAGTTGCACGACCGACTGGGCCACAGCCTCAGCGCGGCGTACCGCAACCTGGAGGCGCACGAGCTCGCCCAGGAACGACACGGAGGCGACGTCGACCGCCGGGTGGTCATCGCCCGGGAGTCGCTCCACGACGCGGTCGGCTACCTGCGGGTGCTCATCGCCGATCTTCGCCTCTCCCAGCCGCTCGGGTCCCTCGACGAGGCGCTCGCCAACTTCCTGTCGACGGTCGAGACGGGCGAGACGCGTCTGCACACCGAGATCAACGGCGACGAGTCGTGGGTGCCGCCCGAGGTGCTCGACGAGGTGTTCCTGGTCGTCCGCGAAGCGTTGCGCAACGCGGTCGCCCACGCCGGTGCCCGAGTGATCCATGCGGTCGTCGACATCACCCCGCACGAGCTGCGGGCGACTGTCGTCGACGACGGGGTGGGCTTCGACCTCGCCGCGGAGCGCGACGGTTCCGGCCTGCGCGCGATGGCTGAGCGCGCGGCCGCCGTGGGCGGTCGCCTCGCGGTGCGAGCGGCGGGCCGCCAGGGCGTGTCCGTCGAACTCGTCGTGCCGCTGCTCGCCGTCGGGGCGGGGGCCGGCCGGTGACCGCGACGATGGTCGAGCCGACCCGCATCGTGCTCGTCGACGATCACGTCGTGGTTCGCGACGGCCTCCGGGAGATCCTCGACGCCCAGCGCGATCTCGTTGTCGTCGGCGAGGCCGGCGACAGCTGTGCGGCGGTCAACGAGATCCGCGTCCGCCAGCCCGACATCGTGCTGCTCGACGTGCAGATCCCCGGCGACGGGGTGACCACGACGGTGCGCCGGATCCGTGATGTCGCCCCGGCGAGCCGGGTCATCATCCTCAGCATGTTCGACGGCCCGACGCTGCTGCGTGAGTTGTTGACCCTTGGCATCTGCGGCTACCTGCTGAAGAACTCGACGCGCCAGGAGTTGGTGGCGGCGATCCGCCGCGCCCGCGCCGATGACGCTCCGGTGATGCTGGCGGTGTCGCGCGAGAGCCTGACCCAGGTGCAGGGGCCGGTGCACAGCACACTGTCGGACCGTGAGCGCGAGGTGCTGCAGTTGGTCGGTCAGGCGATGAGCAACGCCCAGATCGCCGGGCGGCTCTGCCTGTCGGAGGCGACGGTCAAGCGCCACCTGCGCAACATCTTCGCCAAACTCGGTGCGGTGTCGCGCATCGACGCGGTCAACCGGGCCATCGCGGCTTCGCTGATCGTCCTGCCGAGGCTGTGCGTCGACCCGACGTTTCACGGCGGATAGCGGGTTACTCAAGGATTGCTCTGCGCAACTTGCCCGCAAACGGGCACTCGTGTTGGACTAATGCCGTGAATAGCACTCGCCTGTTCGTGCTCGGAGCGCTCGCGCGTGGCGGCCCCATGCATGGGCACCAGATCCGCCGGGCGGCCCAGGTCGACCGTACCGAGCTGTGGAGCGACGTCAAACCGGGGTCGCTCTACGGCGCGCTGCACCGGATGCAGGTCGAGGGCGTCATCGAGGCGGTCCGGACCGAGCAGGAGGGCAACCGGCCCGCCCGCACGATCTACGCGCTCACCGCGGCCGGCGCGGCGGAGCTGATCGACCACCGCGACGAGGCGTTGCGTGACACCAAGCTCCGCCACGACCCGGTCGACCTGGCCCTGCAAAATGTGATCGACCTCGGCGAAGACGCGCTCCGGGCCATCATCGTGGCGCGGCGGCAGGCCCTCGCCGCGCAGCTCGACTCGTGGCTGGCGCTCCGGGAGATCGCGGCGCCACACATCCGTGGTCTGGAGTGGACGACCTTCCGTCATACCGAGCTCCGACTCCGTACCGAACTCGCCTGGCACGACGAGCTGCTCGACCAACTGCCCGAGCTGATGGCCAACCAACCGACGTCGATGACCACGTCGTGACGGTGCCAGCCCCGGCCCCGGGGGCATCTGCGGGGCCGGGGCTGGCGGCACGTCACCGAGCGGGCTGCCGGGTGGTGGTCACGTTCCAGTCGGGCTTGCTCGCCTCGGCCCAGGGCTCTTCGGGCCGGCGCGGCAGCAGGTAGACGAGAAGGAACGTGAGGATCACGCCGACCAGGACGGCGCCCACCGTGAACTGGACCGCCCGGTTGAAGTTGGTCTCCAGCGCCGATGAGGCAGCGCTGTCGAAGGCCGCGCCGACCGGACCCGGCGCCGAGTCCGCACAGCCGGGCGGCGTGGCCGTCGGATCCGACGCGCGGGACTGGCGGATGAAGCAGTCGGCGAAGGCGGTCGTCGCCGCGCTCGCCTCCGCCGGTGGCAGCCCTGCGGCGACAAGCGATGCCTGAAGCTCCGGGCTGGCCTTCTCTGCGGCCGTGGCCGAGTAGGAGCCGAGCGTTCCGAAGAGGACCACGCCCGCCACCGCGACGCCGACGGCCTGGCCGAGACGCTGGGCGGTGCCGAGCACGCCACTGGCCGCTCCCGCGTCCTGCCAGGGCACGCCGGCCAGCACGATCTCGACGCTCGGCGCGATCACCAGGCCCGAGCCGAAGCCGGCGAGGAGCAGGGCCGGCAGCAGCTCGAGGCCGGATCCCCACCAGTGGATCGTGGCGATGATGCCCACCATGCCCACGATCACGATGCCCGCACCGAGCATCAGGACGCCCCGGCCGAGGGCACGGGCGACGTTGTCGGAGATGGCCGCGCCGACGAGTGTGCCGAACGAGAACGGCAGCAGGATCAGGCCGGTCGTCAGGGCGGACTTCTCCAGGCCGATCTGCAGGTGCAGCGAGAGTGCGAAGAGCAGGCCGATGAATCCCGCGAAGTAGCAGAGGCTGATGCCGACGCCGGCGGAGAACGAGCGGTGGGCGAACAGGCGCATGCTCACCAGCGGAACCTGGGCGCGCCGGGCGCGGCGCAACTCCCATGCCGCGAAGGCGGCCAGCGCGGGCAGCGCTGCTGCCATCGAGACGAACGTCCATGCCGGCCAACCCAGGCGCTGGCCCTCGACCAGCGGAACGGCCAGCAGCAGGACGGCGGCCGAGACGAGCAGCATGCCGATCACGTCGAGCCCGCCGCGGCGGCCTCGCGACTCGGGCACCAGGATCAGCGCGGCGACGAACGTGGCCAGGCCGATCGGCACGTTGAGCAGGAACACCGGCCGCCAGTCCCAGCCGCCGAGGTCCCACGCGATCAGCAGGCCACCGAGGAGTGGGCCGCTGGCGGTCGCGATGCCGCCGATCGCGCCGTAGATCCCGTAGGCCTTACCCGTCTCCTTCGCCGGAAACGTGGTCTGGATGAGCGCCAGCACCGGCGGGTTGAGGATGCCGGCCATCATGCCCTGCACCACCTGGAAGGCGATCAGCTGGTTGGGTGTGGCCGCGAGCGCTGACGCCGCCGACGCGAGCGTGAACCCCGCGACGCCGATGAGGAACAGCTTGCGGTGGCCGAAGCGGTCGCCGATCCGGCCGGCGGGGATGAGCAGCAGGCCGTATCCGAGCGCGTAGCCGGCGATGACCCACTCCATCGCCGTGTAGGTCGAGCGGAGGTCGCGCTGGATCGGGGCGACCGCGACATTGACGATCGTCGTGGCCAGCAGGATCATGAACGCCCCGGCCAGAACGACGGCCAGGATCAGCCATCGGCGCGGATTGGGTGGCGCGGCGCTGTGTTCGTCGGTCCAGCTCTCCGTCATCGCGTTCCTCCTGAAGTCGGACGGGGGTCGACAGCGGACCCACCTTCCGACTACACGCCGTCGCGTACGATTAGTCAAGTACGGCTATTTGCGTATGACCTGTACGGCACATGAGGAGGGCCCGGGTCAGAAACTGACCCGGGCCCGGTGACGCAGGGTGCGGTTACGACCAGTCGGAGGAACCCGAGCCCCACTCGGTGGAACCCGAACCCCACTGGGACGTCGCCGGCCACGCCAGGTCGAAGGGGAAGTCGTTGGCGCGCAGCTCCAGCGTGCTCTCCAGCACGGCGTCGGTCAGCCGGTCGACGTCGGCGTCGCTGTGCGCGCCGCCGGCGAAGAACATCGGCATGCCGAGCGTGTAGATGCCGCGCTTGCGCAACAGCAGCGTGAGGATGAACGTCGCGGGGTTGAGCGCCCGCGAGTAGACCCGGTAGTCGGTGTAGGAGTCCTCCGGGAGGAACTGGAAACACCCGATGTAGTCGCCGAACCCCACCATCCGCAGCGGGATCCCCTCGGCCGCCCGGAACGCGGCCAGCCGCGCCTGGACCCGGTCGATCCTGGCGCTGAGGTCCGTGTAGTAGGCGGGCCCCTTGTCCCGGAGCAACTGGAGCGTGGCCAGCGACGCCGCCACCGACAGGTAGTTGCCGGTGTGGCTGCCCTGCAGACCGGTCTTCTGGCCGAAGTCGGTCCACGACTGCCCGCTGGTCTGCGAGATGTCGAGGATGTCGGCCCGACCGCCGATCGCCGACAGCGGCAGCCCGAGCCCGCTGATCACCTTGCCGTAGGTGACGAGGTCGGTCGGAATGTCGAACTTCTGCGCGGCGCCGCCGATCCCTGACCGGAAACCCGTCAGCACCTCGTCCAGGATGAACGGCACCCCGAGCCGCCGGGCGGCCACCGCCACCTCACGGATCATCGGGATCGTCGTCTCCTCGAACGGGAACGACGAAGCGGCCGGCTCGGCGAGGATGCAGGCCAACTCGCCCGCGTGGCGCTCGATCAATTCCACGGCGAGCGCGGTGTCGTTGGGCAGGATCAGCAGGTCGCGCGGCTCCGCCGGGGTGACACCGGCGAACGCCGAGACCAGCGGGATGCCGTCCTTGCCGATCTCCGGGAACGGCACCGCCGGATGCCCGTGATACCAGGGTGCGGTGTTGTGGACGGCCAGGTCGTGGGACCCGTGCAGGGTGCCCTCGAACTTGGCGACCATCCGCCGCCCGGTGAACGCACGGCAGAGCCGGATCGCCGACTGGGTGGCGCCCGTACCCGAGTGTTGGAAGGCGAACTTCTCGTTGTGCGGGAGGATCTCCCGCAGCAGCGTCGCGAGCTCCAGCTCCAGCGCGTTGGTGTAGCCGTTGCCGGTGCCCTTGCCGAGGCGCTCGCGGACGAAGTCGACGACCGGGGCCGGGTTGTGACCGTGCAGCGCCTGAGCCCCGTACCCCATGTGGCAGTCGAGGTAGTCGTTGCCGTCGATGTCGGTCAACGTCGAACCGCTCGCGGTGGCCGCGATGATCGGAAAGGGCGGCGCCTGGAACGGCCAGAACACGTGCGCGGCGGCGTCGACCGCCCTCAGTTGCTCGACGTGCGCGGCCGAGGCACCCTGGCGCGCGCCGATCTCGCCGAACAGCTCGTAGACCCACTTCTGCTGCATGAGGTCCTGAATGACCTCGATCGCTCCGCGCTCCTGGTGGCTGGCGCCCATCGTGTCCCCTTCGCATGGCGGCCGTGACAGGCGCAGCCTGCGCCCGCCCACTCGAACCTGACTGGAGAACGGGTCGATCGACGTGGTTTCGAGCCGGTCTCGAGCGCCGTCGTCGAAGCTCGCCGCCATGACGGAAAATCGGGTCAATCTCTACTCGCTGACCGACACGATCACGCCGTGGGCAGTGCGGGCCGCGGCGACGCTCGGCCTCGCCGACCTGATCGCCGCGGGCACCACCACGCTCGACGAGCTCGCCGCGGCGACGAAGGCCAACCCCGACGCGCTGCACCGGCTGCTGCGCTACCTCTCCGTGCGCGGCGTCTTCAAGGAGACCGAACCCCGGGTGTACGCCCTGACGGAAGCGGCCGAGTTCCTCAAGACCGACCACCCCGCCGCCCAGCGCCCCTGGCTCGACGTCGACTCGATGGCCGGCCGGATCGAGGGCACGTTCAGCTCGCTGACCCACTCGATCCGCACCGGCGACGCGGCGTACCCGGTGCGTTACGGCATCGAGTTCTGGGACGACCTGGCCACCAACCCCGACCGGGCCACGTCGTTCGGCGCGCTGATGGCCACCCACGCGAGCTACTTCGACCAGGTCGTCCAGGGCTACGACTGGAGCACCGTCAACCACGTCGTCGACGTCGGCGGCGGCACCGGCGCCCTGCTCACCGAGATCCTCAAGGCCCAACCGCACCTGCGCGGCACCGTGGTCGACCTGCCGGGCGTCGTCGAGCAGGGCCGGGCCCGGTTCGAGGCGGCGGGCATCGCCGACCGCGCGGAGGTGGTCAGCGGGAGCATCTTCGACCCGCTCCCGGCCGGCGCCGACATCTACATCCTGTCGAACGTGCTGCACGACTGGAACGACAGCGCCGCCGAGAAGATCCTCCAGCGGGCGGCGGACGCGATCGGCACGACCGGGAAGGTGCTGATCGTGCAGATCCTGGTGAAGGACGAGAACGACAACTTCCCCGAGGACCCGGCCCGGCTGATGTTCATCACCCAGATGGACCTGCGCCTGCTCTCGCTGATGGCCGGCAAGGCGAGGACCTGGCGCGAGTACGCCGAACTGGGCGAGAAGGCCGGGCTCCGGGTGGACGGCAGCACGGTGATCCCCACCGGGCAGACCCTGTTGACCCTCCGTCGCGGCTGAAGGGGCACGGGCCCCTTGCTGACGGATTTCGGTTGGGAAGGGGCCCGCGTTAACGGACCGTGCGCGCGTCGTACCGTTGCGGACATGACCCCGGCCATCCGACGGATCGCGATCGATGCCCTCATCGCGGTCGTCGTCGCGGCCGTCGTGGCGGTGGCGATCCGCGTCGCCGACGAGCCCGGCGCCCGGCCGCCGGACGCCCGCGCCTACGCGATCGGCGCGGTGATCGGGCTGCTGCTGGTCTTCCGGCGCCGCTGGCCGCTGCTGGTGCTCGTCGGCTCGGTCACCGCACTGATGATCTACTACGCGCTCGAGTACCCGGGCATCCCGCCCGCCCTCCCGCTGGCCGCCGCCCTCTTCTCCGTCGCGGCCGCCGGCCGGTTCACCTGGGCGCTCGTCGTCGCCGGGTTCTTCGTCGTCCTTGAGCTGATCATGCGTTACACGCTGCTCGGCGAGGGCTTCTTCCCCGCCCTGTCGGCGACCCTCGAAGAGGGCTCACTGCTCGCGGCCGTGGTGCTGCTCGCCGAGACGATCCGCACCCGCCGGATCCGGCTGGCCGAGGCACAGCAGCGCCTCGCCGTGATGCGCCAGGAGCGTCAGCACGAGGTGGCCCAGGAGCGGCTCCGCATCGCCCGCGAGGTCCACGACGTGCTCGGCCACACGATCGCCGCGATCAGCGTGCAGGCGAGCCTCGCCGACGACATCTTCGACAGCAAGCCGGCCGAGGCGCGGGCCGCGCTGCGGAGCATCCGGGGCGCGGCGCGCGACGCGATGCACGAGGTCCGCTCGGCGATCGGCATGCTCCGCGACGCCGGGGAGGTGCCCGATCTGGCCCGCGTCTTCGCGGTCGCCGAGCAGGCCGGCGTGAAGGTGCGCTCGGGGGTCGCCGGCATCCCGCGCCCCATCCCGCCGGAGGTGGCGCTCTCGGTCTACCGGATCGTGCAGGAGTCGATCACCAACACGGTCAAGCACGCCGAGGCGACCACTGTCGACGTCACCATCACCTACGCCGGTGACGCCGTCACGGTCGAGGTCGTCGACGACGGGGTCGGGGCCGCGGCGAGCCGGCGGGGGCACGGGGTGGCCGGCATGCGGGAACGGGCCACGGCCGCGGGCGGATCCCTCGATGCCGGCCCCCGGCCGGAGGGCGGGGGGTTCCGAGTGGCAGCGCGGCTGCCGGTCGAGGTGGAGGAGACAGCGTGACGATCCGGATGGTGCTGGCGGACGACCAGACGCTCGTGCGGGCCGGCTTCCGGGGCCTGCTCGACCACAGCGACGACCTGGAGGTGGTCGGTGAGGCGTCCAACGGCGCCCAGGCCGTCGAGATGGTCGCCGCGACCCGGCCCGACATCGTGCTGATGGACGTGCGGATGCCCGTGCTCGACGGGGTGAAGGCCACGGCCGCGATCGTCGAGCGGTTTCCGGCCGTGCGGGTCATCGTCCTGACCACCTTCGAGCTCGACGAGTACGTCTTCGAGGCGCTGCGGGCCGGCGCGAGCGGGTTCCTGCTCAAGGACATCGAGCCCGACGAGCTGCGTCAGGCGGTCCGGGTGGTGGCTGGCGGCGACATGCTGATCTCGCCGCGGGTGACGAGCCGGCTGGTGAGCGCGTTCGTCAGCAAGGTCGCCCCGGCGCCGGTCGACGGTGGCCGGCTGGCGGTGTTGACCGACCGCGAGCGCGAGGTGATGAGCCTGGTGGCCAGTGGGCTGACGAACGAGGAGATCGGGCGCCGGCTGTCGATGAGCCCCGCCACGGCCCGTACCCATGTGCACCGGGCCATGGTGAAGCTCCGCGTCCGCGACCGGGCGCAACTCGTCGTGCTCGCCTACCAGACCGGGCTCGTCGCGCCGGGCAGCTAGCTGACTACGGCAGCTGTTTCGCAGCGGCTTGCGGCTACGGTGATCGCCGTACCCCCCGGCCGTTCGTCAACGGATGTCAGGTGGTGCGCCCGCTCCGTATGTTGGCGTCATGTTTGAGGTCGGAGAGAACGCCGACGGGATCCTGGCCGGGGTCCTGTTCCTGATCTGGCTGCCCGCGGCGATCCTCGCCACGCGGTTGGCCTGGCGGCCGACGCCCGCGGCGCTGCGGACCAGCGCCCGTCGGCTGCTGCGCCTGCTCGTCGCCGCCCTGGTGGTGCTGGTCCTCAAGTGCGTCGCGATCGGGCTGATGCTCGCCGTGGACTGGATCTTCGCGGACAACCGGGTGATCGTGCAGATGCCGCTCCTGCTGCTGCCGATGCTTGCCGTCGCCGTGTGGACCGTGCCGGGCCTGCGCGCCCTGGCCAACCGCGATGACGCACCGATCGACGCCGAGACGCGCGCCGCCGTCGCCAACCCCAGATTCGTGGTGCCGGTCCAGGTGACGGCCGTGGCGACTGTCGTTGGCGTCTACTTCGCGTACGTGTCCCGTCCGGTCCCCTCCTACCTCGACGACATCGCGACCCACGCGGCGCCGATCCTGTTGTCGGTGGTGGTGCTGTGGCTCTGGCAGGGGCACCGTCTGCGGGTCGTCACCGCCACCGACTTCGCGCGCCGTTGCCGGCGGGCCGGCGCCCTGCGTGCCACCGCGCAGGCCGCCGTCGTGGTGCTCGTCGTGGCCGCCGGCATCACCTACGTGGCGCAGAGCAGCAGGCTGCCCGACCGCATGAGCATGATGTCCCACGACAACGTCGACTACGGCGGTGGCCCGTCGTTCGGTCACGGCGGTCACGGCGGGGTCTCCGTCGACGACCTGCGGGGGCCGCGGACCGGCAAGCCCAACAAGGCCTTCACCCTGACCGCGAAGAACGCCACGGTACGGCTGTCGTCGGGCACCGAGATCGACGCCCTGACGTACAACGGGCAGTCGCCCGGGCCGGAGCTGCGGGTCCGTGAGGGCGACCTGGTCGAGGTGACGCTGCACAACGAGATTCCCGACGAGAACGTGACCATCCACTGGCACGGGCTCGACGTGCCCAACGGTGAGGACGGCGTCGCTGGCGCGACGCAGAACGCGGTGGAGCCGGGCGGCACCTTCACCTACCGGTTCCTCGCCGAGCAGGTCGGCACGTTCTGGTACCACACCCACCAGAACCCCCTTGAGGCGATCCGGAGGGGACTGTTCGGCGCGCTGATCGTCGAGCCGCGCGACGGCCCACCGCCGGGCGAGCGCGACGTCGTGGTGATGGCACACGAGTGGCGTACGCCGGACGACAACATCGTCTCGTTCGGCACCAGCGACACAGTGCAACGGCAGGAGATCGCGCCGGGCACACCGGTGCGACTGCGCCTGATCAACACCGACAACAACCCGTCGACCGACAGCCGCCCACGGTCGTTGACGGTCAACGGCACGCCGGTGCGGGTCGCCGCGATCGACGGTGTCGACGTCAACGGTCCGACCCCGCTGACCAACCCGAGATTCGGGTTGGCGACCGGTGGACGCTACGACGTGACCTTCACGATGCCGGCGGGCGCGGTGCGGCTGACCGACCTCGCCAACCGCGACGCCGGGCTGGTCCTGGCGCCTCCCGGTGACACCTCGACGCCGAAGATCGTCGACGACGGCGACCCGTTCGACCCGCTCTCGTACGGCTCCGGCGGCTCGCGGCCCTTCGACACGGGCTCGTCGTACGACCGCTCGTTCACCCAGCTCCTCGACGACCGGTTGTCCTTCTACAACGGCGGCCTCCACCTGGTGCCGATCATCAACGGGCACAGCTTCCCGCACACGCCGACGCTGATGGTCCGGATGGGCGACGTGGTCAAGGTGCGGATCGTCAACCGCAGCCACCAGAACCATCCGATGCACCTGCACGGCCATCACGCGTTGGTGTTGTCCCGCAACGGGGTCGCCGCGACCGGGTCGCCGTGGTGGATCGACAGTCTCGACATCATCCCCGGTGAGATCTACGAGATCGGCTTCAAGGCGGACAATCCGGGGCTCTGGATGGACCACTGCCACAACCTCGACCACGCGGCCAACGGCATGGTCATGCACCTCGCCTACGAGGGCGTGAACTCCCCCTACGAGCTGGGGCGTGGCACCCCGAATCAGCCGGAGTAGGCGGGCCTGTCGAGCCTCCCTCCACCGGGCCTCGAGGCAACGCCGGCAGCGTCGAACGCATCCGAACCCCTCTTGCTGAGGAGAACCCATGCTCGACGCGATGCGACGAACGCTGTCGCTGGCCGTGCCGCTGGTACTGGTGGCCGGCATTGCCGCGCCCGCCACAGCGGCCACCTCGACCACCGGGCGACTGACAGTTGTCGCCCGCAACCTCGACAACCCCCGCGGTGTCGCCATCGACCGCGCCGGCACCGTCCTCGTCGCCGAGGCCGGCCTCGGCGGCGACGACGTCTGCATCCCCGGCACGTTCGGCACCAACCTCTGCTACGGCTCGACCGGTGCGATCACGGCGGTCCGTCACGGCTGGCAGAAGCGGGTCGTGACGGGCCTGCCGTCGCTGCGCAGCACCGGCGCCGGCTTCTCCGTCTACGGGGCGCACGACCTGGCCTTCGATCGGCAGGGCAAACTGCTGGTGGCGATGGGCTACAGCACCGACCCGGTCTCGCGCGACCTGCTCGGTGCGGCCGGAGCCGCGATGGGAACGATCCTGCGGGTGGAGGGGAAGCACCGCTGGTCGGTCCTCGGCGACCTCTCCGCCTACGAGGGGCAGCACAACCCCGACGGCGTCATCCCGGAGAGCCAGCCCTACGCCGTCGTCGCCGACGGGCGTGACATCTACGCGCTCGACGCGGCCGCCAACGACGTGCTCCGGATCGACAGGCGCGGCGTGGTCACCACCGAACACGTCTGGCCGCAGGAGCAGGTTCCGGCGCCGCCGGAGTGGGGTCTGCCGCCCGGCTCGACGACGCCGATCCAGTTCGTGCCGGTGACCATCGCCAAGGGGCCGGACGGCGCGCTCTACATCGGACAGTTGACCGGGCACCCGTTCCCGAACGGCGGCGCGCGGGTGTGGCGTCTGGTGCCGGGGCAGGAGCCGACGATCTACGCGACCGGCTTCACCAACATCATCGATCTCGCGTTCGACAAGCGGGGCCGGCTGGTCGTGCTGGAGATCGCGAAGAACGGGCTCAGCTCGGGAGACTCCACCGGTGCGTTGATCCGGGTGGAGCGCGACGGTAGCCACCGGGAGTTGGCGAGCGCCGGTCTCGACTCCCCGATGTCGTTCGCCATCGCCGGCGACGGCAGCTTCTACATCGCCAACAAGGGCCTCGGCATCGGTGAGTTGGTCCGTCTGTCCATCCGAGACTGACAGAGTCGCGCGGCGATCGTGGCGTTCTTCGTGTCGGGAGGGCGCCACGATAGCTGCGGCGTCACACGCCCGCGATACGGTGCGACATCATGGGCACGTTGGCGGCGGGGGACGGGGTCTGGGGGTTAGGTTGACGCGGTCCGACGACGGGTCTCCCACCGGCGCCACCACCATCCTGATAGTCGACGACCATGCTCTCGTCCGCGAGGGGTTGCGCTGGGTGCTCGAGGTCCACGCCGACCTCGACGTGGTCGACGAGGCGGGCGACTCCGCCACCGCGGTCGCCAAGGCGGCGTCCGAGCGCCCCGACGTGGTGTTGCTCGACGTGGAGATCCCCGGTGACGACCCGGTGGTCACGGTGCGCCGCATTCGGGAGGTGTCGCCCGACAGCGCCGTCGTCATCCTCAGCATGTACGACAGCCCCGACCTGCTGCGCCGTCTGATCGCCGCCGGGGTGCGCGCCTACCTGCTCAAGAGCGTGGGTCGTGAGGAGCTGGTGGCCGCGATCCACAAGGCGCGGGACCGCAGCGGCTCGGTGCTGCTCTCGGTCTCCGGCCAGAGCCTGGTGCAGGTGCAGAGCGCGGAGTCCGCCATGCTGTCCGCCGTCGAGTTGGAGATCCTCCAACTCGCGGCCGAGGCGATGACCAACGCCCAGATCGCGCGCCGGCTCGACCTGACCGAGGCCACTGTGAAGAGCCACCTGCGTCGCATCTTCGCCAAGCTGGGCGCGGTCTCCCGCATCGACGCGGTCAACAAGGCGGTGGCAGCGTCACTGGTGACGCTGCCACACGACCGGTTGGTGCCACGCCCTCGTCGGCCGTCGCGCTAGTGACCGGGGAAATCCCTCAACAGGCGGCCTTGAGGTCCGCGGCGCGGTCCGTGCGTTCCCAGGTCAGGTCCGGGAGTTCCCGGCCGAAGTGACCGTAGGCCGCCGTCTGCTTGTAGATCGGGCGGAGCAGGTCCAGGTCCCGGATGATCGCCGCGGGGCGCAGGTCGAAGACCTCAGCGATCGCCTTCTCGATCCGGTCGAGCGGCACCGTCTCCGTACCGAACGTCTCCACGAACAGGCTCACCGGGTGGGCCTTGCCGATCGCGTAGGCGACCTGCGCCTCACACCGTTCCGCCAGGCCCGCGGCGACCACGTTCTTCGCCACCCACCGCATCGCGTACGCCGCCGACCGGTCGACCTTCGACGGGTCCTTCCCCGAGAACGCGCCGCCACCGTGGCGGGCGTACCCGCCGTAGGTGTCGACGATGATCTTTCGTCCGGTCAGGCCCGCGTCGCCCATCGGGCCACCGATCTCGAACCGGCCGGTGGGGTTGACGAGCAGCCGGTAGCCCTCGGTGTCGAGGTCGAGCGCCTCCAACTCCGGCGTGATCACGTGGTCGCGGATGTCGGGGGTGAGCAGTTCGTCGAGGGAGATGTGGGCCGCGTGCTGCGTGGAGACGACGATGGTGTCGAGCCGTACCGGGCGTAGGCCGTCGTACTCGACGGTGACCTGGGTCTTGCCGTCGGGCCGCAGGTAGGGCACCGTCCCGTCCTTGCGGACGGCGGCCAGGCGACGGGCCAGCCGGTGGGCCAGCGCGATCGGCAGCGGCATCAGCTCCGGCGTCTCCGAGCAGGCGAAGCCGAACATCATGCCCTGGTCGCCGGCGCCCTGGGCGTCGAGCCCGCCGCCGGACGAGCCGTCGCGCAGCTCGATCGCCGTGTCGACGCCCTGCGCGATGTCGGGGGACTGGGCGCCGATCGAGATGCTGACGCCGCAGGAGCCGCCGTCGAAGCCCTTCTTCGACGAGTCGTAGCCGATACCCAGGACGGTTTCCCGCACGATGCGCGGGATGTCGGCGTAGGCCTGCGTGGTGACCTCGCCCGCGACGTGGACCTGACCGGTGGTGATCAGGCTCTCGACGGCGACCCGGCTGTGCGGGTCCTGCGCCAGTAGCGCGTCGAGGATGCCGTCGCTGATCTGATCGGCGATCTTGTCGGGGTGACCTTCGGTGACCGACTCGGAGGTGAAGAGGCGGCGCGACATGTGTGACTCCTAACCCAGGGAGCGTGCGGGCCCGGCGAGTCTTCCCTCCTGCGGTGGAGGTTGCCTGGAGGAAGCATCGAGCGATCAAAGGGGTATCCGCCGTACAACTTTCGACACGCATCGATCCTCGGAAGAACCCGCGATGTCGCTACGCGCGGTCGTTCCGACCCACTCCGCCACCTCCATAGCTTGAGAGCGTCTCGACGAGTGCTCTGCGAAATGGGGGAACCACTGTGGTCAGGTACGAGATCCTCGGGTCGCTGGAAGTGATCCACGAGGGCCGGATCTGCACGCCGACGCCGCCGAAGGTGCGGACCGTGTTGGCGCTACTGGTGATGCGGGCCAACCGGGTCGTGCTGGTCGACTCGATCATCCGGGAGCTGTGGGGTGACGATCCGGCGCGGAGCGCTGTCACCACTGTGCAGACCTACATCTACCACCTGCGCAAGCTCTTCGCGAAAGAGGGCATAGAGACCCCGGACCGGACCGTGCTGGAGAGCCGCGCCCGCGGCTACCTGTTGCGGGTGGAGCCGGGTCAACTCGACGCCGAGGTGTTCGAGACGTTGCTCGACCAGGGCCGTACGCACATCGAGTCGGACCGCCCCGAGGAGGGCGCCGAGGTGCTGCGGCGGGCGCTGGCCATGTGGACGGGGCCGGTGGGCGCCAACGTGACGTTCGGGCCGGCGCTTGAGGCGCACGCGATCCACCTGCAGGAGCAGTGGATCCGGGCGTTGGAGCTGCGCATCCAGGCCGACATCACGCTCGGCCGGCACCGCGAGCTGATCGGCGAGCTGCGCTATCTGGTGGGCACGTACCCGCTCAACGAGTGGTTCCACCGCCAGCTCATCGTGGCGCTCAGCCGGTCCGGACGCCGTGGCGAGGCGTTGCAGGCGTACCACCACCTGCGCCGGGTGCTCAGTGAGGAGTTGGGCCTGGACCCTTCGCCTGACCTCCAGCGGCTCCAGCGGGAGGTGTTGGCCGCCGGCGGGCCACTGCGCCCGGGGCTCGCCAGGGCCTCGTGACAGGCCCTCGACCGACGCTCCAGCGCCGTTCGACCGGCCGTCCCTAGCTTTCACACGGACATCGCGGCCAGGAGGTCTTCCATGACGAGCACATCCGACCGTCGGGTGGTCATCACCGGGACAGGCGTCATCGCCCCCGGCGGACTGGGCACCAAGGCGTTCTGGGAACTGTTGACCGCTGGCCGTACGGCCACCCGTACCCTGTCGTTCTTCGATGCGACCCCGTTCCGGTCGCGGGTGGCCGCGGAGGCCGACTTCGACCCGGTCGCCGAGGGCCTGTCGCCGCAGGAGGTCCGCCGGATGGACCGGGCCGCCCAGATGGCAGTGGTCTGCACCCGCGAGGCGCTCGCCGACAGCGGCTTCGAGGCCGCCGACCCGACCCGGGTCGGGGTCAGCGTCGGCACGGCGGTCGGGGCCACGATGAGCCTCGAAGAGGAGTACGTCGTGGTCAGCGACGGCGGCCGGAAATGGCTGACCGACCACCGGTACGCCACTCCGCACCTCTACGACTACCTGGTGCCGAGCTCGTTCGCCCGGGAGGTGGCGTGGTCGGTCGGCGCGGAAGGTCCGGCGACGGTGATCTCCACCGGCTGCACGTCCGGTCTCGACTCCGTCGGTCACGCCCGGGAGTTGATCCGCGAGGGCTCGGCCGACGTGATGATCGCCGGCGCGACCGACGCCCCGATCTCGCCGATCACTGTGGCCTGTTTCGACGCCATCAAGGCGACCACGGCCCGCAACGACGACCCGACGCACGCGTCGCGGCCCTTCGACAACAGCCGCGACGGCTTCGTGCTCGGTGAGGGTTCGGCGATGTTCGTCCTCGAAGAGCTGGAGCACGCCCGCCGACGGGGTGCGCAGGTCTACGCCGAGCTGGTCGGGTTCGCCTCGCGCTCCAACGCGTTCCACATGACCGGCCTGCGACCCGACGGACGGGAGATGGCCGAGGCGATCCGGGTCGCGCTCGCCGACGCCCGGCTGTCCGGCGACGCCGTCGACTACATCAACGCGCACGGCTCGGGTACGAAGCAGAACGACCGGCACGAGACGGCGGCGTTCAAACGGAGCCTCGGCGACCACGCGTACCGCACGCCGGTCAGCTCGATCAAGTCGATGATCGGCCACTCGCTCGGTGCGATCGGCTCCATCGAGATCGCGGCGTCGGCCCTGGCGATCAAGCACGGCGTGGTGCCGCCGACAGCCAACCTGCACGAACGCGACCCGGAGTGCGACCTCGACTACGTGCCGCTGACCGCGCGCGAGCAGCAGACCGACGTGGTGTTGAGCGTGGGCAGCGGGTTCGGCGGCTTCCAGAGCGCGATGCTCCTGGCGCGTGTGGCATGACCACTGTCGTCACCGGAGTCGGGGTGGCCGCGCCCAACGGGTTGGGACGCGACGCCTTCTGGGCGGCCACCGTCGCCGGGGTGGGTGGCATCGGGCCGATCAGCCGATTCGACCCCTCGGGTTACCCGGCGCAGCTGGCCGGCGAGGTTCCCGGATACGAGGCGGCCGAGCACATCCCGAGCCGGTTGATGGCGCAGACCGATCACATGACGCGGTTGTCGCTGACGGCGGCGCAGTGGGCCCTGGCCGACGCGTCCGTCGACCCTTCGGCGCTGCCCGAGTTCGGCATGGGTGTGGTCACGGCCAGCGCGTCGGGTGGTTTCGAGTTCGGCCACCGTGAGCTGGAGAAGCTCTGGAGCAAGGGCTCCGAGCACGTCAGCGCCTACCAGTCGTTCGCCTGGTTCTACGCCGTCAACACCGGTCAGATCTCGATCCGTCACGGGATGCGGGGGCCGACCGGGGTGCTCGTCACCGAGCAGGCGGGTGGGCTCGACGCGGTGGCGCAGGCCAGGCGACAGGTGCGCAAGGGCGTGCAGCTCGTGATGACCGGTGGGGTCGACGCGTCGCTCTGCCCGTGGGGTTGGACGGCCCAGCTCGCCAACGGCCTGCTCAGCACCGGGCGGGATCCGGCCACGGCGTTCCTGCCGTTCGATGCCAACGCGTCGGGTTACGTGCCCGGCGAGGGCGGGGCGATCCTCGTGCTGGAGGACGCGGACGCGGCGGCCCGGCGCGGGGCCGCCGTCTACGGGGTGATCGCCGGGTACGGCGCGACGTTCGACCCCCGGCCCGGCTCCGGCCGCCCGCCGGGTCTGCGTCGGGCGGCCGAGATGGCAGTGTCCGACGCCGGTCTCACGCCAGCCGACATCGACGTCGTCTTCGCCGACGGCGCCGGGGTCGCGGAGCTCGACCGTGTCGAGGCCGAGGCGATCAGCGCCGTCTTCGGCCCCCGGGGGGTGCCGGTGACCGCGCCCAAGACGATGACCGGCCGGCTCTACTCGGGCGGGGCGGCGCTCGACCTGGTCTCCGCGCTGTTGTCGATCCGACACGGCGTCATCCCGCCCACCACCAACATCCGCCAGCCGGCCGAGGGCCTGCGACTCGACCTGGTACGCGACGTCGCGCGGGAGACACCCGTACGCGCGGCGCTCGTGCTCGCCAGGGGCTACGGCGGGTTCAACGCGGCCATGGTCGTGACCGACGAAAGGAATGGACGATGACCGACGCCAGCCTCGCCGCCGTCGCCAACTTCGACGAGCAGCAGGCACTTGACCTGCGTGAACGGCAGATCGCGGTGCTGGGAAGCGCCAAACAGATCGCCAACGTGATCTACGTGGTCACCGAGCTGGGCGTCGCCGACCTGCTCGTCAACGGGCCGGTGCCGGTCGCCCAACTGGCGGCGGCGACCGAGTCACACGAGGACGCGCTGCGCCGCATCCTCCGCGCCGCCGCGGCGGTCGGCATCTTCAACGAGCAGGAGGACGGGTCGTTCGCGCTGACGCCGCTCGGCGAGGGGCTGACGTCGGCCCGGATCGGCGGGCTGCGGCCGATGGTGCAGTTCAGCGGCGCCGACTTCAACCGCCTCCCGTACGCGGAGATCCTGCACAGTGTCCGGACCGGCGAGCCGGCCTTCAACAAGGTCTTCGGCATGGGCTTCTACGACTACCTGCAGGCCCACCCGGAGGCCAACCGGTTCTTCGAGGGCTTCATGGCGCACTGGAGCCGGCGGCTCGCCGACCGGTTCGCGGCGGAGTTGGCGCCCGAGCGGTTCGGCCGGATCGCCGACATCGGCGGCAGCAACGGTTACTTCCTGGCCAAGATGCTCCAGCGCCACCCCGAGGGCACCGGCGTCCTCTTCGACCTGCCCGAGGTGGTGGCCGACGCCGAACCGCTGCTCAAGGAGCACGGTGTCACCGAGCGGGTCGAGGTGCGCGGCGGCGACTTCTTCACCGACGAGCTGCCGGCCGGCGCCGACGCGTACATCCTGAAGTCGATCGTCCACAACTGGCCGGACGACACCTGCGTCACGCTGCTGCGTCGGATCCGGGCGGCGATCGGCGACGCCGACTCCCGCCTGATCGCGATCGACCAGATCGTGCCACCCCGCAACCAGTGGGACCACGCCAAGATCATCGACATCGACATGCTGGTGCTCTTCGGCGGCAAGGAGCGCGACCTCCGCGAGTGGCAGGCGCTGTTCACCGCGTCCGGTTTCGAGCTGGTCAACACCCCCGCGTCCCGCGGCTGGGCCCTGCTCGAAGCGCGTCCGATCTAGGAAAGGAAGCCCGCAATGGCACACATCGGCATCGACCAGCCGGTCGTGACGATGGTCAACGTCTTCACCGTCGAGCCAGCCAACCAGCAGAAGCTCGTCGACATCCTGATCGAGGCGACCGACATGGTGATGTCCAAGGTGGACGGGTTCGTGTCGGCGAACATCCACGCCAGCCTCGACGGCACCCGGGTCGTCAACTACGCGCAGTGGAAGAGCGAGGAGCACTTCACCGCGATGCTGCAGAACCCCGAGGTTCATCCGCACTTCGGCGAGGTACGCGCGATCGCCACGCCGGAACGCCACCTCTACAAAGTCGTCTACACGGAGGACGCTCATGTCTGACGGAAGCACCGACGTCCTGATCGTCGGCGGTGGCCCGGTCGGCCTGTCGACCGCGCTCTTCCTGGCCCGTAAGGGGATCCGGCCGATCCTGGTCGAACGTCGGCCCCGGCTGTCGACGATCCCCCGCGCGACCGGTCTGCACGCCCGCACGGTGGAGATCTTCCGCACCGTCGGCCTGGAGCCGGCCGTGCAGGAGGCCGGCATGAAGATCGTCGGGCCGGGCGCCGAACTCGACCTCGTCCGCGCCGGCCGCGCCACGCCACTGGTCATGCTCGGCGCCCAGTCGCTGGCCGACCTCCACAAGTCGTTCGTCATGGAGGCCCACGACGTCGACTACGACGCGTTCACCCCGAGCTGGCCGATCTGGTGCGGCCAGGACCACTACGAGCCGCTGCTCTTCGACGCCGCCGTCGAAGCGGGCGCGGAGATCCGCTTCCAGAACGAGCTGGTCGGGCTGGTCCAGGACTCCGACGGCGTGACAGCGACAGTCAACGACAACGGCACCACCCGCACGATCCGGGCGCGTTACGTCGTCGCGGCCGACGGCGTGAAGAGCCCCGTCCGCGACATGCTCCAGATCGGAAACCGCAGCAACGGTGTCGCCGGGAACTTCGTCAGCATCATCTTCCGCGCCAAGGTCGACCTGCCCGACACCGCACCACGGTTCACCCTGATCTACCTGATGAACCAGCTGGCCCAGGGCCTGCTGCTCTTCATCGAGCCGGGGCGGTGGATGTTCGGCGTCAACTACTACCCCGAGCGGGGGCAGTCGCCGGCCGACTTCACGCCGGAGCGCTGCGTCGAGCTGGCCCGGATCGCCGCCGGCGACCCCGAGCTGGAGGTGGAGGTCGAGTCGGCCCAGCCCTGGGACGCGCGGCACATGGTCGCCGACGCGTACCGGTCGGGGCGGGTCTTCCTCGCCGGCGACGCCTGTCACGCGCATCCCCCGGCCGGTGGCTTCGGCGTCAACGCCGGCATCCAGGACGCGCACAACCTGGCGTGGAAGCTCGCCGAGGTGCTCCAGGGGCACGCCGACGAGAGCCTGCTCGACTCCTACGAGGCCGAGCGTCGTCCGGTCGGCGCGGCCACCGCCGACCAGGCGTGGATGCTGTTCCGCACCCGGGGGCAGCTCGCCGACGAGGACAAGGCCGCCTATCGGGACTTCGTCATCGTGACGATGGGCTACCGCTACACCTCGAACGCGATCGTCGGCGCGCCCGCCGACACCGAGCTGCTGCCCCGCGAGCTGAGCTTCACCGGCCAACCCGGATCGCGCGCGCCGCACGGCTGGGTCGACCACCACGGCAGCCGGGTCTCCACGATCGACGTGCTGACCGAGGGCTGGACGCTGGCCACCGCACCCGGCGACGACACGTGGCTCGCGGCGGCCGAGACCGTCGCCTCGCAGACCGGCGTCCCGATCCGGGCACTGACCGCCGGCCCCGACGGCGACCTCGCCGACGACGGCTCGTGGCTCGCCAGCTGTGGCGTCGGCACCGGCGGCGCGCTGCTGGTACGCCCCGACGGCATCGTCGCCTGGCGCAGTGCCGGCCCGGTGGACGACAAGGCGCAGACCCTGGCCGCCGCCCTGGCCACGATCCTGCGGGGGGCGTGAGCAGATGTCCTACCGCGCCCTCATGGTCATGCGGATGGCCCCCGGTCACGCCGACGCCGTCGCCGAGCTCTTCGCCGAACACGACAAGGGCGACATGCCCCACGTCGTCGGCATCTCGCGGCGCACCCTCTTCCGCTACCAGGACCTCTACATGCACCTGCTCGAGGCGGACACCGACGTCTTCGACAAGCTCCTCGCGGCCCGTGCCCGCGCGGACTTCCAGGAGGTCAACCGCCGCCTCTCGGCCTACCTGCAGCGCTACGCGCCGGACAGCATGACCGAGCTGCAGGACTCGTTGGCCACGCCCTTCTACACCTGGAGCCCCGAGACAGGGAGCATCACGTGACGCTGACCCGCCGCGACATCAACGACATGATGCAGGCATACAAGAAGACGAGCCTGCTGCGTACCGGCGTCGAGCTGGGCGTCTTCGACGCCCTGGCCGCGGGCCCGGCGACGGCCGGTGGGCTCGCCCCGAAGCTCGGCATCCACCCGCGCGGCGCGCGCATCCTGCTCGACGCGCTCACCGCGATCCGCCTCACCGACCGGACCGGCGAGCACTTCTCGCTCACCCCGGCGGCCGCCGACCACCTGGTGAGCACCCGTCCCGACTACCTGGGCGGGATGGTCAAGGTGATGTCGAGCGACTGGGAGTGGGACGCGCTGCGCGACCTCAGCGCCGCCGTACGGGAGGGCGGCACCGTCCTGGACGTGCACGCCGAAACCCCGGAGTACAGCTACTGGGAGGACTTCGCCGCGTACGCGACGAAGGTCGCCCAGCCGACCGCCGAGGTGATGGCCGAGGCGCTCGCGCCGTGGGCGAAGGAGCGCGCCGAGCTCGACATCCTCGACGTCGCCTGCGGCCACGGCGTCTACGGTTACACGCTCGCGCAGCACAACCCGCAGGCGACGGTGACCTCGTTGGACTGGCCCAACGTGCTCGCCGTGACCGAGAAGCACGCCGAGCGGCTCGGCGTACGCGACCGGGCGTCGTTCCTGCCCGGTGACATGTTCACCACCGATCTCGGTGGCCCCTACGACGTCGCGCTGCTCACCAACGTCACCCACCACTTCTCCGAGGAGCGGGTGCACGAGCTGGTGAACCGGCTCGGTTCCGTGGTCAAGCCGGGTGGCCGGCTGGTCATCGTCGGCTTCACCACCGGCGACGAGTCGCCGGCGCTGGACCCGGCGCCGTACCTCTTCTCGGTGCTGATGTTGGTCTGGACCTTCGAGGGGGAGTCGCACTCCGTCGCCGCCTACAACCGGGCCCTCGCCGCGGCGGGCTTCGGCCCGGCCACCGTCCACCCGACGGACCTGCCGTTCCGCGTGCTCGTCGCAGAGAAGGGATGACCATGCATCGGCAACCGGTAGTGAAGGTCGCCGCCACCGACGTGCCCGGCATCAACCGGATCGGCGGCGAGGTGCGGATCCTGCTCAGCCCGAAGACCGTCGACGCGACGGAGGGCTTCATGGGCACGGTCCGGCTGGAGCCGGGCGAGTTCCTGGCGGAGCAGTACAACCCGTACTCGGACAAGTTCTGTTATCTGGTGCGCGGCGAGGTGGTGATCCGGGTCGACGGCACGGAGGTCAAGCTCGCGGCCGACGAAGCTCTCATGGTCCGTCGCGGCCAGCGGCACCGCATCGTCAATGCCGGTGGTGAGACCGCGCTGATCGTGTTCCAGATCAGTCCGCTCGCACCCCGCCCCGAACTGGGCCACGTCGACACCGAGGAGGTCCCGCACCCCGAGTCGCCGGTGCCGCAGGTCGGCGGCGTCCGCGACGGGTGGCAGCGACCGACGGGAGGAAACTCATGAGCCAGCTGACCCTCGACGACCTGCGCCGGATCCTGGAGAGCAGCTCCGGCGTGGTCGAGCAGACCGACTGGGCCGACCCGGCGACGCTCGACGCGCCGTTCGAAGACCTCGGCTACGACTCGCTCGCGCTGCTGGAACTGGCGGCGCGGGTGCAGCAGGAGTACGAGGTGCGCATCCCCGACGACGCCGTGTCGATCATGCAGACGCCCCGGCTCGCCGTCGACTACGTCAACCAACGACTCGCGGATCGGTGAACCCATGGCCGGACACACTGACAACGCGGTCGTCATCAACGCACCGTTCGACCTCGTCTGGGACCTGACCAACGACATCCCCAACTGGCCCTCCCTGTTCAGCGAGTACGCCAGCACGGAAGTGCTCTCGACGTCCGCCGACGGGGCCGTCGTCTTCCGCCTGACGATGCACCCCGACCCGGCCGGCCGGGTCTGGAGCTGGGTCTCCGAGCGGGTGCCCGACCGCGCCGACCGGGTGGTGCGGGCCCGACGGCTGGAGACCGGCGCGTTCAAGTACATGAACCTGTTCTGGGAGTACACCGAGATCCCGGACGGCGGCGTGCGGATGCGGTGGGTGCAGGACTTCGAGATGCGCCCGGGCGGGCACGCCGACGACGAGGGCATGACCGCCCACCTCAACCGGACCACACGTGAGCAGCAGGCACGCATCCGGGAGATCGTGGAGAAGGCCACGGCCGAACGCGGGCAGTCATGACCGCCACCGTCAACACGCCCGTCGGTAAGAGCTGGCTGGTCTGCCCGGGTTGCCGGGCGCTGCTCTACCAGCGCCGTGTCGAGCGCAACCTGGGCGTCTGCCCGGAGTGCGACCACCACGACCAGGTCACCGCGCACCAGCGGATCGAGCAGCTCTTCGACCTCGACTCGGTCGAGGAGCTGCCCCCGGTCGGCGCGTTCGGTGATCCGCTCGGGTTCGTCGACACCAAGCCCTACCCGCAGCGGCTCGAAGCCGCCCGTCGGCGTACCGGGCTGGACGAGGCAGTCGTCTGTGTCCGGGGCACTGTCGAGGGGCAGCCGCTGATCGCCGCGGTGATGGACTTCCGGTTCCTCGGCGGCAGCCTCGGCGCGGGTGTCGGTGAGCGGATCACCCGGGCCGCCGAGTTGGCACTGGAGACCCGTACGCCGCTGTTGATCGTCAGCGCCTCCGGCGGTGCCCGGATGCAGGAGGGCGCCCTGTCGCTCATGCAGATGGCCAAGACCAGCGCGGCGCTCGGTGCCCTCGACGAGGCGGGGGTCCTGACGATCTCGCTGGTCAGCGACCCGACCTACGGTGGCGTCGCGGCATCGTTCGCGACCCTCTGCGACGTCATCCTCGCCGAGCCGGGGGCACGCCTCGGCTTCGCCGGGCCGAGGGTGATCCAGCAGACGCTGCGCCAGCCACTGCCGGCCGGCTTCCAGACCGCCGAGTACCTCTTTGCCCGCGGCATGCTCGACGACCTGGTACCCCGGTCGAACCTGCGGCCGACCATCGCCCGGCTGCTGGCCTTCGCGGCGGCCGGGCCGTTCACCCCGGAGCACTCCCGGGTACGGGCGACCGCGCCCGCCGACCCGGCGGACCCGTGGACGGTCGTGGCACGGTCCCGTGCTCTCGGTCGCCCCTCCACGCTCGACTACATCGGCCACTTCGTGGACGGCTTCGTGGAGCTGCACGGCGACCGGCTCGCGAGTGACTGCCCGGCGATCGTCGGCGGCGTCGGCCTGATCGACGGGCGGCCGGTCGTGGTGATCGGCCACCAGAAGGGCCACACGGTCGCCGAGGTGGCCAGCCGCAACTTCGGCATGGCGACACCGGCCGGCTACCGCAAGGCGGCCCGGCTGATGCGCCTGGCCGAGAAGCTCGGCGCGCCGATCGTGACGCTGATCGACACACCCGGCGCCTACCACGGCATCTCGGCGGAGGAGAACGGGCAGGCCCTCGCCATCGCCGACAACATCCGACTGATGGCCGGGCTGACGGTGCCGGTCGTCGCGGTGGTGACCGGCGAGGGCGGCAGCGGGGGTGCGCTCGCCCTCGGCGTCGGCAACCGGGTGCTGATGCTCGAGAACGCGACGTACTCGGTGATCAGCCCGGAGGGTTGCGCCGCGATCCTCTGGAACGACTCCGGCCGGGCCGACGAGGCCGCCGCACAGCTCAAACTCCAGGCCGGCGACCTGCTCGCGCTCGGCATCGTCGACGGGGTGGTTCCCGAACCGCCCGGCGGGGCGCCGGCCGATCCCGGTGCGACCGCGTCGGCCGTACACCGGGCGGTCGTCGACGCGTTGGCGGAGCTGGCCGGTCTGCACCGCGAGGAGGTGCGGGTCCATCGCCGGGCCCGCTTCCGACAGATCGGAGGTGTGACGAATGCCGGAGGGTAACGCCGACCCGCTGGACGCCGCGGTCCGCAGCCTCGCGCGGCTGATCGGATCGACGCCAGGCCCGGTCCGTCGCGCCCGACTCCAGCACGGCGACCTGGTGGTCGAGGTGGAGTGGCCGGACGGCGCGGCTGTGGTGGCGGCAGCCCCGGCGGCCCCGCCGGTGGAGGCCGACGCCGGGCTGCACTACGTGTGCGCGCCGATGGTCGCGACGCTCTACCTCGCGCCGTCGCCCGGCGCCGACCCGTTCGTTCGGGAGGGCGACCAGGTCGTGGCCGGCCAGCAGGTCGCGATCCTGGAAGCGATGAAGATGATGATCCCGGTTGAGGCCGACCGTGCGGGCGAGGTCGTGAAGGTACTGGTGCCCAACGCGACTCCGGTCGAGTACGGCGAGCGGCTGATCGCCTTAGCTGTGTCGGAGGACTGACGGTGTTCGAGTCGGTGCTGATCGCCAACCGGGGCGAGATCGCGGTCCGCATCGCGCGGACCTGCCGGGAGATGGGGCTGCGGACAGTTGCTGTCTACTCGACAGTCGATCGCGACTCTGCGGTGGTGCGGTTGGCGGACGAGGCCGTCCAGATCGGGCCGGGCCCGAGCCGGCGCAGCTACCTGAGCGCCCCGGCCATCATCGAGGCGGCCCGCCGCACGGGGGCCGACGCGATCCACCCGGGTTACGGCTTCCTCTCCGAGGACCCGGACTTCGCCGAGATCTGTGCGGCCGACGGGATCACGTTCATCGGGCCGCCGCCCGCCGTGATGGCCGCGCTGGGCGACAAGGCCCGGACGCGGGGCATCATGGCGGGCCTCGGCCTGCCGGTGCTTCCCGGCACCACCGACGCCGTCGAGTCGGCCGCCCACGCCCGCGCGGTGGCGGAGGAGATCGGCTTTCCGCTGATCATCAAGGCGGTCGCCGGCGGTGGCGGCCGGGGCGTTCGGGTGGTCCGCGACCCGGCCTCGTTCCTGGGCGAGTTCGCCACCGCGCGGGCCGAGGCGCAGCTGCTCTTCGGCGACAACCGGGTCTACATCGAGCGTTACCTCGAATCGGCGCGCCACGTCGAGGTGCAGGTGCTCACCGACCGTTACGGCAACGGCGTCCACCTCGGCGAGCGCGACTGCTCGGTGCAGCGGCGTCACCAGAAACTGATCGAGGAGTCACCCGCGCCCGGGTTGCCGCAACACCTTGTCGACCGGATGACCGCCGCCGCGGTCACCGGCGCGCTCGGCGTCGGCTACGTGGGCGCGGGCACGTTCGAGTTCCTGGTCGGCGGCGGGGACGACTTCCACCTCATGGAGGTCAACTGCCGCCTGCAGGTCGAACACCCGGTCTCCGAGTTGGTGACCGGCGTCGACCTGGTGCGGCAACAGATCCTCGTCGCGGCCGGCGAACGGCTCGCACTGACCCAGGCCGAGGTGGTGCCACGTGGTACGGCGATCGAGTGCCGCCTCAACGTCGAGGACCCGGCGCGCGGCTTCGTTCCGACACCGGGTGAGCTGACCCGCTTCGACCTGCCCGGCGGGCCGTTCGTCCGCGTCGACACGCACGGGTACGCCGGCTACCGGGTGCCGGCCGACTACGACTCGCTGCTCGCGAAGGTGGTCGTCTGGGCGCCTGACCGGACCCAGGCGCTGGCCCGGATGGCCCGCGCCCTCGACGAGTGCGCCGTCGAAGGGCCGGGTGTGGCCACCACCCGCGACTTCCTCCGATCGACGCTCGACCATCCGCTGTTCCGCGCCGCCAAACACGACACCTCGCTTGTCGACACCATGCTCACCGGTCTCCAGCCGGACACCACCGAAGCTCCAGAGCGCCACTAAGGGAAGGGTTCACACTGCTGCCGGTTCGCGGGTTTACCGCCCGTGCGTCCACGCGGGCGCCCGCGGACGGAAGGTGGCCGACATGGCAATTGGCAACGCTTCTCCAGGTGTCAGCCGACGGCGACTGTTGGCCGGAGTCGGCGCGGGCGCGCTCCTCGCCGGCACCGGGGGAGTCCTGCTCGACGCGGCGCCGGCGGCGGCCGCGTTCTCCAACCGGTTCGGTCGGATGTTCCCGTCGTTACCGGCGTTCGGGTCGGCGACGACCCAGATGCGGAACGCGCTGATCGACCTGTCCCGCGTCGGTGGCCCGATGGACGCCCGCGACCCGCTCGGTGTCGGCGCCGAGGCCCTCTCCGACCTGCAGCAACACAGCATCAACAACCCCGACAACTTCTCGGTCCCGCAGGGCATGACGTACTTCGGGCAGTTCGTCGACCACGACCTGGCCTTCGAGACGACGGCGCCGCTGGGCACGCCGGTCGACCCGACCACGGTGCCCAATCCCCGGACGCCGGCCCTCGACCTCGACTCGCTCTACGGTGCCGGACCGACCGGGAACCCGGAGCTGTACACCTCATCCGACCCCGCCAAACTCAGGATCGAGTCGGGCGGGCGCTTCGAGGACCTGCCGCGCAACTCCAGCGGTAAGGCGATCGTCTTCGACCCCCGCAACGACGAGAACCTGCCGATCGCGCAGATCACTGCCGCGTTCATCCTCTTCCACAACCGGGTGGTCGACCTGGTGCGCGCCCAGGGCACAGCGGAGTCGCAGGTCTTCGCCGCCGCCCGCAGGCTCGTCACCTGGCACTACCAGTGGATCGTGCTCAACGAGTTCCTCCCGCTGATCGCCGGCCCGGGCGCGGTCTCCACAGTGCTCAGCGGAGGCCGGCGCTTCTACCGTCCGGAGCCGAACGCGACATTCATCCCGGTCGAGTTCACCGCCGCGGCGTTCCGCTTCGGCCACAGCCAGCCGCGACCGGCCTACCTGGTCAACCGCACCGGCAACGGCGGCGACGAGTTCTACGCCATGCTCTTCGACTCGGCGCTGGGCGGCGCCGACCCGGCCGACCTGCGCGGCGGGAAGCGGGCCGCCCGCCGCTACCTCGACTACCAGTTCTGGTTCCAGTTCTTCGACGGCCAGGTGCGCTGGAGCAAGTGGATCGACGTGCGCAACTCGACGCCGCTGTTCGGTTTCCCGCTGCCACCGCCGCCGTCCGGCTCGCCGTCTGCCAACCTGCTCGGCCGCGACCTGCTCCGGCAGTTGACCTTCGGCATCCCGTCGGGCCAGCGGATCGCCGCGCACATCGGGGCGCCCGCGCTCGGCAGCTTCAACTTCCCCGAGCTCAGTGGGTACGGCCTCGGCCTGGACGCCAACACCCCGCTCTTCTACTACATCCTCAAGGAGGCGCAGCTCCAGGCCGGCGGCGGCTCGTTGGGCGCGGTGGGTGGGCGGATCGTGGCGGAGGTGCTCATCGGCGTCGCCCAACTCGACCCGGCGAGCTACCTGACCGTGCAGCCCAGCTGGCGCCCGACCCTGCCCGCCCGCTTCTCCGGCCAGTTCACGATGGCGGACCTGCTCACGTACGCCCGGGTCGACCCGGCCAGCCGCAACTCCTGACAGCTCCTGCGCCGCACCCGGGCTCCAGGCGGCCCGGGTGCGGCGCATGAGCACCGTTGAACCGGACTCCAACGGTCCTCGACGCCGCTGGGGGAGGGTGCGGGCATGACTGGCAACTTCAGCGATTTCAAGGTGGCGGACCTGTCGTTGGCGGCCTTCGGGCGTAAGGAGATCGAGCTGGCCGAGCACGAGATGCCGGGGTTGATGTCGATCCGGAGGGAGTTCGCCTCGCGGCAGCCGCTGAAGGGTGCGCGGATCACCGGCTCGCTGCACATGACGATTCAGACGGCGGTGCTGATCGAGACGCTGGTGGCGCTCGGCGCGCAGGTCAGGTGGGCTTCCTGCAACATCTTCTCGACCCAGGACCACGCGGCGGCAGCGATCGTGGTCGGTCCGGCCGGCACCCCGGACGCCCCGGCGGGCGTCCCGGTCTACGCCTGGAAGGGCGAGACCCTCGACGAGTACTGGTGGTGCACCCAGCAGGTGCTGCTCTGGCCGGACGGGCAGGGCCCGAACATGATCCTCGACGACGGTGGTGACGCCACGTTGCTGGTGCACAAGGGTGCCGAGTTCGAGGCGATCGGGGCGGTGCCGTCGCCGGAGAGCGCGGACTCCGAGGAGTACGAGGTCATCCTCGGTGTGTTGACCCGGTCGCTGCGGGAGGACAACCGTCGCTGGACGCGGGTCGCCGCCGGGATCAGGGGCGTGACCGAGGAGACCACCACCGGTGTGCACCGGCTGTACGAGATGCAGCAGGCGGGGAACCTGCTGTTCCCGGCGATCAACGTCAACGACTCGGTGACCAAGAGCAAGTTCGACAACAAGTACGGCTGCCGGCACTCGCTGATCGACGGGATCAACCGGGCCACCGATGTGCTGATCGGCGGGAAGGTCGCCGTCGTGTTCGGTTACGGCGACGTTGGTAAGGGCTGCGCCGAGAGTCTGCGCGGTCAGGGCGCGCGGGTCATCGTGACCGAGGTGGACCCGATCTGCGCCCTGCAGGCGGCGATGGACGGCTACCAGGTCGCGACCATCGATGACGTTGTCGAGACCGCTGACATCTTCGTGACCGCGACGGGCTGCTTCAGTGTGATCACCAACGAGCACATGGCCCGCATGAAGCACCAGGCGATAGTGGGGAACATCGGTCACTTCGACAACGAGATCGACATGGCCGGTCTCGCGAAACGCGGGGACGTCGAGCGGATCACGGTGAAGCCGCAGGTGGACGAGTGGCGGTTCGCGGACGGCCACTCGATCATCGTGTTGTCCGAGGGGCGGCTGTTGAACCTCGGCAACGCCACCGGACATCCGAGCTTCGTGATGTCGAACAGCTTCGCCAACCAGACCATCGCGCAGATCGAGCTGTTCACCCGCACCGACCAGTACCCGGTCGGTGTCCACACCCTCCCCAAGCACCTGGACGAGAAGGTCGCCCGACTCCACCTCGCCGCGTTGGGTGTGCGCCTCACCGAGCTGACCAAGGAACAAGCCAACTACCTCGGTGTCCCGGTCGAGGGGCCCTACAAGCCCGACCACTACCGCTACTGAGAGGGCCCGTCCGCATGATCGCCGTATCCGGTTCGATCGCGACCGACCATCTGATGCGCTTCCCGGGGCGGTTCGCCGAGCAACTCGTCGCCGGCAGCCTCGACACCGTCTCGCTCTCGTTCCTCGTCGACGACCTCGTCGTCCGTCGCGGCGGTGTCGCTGCCAACATCGCCTTCGGGCTGGCTCAACTCGGGCACCGGCCGGTGCTGCTCGGCGCGGTCGGTGGCGACTTCGGCGACTACCGCAGCTGGCTGGAGCGCAACGGGGTCGACTGCTCGGAGGTGCAGGTCAGCTCCATCGCACACACCGCGCGGTTCATCTGCACCACCGACACCGACCTCTGCCAGATCGCGTCGTTCTATCCGGGTGCGATGGGCGAGCCCGACCGGATCAGCCTCGACGGTGTCGCCACCCGGGCCGGCGGCCTCCGGCTCGTCATCGTCGCCGCGGAGAATCCGGACACCATGCTCGCCCGTGCCGCCGCCTGCCGCCGACTGGGCCTGCCCTTCGCCGCCGACCCGTCGCAGCAGCTGGCCCGGATGCCGTCGGCCGACATCGAGGCGATGATCACCGGTGCGCGCTATCTGTTGACGAACGAGTACGAGGCGGCGCTGCTGGAGTCGAAGACCGGCCTGAGCGAGGACGACATCCTGCGCCGGGTGGGCGTGCGGGTCGTGACCCTGGGCGCCAACGGGGTACGGATCACCGGGCGCGACGGCGAGTTCCTGGTCCCGGCGGCGCGGGTGGGCGCCATCGTCGACCCGACCGGCGTCGGCGACGGCTTCCGGGCCGGCTTCTTCGCCGCGCTCGCCGCGGACCTGCCCATCGAACGGGCGGCACAGGTGGGCTGCGTGCTGGCGGCGCACGTGCTGGAGGTCGAGGGCCCGCAGGAATACACCGTCGACGCCGACGTTTTCGAGCGCCGCATCGTCGAGTCGTACGGCAGTGAGGTCGCGGTCGACGTGCGCGCGTTGGGCCTGGCGCCGGTCTGACCGGGCCGGCCGGCGGCGCTGACCTGCGGCGAGGAGCACGGATCCGCCGTCGTGACGGTCAGCGACCGGGTTGTGTCGCCGACGCGGGCATGGTCACCTGGGCACTGGCCCGGGTTCGCTGGATCAGCACGACGCAGGCCAGCACCACCACCGCCGCCCCGATCGAGGCGGGTGTGACGGTCTCGCCGAGCAGCAGCGCCGACCAGATCAGGGTTAGTACGGGCTGGGCCAGCTGAATCTGGCCGACCTTGGCGATGCCACCCCGGGCGAGACCCGCGTACCAGGCGAAGAAGCCGAGGAACATCGAGACGACGGTGAGGTAACCGAACGCCGACCAGACGACGGCGTCCGCCTGTGGGGGACGGGCGACGGCCGCCACGGCCGTGATGGGCACCGTGGCAGGCAGGGAGATCAGCAACGCCCAGCAGATCGTCCGGGCCCCGCCGAGCTCGCGGGCGAGCGCGCCGCCCTCGGCGTACCCGAGGCCGCAGAGCACGACCGCTGCCAGCAGGAACAGGTCGGCGAGGGAGAGGGCGCCGTGCACCGCGCCGCTGGCGGCGAGGAACGTGAGCACCGACAGCAGTCCAGCGACAGTGGCGATCCAGAACAACGGGGGCGGGCGCTCGTTCGACCGCAGCACCGCGAAGACGGCCGTCATGGCGGGCAGCACCGTGATGACCACCGCGCCGTGCGCGGAGGTCTGCGTGGTGAGCGCGAGCGACGTGAACAGTGGAAAGCCGACGACGACACCGAGCGCGACGATCGAGAGCCGCTGCCACTGGCCCCGGGTGGGTCGCGGCGCTCTGGTGAACCGCAGGTACGCGTACGCCAGCAGCGCCGCGCCGACCGCCCGGCCGAAGGCGACGAACCACGGGTCGAGATCCTGCACCGCGACGCGGGTGGCCGGCAGCGACATGCTGAAGGCGAGCACCCCCAGTGCGCCGAGGGCGAGGCCGGCGCCGCGTCCCGCTGTTATCGTCGCCGAGGCAGTAGCGCTACTCTGTACCGTCATGGGCAACGGTAACGCTGTTGATTCTGTTGTTCAAGATCTGCGGAGCCTGGTGGACGCGGCGGCAGCAGGCACGCGCCTGCCCTCGGTACGCGAGCTGACCGCCCGCCACCACGCCTCCCCGGTGACGGTGGCAGCGGCGATCCGGCAGCTCGTTGCGGAGGGCCTGATCGAGACCCGATCGGGCCGGGGCACCTTTGTGGCCGGTCGGCCAGCCCAGCGGAGCGCGCCCGACCTGTCGTGGCAGACGGTGGCGCTCGGCCCCCGCCGGCCGGGCGAGGAGGAGATGCAGGCGTTACTCGCGTTACCGCCCGCAGGTGCGATTCCGCTGTCCGGTGGTTATCTGGAGCCGAATCTTCAGCCCGCCGGCCCGCTCGGCGCGGCGTTGGCCCGCGCGGCCCGGCAGCCGTCCTCCTGGGAGCGCGGGCCGGCCGAGGGGCGCGAGGATCTGCGCGCCTGGTTCGCCCGCGAGGCCGGCACGGGGCTGCGCCCCGACGACATGGTGATCTGCCCCGGCGGGCAGGCCGCACTGTCGTCGACGCTGCGCGCGCTGACCACGCCCGGCGACACCCTGCTCGTGGAGTCCCCGACCTACCTGGGCGCGCTGGCCGCCGCCCGCGCGGCGGGCCTGCGACTGGTGCCCGTGCCCGCCGACGTCGATGGCGTACGGCCCGACCAGCTCGCCGTCGCGTTCGCCCGTACCGGCGCCCGGCTGTTCTACTGCCAGCCGCTCTACGCCAACCCGCACGGCGCGACGCTCGCCGTCCAGCGCCGAGCGGCGGTCGCCGCCGAGGTTCGCGCCGCCGGGGCGTTCCTGATCGAGGACGACTACGCCCGCGACCTGGCCATCGACGGCGACCCGCCGCCGCCACTGGCCGCCGACGACCCGGACGGGCACGTCATCTACCTGCGCTCGCTGACCAAATCCGCCGCACCCGGCCTCCGGGTCGCCGCGATCGGTGCGCGCGGTCCGGCTGGCACCCGACTGCGGGCTGCCCGGCTGCTCGACGACTTCTTCGTCGCCGGGCCGCTGCAACAGGCCACGCTGGAGTTCGTCACCGCACCCGCCTGGGCCCGGCATCGTCGCAACCTGCGAAACGAGCTGCGCTCCCGGCGCGAGGCGCTGCTGTCCGCGCTGGCGCGGCACGTGCCGTCGCTGACCCCGCAGGGCGTTCCGCGCGGTGGGCTGCACCTGTGGGCCCGGCTGCCCGACGGCACTGACGACGTGGCGTTGGCCGCCGCCGCTGCCGCCGCGGGCGTCATCGTCTTCCCCGGCCGGCCCTGGTACGCAGCCGAGGCTCCAGCGCCCCACCTGCGCCTCACGTACGCGGCTGCCCCGGCGGAGTTGATGGACGAAGCGGTCCGCCGACTCGCTGTCGCACTCGGCCGGTCATAGCGCTCGCCCCGACCTCGCACTGACCACTGCCTGGATGTCCGGCGACAGCCGCGTCGCGTTGAGCCGCATGAGCCTTTGACCTACAAACGCGGGCAATTGCCCCATCGACGGGCGTCCACGTCTTGGCAGCGGCGCGCGCCTCCGCTACCGTCCTGGGAACGCTCCCATGAACTTGGACACATCTATGTGATCTGGAGGCAACACGACGTGGCCATCCTCTCCTCGCTCCGCCGCAGATCGGCGGCCATCGGTGTGGCGGCCGTCGCGGGCGCCACCGCTGTCGGCGTCTGCCTCGCCGTCAGCAGCGCATCCGCCGGCACACTGTCCGGGTCGCTCTACCGCGACCCGAGCTCGGCCGTCGTCCGCTGGGTCGCCGCCAACCCCGGTGACTCGCGTGCCGCCGTCATCCGCGACAAGATCGCGAGTCAGCCGCAGGCGCGCTGGTTCGCCAACTTCAACCCCTCGACGGTGCAGTCCGAGGTCTCCGGTTTCATCGGCGCCGCCAACGCGGCGCAGCAGATCCCGGTGCTGGCGGTCTACGAGATCACCAACCGGGACTGCGGCGGGGCCAGCGCCGGTGGGGCGCCGGACCTCAACCAGTACCAGACGTGGGTGTCCAACTTCGCCAGGGGACTCGGCAACCAGACCGTCATCATCATCCTGGAAACCGACTCGCTCGCCCTGCTGACCTGCCTGAACACCAGTGAGATCAACGCGCGCAACCAGGCGATCTCGACGGCCACCCGCACCATCAAGTCGGGCAACCCCAACGCCAAGGTGTACCTCGACGGCGGCCACTCCACCTGGAACAGCGCCGGTGAGACGGCCAACCGGCTCCGGGCGGCCGGCGTGCAGTACGCCGACGGCTTCTTCACCAACGTGTCGAACTACAACTCCACCTCCAACGAGGCGAACTTCGGCCGGGCGGTCATCTCCTCCCTCAACGGCATGGGGATCTCGGGCAAGCGCCAGGTCATCGACACCAGCCGTAACGGGGGCGCCAGCGGGGACTGGTGCGGCGACGACAACACCGACCGGCGCATCGGTCAGTACCCGACGACCAACACCGGCGACAACAACATCGACGCGTACCTCTGGGTGAAGCCGCCGGGTGAGGCGGACGGCTGCCGCTTCACTGCCGGTTCGTTCCAGCCCGATCTGGCCTTCAGCCTGGCCAACGGCGCGCCGAACCCGCCGACCACCACCCCGCCCACCACGACGCCGCCGACCACCACGCCGCCGACCACGACCCCGCCGACCACGCCGCCGGTCACCCCGCCGAACACGACGCCGCCGGCCGGTGACGGCTGCTACGCGTCGGTGGCGATCAACCAGTGGGCCGAGGGCTTCACCGCGAGCGTGACGGTCACCGCCGGCAAGTCGGACATCAACGGCTGGACCGTGACCATCGTGCTGCCCGGCGGCGCCGGAGTCACCGGCACCTGGAACGCCCAGGCCAGCGGCTCCAGCGGCACTGTCGAGTTCACCAACGTGAGCTACAACGGCCGGGTCGCCGGCCGGCAGTCGACCAACTTCGGCTTCCAGGGCACCGGCACCGGCCCGGGTGTGCTGGCGGAGTGTGTGACCGCCTGACCCGATCCGATGTCACGGCCCGGCGCGGAGGACACTCTCCGCGCCGGGCCGGTCCCTGCCGTGGCGACGCGACCGGGAGTCCGGAGTTACGGGGCGGCCAGCAGCGACTCGCGTTCGCCTGCGCGCTGCATGTCGGTGACGACTGACCGCACGATGTCGTCGAGGTCGTAGCGGGCGGTGTAGCCGATGAGTTCGTGGGCCAGTGACAGATCCGGCATGCGGCGGGCCATGTCCTCGAAGCCGCTACCGTAGGCGACCTCGTACGGCACCGTCTGGATGTCGCTGGTCGAGCCGGTGAAGTCCTTGATCTTCTCGGCCAGTCCGCGGATGGAGACCTCCTCACGCCCGCCGAGGTTCACCGCCCTACCGTGCGCCGCCGGGGTCTGCAGCAGCTTGACGATCGCGGGCACCACGTCGTAGACCGACCCGAAGCACCGGCGCTGCGTGCCGTCGCCGTACACGGTGATCGGTTCGTGGTTGAGCGCCTGCGTGACGAACCGCGGCAGGACCATGCCGTACCGGCCGGTCTGCCGCGGTCCGACGACGTTGAACAGTCGGTAACTCACGCAGGGGGTGCCCGTCTCGGACGCGCGGATGTGCGCCACCAACTCGTCGAGACCCTTGGCCGCCGCGTACGACCACCGGCTGAGCAGCGGGGACCCCAGGATCCGGTCGGCGTCCTCGCGGAGCCCGTCGGCGTCGTTCTTGCCGTACACCTCGCTGGTCGACGTGACGCCGAACGGCACGCCGTGCGTGACCGCCGCCTCGACGACGTTCTCCGTGCCGTACAGGTTGACCCGCAGTGAGTGCAGGGGACTGTCGACGATGGTTCGCACGCCGACGGCGGCGGCGAGATGGAAGACCAGATCCTTGCCGCGGACGCACTCGTTCACCAGGTCCCGGTCGAGGATCGACCCCTCGACCAGGCGTACGGTGCCGGCGTCCAGGCAACTGGCGAGGTTTGCCACCGAACCAGTGGACAGCTCGTCGAGCACTGTGACGTCGTGTTCTTGCTCAACCAGGAATTCACAGAGGTGGGAGCCGATGAATCCGGCGCCCCCGGTGACAAGAATTCGCATTGCTCGCTTCCTTTCGGCAGCAGGTGGGGTGCGGGTGTCGGGCGCGGACGGTCAGGCCAGGCACCGCATGATGTGGTACGCCTCGGCCAGCGGTACGCCGGCCTGCATGCCGCGCAGGACCGCGAGGCTGCGGAGGGTTTCTTCGGACCGTGTATGTGGATGCTCGTGAATCTGGGTGGCGTACTGCCGCATCGCTTCGAGCTTGCTGCCGAGGTCTTCCTCGGTGAGCTCGACCAGGAGGTTGGGCATGGGAACCGAATCGGTTCGCCACTGATCCGCCGCCTCCTCGTAGGCCAGCACGAAGTCGGGGTGATGGCGTAGCCGGTTGTTGGACGGCCGCGTCGCGGTGTGGGCCGCCTCAGCCACGGCCTGGTGGTCCTGGTTGTAGCTCGAACGGTGCGGAGCGATCAACATCGTGGGCCGCAGCCTGGCGATGGCGAGCGGGCTCTCCCGCTCCACCATGTTGGCGAGTTCGAGTCGGGGAAGCTGGTCGAGCCGGAGGTGGTACTCGTCGCCCGGAAAGGCCATGTGCCAGCCGTCCCACTGTTGGTGGTCGGCGACCCGCTTGATCTCGTCGTTGCGGTCCTCCGGGCTGGTAGAGACCGACGAGGACTGGTCGGTGGTGTTGCCGACCGTGAGGAACTGGACGAAGACCTCGGCGCCTGCGGACTTCGCCTTGTGGATCAATCCGCCACAGCCGAGAACCTCGTCGTCGGGGTGCGGCGAAAGGATGAGAATGCGCTGCTGCGACCAGCTGAACGTCATCGTGGGTGTCCGTTTCCGTGAGTCATCCGAAGGTCTTCTGGAGCGCGGCTCAGAGTCGTTCGACGTTGTCGTAGCGCCCCATGCGGCCGCTCGTGTCGAGCACCAGCCGGGAGCGCCGGGCAATGGCCGCGAGGTCGAACGCCGAGTGCGGCTGCAGCAGCACGACGGCGTCGCAGTCGTGGACCGCGTACAGGGGTGCCTCGACCGGAGTGATGCTCACGCCGTCGACGGTCCAGTTCCGTACGTAGGGATCGGCGAAACACAACTCGGCGCCGAGGCTGAGCAGCTCACGGGCCAGTGGCAGGGCCGGAGTCTCGCGATCGTCGGCGATGTCCGGCTTGTACGTCACACCCAGCAGCATCACGCGCGCGCCGTTGACCGACTTCCGCTCCCGGTTGAGCGCCCGCTGCAGGCGGCTGGCGACGTACTTGGGCATCCGCCCGTTGATCTCGTCAGCCGTCTCGGCCAGCCGGAAGGTGTAGCCGAGCTTGCGGACGGTGTGCGACAGGTAGGAGGGGTCGACCGGGATGCAGTGGCCGCCGACTCCCGGCCCGGGAAGGAACTTGTGGAAGCCGAAAGGCTTGGTGGCAGCGGCCTCGATGGTCTCCCACAGGTCGATGCCCAGTTCCTCGCAGAAGATCGCCATCTCGTTGACCAGGGCGATGTTCACGTTGCGATAGGTGTTCTCCAGCAGCTTCGCCATCTCGGCTTCGCGCAGGCCGGAGGTGGGCACCACCCGGGACACGAGCTTGCCGTAGAAGGTGGCCGCCTGGTCACGGCAGCTCTCGGTGAGGCCGCCGACGACCTTCGGCGTGTTCCGCAGTCCGAACTGGCCGTTGCCCGGATCGATGCGCTCGGGTGAGTACGCCAGGCTGAAGTCGCGTCCCGCCGTGAGGCCTGACTTCTCCAGGATCGGCCGGACGACCTCCTCGGTCGTGCCGGGATACGTGGTGGACTCGAGCACGACCAGGGTGCCCGGCGTCAGGCAGGCGGCGACCATGTGTGCCGCGCTGCGCACCGCCGACAGGTCCGGCCCGTGATCGTCGCTGAGTGGCGTCGGCACGCAGACGATGATGACCGCGCTCTCGGCGAACGACGCCGGGTCCGTCGTCGCCCGGAAGCCGGCGTCGAGCATCTCGCCGAGATCGTCCTTGGAGATGTCGTCGATGTAGGATTTCCCGCTGTTCAGCATATCGACGCGATTGGCGTCGATATCCACTCCGATGACGCGCAGTCCGGCAGCGGCCGCCTCTTTCAGCAGGGGCAGACCCACATAGCCAAGACCAACAACTGCCAGATCGTACGACACGCGAGAACTCTCACCTGTTGGTTCCTCGGCTATTGAGGTTGGTGAATAGTCCTGCTCGAACGACCGATGCGACCGGGCATCGTCCAATATCATGGAGGTAACCGACTCTTGTCCCATGACCGCCTCATTTCGACCAGACTTCTACCGTCCGCCGGTCCGCGTGCCCGCGACCGGGCCGCGTTCCGGCTGCGCCCGAGCTCCTTTCGGTGCGCCGGACCTGCCTATTGAGAGTCCGGCGGCCAAAGGGTCGACCTTCCTGGTCGATTGCCGGGTGCCAGCCCCTGGTGGACCTCGGACCATCTCGTACGCGCTTGCTGCTCGACTCGTTGGAACCAGTGACGGGAGAGCGCACAATTCGTGTCCGCTCTCCCGATAGGCTGAACGCGATCCCGCCCTTCCGCAGTTCCTTTATATTCGTAGCAGCAACGTACTCCGGCGGCGGTACCGCACTAGCGTTCTCCCGATTACTCAATAGATTCTGTGGAACTGCTCATCAGAACGGGGATTTACTACTGAGGAGATTTCCCCGAGAGTCGGCAGAAGTGCCATGGGATCCGGGCCGCGGAAGTCGCCGAACAGCGCAGCGCGCCGGCCGGTGTCGCATTGACGGTGGCCGGCGCGCAGAGGGCGCCGCGAAGGTAGGTGGCCCGTGCGGGCCGCATACCAGCTGCGATCAGGTCAGTGGGTCAGCTTCCTGCCCCGGATGACGTCGTTGATGACGAAGAAGTTGATGGTCGGGACGATGTCCAGCAGTCGCGTGATGGGGGTGTCGTACTTGCGGGCCATGTACTGGTAGTTGGCGACCGCGTCGGCGCCTTCGCCGTCCCGCGCGTGCGGCCAGTGCAGCGACACCGCGTCGCGGTTGAGGAACATGCGGGCCCCGTCGCGGTGCAGTCGGTAGCCGAGGTCGACGTCCTCGCCGCCCCAGGCGCGGAACGCGTCGTCGAACATGCCGACCCGCCGTAGCTGTTCCGTGCGCACCGAGGAGTTGAACGTCCAGTACATGAGCCAGGGTGCCGGCGCGTCGGAGAAGTCGTCGCCCTCCCGGATGAAGAAGTCCTCCCTGATGTCGGGGTGCAGGCCCTTCTCACGCCACTGCTCGATCGTGCCGTCCACATCGTTGACGTCGAGGTCGGCCAGGACCTCGTCGGCGTTCTCGTTGTTCAGGCTGTAGCCGAAGACGTACCCGCACAGGGCGATCGGTTCGCTGTAGGCCTCGTGGGTGGCGAGGTGCACGCGCAGGAGGCTGGAGTGCGCCATCACACCCGCGTCCATGAAGACGGTGATCTCGCCCTCGGCGTGGCTGATGCCGAGGTTGCGGGCCCCGGCGGCCCGGTAACCCTCGTCCTCCTGGAAGAAGTAGCGCAGGTTCATCTGGTCCATGTACTTCTTCACGACGTCCGCGGTGTCGTCCGACGATCCGTCGTCGACCACCAGCACCTCGTAGTCGTCGTGATCCAGGTCCTGGCGGACCAGGGACTCAAGGGTGAGCTGCAGAATGTCCGACCGGTTGTAGGTCGGGATTACGACGGACAGTTTCATGGCCTCTCCTCTTCTTGCGGGACATTTCGTGGAAGGCGAGCAGCGCGAACGCGGCGGCCGTCAGCAGGCCACCGAACAACGGGATGACGCGGACCCCGGCCGTCGCCAGCAGGCCCGCGCCGATGAACGAGCCGGCCGCGAGGCCGAAGTTGAACGCGACGCTGAGGCTGGCGGACGCCATGTCGGTGGTCGACGGGGCCACCTGCATGATTCGGTGCTGGATTCCCGCGATCAGCGAACTGAACGACATGCCCGCCACGGCGAGCAGAGGGATCGTCAATATCTTGCTCGAACCAACCCCGTAGAGGCCGAGCATCGCCGCGGTGATGAGCCCGAGCAGCCCCAGCACGACACCGAGTGGGAACCGGTCCAGGACCCGACCGACCGCCCACGTGCCGGCGACGCCGAACGAGCCCTGGACGAAGAGCAGCAGGCCGAGAGATGCCGCGGCGAACCCGCTCACGTCGAGGAGGAACACGGTCATGTAGGTGAACGCGCCCATGGCCCCGGTGACCGCGAGGATGGTGGCGACGAGGAGCACCACGAAACGCTGCCGGTCCGGCATCGGCCCCACGTCGCTCGCGCTCTGTTGCGGTGCGACGCTCGGCAGGAGCAGGGCGACCGCGATGCAGGTGACGAAGCCGAGGGCGGCCATCGCGACGAAGGCGGCCCGCCAGCCGGCCTGTCCGCCCAACCAGGTGCCCAGCGGTACGCCGAGGACCGGGCCGAGAGCGTTGCCTATCGACAGCCGCGCCACGATGCGGCCTCGGATGTTCTCGGGGAACATCGAGATCGCCACGGGGAACACCACCGCCCAGAAGACACCGTTGGTGATGGCGGACACCAGCCGGGCGGCGAGCAGCACCTCGTACGAGGTGGCGAGGGCTGACACCGCCGTCGCCGCGGCGAACACGCCGAGGGCGCCGGCGAGCAGCGGCCGTCGGGGTACTCGTCGAGTGACCCGGGTCAGCGGAAGCGCCACGATCATGACCACCACCGCGTACCCGGTCACCAGCAGACCGGTCTCCGACCTGGAGCGTCCCAGGTCCGGCGCGATCAGCGTGAGCAGACCGATCGGAAGCACTTCGGTGGTGACGTAACAGAAAGTGGCGGCGGACAACGCGGTGAGGGCATAGACCGCGCGTCGTTGGTGCACCATGGCTACCTCCCAATTCCTGGACAAGGTGTAGCAAGAAGTCGCCACGCAAGCGGTACACAACAGACACTCGTTCGTCTCGACGGCGCTACTCAACCGCAGGTCCGCTTGCGTGATACCGGCTAACCGGGTTTTGAAGGTAGCATATCCGGACCGCCATCCCTCGCCATGTCCACACTAGAGATGTTTGCGCACGTCAGCCGCGTGTCGGAGTGGCGCGGGCGATGCGGGCAAGCCGGCCGAGCTACTACCGCTAGGCGATTGACAGGAAGCTTTGCAGGTCCGACCGGGTCCGAGCGCAGGGTGCGGCGACGGGGGCCTCGCGGGCGGGCGTCAGTGAACAGTGCGGGCGAGGTCGGCCAGCACAACGGTCGTTGTGCCGCCCGCCGGCTCGCGACTCCGCCAGCGGCAGCTCGACGCACAACGGCGTGGGTGGCGGCTCAAACGGGTTCTGGGTGCCATTTACCGAGGTCTTGAGTGGAGCTCAGTCGGGTGCAGAGTACCGCCCCGCGAGTACGTTCATTCCTGGATAAGAAGGGAGGCACGCAATGCCTATCAACAATTTCGCCCTGCTCCGCGCGCAGGACATCGTGAAGAACGGGTGGGCCCACGAGCAACTACCCGTTTCCGTCAGTGACGGGTGGTATGAATTCGCGAAATTATGGGAGGACCTTCCAATCGACCCGTACGTCCAACCGAGCCACCGGACACGCCGATACCGCCGGTTGGGGCGGCTGCTGGGACGCGCCGGAGGTGCCCTGGAAACGCTGCCCGCCCAGCCGTTCTACCAGGCGACGGACGTGAACCGGGTCTACGGTGGGCAGGCCAGGCAGTTCGCGCCGATCACGCCGGAGGCGTACGAGAACGCAAACTTCCAAGCCGTCATCACACACGACCTGGGCTTTGTCAGCCGTGCCAGCGGAATTGACAGCGACTGGTTGATAACCGTCCACATGATCCGTGTGACGGCCGGCAGTGAAGGCACTTCGGCGCCCGCCCCGGAGGGGCGGCACAGCGACGGCCACGACTATGTGGCCATCCATCTGGTCGGCCGGCAGAATTGCGCCGGTGGCATCAGCCGTGTCTTCCGCAAGGGTGAGAGCGAGCCGTTGTTCGAGCACGCGATGGTGAATCCTATGGAAACCATTCTGCTCGACGATCGCGCAATGGAACACGAAGTAACCCCGATCGGACCCGAGGGTGCGACAGTCGCGACCCGCGACATGATGATCATCGATTTCGAGCGAGCCTAGTCTTCCGGAGGGATCCCATGTCCAATCTGACCACCGCACCGGTCTGCCTGGAGTGCGACACCGAGGTCGTCGTGTCGACCGAGGCGGAGCTGGGCGACATCCTGTCGTGCCGCGGCTGCGGCCAGGAACACGAGGTAGTCGAGGTCACGCCCGCGATCCGGCTCGACCGCGCACCGGAGATCGAGGAGGACTGGGGTGAGTGAGACGGCCGATGTGCTGGTCTCCGTGACCATGGTGCGCCCGGAGGAGCGGCTGCTCCTGGGGGCGCTCCGGGCGACCGGGCTGACCGCGCAGTCGGCGCTGCCCCGCCATACCGCCGCCATACTCAACAACGCCGCGCCGCGGCCCCGGATGGTGCTGCTGCGCAACGTGTCCCACCGGGAACTGGCCTCGATGGCGGCCCGGTTCGAGCACGCCGACATCGAGACGCTGAACACGCCGCACGCGGTGCGGCTGTGTCTCGCCAAGGATCTCCAGGCGATCGCCTTCGCCAACCACGACGTCCCGCACCCGACGACGCACGTCGCGTTCACCGTCGAGCAGGTTCGTGGCTACGTCGACGAGCTCGGCGGGGACGCTGTCGTCAAGCCGATCAGCGGCTCGTGGGGACGCGGGATCGTCCGCATCACCGACGAGGCGCAGTTCGACGCCTGGGCCGGCGGCCGGGAGGCGTTGGACCCGGCCGGCAAGGAGTTCCCCGTCGTGGTGCAGCAGTACGTGCCCAAGCCCGGCTTCAACGAGCGGGTGCACGTGGTGGGGGACCGTCCGATCGTGGCGTACCGCCAGGTGGGCGCCGGTCTGCGCACCAACACCCACCAGGGCGGCGCCGTGGAGCCCATCCCGATCTCGGACCGCGCCCGCGAACTGTGCGCCCGGGTCGTGGCGTGCTTCGGCCCCGGGTTCTACGGCGTCGACCTGGCCGAGTCCAGGGAGACCGGCGAGATGTACGTGCTGGAGGTCAACACCAACCCGGACTTCGCCCAGTCCTCGAAGATCCACGGCGTCGACATCGCCGGCCACGTCGCCGCGTACGTGCGGGACGCGGTGTTCGCACGGGCGGGGGTGGCGGCGTGAGCGAGCACATCAGCGCCGCCGTCCTCGGCGGCAGCGGGTTCATCGGAGCCGAGCTGATCCGGCTGCTGGCCGCCCACCCCCGGGTGGTGCCGACGTTCGTGTCCTCGGCCCGGCACGCCGGTCAGCGCGTCGGGCAGGTCGTGCCGGGGTTGCGCAACACGTCGATCGGCGGGCACCACATGCGCAAGCTCGACGAGATGCCGGACGTGGACGTCGCGTTCGCCTGCCTGCCCAACGGCGTACTGCCGTCAGTGCTCGACGACGTGGCCAACCGCGCCAAGGTCGTGATCAACCTGGCTGGCGACTACCGGCTGCGCCAGACGGACCAGGTCGAGCGCCACTATCCCGCGTCGGCTGGCGGCTGGCGCCAGCCCATCCCCTACTACATCCCAGAGTTCGCGCCCACCCCGACAGAGCCGGTGCTCAACCTGCCGGGCTGCATGGCGGCGGCCACCATCTACGCGCTCTACCCGCTGTTCAAGGCGGACCTGGCGGCGGAGGACGTGGTGGTGGACGCCAAGTCGGGGTCGAGCGGCAGCGGCACCGGCAGTGTCGAGCATCCGGCCGTACGCGACGGGAACGTCCGGGTGCACAAGCTGCACGGTCACCGGCACTCCCCCGAGGTGCGCCAGGCCCTCACCGACCTGACCGGTCGGGCTCCGGACCTGCAGTTCTCCACCTTCAGCCTGCCGGTCGCGCGCGGCGTCATGGTCTCGGCGTACGGGCGGCTGAAGCCCGGTGCGGGGGAGAGCGACGTGCGCCGGGCGTTCGCCCGGGCGTACGCCGACGCGCCCTTCGTGCGGGTGGCGGCCGGGCGGTCCCCGATGGGGATGCCGATGCTCAAGACGGTCGTGGGCGCCAACGTCGCCGAGGTCGCGGCGGTGGTGTCCGGTGACCGCTGGGTGGTGGTGTCCGCCCTGGACAACCTCATCAAGGGCGGCGCCGGCCAGGCGGTGCAGGCGATGAACCGAATCCACGGAATGGACGAACGGCTAGGACTCCCGGAGGCCGGCGGATGGCCGTGATGAATAACGAGGCGTTGGCGGGGATCTTCCCCTACCGGCCGCTGTACGTGGTCAAGGTGGGCAGTTCGAGCCTGCGGCACGCCTCCGTCTACGACGACCTGGCCGCGCTGAGCGCGGGCGGTGCCCGACTGTTGCTGGTCGCTGGCGGCGCGGCCGACATCGCTGACTACTACGCCGGTATCGAGCGCCCGATGCGGATGCTGCGACTGGCCTCCGGCGACGAGGTGCGGTACTGCCCGCCCGACGAGATGCCGCACATCGTCGCCGCGTACGAACAGCTGACCCTGCCCCGGATCCGGGAGAACCTGGGCCAGCGTGAGTTGACGGTGTTCGCCGCGACGGCCACGCCGGAGGGGCTGGTCACGGGCACCCCGAACCGGCCCCTGCGGGTGGTCGAGGGCGACCGGCAGCGGCTGGTCCGCGACCACCGCGCCGGCGCGGTCTCCGCGGTGGACGTGGCGCGGCTGCTGTCCCTGCTGGACACCTTCGACGTGGTCTGCGTGTCACCGCCGGTGACCGCGAGCGACGGCGGCGCGCCGATCAACGTCGATGCCGACGTGCTCGCCGCCGAGGTGGCGAACGCGCTCGACGCCGATCACCTGCGCCTGGTGACCGGCACCCCGGGCCTGCTCGCCGACCCGTCCGACCGCACCAGCACCCTGCCGCACCTGTGCAGTGGTGAGGGAATGACGTACGCGAGCGGACGGATGCGGCAGAAGGTCCGGGCGGCGGAGCTGGCCCTGAAGGGGACCGCTGACGTCGCCATCACCGGCCCGCACACCGCAAACACCCACGGCGGTACCCGGTTCTGGCGGGCCGCCGCACCGGAGCCGGACCTGGACCTGCTGACCCGCATGGTGGAGATCTCCTCGGTCTCCGGCGGCGAACGGGAACTGGCGCTGTACCTGCTGAAGTGGCTGACCGAGAAGGGCGTGCACGCGGTCATCGACCCAGCCGGCAACCTGGTCGCCACGCGCGGCAGCGGGCCACGCCGGCTGCTGATGCTCGGCCACCTGGACACCGTCCCCTACCGCTGGCCGGTGGCCTGGGACGGTGCCGCGCTGACCGGCCGGGGCTGCGTGGACGCCAAGGCCAGCCTGGCCGTGTTCCTGCAGACGCTCGTGGAGTTCGAACCACCCGAGGGTGTCACGGTGCGGGTGGTCGGCACCGTGGAGGAGGAGCGGACGGCGTCCGGTTCGCTCTACGCGCGTGACCACTACCCGGCGGACGCGGTCATCATCGGCGAGCCCAGCGGCGCCGGTGCGGTGACCATCGGCTACCACGGCGTCTGCAAGGTGCGGATGGATGTCGCCCGGACCACCGGTCACACGGCGGGCAAGGAACGGCGGACCGCCGCCAGTTCCCTCGTCGACCTCATCGGCGAGGTCGAGGCCGAGGTCGGCAAGTGCAGTCCGGAAGCGTTGTTCGCGGTGCTCAACCTGGCCTCGGGCGGCTCCGGTGGCACACAGACCGCCTCGGCGGTGCTGGATGTCCGGGTCCCGCCGGGAACCGAACTGGACAGCATGCTGTCCGTCTTCGAGGACGGTGAGCTGCTGCTCGCCACGCCGCCGGTGAGCACACCCCGGACCGATCCGCTGGTACGGGCGTTCACCCGAGCGCTGCGCGCGGCGACCGGTGACGCTCCACGGCTGCTCGCGAAGAAGGGGAGCAGCGACATGAACACGCTCGCCACCAGGTGGCGCGGCGTTCCGATGGTGGCGTACGGGCCGGGAGATGCTCACCTGGACCACACGCCCGACGAGCGGCTGTCAGCCGACGAGTACCGGCGGGCGCGGACGGTGTTGTCCGCCGCCGTACGGGATTGGTGTGTGCGGTGATGGACGAGATCGATCTGCTTCGGGAACAGGCCAGCCGGGCTCGCCGGCTGGTGGTCGACATGGCGGCCAGCGGGGTCGGGTGTCACCTCGGCGGCAGCCTCTCAGTGGTGGACATCCTGGTCGCCGCGTATGCCGTCGCCCGGTCCGAGCCGGGCACGGAGGTCGTCCTCAGCAAGGGCCACGCGGCGGCCGCCCTCTACGCGGTGCTGCACGAGGTCGGCGTCATCGAGGAGAACCCGGCGCCCCGGTACGGCCGCGCCGGGTCGCCCTACACCGGACATCCCGGCCCGAAGGTGCCCGGCGTCCGGTTCCCCACCGGCAGTCTCGGTCACGGGCTCGCGTACGCGGTCGGCTGGGCCCTCTCCCGACGGTTGCTGAACCGGCCGGGCGGGGCCATCGCGGTGGTCGGTGACGGCGAGTTGCAGGAGGGCCTGGTCTGGGAGGCGCTACAGGTGGCCCAGGCCAAGCGGGTCGGCGGGCTCACCGTGGTGGTGGACCTCAACGGTGGCCAGAACGACGGGTACGTCTCCGACATCTCGCCGCTGACCGACCTGCCGGCCCGGCTGGCCGCGTTCGGGTTCGAGGTGGCCGAGGTCGACGGGCACGACATCGAGAAGTTGGTGCGGACGATGGCGCCGACCGACCGGCCGCTCGCGGTGCTGGCCACCACGGTGAAGGGCAAGGGCGTGCCGGCCACCGAGGGCAAGGCCGGCTCGCACTACGTGAAGATCAGTCCCGCGCGGGCGCGGCAGTGGAAGGCGGCGATCCGGTGATGACGGCCACGGTGTCCGCGCGGGAGGCGTACCGGCTCGAGCTGACCGAGCTGGCCGCGGACGACCCGCGCATTGTGTGCCTGGAGGCGGATCTCGGCGGCCCCAAGCACTGTTTCCAGGACCGGTTTCCCGACCGGTTCCTGAACCTCGGTATCGCCGAAGCGTCCGCGGTGGACATCGCGGTGGGCCTCGCCTCCGCCGGGCTGCGGCCGTTCGTCAGCACGTTCGCCACGTTCGCGGCGTTCCGCGCGGGGGAGAGTGTCAAGCTCGGCCTCGGGTACCTCGGTGCCCCCGTGGTCCTGGTCAGCCCGTACGGCGGGGTGTCCGGCGCGTGGTTCGGGCCGACCCACCACTGCCTGGAGGACCTCGCGGTGATGCAGAGCCTGCCGGGTGTGCGGATCGCCGTACCCGCCGGTGAGGCCGAGACCCGCGAGGCGATCCGGGCCGCCGCCGACGGCGACTGGCCGTGCTACGTGCGGCTGGGCCGCAACGAGGTGTTCGACGCGTCGTTCGCCCCGGCCGGTCGGGGCGCTGTCACCTGGTTGAACCCGATGGGTGGTGACACCTGCGTCGTATCCATCGGGGAGAAGCCGACGGCACTGTGCCAGGCCGCCACCGAGCAGCAGCCGGACCTCGGCCACGCGCACCTGTGCTGGGTGGACGAGGAGAGCCTGACGCTCGCCCTGCCGCAGCTGGCCGACGCGCGACGGCTGGTCGTCGTCGAGGAGCACCGCGCCGCCGGCAGCGTGGCCTCCACCCTCGCGCTGCTGCTGCCCGACCGCGAGGTGCTGAGTGTGAACGCCGGCGCCGACTGGCCGGCCGAGGGCGGCAACCACGACGAGACACTCGCCGCGTTGGGGCTCACGACATCCGCGGTTCTCAGCGCTGTTCTGAAGGGGAAATGATGACCACCACGATGCAACCCAGCGCCAGCGCGCTGGAAGTGACCCGACAGACGCTTGCGGACCCCACGCTCGCCCGACGCAGCCCGGGTGAGGAATTCGCCATGTCGGTTGCCCGGGTGCAGAACGGCGACGACGTGGTGGTGCCGATCCGGGCACACCTGACCGCCTCGTTCCCGCTGTTCAAGAGCCGCCCGCGCTACACCGTGCGGCACCTGTTGAAGGTGGCCTCGGTCTCCGATCAGACGCTCGCCTACGTACGCGAGGCTCCGAAGAGCGAGTACGCGAACGCGGGCACGGCGTACGCCAGCACCCCGGAGGCCACCTTCGAGCCCACCGTCGAGTACGCCGAGCTGACCGAGCTGAGCGTGTCCGTGCCCCTGCCCGCCGACCTGCGGCACGAGCCCGCGTTGCTCGCCGCGTTCATCGACTACCGGGTGCTGGTCCGGATGGGCGTGGTGGAGAACCAGGCCCTGCTGCACGGCACCGCCGACGGTCGGATCGCGGGGCTGCTCAAGCTGCCCGAGATGCGCAGGTCGACCATTGGCGGCGACCTCGGTGCGGCGTTGACCGCCGCGGCGGGGGCGGTCGAGGAGACCGGTGGTTCCTGCGACGGCATCGTCGTGCACCCCGCCCACTACTGGGACCTGGTCCGCGACGGGCTGCTCGGCCGACTCGCCGAGGCCGGAATCAAGGTCTCGCGTACCCGGATGATGCCGCGCGGTCAGGCGCTGCTCGGGGATTTCCGGGCCGCCGTGACGCTGCTCGACCCCAGCCGGTCGTCGCTGACGCTGCACGGCGACGTCGTGGAGGCCCGCACCTCCGTGGGCCTGGCCGTGCACCTGCCCCAGCACTTCCTCCTGTTGACGGACGGTCAGCGATGAAGGTCATCTACATCACCGGCTGGCTGCGCAGCGGCAGCACCATCCTCGGCAACGTCCTCAACGAGCTGCCCGGCGTGCTGCACGCCGGCGAACTGCACTACCTGTGGAAGAACGGCCTGCTGGACAGCGGCACGAACTCGCTGTGCGGGTGCGGCGAGCAGATCCGGCAGTGCACGCTGTGGTCGTCGGTGATCGCCACGTTCGGCGACGCCGAGCCCACCAAGCTCGCCCGCCAGATGATGTCGTCGCAGCAGGCCGGCCTGCGGACCCGGCACACCCGCGCCCGCCTGGCCAGCACGCCCCCGCACGTCACCCAGGTCCTGGACCGCACCGTCGCCGTCTACCGGGAGCTGGCGCGGCGGGGCGCGGAGCGGGCGGTGGTGGACAGCTCCAAGTACCCGGCCGAGGCGGCCGCCCTGCTGCGACGCTCCGATGTGGACGTACGGGTGCTGCACATCGTCCGTGACCCGCGGGCCACCACCTACTCGTACCAGCGCGGCAAGCGGTACATCGAGCCGATGAGCCCGGCCCAGAGCACGGCGAACTGGGTGGGCTTCAACGTGGCCTCCGAGTACGTCGGCCGGGCCGCGGCGGGCCGCTATCTCCGAATCCGACACGAGGACCTGACCCGGCAGCCCCGTGAGGTGCTGGCCGATGTGCTGCGTTTCGCGGGGCTCGACGACGAGCCACCGGTGACCGAGGAGGGCAAGGTGACCCTCGGCACCAACCACACGGTCACCGGCAACCCGGATCGGCTCGGTCAGGGCACCGTGTTGATCCGGCCGGACGACCGTTGGCGTACGGAGCTGCCGGCGCTGCCCACCGCCACGACCACGGCGCTCGCCCTGCCCCTGCTACGCCGCTACGGGTATCCGACGCTGGCGCGAAAGGTGGCGTGATGGATCTCGGACTGTCCGGGCGGACGGCGTTGGTGGCCGCCGCCAGCAGCGGCCTCGGGCTGGCGGTCGCTCGCGCGTTGGCGGCCGAGGGCGCGAACGTGTCCATCGCGGCCCGCGACCCGCAGCGACTGGCCGCGGCGCACAAGCTGGTCGACGAGGCCGGTCCTGGGCGGGTGCTCTCCGTCGAGGTGGACGTCCGTGACGACGCGGACGTGACGCGCTGGGTGAACCAGACGGCCGAGGAGTTCGGCGCGCTGCACGTCGTGGTCACCAACTCGCCCGGCGTGCCGCACGGCCAGGCCGACACGTTCACAGTGGACGACTATCGGCAGGGCGTCGAGGGGTCGTTGCTGCCCCACATCTCGATCACGTTGGCGGCCCTGCCGCACCTGCGCCGGGCCGGTTGGGGACGGATCCTGCTGATCACCTCGGAGGCCGTACGTCAACCGCTGCCCGGCACCGCGATGTCCGCGACCGCCCGGTTGGGCGTGCTCGGCTTCGCCAAGGGTGTGGTCCACGCGGTCGGCGCCAGCGGCATCACGGTGAACGTGCTGGCCCCCGGCGTACACCAGACGCCGGCCTTCGACGGGTTCGTGGCGGCGCGGTCCGCCATCGACGGCGAGGCCGCGCTCAAGGAGATCATCGCCGAGGTGCCGCTCGGCCGGGTCGGGCAGCCGGCGGACTTCGGTGCGCTCGCCGCCTTCCTCGCCAGCGAGCAGGCGGGCTTCGTGACCGGCACGGTGCTGCTGGTCGACGGCGGAAACACGCGAGGTGTCACATGAGTCTGGAAATGCTGGAAGCAGAGTCGATCCACATCATCCGCGAGGTGGCCTCCGAGTTCGAGCGGCCCGCGCTGCTCTTCTCCGGCGGCAAGGACTCGATCGTCATGCTCCGCCTGGCGGAGAAGGCGTTCCGGCCGGCGCCGATGCCGTTCGCGTTGGTCCACGTCGACACCGGGCACAACTTCCCGGAGGTCCTCGACTACCGCGACAAGCGCGTCGCCGAGCTGGGCGTGCGGCTGATCGTGGCCTCGGTGCAGGACTCGATCGACTCCGGGCGGGTGGTCGAGCCGACCGGACGCCGGGCCAGCCGCAACCGGTTGCAGACCACCACGCTGCTGGACATCATCGCCGAGCACCGCTTCGACGTGGCGTTCGGCGGAGCCCGACGCGACGAGGAGAAGGCCCGGGCCAAGGAGCGCATCTTCTCCTTCCGCGACGAGATCGGCCAGTGGGACCCGAGAAACCAGCGCCCGGAGCTGTGGAACCTGTTCAACACCCGCATCCGGCCGGGCGAGCACATCCGGGTCTTCCCGCTGTCCAACTGGACGGAACTCGACGTCTGGCGCTACATCGCCCGCGACGAGCTCGACGTGCCGCCGATCTATTTCGCGCACCGGCGGCGGGTGTTCGAGCGGGACGGCATGCTGCTGGCGGAGAACCCGTACCAAGCGCCGGACCCCACTGAGGTGGTGTCCGAGGAGACCGTGCGGTACCGGACGGTCGGTGACATGACCTGCACGGGGGCGGTCCTCTCCGGCGCGCGGACGGTCGCCGACATCATCCAGGAGGTGGCGACCACCAGGATCACCGAACGCGGCGCGACCCGGGCGGACGACCGGACCAGCGAGGCCGCCATGGAGGACCGCAAGCGGGAAGGGTACTTCTGATCATGGACATCCTCCGGTTCGCCACCGCCGGCTCGGTGGACGACGGCAAGAGCACACTCATCGGACGGCTGCTCTACGACTCCAAGTCCACCTTCACCGACCGGCTCGCCGCGGTCGAGGACGTCAGCCGTCGGCGTGGCGACGAGTACACCAACCTCGCACTGCTGATGGACGGCCTGCGGGCGGAACGTGAGCAGGGCATCACCATCGACGTGGCGTACGGCTACTTCGCCACGCCCAAGCGCAAGTTCATCCTCGCCGACACCCCCGGCCACGCCCAGTACACCCGGAACATGGTGACCGGCGCCTCCACGGCGGACCTGGCCATCGTCCTGGTGGACGCCACGAAGGGCATGGTCGAGCAGAGCCGGCGGCACACGTTCCTGCTCGGCCTGCTGGGCGTGCCGCACCTGGTGGTCTGCGTCAACAAGATGGATCTGGTCGGGTACGACCAGGGCGTGTTCGACAGTATTCGGGCGGAGTTCTCGGCGTTCACCACGAGGATGGCCACGCGGGACGTCACCTTCGTGCCGATCAGCGCGCTGCACGGGGACAACGTGGTGAGTCGCTCGACCGAGATGCCCTGGTACGAAGGCACCTCGCTGCTGCATCACCTGGAGAACGTGCACATCGCCTCGGACCGCAACCTGGTCGACGTCCGCTTCCCGGTGCAGTACGTGATCCGCCCGCAGTCCAGTGCCTGCCCCGACTACCGCGGTTACGCCGGTCAGGTCGCCGGCGGGGTGCTGCGCCCCGGTGACGAGGTCATGCACCTGCCCTCCGGGCTGACCACCCGGGTCGCCGCCATCGACGGTCCGGACGGGCCGGTCGATGAGGCCACGCCGCCGATGTCGGTGGTGCTGCGGCTCGCCGACGACCTGGACGTGTCCCGTGGGGACATGATCTGCCGGCCGCACAACGCGCCGGCCGTGGTCCAGGACATCGACGCCATGGTGGTCTGGATGAACGAACGGGCGCTCCGGCCGCCGGCTCGGCTGCTGCTCAAGCACACCACCCGGACCGTGCGCGCGGTCATCCGGGATCTGCAGTACCGGCTCGACGTCAACACACTGCGGCGCGATCCCGATCCCACCGAGTTGCGGTGCAACGAGATCAGCCGGCTCCAGCTGCGGGTGACCCAGCCGCTGTTGTGTGACCCGTACTCCCGCAACCGGCTCACCGGCTCCTTCATCCTCATCGACGAGGAAACGAATCACACCGTGGGCGCCGGCGTCATCAACTGACGCCCGACACATCGTCCGAGCCCGCGGCCGGCTCCGGTCACCTGAGCGGCGGCTCTGGCTCGGGTGAGGGGCCCGGGGAGCCGCACGCTCCGCGCGCCGAGCGCCCCCCGGGT
>NZ_JBEZFX010000011.1:0-225860 GCF_040649675.1 Micromonospora parva | reverse complement strand
GGGGCCCCCGCGCCTCCCCCCCCCCCCGCGCCCGCCCACCCCCCGGGGGCGCCGCCGGGCGGGGGGGCGCCCCCCCCCGGCCCCGGGTCGGATGGCCCGACGTCAGCGTGACCGGGTCGGTCCGTCCTGCGTGGTGTCGACGCGCACCTGGTCGAAGGCGGGAGCGCCGTCGACCGCGTCGGCGGCGACGGCCGCCGACGTGGCGGCGTCCGGCAGGTCGAGGCTGGTCCGCAGGGTGATCGGCTTGAGCAGGAGCGCGGCGATGATGCCGACGACCCCGATGGCGGCGGAGATGAGGAAGATGTGTCCGGTGGCGTCGCCGTACGCCGCCCGGACGATCTCCTGGACCTGCTCGGGCAGGGCGGTGATGTTGAGGTTGCTGCTGCCCGAGCCGCCGGAGGCGGGGATCCCGGCGGCGGTGAGGTCGTGGGTGATCTGGTCACCGACCCGGCGTGCGAGGACGGCGCCGAGCACGGAGACGCCGATGGTGCCCCCGAGCGACCGGAAGAACGCGACGCTGGAGCTGGCCGCGCCAATGTCCTTGAGCGAGACCGTGTTCTGAACGGCGAGGACGAGGTTCTGCATGGTCATGCCGACGCCGACGCCGACGGTGAACATGGCGGCGCCGACCAGGACGAGCGACGTCTCGTGGTCGATGGTGCCGAGCAGCGCGAACCCGGCGACGAGCAGGACCGAACCCGCGACGATGTACGGCTTGATCTTTCCGCTCTTGGTGATCAGCCGGCCCGCGACGATGGAAGAGCCGAGGACTCCCGCCATCATCGGGATGGTGAGCAGGCCTGCCTCGGTCGGGCTGTAGCCGCGGCCGATCTGGAAGTACTGACCGAGGAAGACGGCACCGCCGAACATGGCCATGCCGACCGCGAGGCTGCCGAGGATGGCCAGCGCGGTGGTGTGCTGGCGCACGATACCGAGCGGGACGACCGGCTCGGCCGCGCGCGACTCGACCCAGACCGCCAGGGCGAGCAGGATGAGCGAACCGCCCACCATGGCCGCGGTCTGCCAGGAGGCCCAGGCGAACGAGCCATCGACGAAGGAGATCCAGATCAGCAGCACGCTGACGCCAGCGGCGATGAGGCCGGCACCCAGGTAGTCGATCTTGACATTCTCACGCCGTGCGGTCGGCAGGTGCAGGGTGGCCTGGAGCAGGATCAGCGCGATCGCGGCCACCGGCACGCCGACGAAGAAGCACCAGCGCCAGCCGAGCCAGGACGTGTCGACGATGAGGCCGCCGAGCAGTGGGCCGCCGACCGTCGCGACGGCCATGACACCACCGAGGTAGCCGTTGTAGCGGCCGCGCTCGCGCGGCGGGATCATGGCCGCGATCGCCACCTGGACGAGCGCCTGCAGACCGCCGACCCCGATGCCCTGGAACGCGCGGGCGGCGATGAGCTGGCCGGCGCTCTGCGAGAAGCCGGCGACGACCGAGCCCACCAGGAAGACCACGATGGCGACCTGGATGAGGATCTTCTTGTTGAACAGGTCGGCCAGTTTGCCCCAGATCGGGGTGGTTGCCGTCGCGGTGAGCAGGGTCGCGGTGACCACCCAGGTGTACTGGTTCTGCGAGCCGTTCAGGGCTCCGATGATCTTCGGTAGCGCGGTCGAGACGACAGTGCTGCTCAGCATCGCGACGAACAGCACCAGCAGCAGGCCACTGAGCGCTTCCAGGGTCCGCCGATGGGTCATCGGCTCAGCGCCGGCCGTGATGGTGGGTGCGCTCATCGCGCGGCCTCCAGGTTGTCGTTGTCGTTGTTTCCGAGGGCGATCTCGATGTCGCCGGTGAACCGGCCGAGGGCGGCACTCAGCGCCGCCACCTCGCCGGGAGTCCAGTCGGCGAGCGCCCGTTCGAGCACCTCGCCGTACCAGCGGTGGCTGTCGGCCAGGGCGGCACGGCCGGCCGGGGTGACCGCCAGGATGGTCGCCCGCTTGTCGGTCGGGTCTGGCCGCCGCTCGACCAGCCCGTGCGCGACGAGCGCCGCGACGGAGCGGCTGACGGTCGACGCGTCCAGCCGAGTGCGCTCGGCCAGGTCGCGGGCGTGGCAGTCGCCGGAGAGCTGTTCGATCTGCACGAGCATGCCGAGCATGCCGGCCGGGATCGCCGGGTGTTCGTCGGCCCGGCGTTGTTTCAGCAGTCGAACGCTTCTGACCAGGTCGTACAGGCGAAGGCCGAGCTCACCGGCATCGCTTTCCACATCCGCTCCCCACCCCAGTTGGTTGCCTCAAGCAAGCATCTACCGATCTTTCCCACTGCGCAAGTTTGCTCATTGAGAAGTCCCTCACCCGCACGTACCCTCGGTGCGATGGACGAGACGACCGGCCTGCGGGAGCGCAAGAAGGCGGCCACCCGCCTCGCTCTGCACGAGGCGGCCCTCCGCCTCGCCGCCGACGAGGGCATCGACGCGGTGACGGTCGAGGCGATCGCCGACGCCGCCAACGTCTCCCGGCGGACCTTCTCCAACTACTTCTCCAGCAAGGAGCAGGCCCTCTTCCACGGCGACACCATGCGCCTGCACCGGCTGTTGGAGCTGATCCGGGAACAGCCCGTCGACGAGGCGCCGTGGACCGTCCTGAGCCGGGCAGCCGAGCGCCTCACCGAGGAGGTCTTCGGCGGTTCTGAGCCCTCCTGGCTGACCCAACGCCGGGAGCTACGCGCGCACCCCGGCCTGGCCCCACACCAGGTGGCGGCGTACGCCGCGATCGAGCGCGAGCTGGCCGCGGAACTCGCCCGCCGGCTGACCGGCGACGACGTGGCACTGCGCTCCCGCCTCCTGGCCGCGACCTTCCTGACCATCCTGCGGGTCGCCGTCCAGCACTGGATCGAGCACCCGGGCGAGCCGATGACGGAAACCGTCCGGACCGCGCTCGTCGCGGCCGCGCCCGCGGTGCCCCCCGGAGGCCACCGGACCAGCACCGGCACCTGGCACCGCCCTCCGATCCCCGCAGAATCCCCCAGGGCCCAGTGAGTGGTAGCCAACGGGCGCGGTCTTGACGGAGCGCAGACATCGGAGGTTTACTGCGTCAGCGATAGCAGTCGATGCGCCTTGACCATCCTTTGTGGTAAGTGGGGCACCTCGGCGACGCGATCGCTACTGATCGCCACTGCTGAGCCAGCCGTCTCCTGGCGCTGGCGGTAGCGACGCTCCCCCCTCGGCGGGCGGGGAGCACCGGCACGGCAACCCGCACGGCGCAGCGTCGCGCTCCCCGCAGGACGATCCCCACAGGTACGGCACCACCCCGAACCATCTCAGCCGAGCGTCGGCGGCCCGGCTCCGTACCACCGCCAACCTCGGCCCGGCGAGCCCACAGATCCGTGACGCGCGCCTGGGCCGACGCTCAGCAGAGGAGCAAGATCATGCGTTCCCGTCCCCGCCTGTTGGCACTCGTCACCGGGCTGGCCGTCATGCTGGCCAGCCTGGTCGCCCTGCCGACCCCCGCATCGGCGGCACCACTGACCAAGGTCCTGGTGTTCAGCAAGACCGCCGGCTTCCGGCACTCGTCGATCCCCAACGGCATCGCCGCGATCCAGCAGCTCGGCTCCGCCAACGGCTTCACCGTGACGTCCACCGAGGACGCGGCCCAGTTCACCACCTCCAACCTGGCCCAGTACCAGGCGGTGGTCTTCCTGTCGACGACCGGCGACGTCCTCAACGCCAGCCAGCAGACCGCCTTCGAGTCGTACATCGCCGCCGGTGGCGGGTACGTCGGCGTGCACGCCGCCGCCGACACCGAATACAACTGGCCGTGGTACGGCGCGCTGGTCGGCGCGTGGTTCGACTCGCACCCGGCGATCCAGAACGCCACGGTGAAGATCGAGGACCAGACCAACCCGTCGACCGCGCACCTCGGCACCACCTGGGTCCGCTCCGACGAGTGGTACAACTACCGCACCAACCCCCGCTCCAGCGCACGGGTTCTCGCCAGCCTCGACGAGTCGTCCTACAGCGGCGGCAACATGAACGGCGACCACCCGATCACCTGGTGCAAGGCGTACGGCGGCGGACGCGCCTGGTACACGGGCCTGGGGCACACCGAGGCGTCGTACACCGACCCGAACTTCACCCGGATGCTGCTCGGCGGCCTCCAGGTCGCCGCGGGCTCGGTGACCGCCGACTGCTCGCCGCGTACGACCACCCCGCCGCCCACCGCCACCGGCTCGACCCTGCGGGCCCGCGCGAACAACCAGTACGTGAGCGCGCCCAACTCGACCACCGCGCTGATCGCCAACAAGGCTTCGGTCGGCACCACCGAGCGGTTCGACCTGGTCAACCTCGCCAACGGCAACGTGGCGCTGCGCGCCAAGGGCAACGGGCAGTTCGTCGCGGCCGAGAACGCGGGCGCTGCCGCGCTGATCGCCAACCGGGCCACCGCCGGTGCCTGGGAGACGTTCCAGCTCGTCCGCAACTCCGACGGCACCGTGAGCCTGCGGGCCACTGTGAACAACCGCTACGTCGCGGCCGACAACGGTGGGTCCTCCCCGCTGATCGCCAACCGGACCTCCATCGGCCAGTGGGAGAAGTTCGACCTGGTCACCACCAACTGACCTGATCCCCCGCTCGCTCTCCACCACCCCACCTGGTCGTGGTGCGCCCCCGCGCGCCCGTCCCCCGGTCGTCGAGAAAGGACGATCATGCCCTCGTACCCCCGGCGCTGGCCCCGGGCGCTCTTCGCGGCGGTGCTCACCGTCGCGAGCGCGGCCCTCGCTGTGGCTGCACCGTCCACCGCCCAAGCGGTGGTGATTCCCGCCTCCGACTATCAACAGGTCAAGCTCGCCACCGGCTCCGCCGAGCTGGGTGAGGCCATGTCCCTGGCCGTGCTGCCCAACCGCTCGGTCCTGCACACCGCCCGAAACGGCGTGCTGCGGGTGACCGACGTGGCCGGCAACACGAAGGTCTCCGGCACCCTGTCCGTCTACACACACGACGAGGAGGGGTTGCAGGGCGTCGCCGTCGACCCCAACTTCGCCACCAACCGGTGGGTCTACCTGTACTACTCGCCCACGTTGAGTACCCCGTCCGGGGACGCCCCGACCACCGGCTCGCAGTCCGACTGGGACCGGTGGAAGGGGCACCTACGGCTGTCCCGGTTCACCCTCAACTCCGACGACACGCTCAACCTGAGCAGCGAGAAGATCGTGCTGCAGGTCGCCAACGACCGTGGGCAGTGCTGCCACGTCGGCGGTGACCTGGACTTCGACGCCGCCGGCAACCTGTACCTGACCACCGGCGACGACACCAACCCGTTCGAGTCGTCCGGCTACGCCCCACTGGACGAGCGGACCAACCGCAACCCGCAGTTCGACGCCCAGCGCACGGCGGGCAACACCAACGACCTGCGGGGCAAGCTGCTGCGGATCAAGCCGCAGGCGGACGGGACGTACACCATCCCGTCGGGCAACCTGTTCGCGCCCGGCACGGCCAACACCCGCCCCGAGATCTACGCGATGGGGCTGCGCAACCCGTTCCGGATGAGCGTCGACAAGGCCACCGGCGTGGTCTACCTCGGTGACTACGGCCCCGACGCGGGGAGCACCAACTCCAGCCGGGGCCCGCAGGGTCAGGTGGAGTTCAACCGCATCACCGCGCCGGGCAACTTCGGCTGGCCGTACTGCACCGGCACCAACACCAGCACGGAAACATACAACGAATACACCTTCCCGTCCGGGCCGTCGCAGTCGAAGTACAACTGCACGGGCGGGCCGACCAACAACTCGTTCCGCAACACCGGCCTCGGCACGCTGCCCGCGGCGAAGCCGGCCTGGATCAAGTACGCCGGCGACTCCGGCTCACCGTCGGAGTTCGGCAGCGGCTCCGAATCGCCGATGGGCGGACCGGTCTACCGGTACGACGCGTCGCTGAACTCCAGCATCAAGTTCCCGCAGTCACTCAACGGCCAGTTCTTCGCCGGCGAGTACGGCCGCCGCTGGATCAAGGCGATCGCTGTCAACTCCGACGGCTCGCGCGGGGAGATCTCCAACTTCCCGTGGTCCGGCACCCAGGTCATGGACATGGCCTTCGGCCCGGACGGGGCGCTGTACGTGCTGGACTACGGCACCGGCTCGAACAACCAGGCGCTGTTCCGGATCGAGTACATCGGCGGCGGCAACCGCAACCCGATCGCTGTCGCCTCGGCTAACCCGACGTCGGGGGCCAACCCGCTGACAGTCAACTTCTCGTCGGCCGGCAGCTCGGACCCGGAGGGTGGGGCGCTGAGCTACCTGTGGACGTTCGGGGACGGCACCACGTCGACGGCGGCCAACCCCACCAAGACGTACACCACGAACGGCACGTACTCCCCCACGTTGAGGGTCACCGACCCGAATGGGTTGACCGGCACGGCGAGCCTGGTCATCACCGTCGGCAACACGGCCCCGACGGTGACGCTCACGTCCCCCGCCGACGGGCAGTTGTTCAGCTTCGGTGACACGGTGTCGTACCAGATCAGCGTGAGCGACCCGCAGGACGGCACGATCGACTGTTCCAAGGTCAGCCTGACGTACGCGCTGGGCCACGACAGTCACGCCCACCAGATCACCTCGAAGAACGGGTGCAGCGGCTCGATCACACTCCCGACCGACGGTGAGCACGACTCCGCGGCGAACATCTACGGGGTCTTCGACGCCGCCTACACCGACAACGGTGGGCTCACCACGCACAGCATCAAGACCCTGCAACCGAAGCACCGCCAGGGTGAGCACTTCGGCGCGCAGTCCGGCGTCCAGGCCACCGACCATACCAACGCCGAGGGTGGCCGCACGGCCGGGTTCATCGAGAACAACGACTGGATCTCGTACCAGCCGTACAACCTGACCAACGCGAACCGCATCACCGTGCGGGCGTCGTCGGCCGGTGCCGGCGGCACCATCGAGGTACGGGCCGGGTCGGCCACCGGCACGCTGCTGGGCACCGTCTCGGTGCCGGTGACCGGCAACTGGGAGACCTTCACCGAGGTGTCCGGCACGATCAGCAACCCGCCCACCGCGTCGACGACGCTGTACCTGGTGTTCAAGGGCGGGTCCGGCTACCTGTTCGATGTCGACGCGTTCACCTTCACCACCGGCACCGGTGGCAGCACGCCGGTGAGCACGCTGCGGGCGCAGATCAACAGCCAGTACGTGTCGGCGGTCGGCAGCACCGCGCTGATCGCCAACAAGGCCAGCGTCGGCAGCACCGAGCAGTTCGACCGGGTGGACGCTGGCAACGGCGACATCGCGTTGCGGTCGCGCGCCAACGGGCTCTACGTCTCGGCCACGAACGCGGGCGCCGCAGCTTTGGTCGCCAACGCCACGGCGATCGGGTCGTGGGAGAGATTCCAGCTCATCACCAACACGGACGGGACGGTGAGTCTGCGGGCCACTGTCAACAACCAGATCGTGTGCGCCGAGAACGCCGGGGCCGGATCCCTGATCGCCAACCGTACGTCGGTCGGGGCCTGGGAGAAATTCACCCTGACCACCGGCTGACCGGGGGGTGAGTGCACGGTGGGGCCCGGCCTGGTGACCGACCAGGTCGGGCCCTACGTCGTGAAGTAGGCGGCGCTCTGCGCGTCCGCCGGGTAGTAGGACTCCACAGCGATCTCCTCGATCGTGATGTCCGTCGGGGTGCCGAACGTGGTGATGGTCGAGAACAGCCGCAGCTCGCGCCCGTTGATCCGCAGGATCATCGGGAGCACCACGTCGGCGTCGACCCGTTGACCCGTCGGCTCCTCCGGCAGCGGAGCCAGCAGTTCGTGGTAGAGCGCTGCCAGTTCCGCGTCGGGAGCGGCGGCGAGCTGACGCGAGATCCGGCTGCGGAACACCGCCCGCACGTCGGCCAGGTTGACCACCAGGCGGGCCAGCCCGCGCGGGTCCAGGCCCAGCCGGATCAGGTTCACCGGTGGCCGCAACAGGTCGGGGGCCACGTACGCGAAGAACGGGTCCACAGCACTGTTGGTCAGCACGATGTTCCACCGGCGGTCGAAGACCAGCGCCGGATACGGCTCGTGCGCCCGCAGCACCCGGCGGACCGCGTCGAGGGCACCGGACAGGGCGATGTCGTCGAGCGGACGCTGCGCGTACCGGGGTGCGAAGCCGGCGGCGAGCAGCAACTGGTTGCGATCACGCAGCGGCACGTGCAGCTGGTCGGCGAGCCGCAGAATCATGTCGGCGCTCGGCGTGGACTTGCCGGTCTCGACCAGACTGACGTGCCGGGCCGAGACATCCGCGGCGATCGCCAGGTCGAGTTGGCTGAGCCCCCGGCGCTTGCGCCACTGCCGTAGGAGTTCCCCGACCGCATACACGATCATGAGCCTACTCATCGTCGGTGCGGACGCCATGAAGTGCGATGTCATCGACAACCACCCGGGCCGGGGAAACACTTGCGCCCATGACCACCGAGAACAAGAGCATCGTCGCACGCGCGTTGGCAGGGCTGGTCGACACGGGCGACGTCGACACGCTCGCCTCGTTCCTGAGCGAGGACTTCATCCACCACCGGTCGGATTCGACGACCTCGACCAGGACGCAGTGGCTCGCCGCCGTCCGCGCCGCGCTGGGCCCGACCGCCGGCATGCGGGTCGACATCCTGCACCTGTTGGCCGACGGTGACCACGTCGTGGTGCACTCGCGACGCCGCCTACCCGACGCGGGGCCGGAGATCGTCGTGGTCGACGTCCTGCGGATCGCCGACGGGGCCATCGTGGAGGCGTGGGAGGTCATCGAACCGGCGGCCCACGCGACCGCCAACGGGACGTGGTGGAACCCGGCCGTCTAGATCGGGAAGTGGCCGCGACGCCAGTGCCAGTGGCCGCCGTCCCGCAGGTGGTCGATGATCGCGCGCTGGAGCACGGTGCGGCGCGGCAGCTCGTCCAGCGGCGTGGTCAGGGTGCGGAACCCGAACCGCAGCATCTCGATGTCGGCGTCCGGCCCCTCCGACTCCTGGTGGGGTTCCAGCTCGAACCGGCGCTGGAACCGCAGGATGTTGGAGTCCTCCGGAAGGTACTCCCGCAGCTGCGGGTCGAGCAGCCACGATCCGCAGGAGAACACCGTGTAGCGCTCGTCGGGAAAGTGCCGGGGGAAGAACGCGCGGGCCTCGTCCAGCGACGCCGTCACCGCCTGCGGGGTCAACGGCCCCGATTCGGGGACGTGCAGGCCGAGGGCGCCGTCGCCGCGCTGGTACTGCAACCGGCCCAGCTCGTAGAGGCCACCGCGCGAGTGCAGCGTCAGCCAGCTCTGCATGACCGGCCAGCCGTCACCGCGCATCCGTCGGTCGACGGCGAGGTTGCGGCCCAGGTCGGCGAGGGTCACCCAGGACACGGCATCGGGGACGCCGTGGTCGCTGTGGTACCCCCGCACCACGTCGACCAGGGCCAGGTACGCGTACACGTAGAGGTGCCGCCAGGCGGGCCCCCGCTCACGCGGCAGCTCCGGGCCGGGCGGCAGCCAGTCGTAGCCCCCGAGGTCGGCGCGGACCGCGGCGATCGAACGGTCGAGCAGCCAGCGCAGCTCCGCCGTCCACAGCGGTGAGCCCGGCTCCGGCCAGCCCGCCATGATCTCGGCGGCGTCGTCCGGCGGCACGGCGAGCCGGTCGAGGATCGCGGGCGCGTCCGCCTTCGGCGGCAACGGGGCGGACGGCCCGTCACCGGCGAGCCGGTGCACGCGGTCGACCTCCTCGACGGGCACGCCGAGCCGGGCAGCGATGTCGTCCAGATCCACGCCGACGAACCTACCGCCCGACGGGCATCTCAGGAGTCCGCCGGCACTCCGGCGTCCAGCTGCCCGATCATCGGCGCGAGGAGGTCGTTGAGTTCCCGGGCCAGCACCACCACGGCCCGGCGTGCCGCCGCGGCGACGTCGTCGTCCGGACCGTCGGGCGTCGGCGGCAGATCGTCGAGTGGAACCGGCGCCTCCACCTGCAGCAGCGCGCGCAGGTGCGGGCGGCGCGTCTGGTCCTGCTCGGTGGGTGTGGTGAACTGGCCGAACATCTGGGGCCAGTCCTGCCAACCACGGTCGCGCTGCCACTGCTTGGTCCAGGTCAGCTCGGCCGGCCAGCGGGAGGCCACCGTCACCGCACAGACCAGGCTGCCGTCCCAGGGGCTGCGGGCGCAGGTCGCCGAGATGATCCGCCGGTGCCAGCGGACGAAGCCCGGCGACAGCTCGGTGGCCAGCCGCCAGGCCGTCACCGCGAACGCCACCGGCGCGAAGTCGCCCCAGGTGTCGGCGAAGTCGTCGATCCGCCGCAGCACCTCGGCCTCGTACCGGCCGCGCCCCTCGACGCCGTGCTCGCGGTCGAACTGCTCGTCCAGCCAGAAAGCGCGCGGATCCGGCATCCTCAACCCCGTTTCGCCAGTGATGGTGTCCCGCACCCTCGAATCTAGGCGAATGTCGGGGTGTGGACGGCATCCTCGCCGGTTGTCGACCCCGCGCCGGAGCAGCCCGTCGGCTGCCGCCGCCGCAGCGGCAGACGCTTGACAAGGAGTGGGTTCCAGAGTGGACGATGCACCGTGCGCATTCTCGTGGTGGGTGGCAGCGGCCTGATCGGCGCTCACGTGGTGGACGTCCTGCGGGAGCGTGGCCACGCCGCGACAACTGTGGCGCGTACCGCCCAGCCGGGCGTCGACCATCTGCTCGATGTCGGGTCCGCCTCGATCGAGGACCTGCGGCAGGTGCTCGCCGGTCACGACGGTGTCGTGTACGCCACCCGCACCGACGAGCAACGGCCGCTGCCCAAGCCGATCTATCCGGAGTTCCGCCGCGACAACGTCGACCCGGTGGTACGCCTGTTCACCGCCGCCCGCCTGGAAGGTCTCACCCGGGGCGTGGTGATGGGCTCCTACTACACCTACTTCGACCGGCTCCACCCCCAGTGGCGCCTGGCCGAGCGGCACACGTACATCCGGTGTCGCCTGGAGCAGGCCCGGGAGGGGCGGGCCGCCGCCGGCGAGGGCCTGCCGGTCGCCGTCCTCGAACTGCCTTTCGTCTTCGGTCGGGCCGGCGACCGGCTGCCCAACTGGGCCGGTCCGCTGAACCGGTGGGCGCGCTCGCGTACCCCGCTGGTCGCCCCGGTCGGCGGCAGCGCCGCGGCCTCCGCGCGCAGCGTGGCCGAGGTCGCCGTCGACGCCCTGGAGCAGGCCAGCGGCGCGGACCTCCCGGTCGCCGACGAGAACCTCAGCTGGCACGACATGCTCGCGCGCATCGCCGCGGCGGTCGGCCGGCCCCGCCGGGTCGGCCGCCTGCCGGCCGGCGCGGCGCGGGCCGCCCTGCGACTCGGCGGTGCGGCGCAGGCCCTCGGCCGCAAGGAGTCCGGAGTGAACCCGACCTACCTGGGCGATCTCCTGCTCGCCAACCTGTTCATCGAGCCGACGAGTGGCCGCCCGCTGGACCCGGCGCTACGCGAGACCTTCCGGAGCGCCTGACCCTCCTTGGCGCCGATCACCCGGTGGTGGCGCCGCGAGGTCGACGAACTCGTGCACCAGCGGTGAGCGGTTGTCCTCGGCCCAGGCCAGGCACACCTGGTTGTGGCCGAGGTCGGCGACGGGCACGTGAACGACGTCCGGTCTGGTGTAGAACGTCGCCGTCGACAGCGGCAGGATCACCGTCCCGACGTACGCGGCGACATGCTCCAGCTTCTCCTCGACGGAGTTCAGCGCGGGCCGAGGGCGAGGGTCGCTGTCGATGGGACGGTTCGGCAGGTCCCGCCACTCCGGCACCGCGTCCGGGTCCTGCAAGAGCCGTTCCCCGGCCAGCTCGGCGAGGTCGACCGACTCCTTGCCGGCCAGCCGGTGATCGGTGGGCAGGACGACGACGCGGGGTTCGCTGAACAGTGGCCGCAGGCGCAGGCCGCGCTGGTCGACCGGAAGCCGGACGTAACTGACGTCCGCGCGCCCGTCACGGACGATGTCGGCCTGGTCGTCGTAGGAGGTCCGGACGACGTTGACGGCCAGGTCGGGGTGTCGCTGGCCGATGGCGCGGGCGTCGGCGGTGACGAGCAGGCCGGGCATGAACGCGATGGTGAACGTCGGCCTGCCGTGGGCGGCCCGCTGCACCCGCCGCCGTAGGGCCTCCGCCGAGGCGAGCAGCGCACGGGCGTCGGTCAGCAGCTGCCGACCGGCCTCGGTCAGCACCGTGGAGCGGCGGTCCCGAACGAAGAGCTCGGCGCGCAGTTCGTGCTCGAACGCCCGGATCTGCCGTGACAGGACCGGCTGGGCGATGTGCAGCCGGGCGGCGGCCCGACCGAAGTGCAGCTCCTCCGCGACCGCCACGAAGTAGCGGAGCTTGCGCAGATCGACGTCCACAGCGCCCCCGTCCGGTTGCCGCTCCGGGCGGTTCCACGATACCCGACGGGTATGAGTGGAGTGATGCCCAACGGGCATCACAGGAGGTGAAAGAGGTCTTGGACGCGGACGTTCCCGGCGGAGCACGGTGGTAGCCGTCTCCACCACCCGACCCGGAAGGACACGATCATGACCCTCATCGACAAGCGCGTCGTCGTACTCGGCGGAACCTCGGGGATCGGCCTCGCCACCGCCGCCCGCGCCGCCCGCGAGGGCGCCCAGGTCGTGGTCGCCTCCAGCAACCAGCGCAGCGTGGACCGCGCCCTGACGACTCTGCCGACCACCACCCAGGGGTACGTCGCCAACCTCACCGACCCGGGTGCCGTGTCCCGGCTGTTCCGCGACCTCGGCTCGTTCGACCACCTCGTCTACACCGCCGGGGAACCCCTCGCGCTGATGGCCGTCGACGCCCTCGACCTCGACGCCGCCCGGACCGCCTTCGACCTGCGCTACTTCGGCTCCCTGTCGGCGGTCAACGCGGCACTGCCGCACCTGCGCCCCGGCGGGTCGATCACCCTCACCACCGGCACCGCCAACCACCGGCCCAACGCCGGCTGGTCGGTAGCGGCCAGCATCACCGGGGCGATCGACGCGCTGGTCCGCGCGCTCGCCGTCGAACTCGCCCCGATCCGGGTCAACGCCGTCTCCGCCGGCGTGATCCGCTCACCGCTGTGGGACTCCCTGCCCGAAGAAACCCGAGAGCAGATGTACGCGCAGCTCAGCGAGTCCCTTCCGCTCGGTCGGGTGGGTGAGCCCGAGGAGGTCGCCGAGGCGTTCGTCTACCTCCTGCGGGCGACCTACGCCACCGGCACCGTGGTGACGGTGGACGGCGGCACCCTGATCTCCTGAGCCCGCCGTCGGCGGTGGCGTGGCGTCGCCAAGGGCCGCACTACTTCACTGATGTAGTGGTCTGCGCCGCTCGCGAGGCCCCGACAACAGTGAAGTGGTGCGGGTGGGACCGACCGGCGGCGGCGTCAGCGGAGCTGTTCGGCCAGGCCGACGACGATGCCCTCGGGGCCGCGGACGTAGCAGAGCCGGAAGATGTCCTCGTACCGCTCCACCTCGCCGACCAGTTCGGCGCCGTGGCCGCGCAGCCGGGCGACCACGTCCTCGATGTCGTCGACGGCGAACATGATCCGCCGAATGCCCAGCGTGTTCGCCGGCGCGTCCCTCGGTGCCGTGATGATCGCCGCTGGTCGGTGGAACATCGCCAACTCGACCTTGCCGTGGCCGTCCGGGGTCCGCAGCATCGCCACCTCCTGCCGGACGTCGTCGATCCCGATGACCCGCTCCACCCACCGCCCCTCGACCGGCCCCCGCCCCTCCACCTCCATGCCGAGTTCGACGAAGAACGCGATGACCGCGTCAAGGTCCTCGACCACGATGAGGACGTTGTCCATCCGCTGGATCGCCATGCCGGATCTCCCTGCTCTGCTGCGATCACGATGACCGCATCCTCCCCGAGGACGGAGCCACCCGGCGGTCTTCGACATTCAGAGCAGACCGTCTGCCGCGTCGCGGCTGTCGCACCGCTGGTACGGGACCAGATCATGAATGCGGACGGCACGCTCGCCGGGTGACGTGCGGTCACCGCATCTGGTGTGCCACAGCAACCGGGCTGTCGACCAGGGAGATACCGCAAGATCGGCAGTTGCGGCCGGCGTGCAGAATCGATCCATGCAGATATCCGACTGGATAGCCCTGGCAGGCACCGCGGGCGGCCTTCTGATGAGCCTGGCAGCAATTTTCGTAACTTATCATATTTATCACCTCCAAACCGAAGAGGCGAGGAGGAACGGACGTGATGTGGAAACCCCTGCGCTGCTCGCGCACATCCTGCGCCTGATCGAGATGATCCTGTCGATCCTGCCCTCGGCGTGGAACGAATCGCGCAGGAAGCGAGGCCCGGACATCAGCGGACGACAGTGGACAAGACCCGCCCAGCCACGACATGTCCCGCCAGCGCCGCGACCACCGAAACGATCCGACGGCGACTCTCCACGTCAACGGTCAATCGCGCAACCCGAGAAAGACCGCGCGCACGCACCGGAACCAGCGGGCAGAGAACCTGGCAACCTGTCCTCAATGCCTTCAGCGTCGGAAGAGTCCCCACCGCCTCCCGGTGACACTCCTGACCCCACTGTCCCCGCAGGCGAGACACCGTCGACGCGCGGCAAACAATTACTGATGGGTCCGGAGATAAGATTTACACAGGTGCCGACGGAACGCCCGCCCTACCAAGAACTCTTAGAAGAAATAGATAGAATGATGCCGTCCGATGAGCACGGGGAGAGGCACGATCCACCGAACCGTGAGCGTGACACCCCCGATTACGGCATCCCAGGGCTCTAACATCCTGCCCCAGTTGCGAAACTGGGGGCTGCGGCGTGCTGTCTGCCCGGCTGCTGCGAGGGAGCGGCAAGTGCAGTGGACCGACATCGGTCGCCAGCTGCCCGACGTTGGAGATCGTGGCACGTTGACGTTCGACGTCGACCAGTACGCCGCAAACCTGTGGCCCTTGGCCGAGCTGCGACCCTGCGGTGACTAGTCCCGGTCCCACTCCGTCGAGGCCGTGAGCACCAGCGGGATCGTGTCGACCAACTCTTGCGGTCCCTCGATCTGCCACGCACGTACGCAGCAGCCGCAGCCGCTCTCCGCGATTGAGGTCAACGACTCGCGATATCGCGCGATCCAGGCTTCGGCGTCGACCACCTCGCCGGGGATGTCGACGCGGGCCATCATGCTGAATCGAGACACAGCGACACCGTAGCGGGAACCAGGCCCCTGCGCGCTACCAGCGCCGACGCCATTCGAGGCCACCCCGATGCGCCACCGCCGGGGCGTCACCGCGCTGGACGTACAGCACCTCATCCTCAACCCACCAGACGTCAGCGGCACGAAGAAGAACCGGACATGCCAACGCCAGGGCAAGGCGACAGCCGCTCGAGCTGCCAGGCAAGCCCTCCAGCCCGTCCACGAACACCGCCCGGCCAGCTGTGACGGGCTCAGTCTCCACGCCACCATCTTGCCGGTGCCCGTGTGGCCCGGCGACCCCTTGACCTTCAAGCGACAATCGCGGCTGATCAGCCGCAGCGGCGACAGGCGCATCCGCTGTCTGGCGTCCCGAGCGTCAGCGTGAGCCCTTCCTCAGCCGCCATAACGGCACTGCCGAACTCCACCTGCGCGGCCGACACCGCCACCTCCCGGTCGTTGCCCGGCCAGAAGTGGGTGAGCATCAGGCGGCGGGCGCCCGCCCGACGAGCCCACCGACCAGCCTCGGTGGAGGTCAACAGGTTTCGGGTGGGACGGCTCGTCTCGCCGTCGCGGTCCGTCGCCTCGACGATGAACAGGTCAGCGTCACGTCCCAGCTCGGCCAGCGCGGGAGTCGGCCCGGTGTCCCCGGAGTAGGCCAGGACAATCCCGTCGGCCGCGATCCGGACGCCGGCGTTGGGCACGAAGTGCGGGAGAGACAGCCCGGTCAGGTCGAACGGCCCGACCCGGTACCCGCCGGGTAACGGGTGCAGGTCGAAGACCGCCTGTAGATCGACATCGGGCTCCAAGCCGCTGAGCCGGTCGAGCACGCCGGGCGGGCAGAACAACGGCAGCCGTGGTCCCCCGGGTTGACCGTAGAACCGCATCCTGAACAGACCGTGCAGGTCGACGCAGTGATCCGGGTGCTCGTGGGTGACGACGACAGCGTCCAGCACGCCGTCCGGCCAGTGTCTGAGCAGCCGCGGCAGCGTGGCATAGCCCAGGTCCAGCACCAAGCGGTAGCCGTCCCAGTCCATTGCGAAACCGCTGCAGGCGCGGCCGGGTTCGGGGAAGCCACCGCAACTTCCGAGCACTGTGACCTGTCGCATCTCGGCAGCGTCGCACCTGAAGGGCCGGCGCCGCATGCCCGGGCGGGACTGTCCCTTCCGGCTGTGCGCTGTCGGTTCACGGGTATCGCGGTGCGTCCCGTTGGCGCTCGTAGTCGGTGACCGTCGGGACGACGGGCAGCACGAGGCGGATGGATACCGGCTCGTTCACGAATCATCGTCCAATCGTGTTGATCATGAGGGTCAGTTCGCCCCAGTAGTCGCGGAACGCGGTGAGCTGCCCCCTGCCGGCATCCGTGAGGGAGAAGTACTTCCGGGGTGGCCCGGACGGCGACTCACGCCACTCGTGGTGCACGAGCCCGTCTCGACGGAGTTTGCTCAGCAGCGGATACAGCGTGCCCTCCTGGGCGGGAAAACCTGCCTGCTGTAGAGCGGCGAGGATCTCGGCCGCGTACCGCTGCTGGGACTCGACGGCAGCCAGGACGAGTGGTTCGAGCAGGCCGCGCCGCAACGCAACGAGCTTCGGATCGGGCTGCATACCACTACCTTGTCATGGCAAGGTACCTATCACAATGCCAGAGCGCGCGGCGTGCACACCACCTGACCACCCCTGGCGATCGCCCTACGGCGCACGGCCAACCTCAAGGGCCGCCGTCAACTGATCCAGCCCCAGCGAACCCAGCCCCAGCGCGTAGCGATGGAATGCGCGCCGGTCGCCGGGGAAGGACGAGCGGCCTGCCAGCCACACGCGCTCACCCACCTTGTAAGCCAGCGCCTGCCCTGGCCGGCCCAGGTAACGCGCAAGCTCGGCGGACGCGTACGGCCCCTGATGACAGCGGTCCCGCAGCAGCTGCAGCGCAGCATCCGGCGTCCACACTGCTCCGTCACCAGACGGCACCGGCAGCCGCAGGTGCAGACCGATGTCGAGCACGACCCGTGCCGCCCGCAGGAGCTGCATGTACAGATAGCCCAGTCGAGCACCCGGCTGGTCGTAGAGCCCGAGCTCGTCCATGAACCGCTCGGCGTACAGGGCCCAGCCCTCCTGGCTGCCGGCAAGGCCGCCGAGCAGGTTCAACCGCTGCCCAAGGCCTCCCCGGCAGACCTCGGAGCCGAGGTGGAGGTGGTGCCCGGGAACGCCCTCGTGATAGGCGGTGCTGTACGCGTACCAGGTGGGGAAACTCGTCGCGTCCTCGAGGACGGACCACCAGACCCGGCCCGGCCGCGCCACGTCCCGCGACGGCCCGATGTAGGCAATACCGGACGACGTGGTCAACCGCGACTCGATGCGCCGCAGCGGGGCGGGAATGTCAAAATGTACGCCGTCCAGTCGCTCGGTGGTGGCCTCCAACAGCTCCTGCAACCACCCGCCGAATGCCTCCCTGCTGTGCAGCGTGCCAGGCGCGTCGGGGCTGGCGAGCCAGGCGAGCACCTCGGGCACGCTCCCGCCCAGGGCCTTCGCTTCCGCGATCAGTTCTGCCTCTGTCGCTCGGAACTCGTCCCAGCCCCAGTCGTACAACTCGCGCAGATCAGGGCGGGCCGCGAGGAAGGTACGCACCCAGAGTGCGTACCGCTGCTGACCGAACGCCTCCTCCTCAACGGCCCGTGGTGCCAGGTCTGCGGTCAGCATCTCGGCCAGTCTCTGGTACGCCGCTCGCGCGCCCGTCGCTGCGGCCTGCAACGACGCCCGCTGACGCCCATCGCCGTAGCGATCCACCAAGGCGACATCGTCGTCGATCCAGGTGCGACAGCGCTGCGTGACCAGCTCCACCTGACGCCGGGCCGGCACATTGCCGCGCTCCGCGGAAAGCAGGAGGCTGCGGGCGTACCCGTCCAGGGCCGTGGGGATCGCGGCCAGGCGTGCGCAGACACGAGCCCAACCCTCCTCGAAGGCCGCGCCCTCGGCGCCGTGGCCCGGAACCGCGGCCTCGACGGCCTGGCGGATGAGCTGGAGCGGACCGGTGGCCGCCGCGTGCAGTTCGCGCAGGTCCTCCCCGGCGTCATGCACGGCGATCCGCGCACTCAGCCGTTCGGCGAGGTGGGCGTGCAGCGCGGTCGCGGCCGGCAGTGCGTCACCCACGGTCTCGAGTTCGTGCAGGGCGCGGGCCGCGAGGTCGGCGCGGGCCTGGTGGCCCTCCGGGCTGTAGTCGGTAAGCCCGTCGACATCCTGCTCGCCGGCGTCGACGACCGCTGTGCACGGGTCGAGGCCGGCCATGTCGCGCAGGAGCCGACCCGCGAAGTCCTCGATCATGGGGCCGATGCTAGGGCCTTGCCTCAGCTGCCGTGGTGCGAGCAGCATCGATCGCGGCAAACGGACCAGCACATCTGACCGCGGCATGATCATGACTCAGCCGCCGTTCGGACGACCTCACATGCAGGTCAGGGCACTTGCACCGTTACTTGGCGTTGAAGTAGTTGGCCTCCGGGTGGTGGACGACGATCGCGTCGGTGGCCTGCTCCGGCATCAGCTGGAACTCCTCCGACAGCTCGACCCCGATCCGGTCCGCGCCCAGCAGATCCATGATCTTCGCCCGGTCCTCCAGGTCGGGGCAGGCCGGGTAGCCGAACGCGTACCGGCAACCCCGGTAGTCGTTGTGCAGGATGCCGGCCAGGTCCGCCGGGTCGTCGTGCCCCAGCGGGCGGCCGTCGGGCAGGGTCATCTCGGCGCGGATGCGCTGGTGCCAGTATTCGGCGAGCGCCTCGGTGAGCTGCACGGAGAGCCCGTGCACCTCCAGGTAGTCGCGGTACTCGTTGCGGGCGAACAGCTTCGCCGCGTACTCACTGACCGGCTGGCCGACGGTGACCAGTTGCAACGCGACCACATCGAGCTGCTCGCCCCGGGGCTTGAAGAAGTCCGCCAGGCAGAGCCGCCGCTCCTGCCGCTGCCGGGGGAACGAGAACCGGGCGCGCTCCGCGTGCCCGTTCTCGTCGAGCACCACCAGGTCATTGCCTTCGGAGTACGCCGGGAAGTAGCCGTACACCACGGCTGCCTCAAGGACCTGGTCGGCGATCAACCGGTCCAGCCAGTACCGCAGGCGCGGGCGGCCCTCGGTCTCGACAAGCTCCTCGTAGGAGGGTCCGCTGCCGCCCCGGGCGCCGCGCAGGCCCCACTGCCCGGAGAAGGTGGCCCGCTCGTCGAGCAGTGCCGCGTAGTCGGCCATCGGCACGCCCTTGACCACCCGGGTGCCGAAGAACGGCGGGGTGGGCACCGCCACGTCGGCGGCGACGTCGGAGCGGACCGAGGAGTCGTGCAGCTCCGGCAGCGACGTGCTGACCACCGAGCGCTGCCGTTCCCGGCGCGCCCGCCGGGCCGCGAGGGCCGCCTCCCGCTCGGGGTCGATCACCGGCGCGCCGCCACGCTTGGCGGTCATCACCCTGTCCATCAGGGACAGACCCTCGAACGCGTCCCGCGCGTAGTGCACCTGCCCGGGGAACATCGCGCGCAGGTCGTCCTCCACGTACGCGCGGGTCAGCGCCGCCCCACCCAGCAGGACGGGCCACCGCTCGGCGACCCCGCGGGTGGCCATCTCGGCCAGGTTCTCCTTCATGATGACGGTGCTCTTCACCAGCAGCCCGGACATGCCGATCGCGTCGGCGCGGTGCTGCTCGGCGGCATCCAGGATGGCGCTGATCGGCTGCTTGATGCCGATGTTCACCACCTCGTAGCCGTTGTTGGACAGGATGATGTCGACCAGGTTCTTGCCGATGTCGTGCACGTCGCCGCGCACTGTGGCGAGCACGATGCGGCCCTTGCCGCCGTCCTCCGCGGTCTCCATGTGCGGTTCCAGGTAGGCCACCGCGGTCTTCATCACCTCGGCGGACTGGAGCACGAACGGCAGCTGCATCTGGCCGGAGCCGAACAGCTCACCGACCACCTTCATGCCGTCCAGCAGGATGTCGTTGATGATCGACAGCGGGGATCGGCCGCCGGCCATCGCGTCGTCCAGGTCGGCCTCCAGGCCGTTGCGCTCACCGTCGATGATCCGCCGCTTGAGCCGTTCGTCCAGCGGCAGCGCGGCCAACTCCTGGGCCCGGCTGGCCCGGGCGCTGGTCACGTCGACGCCCTCGAAGAGCTCCAGGAACCGCTGCACCGGGTCGTATCCCTCGCGACGCCGGTCGTAGACCAGGTCCAGGGCGACCTCGCGCTGCTCGTCGGGGATCTTCGACATCGGCAGGATCTTGCTGGCGTGCACGATCGCCGACGTCAGGCCGGCCTGCACGCACTCGTGCAGGAACACCGAGTTGAGCACCTGCCGGGCCGCCGGGTTGAGGCCGAAGGAGATGTTCGAGATGCCCAGGGTGAAGTTGACGCCCGGGTAGCGGCGGGCGATCTCGCGGATCGCCTCGATCGTCTCAAGGCCGTCGCGGCGGGTCTCCTCCTGCCCGGTGGCGATCGGGAAGGTCAGCGCGTCGATCAGGATGTCGGAGCGGTCCATGCCCCACCGGCCGGTCAGGTCGTCGATCAACCGCGTCGCGACCCGGACCTTCCACTCCTGGGTACGGGCCTGGCCCTCCTCGTCGATGAGCAGCGCCACCACCGCGGCGCCGTGCTCGCGGACGATCGGCATCACCCGCGCGTACCGGGACTCGGGGCCGTCGCCGTCCTCGAAGTTCACCGAGTTGACGACGCACCGCCCGCCGAGCATCTCCAGCCCGGCCTCGACGACCGCCGGCTCGGTGGAGTCCAACATGATGGGCAGGGTCGACGCGGTGGCGAACCGGCCGGCCAGCTCCCGCATGTCCTGGGTGCCGTCGCGGCCGACGTAGTCCACGCAGAGGTCGAGCAGGTGCGAGCCGTCGCGCGCCTGGCTGCGGGCGATCTCCACACAGGCCCGCCAGTCACCGGCGAGCATCGCCTCCCGGAACGCCTTCGAGCCGTTGGCGTTGGTCCGCTCCCCCACCATCAGCACCGACGCGTCCTGGGCGAACGGCACCGGGTGGTACACCGAGGACACACCCGCCTCGTGTCGGGGCTCACGGGCCGGGGCGGTCACGCCGTGCAGCCGCTCGGACAGCACCTGGATGTGCTCCGGGGTGGTGCCGCAGCAGCCGCCGACAAGCCCCACGCCGTACTCGGTGACGAACCGCTCCAGGGCCTCGGCCAGCTCCACGGGAGTCAGCGGGAAGTACGCCCCGTCGGCGGTCAACACCGGCAGGCCGGCGTTCGGCATCACCGACAGCGGGATGCGGGAGTGCTGCGACAGGTACCGCAGGTGCTCGCTCATCTCGGCCGGGCCGGTCGAGCAGTTGAGCCCGATCAGGTCCACGCCCAGCGGTTCGATCGCGGCCAGGGCCGCACCGATCTCGCTGCCGACCAGCATCGTGCCGGTGGTCTCCACGGCGACGTGACAGATGATCGGCACCGACTGGCCCAGCTCGGCCATCGCCCGCTTCGACCCGACCACCGCCGCCTTGACCTGGAGCAGGTCCTGGCAGGTCTCGATGATCAGCGCGTCCGCGCCGCCAGCGATCAGACCGGCGGCGTTCTCCTGGTAGGCGTCGCGCAGGGTCGAGTAGTCGGCGTGCCCGAGGGTGGGCAGCTTGGTGCCCGGCCCGATCGAGCCGAGCACGAACCGGGGCCGCTGCGGGGTGCTGGCCGCGTCGGCGGCCTCCCGGGCGATCCGGGCGCCCGCCTCGGACAACTCGCGGATGCGCTGCGGGATGTCGTACTCGGCGAGGTTGGCGAGGTTGGCGCCGAAGGTGTTGGTCTCCACGCAGTCCGCACCGGCGGCCAGGTAGGCGTCGTGCACCCCTCGCACCACGTCCGGGCGGGTGACGTTGAGGATCTCGTTGCACCCCTCGAGCCCGTCGAAGTCGTCGAGCGTGAGGTCCGCGGCCTGGAGCATCGTGCCCATCGCACCGTCGGCGATGAGAACCCGCTCAGCCAGCACATCCATCAATGAAGTCCGCACCCGTTCAGGTTAGTGCGATTCGGCCGGACTCCACGACCATCCTCGAGCGATCCCCTATTGTGTCACGGGGATCACCCTGTCTGGTTCGTTCGGGTATGACCTGCTGTCGGAGCGGCCGACCGGCGCGGCCGACGGGCCGTGCCCCCGCCCTGCACGTAGGCTGACGGACGTGAAGGACAACAGGGACGCCACCGTGCACCACGGCATGACGACCGGGCGCGGTCCCGGCGCCAGCCGCGACGAGCAGGGTGAGGTGACGGCGTGACCGAGTTCGACGGACTGCCGGTGCTGCGGTCCCCCGTGGCGATCGCCGCGTTCGAGGGCTGGAACGACGCCGCCGACGCGTCCACCGCCGCTGTCGAGCACCTGGAGCAGGTCTGGAACGCCCGGCAGATCGCCGAGTTGGATCCGGAGGACTTCTACGACTTCCAGGTCAGCCGGCCCACCATCACCATGGCCGACGGGGAGACCCGGCGGGTGGAGTGGCCGACGACCCGGTTCATGGTGGCCAGCCCGGAGGGCACCGACCGCGACGTGGTGCTGATCCGCGGCATCGAGCCGAGCATGCGCTGGCGGACGTTCTGCGAGCAGGTGCTGGAGATCTGCCACAGCCTGGAGGTGGAACGGGTGGTGCTGCTCGGCGCGTTGCTGGCCGACGTTCCATACACTCGGCCGTTGCCGATCAGCGGCAGCGCCTCGGACGCGCAGGCCGCCGAGCGCTACCAGCTCACCCCCACCCGGTACGACGGCCCGACCGGCATCGTCGGCGTGCTGCACGACGCGTGCACCCGCGCCGAGGTGGACGCCGTCTCGTTCTGGGTGCACGTGCCGCACTACGCCAACAACCCGCCCTGCCCGAAGGCCACCCTCGCCCTGCTGCACCGGGTCGAGGAGGTCGTCGACCTGCCGGTGCCGATGGCCGACCTGGCCGAGGAGTCCGCCGAGTGGGAGCAGCGGGTGCGCAGCGCCGCCGAGCAGGACGCCGAGTTGGGCGAGTACGTCCGCGAGCTGGAGGAACGGGTCGGCGACGAGGGCATCACCCCGTTGACCGGTGACGAGATCGCCCAGGAGTTCGAGAAGTACCTGCGCCGCCGGGGCGGTTCCGCCGGCCCCACCGCCGGTTCCTGGTAGCCGCCGCTCCTCTGCGGGCCTTCGGACCTTTGTGGTCCGGGGGCCCGTTTTGGCGTGTCCGGGGTGGCGCCGTCACACCCGCTAGGGCATCCTAGGAACCTAGATGTGATCAAGGAGGCGGGTGTGCAGATCAACCCCGGGGCCGCCGAGTTCCCGCACCGACAGATCGCCGCGCAGCTCAAGGCCCAGGTCCGCCGCGGCGACTGGGGGCCGGGCGAGCGGCTGCCGTCCATCCCGGCCATCGCCGAGATGTTCGGCGTCGCCAAGCAGACCGTGCAACGCGCCGTCGACCAGCTGCGGGTCGAGGGCATCCTGATCACCAAACCCGGCTCCGGTACGTACGTCCGGGGCACCCGCCGCCGACTCAACCGCCTCTCCCGGGGCCGCTACGGCGGCTTCCGCGGCTACCACACCGACCTGGCCGCCCGGTACCGGCAGCAGCTCGTCTCCGTCGGGCCCGCCCCCGCCCCCGCCGAGGTGGCCGACGCCTTCGGCGTGTCCGACGGCACCAGCCTGCTGTGCCGCCGGCACCTCGTACGCACCGACGACTCCCCCGTCGAGGTGGGCGCCTCCTGGTTCCTGCCCCGCGACACCGCGGGCACCTCCCTGGAGCGCACCGAGGCGTTCGGCCGACCGCTCTACCAGGAGGCCGAGGAAGCCACCGGGCGGCGCTACGTCTCGGCCACCGACACGATCAGCGCCCGCCAGCCGAGCCGGGAGGAGGCCGAGATCCTCCAGATCCGACCCGACACCCCCGTGCTGCACCTGCTGCACGTCGCGTACGACGCGCACCGCAAGCCGATCGAGGTGTCCCAGGCGACCTGGCCCGGCCCGATGACCACGCTCACCGAGGAGTACAAGATCCCCGGCCCAAGCCCGGACCCAGAACCCGACCCCGGCCTAATCCTGGGCTGACGGTCCCCACGGACCACAACCCCGCGCGCACCCCGCGCGCACCCCGCGCGCACCCCGGTCGATCATGAGGTTGACGGATCCGGCAGAGATCGAAATGCCCGCCAACCTCATGATCAACGCGGTCTGGGTTAACTGTGCGGCGTCTTGTCGGGATCGATCGGGTGTCTTGGGGTGATCGACTCGGCTTTGTGGAAGTCGGGGCATCGCACTGGTCGGGACGCCGCGACTTCCTGAAAACCGAGTCGATCATCCTCCCGCAACCGACGCGCGGCGTGCGGGCGGGCGGGTGTCCGCCGCCGGGGGCGGGGGGCTAGAGGCGGATGCCCAGGAGAGCGTCCACCGTGTTCGCGAAGAGCGCGGGGGCCTCCGGGTCGTCCGTGGCGCCGGCCAGGGCCGCCTCGGCCCAGCGGTCGGCCACCGCCAGCGCGCCGGGGGTGTCGAGATCGTCGGCCAGTCGGGCGCGTACCTCGGCCAGCAGCTCAGCCCCGGACGGCCCGGCGGGCGCGGCGGCGGCCCGCCGCCAACGGTCCAGACGCTCGTACGCGGCGGCGAGCAGCTCGTCGGTCCAGGTACGGTCGCTGCGGTAGTGCCCGGAGATCAGCGCCAGCCGGATCGCCATCGGGTCGACCTTGTCGGCGCGCAGCCGGGACACGAAGACCAGGTTGCCCCGGGACTTGGACATCTTCTCGCCGTCCAGGCCGATCATCCCGGCGTGTACGTAGTGCTCGGCGAACGGCGCCTGACCGGTGAGCCGCTCGGCGTGCGCGGCGGACGCCTCGTGGTGCGGGAAGAGCAGGTCGTTGCCGCCGCCCTGCACGTCGATCCGGTCGCCGAGCAGGTTGAGCGCGATCACCGCGCACTCGATGTGCCAGCCGGGGCGGCCCGGGCCCAGCTCGCCGCCCGGCCAGGACGGCTCGCCCTCGCGGGCTCCGCGCCACAGCAGCGGGTCCAGTGGGTCCCGCTTGCCGGCCCGGTCGGGGTCGCCGCCGCGCTCCGGGAAGATCTCCAGCATCTGCTCGCGGGTCAGGTTCGACTCGTAGCCGAAGCGGGGCGTGGCGGAGATGTCGAAGTAGACGTCGCCGGTGCCGTCGTCGAGCCGGTACGCGGCGCCGTCCTTGAGCAGCACCTCGACCTTCTCGACGATGTCCGGGATCGACTCGACGGCGCCCACGTAGTGCGCCGGCGGGATGATCCGCAGCGCCTCCATGTCCTCCCGGAACAGCGCCGTCTCGCGCATCGCCAGGACCACCCAGTCCTCGCCGTCGCGGGCGGCCCGCTCCAGCAGCGGGTCGTCGATGTCGGTGACGTTCTGCACGTAGCGCACCGGGCGGCCGGAGTCGCGCCACATCCGCTGCACCAGGTCGAACGTGATCATGGTGGCGGCGTGGCCGAGGTGGGTGGCGTCGTACGGGGTGATGCCGCAGACGTACATGCTTCCCGCGTCGGCCGGCTCACTCGGGTGGACACCCTGCCGCGCCGAGTCGTACAACGCCAGCGGCTCGCCCCTGCCCGGCAGCCGTGGCACCTCGTGTCCCGCCCAAGACTCCATGGGATCAGCCTAGCCAGCCCGGCGACGACGCCGGAGCACCCCACGGGTGATCAAGATGACAGCGGCTCACATGGGTGGCCAGGGCATCGCCGGCCAGTCCTCCGGTGGCAGCGGGAAGCTGCCGGTCTCGCGCAGCCGGTCGACCCGGGCGGCCACCCCGGCCACCTCGCTGATCGTCAGGTGGTCGGCCAGCTCCGCGCCGAGCGGCCCGGCGACCTGCCCGGCCAGCGCGTCGAGCATCTCCACGGCGTCCGGGGGCAACTGCTTGCCGGCCCAACCCCAGAGCACCGTGCGCAGCTTGTCCTCCACGTGGAAGCTCACCCCGTGGTCCACGCCGTAGATCCGGTCGTCGGCGCCGACGAGCACGTGACCGCCCTTGCGGTCGGCGTTGTTGAGCACCGCGTCGAGCACCGCGAGCCGGGCCAGCCGTGGGTCGTCGGCGTGGGCCAGGGCGTACGCGGCGCCGTCGTCGTCCCGGGCCGCGGCGATCGGGATCCAGCGCGGCGGCAGCTCCCCGGCGGGCAGGAAACCGACGAGCGCTTCGGCGTCCTCCGGCTCGTCGATCCAGAGCTGGCAGGAGCCGGGGCCGAGCGGGCCGTCACGCAGCACGGTGGGCGGCACCAGACCCCACCCGGTGGCCCGGGAGACCAGGTACGCCGAGACTTCCCGACCGGCCAGGGTGCCGTCGGGAAAGTCCCAGAGGGGGCGCTCGCCACGGACCGGCTTGTAGACGCAGCGGGCGGTCATCCCGTCCAGGGTCAGGATGCCGCGCAGCGTCGTGTTCGACGCGTCGACCAGCCGACCCTCCAGGTCGAGGACGCCGTCACGCAGCAGCCGCAGCGCGGCGTCGCCGTCCTGGCGAGGCTGGAGGCCGGACGAGGTCACCGGTGGTAACCGTTGTGCCGCGGGCAGAGGTGCCCGGCGGGGTCCAACGGTTGGCCGCAGAGCGGGCACGGTGGCCGGCCCGCGTTGACCACTCGCCGGGCCCGCTCGATGAACTGGCGGGTCGCCTGCGGGGTGAGCCGGACCCGGAGGCGATCGAGGTCCTCGTCCGGCTCGTCGTCGTCCTCGTCGTCTTCGTCGTCGTCCTCGTCGCCGAGCTCGACCTCGGGCTCCACCTCGCCCGCCGCGATCGCCTCGATCACCACGGTCGCGGTGTCCACGTCGAAGGCCAGCCCGAGGGTCCCGACCCGGAACTCCTCGTCGACCGGAGTGTCCAGCGGCTCGTTGTCGCCGATCACCGGCGCCAGCTCGGGGAGGTCCACCCCGAAGCGACGCTGCGCCTCGGTGAGCAGCTCCTCCAGCTTCTCGGCGAGCAGGGACACCTGGACCTTCTCCAGCGCGACGCTGACCAGCCTGCCGCCGCCGCGGGCCTGCAGGAAGAACGTGCGCTCCCCCGGCGGCCCGACAGTCCCGGCGACGAACCGCTCCGGCGGTTCGAAGGCGTGCACCTGGTGGGTCATACCCACGACCCTATCCGGCCCGCCTGGGCACCGCGCACCCCACCGACGCGAATCGCCGCAGTGGCGGCGCGCCCGGCGTACCAGGGGCTGCACCCGGGCGTGGCGGGCGTTGACGCAGCGGCCGGAGGTGGGGTGGTGACCCGCCTCACCGCGACGCACCCGCCCCGCCGCCGACGGCCGCGTCCGAGTCGGCCACCCGGCTCGCGCGCCGACGCCGCTTGGCCGGGGGCGGCACCAGCGCCGTCAGGTCGCCGCCGGTGTCGTTGAGACGCACCAGAAACGGACGCAGCGGCGTGAACCGGATCGCCGTCACCGACGCCGGGTCGGCCACGATCCGCTGAAAGGCGTCCAGGTGTACGCCGAGCGCGTCCGCCACGATGGCCTTGATCACGTCGCCGTGGCTGCAGGCCAACCAGACCGCCTCGGGCCCGTGTTCGGCGTTCACCCGGGCATCCCAGGAGCGCACCGCCGCCACGGCCCGCGCCGCCATCGCCGCCATCGCCTCCCCGCCCGGGAAGACGGCCGCGCTGGGGTGCTGCTGCACCACCGGCCAGAGCGGCTCCTTGGCGAGCTTCTTCAGCGGCTGACCCTCCCAACTGCCGTAGTCGCACTCGATCAGGCCGTCCTCGACGACCGGGGTGGCCTGCGGGAGCGCCAACTCCAGGGTCTGCCGGCAGCGGATCAGCGGGCTGGTCACCACGGCGGCCAACGGCACCTGCCGCAGCCGCTCGCCGACCGCGCTGGCCTGGGCGCGCCCGGTGTCGTCCAACTCGACCGGCTGGCGGCCGGCCAGACCGCCGTCCGCGTTCGCTGTCGTCCGGCCGTGTCGCAGAAGCAGGAGGGTCGCCACGGGGACCACCCTATGACCTGCGCCCGACCGGGGTCGTCGCCCGCCGCCCCGACCGGGTTCGCGTCGCCCAGGCCGACCCGGCGCGAGAGCGCCGACCAGGCGTGAAACCGTCGATCCGCCGTGAAACGGGCTGAGCCGCGTGACCGGTTCGGTACAGTGCGTTGTGCCTGGCGTGTCCGGGGCCGCTGTCGGAGGGTGCGCAACGCGATGGGCGACTCGGCATCCGCGCGGCCGTCGTTCACCGCGGACCCCCAGGACGTGTACCGGGAGTTCCGCCATCCGCTGCTGGTCCTCGCCCTCACCACCGGCACCGCCGGCTTCGTCGACGCCTTCGCCTTCCTGCACTACGGGGCCTTCGTCGCCAACCAGTCGGGCAACGCCGTCCTGCTGGGCATCGGCCTGGCCGGCAGACACGCCGCCTGGCCCGAGTCCGCGGCCTCGCTGGTCGCGTTCGCCGTCGGGACGGGCGTCGTCTCGCAGGTCCGAACGGCACCGGGCCGGTGGTCGCAGTCCTCGCGGGGGCTCGCCTGCGCCGTGCTCGCCATGGCCCTCTGGACGGCGCTCAACGTGCTGCTCGACTACGGCCGGCAGGGCGGGCCGGCGCGGGTCGGGCTGGCCGCCGCCGGCGGTCTCGCCATGGGCGCGCTGGCGACGCTGTTCGCCCGTACCGCCGGGATCACCACTGCCGTCACCTACCAGTCGGGCACGGTGGCCAAGCTCGGTGAACGCATCGGACGGTGGCTGGTCGGACCGGACACCGGCCGATCGCGGGCCCGGCAGGGCACCTTCCTGGGGCTGCTGGCGTTGACCTGCTACGCCGCCGGGGGCGGCCTCGGCACCGTGGCACAGCAACAGCCGCTCTGGGTGCCGGCCTGGGGAACGCTGACCCTGGCCAGCCTGTCGCTGCTGCTGCGTACCGGTCGGTGACGGTGGTCGGTGTCGCGCCGGGGCGTACCTGTTCAGCGCACGTCCGTCGCGAGCTGAACGTCCTGCACGAAGCACTCGGAGCGGTCCGCGCCGTAGCGGACCAGCACGTCCAGTACCGCGGGCACCGCCGCGCGTTCCACCACCACCTCGACCCGGGCCCGGCCCACGAGGTCCTGGTCCTGCCAGAACCCTCGGGGCAGCGAACGGGCGGCCGGCTCGGCGGTGGAGACCGTGGCGTCGAAGAGCACGATGGCGGTGGCGCCGGCGCCGACCAGCGCGTCGCGTAGCTCCCGGGTGGTCGGCAGCAGGGTCGGATTGACCGTCGCGGTCACCAGTCGGGCGTCCTGCGGCGGCCGGGCCGGTCGTTGCGCGTCGCGCCCGCGTTCGGGTTCGCGCCGACGCTGGGGCGCGCCGCTGCCGTTGAGACCCGCCACACCGCCCAGGTGGTACGCGTCGGCGTCCTGCTGGGCGTGGTCGAGGTTGTCCTGCACCTCGGCGCGGGCCCGCAGCCCGAGCGTGGCCTGCACGGCGGCGGCGATCGCCCAACTGAGCACGAAGGAGAAGACCACCACGGTGACCACGCCGACGACCTGGTGCCAGAGCAGGGATCCGCCGCCGCCGAAGAAGAGTCCGTCCTTGCCGAGCGGGTTGACACCGCTGTCGCCGAAGAAGCCGACCAGCAGCGAGCCGAGCATGCCGCCGACGAAGTGGACCGCGAGGACGTCCAACGCGTCGTCGAGCCGCAGCAGGTACTTCAGCCGCAGCGCGAAGTGGCAGACGAACCCGGCGATCGCGCCGATGGCGATGGCGGAGAGCGTGTTGACGTACCCGGCGGCGGGGGTGACGGTCGCGAGCCCCGCGACCGCCCCGGAGACGCCGCCGACGACGGTGCTGTGGCCGTCCTTCAGCCGCTCCGCCACCAGCCAGACGATCATGCCGGCGGCGGCCGCCAGGTGGGTGTTGATCAGCGCCTGGGCGGCCAGGCCGTTGGCCTGGAGTCCGTCTCCCCCGTTGAAACCGAACCACCCGAACCACAGGATGCCCGCCCCGAGGATGGTCAGCGGGATGGAGTTGGGTGGGGAGGCGGTGCGTGGCCAGCCACGACGGCGTCCGACGACCAGCAACGTGCCCAGCACGGCGGCGCCCGCCGAGGCGTGCACCACCATTCCACCGGCCCAGTCCTGGGTGCCGAACGCGGCCAACCAGCCGTCCGGGTGCCAGAGCCAGTGCGCGATCGGCGCGTAGACGACGATGGACCAGATCGCCAGGAACGCCACCCAGCCGGCGAACCTCAGCCGACCGGCCGTGGCGCCGGTGACGAGCGCGGGGGTGATCACCGCGAACATCATCTGGTAGGCGACGAAGGCCAGCGTCGGAATGGTCACCTGGCCGGCGACCACGTGCAGGTGGGGTGCGGGTGGGGTCTTGAGGTCGGTCAGTCCGAAGAGTTCGAGGTTGCCGAAGAGGCCGCTGCCCGCGTCGTCGCCGAAGGCGATGGTGTATCCCACCAGGACCCAGGTCAGGCTGACGACGCCCAGCGCGATCATGTTCTGCTGCAACATCGCGAGGACGTTGCGGGTGCGGACCATACCGCCGTAGAAGGCGGCCAGGCCGGGGGTCATGAACAACACCAGGCCGGTGCAGACGAGCACCCAGGCGGTGTCGCCCGAGTTCACCGCTTCCTGAGCGAGCATGGGGGCTCACCTCTCCTGTCGGGACGTCAGACGGTGTGTCGCACCGCGGTGACGACGGACTCCTTGACGCGTTCGTGGTTGGGCACCGGCGCGAAGTGCCGTTTGGGCAGCAGCAACAGCCAGGTGGTGATGTTGAACGGTCCGGTCAGCACCGGGATGGCGAGTGGGGTGAGCACGCTCGCCAGGGCCAGCTGGACGAAGAGCGTGAGGGCGATGCCGAAGAGGGTGTAGAGGGTCACCAGCGCGCCGGGGCGGTGCAGCACCGCGCCCACGGCGATCGCCGTCAGCACCGCGTTGAAGCCGAACAGTCCCTTGTCCAGCGAGGCCGAGTCGGCGCCGAACCAGAGCGCCAGCAGGGTGGCCCCGACCGCGCCGATCACCGCGAACAGCGCCGACCAGCGGGAGTTGACCAGCAGCGCGACCAGGATGATCAGCCCGGTGACCCAGCTGTCGATCAGGAAGACCTGGGACACCCCGCGCAGGAAGGTGGGGATCAGGTCCCAGTCGAAACGACCACCGGTCAACTGCCCCTCACCGGGGAACATCGGCTTGAGGTTGGTCAGCACCGTGAAGCGGTCGAACTGGTACGCGGCCAGCAGCAGCACCCACGTCGTCAGCACGAACGGCATGGTGAACGCGGTCAGGCCCCAGGTCTTGAAGATCGTGTTCAGGGCCAGCGTGACCACCGTCGTGCCGATCGCGCCGAGCACCAGGTAGAGCCACATCAGCGGCCGGTCGTCGAGGAACGTCGGCACGGCGATGCCGGTGAGGAACGGGCTGAAGCCGAACAGTCCCTTGCGCAGGGAGGGCTCGTCCACCCGCAGGGCGACCGCCGTGGCGGTGCCGACGAGCAGGCCGACGACCCCTCCCCCGAAAATCCGTGGCTGCCCGTTCTCGACCGCCCCCCAGGCGACCGCGACGAGGACCAGCAGCCCGGTGAGCGGGTTGTTCTGCAGCAGGACCTGCGCCGGCCCGCGCAGGCAGGCGTCGACGAACCCGACAAGCGGGTTGCCGTCACCGAGCCGGTCCCAACGGTGCGCCACTGCGGTCACGGAACGTCTCCTCGCCAGATCAACGCCAGCTGAACGCCGGCGGGAAGGTCCGGCCGGTCACCTCTTCCCGGGCGGCCACGCAGAAGGCGCGGACCGCGGCGCGGACCGGCTCGGTCTCCTGACCGAGCACCTTGAAGATGAGCCCGGCGTCGTTCGGCAGCCGGCCGACGGCGCTGGCCAGGGGGGTCTGCTCGTCCCAGACCGGCGTCGACGTCCGGTCGAAGACCCGGGCCGCCCGTTCGGGGCTGGTGAGCAGCACGACGTTGCCGAAGATGTGGAAGCGGTCCATCACCCCGACCCTCTCCACGCCGAACTGCCGGGGGGTCACCACGAACTTCTCCACGAACAACTGCCGGCCGTCGGGGCGTTCGGCCCGCAGGGAGCAGGAGAAGAGGTCGTACGCGAAGAGCTCACCGTCGCGGTAGTACTTGCGGCCGGGTTGCAGGATCTCGCCGTAGAGCAACGTGGCGCTCTCCGGCAGGCGCACCCGGCTGTCGGTGGCGAACCGGCTGGCCCGGTAGGGGATCGTCGGCTCCGGGAGGAACTCCAGGTAGGCGTCCTCGTCCAGGGTGAACCGCTGGACCTGCGTCCCGTAGTTCGCGTCCATCTCCTGGATCTTGGTGGCGGCCTGGGTGGTGAGGTGCGCCTGGCTGCCGGCCGCCAGTGTGACGTCCATGTGCAGGCGGTCGCCCTGCAGGACGCCCCCGGAGGTGGTGAGGATCATGACGCAGGGCAGCTGCGGCATCTCCTCGTCCCAGTAGAGCGCGCGCTGCACCAGCAGCGGCGACTGCCGGTAGAGGTCGTGCAGGATCGTGCGGTCCCCGCGCCGCTCGAACCCGAGGCGCAGGATGCCGACCTTGCCGTTGGCGGCGGCCGGCAGCTGCGCCGGTTGGTCCTGGTACGGCGCCAGCTCACGGGCACTGTCCAGTGAGATCATGCGACCACTTCGGCGTCGAAGAGCGCGTTGCGGCGGACCAGCGAGACCAGCTCGTCGACGCCCTCGCCCGTCTTGCAGTTGGTGAAGACGACCGGCTTGCCGTTGCGCATCAGCTCCGCGTCGCGGGCCATGACGTCGAGGTCGGCGTCCACGTAGGGCGCCAGATCGGTCTTGTTGATCACGAGGATGTCGGACTTGGAGATCCCCGGGCCGTTCTTGCGCGGGATCTTGTCGCCGGCGGCGACGTCGATGACGTAGATGAAGAAGTCCACCAGGGCGGGGCTGAAGGTCAGGGTGAGGTTGTCACCGCCGCTCTCGATCAGCACCACGTCGCTGTCCGGGAACTTGGACTCCATGTCCTCCACGGCGGCGAGGTTCATGCTCGGGTCCTCCCGCACGGCCGTGTGCGGGCAGGCCCCGGTTTCCACCCCGATGATCCGCTCCTCGACCAGGACCCCGGTCAGCGCCCGCCGGACGTGCTTCGCGTCCTCCGTGGTGACCACGTCGTTCGTGATCACCAGTATCCGCAGCCCGTTCTCCACGAGCCGTGGCACCACGGCCTCGATGATCGCGGTCTTGCCGCTGCCCACCGGGCCGCCCACTCCGATACGACTTGCCGACTTCATGCGGTGCCTGTCCTTCCTGGGTTCGTTTGCGCGGACTGCGGATTCAGCTCATGAACATCCGCACGTGCACGTGCTGGTGCGCGGCGGCCAGCACGTCGGCATGCGGTCCGAAGGTCTGCATGTCGTCGAGGTTCGCGGTGTGCACCTCGCGGTAGTCGTCGGCGACCCGCTCGTTGACCGCGAAGAGGATCGACTGCGCGTCGAGGTGGTCCACCGGCATCAGCCGGATCGCCGCGCTGAGCACCGTCGACGCCGCGCCGTACTGGTGGGCCGCGAACGCGTCCTGCTCGTCGACCCCGAGGTCGGCGAAGACCACGCCGAGCGCGACCGGGTAGGTGACCGGCACTCCGTTCGCCGACTCGTCGATCCGCTTCTTGAGCAGCGTCTCCCCGACGATCCGGGTGGCGGCCTCGGCCAGTTTGCGGCCCATCCGGACCGACATGGTGCGCATCTCTTCGTTGATCTTGCGCAGGTGCACGGCCTCGTCGGCCTGGCGGATCCGGTCGAGGTCGCCGGCCCGGGCCGCCCGGTGACCGGCGAGCAGCGCCACCCCGTCCCCCGTGGCGGCGAGCCGGGTGACCGTCCGGACGAAGTCCTGAAGGGTGCTCCGGTCGTGCACGACACCGTGCTGGACGGCCATCTCCAGCCCGTTGGAGAAGGAGAAGGCACCGACCGGGAAGACCGAGTCGCCGAACTGCAGGAGCTTCAGGGTCTCGGCCATGGTGCGCACCGCCCGGCCCCGCTCAGTTGAGGTCGGCGGGGAGGTGGGAGTGCGGCGTCGAGTCGGCGCCACCGAACAGCCGCCGCGACTCGTGCGGGGCGAGGTACGCGATGATCTCGGTGCCCGGAACGAACTCGTGCGTGATCCCGCTGAACGCGTGGGTCCGCATCACCGAGTCCATCACCTTGCGGTCCACTGTCAGCGGGACGTACATCCGGGTGCCCTTGACCACCGCCGGCCAGTGCTGGTTGCCGATCGCGTGACCGAGTTCGACGGCCGAGCGGATCAGCAGCTCGGCGGACTCGCCGCGCAGCTGGTCGAGGTGGACCACCATCACCTCGCCCAGCTGGACGCGGGCCACCACGGCCGTGGCGGTCAGGTCGTCCCAGGCCAGGATGTCGCCGTCGCGCAGCCGGACCCCCCGGGCCAGCGCCACCGACAGCTCCGCGCCGGAGCTGGTCATCTTGCGGATCCGGCTCTTCTGGGCGTCCCACTGGTCCAGGACCAGGTCGTCGATGCGCGCTTCCTTCAGCCGGAGTGTCCAGTCCGGCTCGTTCATGTTGCCCAGCACCGATTCGACGAGCACGGGCGTCTCCTTTCCATGGGTGCGCCGGCGCCGCACACGGCGGCGCGGGCGTCCGGGGGGGTCAGCTGAAGAAGTAGAGCTGGCTCAGAGGCAGGTTCCGGGCCGGCGGCACTGTCGCGTGCACGCCGTCCATCTTCACGGCGAAGGTCTCCGGGTCGACTTCGAGCGTGGGCAGCCGGTCGTTGCGGACCATGTCCCGCTTGGTGAGCCCCCGGGTCCGGTACACCGGCATGACCTGCCGTTGCAGGCCGAGTTCCTCGGCGATGCCGGCTTCGTGCGCGGCCCGGGACACGAAGGTCACGCAGGTCTTGCCGAGCTGGCTGCCGTACGCGGCGAAGGACGGCCGGTAGTACACGGGCTGCGGCGTCGGCAGGGAGGCGTTCGGGTCACCCATGATCGACCAGGCGATCATGCCGCCCTTGAGGACCAGCTTCGGCTTCGTGCCGAAGAACGCCGGCTCCCAGAGCACGAGGTCGGCCATCTTGCCCGGCGTGACCGAGCCCAGCACGTGCGAGATTCCCTGGGTGATCGCCGGGTTGATGGTCATCTTGGCGACGTACCGCAGCACCCGGAAGTTGTCGTTGGCGCTGGAGTCCTCGGCGAGCTTGCCGCGGGCGGTCTTCATCTGGCCGGCGAGCTGGATGGTCCGCAACCAGGTCTCACCCACGCGGCCCATGGCCTGCGAGTCGCTCTGCATCATCGAGATGACGCCCTCGTCGAGCAGGACGTCCTCGGCCGCGATGGTCTCGGTGCGGATCCGGCTCTCCACGAAGGCCACGTCCGAGGGGACCTGCGGGTTGAAGTTGTGGCAGACCATGATCATGTCGTACAGCTCGGACTGGCTGTTGATGCCGTAGGGCACCGTCGGCGTGGTCGAGCTCGGCAGCACGTTCATCTGACCGGCGACCTTGATGACGTCCGGCGCGTGCCCACCACCAGCGCCCTCGGTGTGGAAGGTGTGGATCGTCCGGCCCTCGAACGCGGCGATGCTGTCCTCCAGGTAGCCGCTCTCGTTGAGGGTGTCGGTGTGGATGCTGACCTGCACGTCGAATTCGTCGGCGACGTCCAGGCAGGCCCGGATCACCGCCGGCGGCGCACCCCAGTCCTCATGGATCTTGAAGCTCGGCGCGCCGGCCATGATCTGCTCCACCAGGGGCGCGCGGCCGGTGCTGTTGCCCTTCGCCATCAGACCGATGTTGATCGGGATGGTCTCGAAGGCCCGCATCATCGCGTGGATGTTCCACGGGCCGGGAGTGATGGTGACACCGTTGGTGCTGTCGGTCGGGCCGGTCCCGCCGCCCCACAGGGTGGTCACCCCGTTGCTCAGGGCGGCGTACGCCTGCAGCGGCGTCACCAGGTGCACGTGCGTGTCGATGCCTCCGGCGGTCAGGATGAGGTGCTCACCGGAGATCGCCTCGGTGCCCGGACCGGTGATCAGCTCGGGGGTGACCCCGTCCATCACGTTCGGGTTGCCCGCCTTGCCGATGCCGGCGATCTTGCCGTCCTTGACGCCGACGTCGGCCTTCACCACGCCGAGGGTCGCGTCCAGGATGGTCACGTTCGTGATGACCAGGTCCAGGCCACCCTGGGCGTTGGTGTACTGGTTGTTGACGCCCATGCCGTCGCGCAGCGTCTTGCCACCGCCGTACATCACCTCGTCGCCGAGGACACGGAGATCCTTCTCGATCTCGATGTACAGGTCGGTGTCGCCGAGCCTGATCTGATCGCCCGTCGTGGGGCCGTACATGCCGGAATACTCTTGCCGGGAAATCTGGCTCATCGAATCATCTCTCCTGCCCGAGGCACGCAGCCCTGCGGGTTAGTCGATCTACTTCTTCTTGCCCTTGGGCTGGTCCTGCTCCTCGGGGCCGAACTTGAAGCCGCGGGTCTTGGCGTTGTGGATCGCCTCGGTCCGGTCCGGCCGGTAGCTGGGGGTCGACTCACTGCCGCTCCACCCCTGCACCAGGCCGTTGAAGCCGTACACGCGCTGCTGCCCGCCGAAGGGGATGAGCTGCACCGTCTTCTTGTCACCCGGCTCGAAGCGGATGGACGTCGTCGCCGGGATGTTCAGTCGCCGCCCGAACGCCGCCTCACGGTCGAAGGCGAGCATCCGGTTGGCCTCGAAGAAGTGGAAGTGTGAACCGATCTGGATCGGCCGGTCACCGGTGTTGTGGACGACGACCTCGGTGACCGGTCGGCCCGCGTTCAACTCCAGTGGCTGGTCGCTCAGCACGTAGCCGCCGATGGGTCGCACGTGCTTCGAGTTGGGGCCGGGATGTTGGTTGGCCATGTCCTGCTCCCTATCGGATCGGTGAGTGCACGGTGACCAGTCGCGAGCCGTCGGTGAAGACCGCCTCGACCTGGATCATGGGCACCATGTCCGCCACGCCCGGCATCACGTCGTCGGCGTTCAGCGTGCTGCGGGCCTCGTTCATGACCTCTTCGACGGTCTTGCCCTCGCGGGCGCCCTCGAGGGCGGCGGCGCAGATGACCGCGACGGCCTCGGGGTGATTGAGCTTGATCCCCCTGGCCTTGCGGGCGTTGGCGACCATCGCCATCGAGAGGATCGTCAACTTGTCGAATTCCCGTGGTGTCAGATGCACTGTCCTGGTCCTTCTGCGACGGTCGGTCGGGGCCGCCATCCCGCCGAACGGTTCGCCTCCCGGGGAGCGCTGACGGTCACCCCGAATGAGCTGTTTGTCCAACAGGTCCCTTTTAGGCGGCTTCGGGTCGACCGTACGCCCTGCCCCTGCGTCACGGGTCAGAAGCCGCGAATCAGCGGGATCCGTCGCCGGCACGGTGCGGACGCCGAGCACGGGCGTCCGCCTGCCACATCCGCTGGATCTCTTCGAGGGTCCTGCCCCTGGTCTCCGGCAGGTACCGCCAGATGAACAGGAAGCCGAGCACACAGGTGCCGGCGAAGAGCGCGAACACGCCCGAGCGCCCCAGGGCGTCGAGCATGCTCAGGAAGAACTGGGTGATGAGGTACTCGGTGCCCCAGTGCGTGGCGGACGCGATCGCCACACATCGGCCCCGGATCCGGCCCGGGAAGATCTCGTTGATCACCGTCCAGGCGGTGGGGCCGATCGACATCGCGTAGAACGCCACGAACATGACCACGCCGACCAGCAGGAAGATGCCCGCGTCGGTGGGGTGGTGCCCGGTCGCTCCGGCCGCCTGCGCCCCCGGATCCATCTTCGCGAAGCTGACGCTGACCACCACGAGCGAGACCGCCATACCCAGCAGCCCGACCAGCAGCAGTGGACGGCGGCCCAGCCGGTCCAGGAAGGCGACGGCGACCAGCGTGAAGAGGGAGTCGACAGCGCCGATCGCCCAGGTGGTGGCGGTCAACTGCGCCTGCGGGGTGTGGAATCCGGCGGCGGAGAAGATCTCGTCGGCGTAGTAGATGATCCCGTTGATCCCGGTCAACTGCTGGAACAGGGCCAGACCCACGCCCAGCGCCAACGGACGCCGCCACTCGGGCGAGAGCACCTCGCGCCAACCCGCCTTGCCGGCCGCCAGGCTCTCCTGCACGGCGTGCAGCCGCTGGGGCACCTTCTCCGCTGGCACGGTCGCCCTCAGCGACGCCTCCGCCCGGCGTTTGTCCCCGCGCCCGACGTACCAGACGGCCGAGTCGGGGATCACCGTGGTGACCAGGGCGAGGGCCACCCCCAGCAGCACCGCGGCGGCGAGCAGGTAACGCCAGGAGTTGCCCGCCTCGAACAGTTCGTCGGCGAGGTACCCGATGAAGATCGCGAACGTGGTGGAGAACTGGTACAGCGCCAGGAGGCTGCCCCGGATGCGTTCCGGCGCCGCCTCCGCCGCGTACATCGGGCCGGCGACCGAGGCCACCCCGATGCCCAGACCCAGGATCAGCCGGGCGCCGAACATCACCCCGATCATCGGCGCGAACGCCTGCACGAGGGTGCCCACCCCGAACGCGGCGGCGGCGACCCACAGTGCTCCCCGGCGGCCGATCCGGTCCGCGAGGTGACCACCGAGCAGCGCACCCACCAGCGCACCGGGGGTCACCCAGCTCGCCGCCACCTCGACGGCGAAGGTGTTCGCGTCGAAGGTCTGGCGGATGTCGCGCAGCGCCCCGCTGATGACGCCCTGGTCGTAGCCGAAGAACGCGCCGGAGAGCGCCACGATCGCGAGGACCGCGATGAGGTTGCGCCGTGGCGGCCGGTCCCGCCCGCGCCGCGCGCCGCTGGCGGTCACCGTCGCCCCTCTCCCGCGCGTCTGGGCCGGGACGTCATCCCCGACAGGGAAAGACTAGGTGCGTTCTACGACCATTCACCCCAAATGCAATGAAGTACGACAGCATCCGGTGGACGCCGCACACGCACCGGCCTCCGACCCCACTGCGGGGATCGGAGGCCGGTGCGGGCGCGGGCGGATCAGGTGGCGCTGATCGTGCCCGTCATCAGCAGCGCGAGAACCAGGGTGCCCAGCGCGACCCGGTACAGCACGAAGACGTACAGGGTGTGGTGGGCGACGTAACGCAGCAACCAGGCGATGGCCGCGTACCCGATGCCGAACGCGATGATGGTGGCCACGATCATCTGCGCGACCGACGGGGTGGACGTGCCCGGCGCGGACGGCTCGAAGACGTCACCGAGACTGAACACGCCGGACATCACCACCGCCGGGATGGCCAGCAGGAACGAGTACCGGGCCGCCGCCTCCCGGGTCAGGTTGAGCAGCAGACCGGCGGTCAACGTCCCGCCGGAACGGGACACCCCGGGGATCAACGCCATGGCCTGGGCGAAACCCATCACGACGCCGTCCTTCATCCGGAAGTTCTCCAACGTCCGGGTCTGCCGCCCCCAGTACTCGGCGAACGCCAGCACGAACGCGAACACGATCAGGGTGGTCGCCACCAACCACAGGTTGCGTCCAGCCGTCTTGATCTGATCCTTGAAGAGGAACCCGAACAGCCCGATCGGGATCGAGCCGACGATCACGTACCAGCCCATCCGGTAGTCGAGGCTGGAGCGCACCGACCTGTCCCGGATGCCCACCAGCCAGGTCCGGGTGATCCGCCAGATGTCCTTCGCGAAGTAGATCAACACGGCCGCTTCGGTGCCGAGCTGGGTGACCGCTGTGAACGACGCGCCCGCGTCACGGTCGAAGAAGATCGCCGAGGTGATCCGCAGATGCCCCGACGAGCTGACCGGCAGGAACTCGGTCAGTCCCTGGACGATGCCCAGGACGATGGCTTCGACCCAGGTCACTCGCCGACTCCCGAAAGTTCAAGTGCCTCGGCGACGGTCCGCAGGGTCTGGATCCCACTGTCCCGGTCGGCCACGAACAGCGTCACCGACAGCGTGGTGACACCGGCGGCGGCGTACTCGCGCATCCGCTCGGCGACGCGCTCCTTCGGGCCGAGCAGCGAGGTGCGGTCGATGAACTCCATCGGCACCGCGGCGGCGGCGTCGCGCTGCCGCTTGGCCAGGTACAGGTCCTGCACCTCGCGGGCGGCGTCACCGTAGCCCATCCGGGTGGCGAGCTGGTTGTAGAAGTTCTGCTGGCGGCTGCCCATCCCGCCCACGTAGAGCGCGGCGTACCAGCGCACGAGTTCGGCGCAGGACGCCACGTCGTCGCCGATCACCACGGGCACCGACGGCACGACGTCGAACCCGGCCAGCTCCTTGCCGACCTTGGCCCGCCCGGCGCGCACCGAGGCGAGCTGCTCCTCGGCGAACTCCGGGGCGTAGAACACGGCCAGCCAGCCGTCGGCGATCTCGCCGGCCAGCTCCAGGTTCTTCGGGCCGACCGCGGCCAGGTAGATCGGTATGTGCTCGCGGGGTGGGTGGAAGCCCAGCCGCAGCGCCTTACCGGGGCCGTCCGGCAGCGGCAGCGTGTAGTGCTCGCCGTCGTACGCCACCTCCTTGCGGGCGATGGCCAGCTTGACGATGTCGACGAACTCGCGGGTCCGGGCGAGCGGCTTGGCGAACCGCACACCGTGCCAGCCCTCCGACACCTGCGGGCCGGAGACGCCCAGGCCGAGCCGGAACCGGCCGCCGGAGAGCGCGTCGATGGTCGCGGCGGTCATCGCGGTGGCCGCCGGCGTACGGGCGGGGATCTGCATCACCGCGGCGCCGACGTCGATCCGTTCGGTCTGACCGGCCATCCACGCCAGTATGCTGGGCGAGTCGGAGCCGTACGCCTCCGCAGCCCACACCACCGAATAGCCCAGCCGGTCCGCCTCCTGGGCCAGCGCCAGGTGGTCGGCCGGTGTGCTCCACGCCGTCTGATATCCGAGACTGAGCCCGAGTCGCACTGGTCCTCCCCCATCCGTGGCACAGGTCGCACCAGGTTACGCAATGCCGATAACGGCCTCGATCACCGGCTCGACACCTTTGATCCCCCCTCCGTCGGGGCAGCCCGGGGCGGCGGAACCGGCAGAACCGGCAGAGATACGGGAGCGAGGATATCCGTGGCGGCAGGTTCGAAATAAGGTTCACCCATGCAACAGCGACCGCTCGGCCGAAGCGGGCTGGCGGTTTCGCGGCTCGCGCTCGGCACCATGACCTGGGGCCGGGACACCGACGCCGACGATGCGGCCGCCCAGCTGAAGAGTTACCTGGACGCCGGCGGCAACCTGATCGACACCGCCGACGTGTACGGCGACGGCGACGCCGAGTCGGTGATCGGCTCGCTGCTGGGCTCCCTCGTCCCCCGTGACGAGCTGCTGATCGCCACCAAGGCCGGGTTGCGCCCCGGCAGTGGCCGACGCCGCGACGGCTCCCGGGGGCACCTGCTGCGGACGTTGGACGCGTCGCTGCGCCGGCTCGGCACCGACCACGTCGACCTGTTCCAGGTGCACGGGTACGACCCGGACACCCCGCTGGAGGAGACCCTGGCCGCCCTGGACCACGCGGTGGCCAGCGGCAAGGTCCGCTACGTGGGGGTGTCGAACTTCTCCGGCTGGCAGACCGCGCGGGCCGCCGCCTGGCAGACCGCCTGGCCGGGGCGGGCGCCCGTGGTCGCGTCCCAGGTCGAATACTCGCTGCTGGAGCGGGGCGTGGAGCGGGAGGTCCTGCCCGCGTGCGACGCGCTCGGCCTCGGCGTGCTGCCCTGGTCACCGCTGGGCCGGGGGGTGCTCACCGGCAAGTACCGGCACGGCCGGCCGGCCGACTCCCGGGCCGCGTCGCCGCACTTCGAACCATTCGTCGCCACGTACCTGGAGCCGCGCTGCTCCAGCATCGTGGAGGCGGTGGCGACCGCGGCCGGTGGGCTGGGGGTGTCGCCGCTGGAGGTGGCGTTGGCGTGGATCCGGGACCGGCCCGGCGTGACAGCGCCGATCCTCGGCGCCCGGACGGTGGGGCAGCTGCTCGGCGCGCTCCAGGTGGAACGGATCACACTGCCCGAGGAGATCACCACCGCGCTGGACGACGTCTCCGCGGTGCCGGTCGGCTACCCCGAACGCGACGGCTGACCGGCGCCCGACGCGCCGGAGAATCCCGGCTTCGCCTGCCCCCGGGTCACTGCTGACCCGCCGGCCGGGTCACCGTTGATCAGCGCGCCGGGTCACGGCGTCGGGCGGTTGCCGGGGAGGTCCTGGATCGCGGTCAGGAAACGCGACTGGTCGTCGCGCAGCGCCGGCTGGGTGAGCCGGATCCACGAGCCGTCGTCGAAGAAGACGGTGGAGGCGAGCTGCACGAGGCCGCTCGCTCCCCGCTCGGAGTCGACCCGGATCACCCGGTCGCGGCGCACACTCCACAGCACCCGCGGCTGACGCCGGTCGGGCCGGTCGGCGTCCGGGCGGGGGCCCATCCGCAGCAGGTGCAGGTGGGTGTCGGTCACCGCCAGCGGCGTGCCGCTGTAGCGCTCCAGGAACAGCAGCAGGCTGCCGGCGAGGGTGGCGAGGTCGCCGCTGAAGACGTACCGGCGGCGGTAGGCGATCTCGGCGAGCTGCTCGGCCAGCGGACGGTACTGGCTCAGCCGGAACAACGCCCGGAACGCCTCCTGCTCCTCGGTGAGCGGGATCGGCTCCCGCTGCACGGGTTGCTGCGGCAGGTTCGGCTCCGGCGCTGCCGACTCCGACACACCGGCGGCGAGGACGCCGGCGCTGCCGGGCAGCATCAGCACACCAGCGGCCAGCCGCACCGGCGTGAGCACCGCGTCGACCCAGACCACCGGGTTGACGATGTTGAGCAGCCCGAACAGCACCTTCGGGTCGAGCGCCTCGGCCAGCTCCGCGCCGACGTCGTCGGCGAGCTGCCGACCGGCCTGGTGGGTCTGCGACATGCGCACCGGCCCCAGCCCCACGTACCGCAGCTCCTGGCCGGTCAGCAGCGGCGCCACCAGGGCGCGCTCCGGCTCGTCGCTGGTGCGGAACTCGTCGCGCAGCTCGCGGGCCTTGTCCCGGGCGGCCCGCGCGCCGCCGAGCACCGCGTCGGTGAACCGACCCAGCCGCCCGCGCTCCCCTGACATCACCCGTCGCCTCCCTAGCGGCCCGCCGGCTGGTCTGCCGGCGGCTGCCCGAAGACATTCTGGTCGATCCAGTCCGCGCCGCTCTGCACCGCCTGGTCGATCTGGTCGCCGACCTGCTCGCTGCCGGGAACGGAGAGCCCGCTGGTCAACGCGACAGTTCCCCAGGTGACACCGTGGACGACCGAGTTCGGCACGTTCCACGGCAGGTTGGTCGCCCAGTCCCGGGCGATCACCCGGGCGCCGTCGGCGACCCCGTGCGCCCGCAACGCGGCGGCCCGGTCGAGGGCGCCCATGTCGAACGGGGAACCGGACTTGCCCAGCTTGTAGGTGCCCTTGGTGGGGTCGAGGAACTTGTGGTGCCACTTGTCGAGCTTGCCGGCGGCGCGGCGCTTGTCGGCGTACTTCTTGCCGGTGCGCAGCGCCTTCTGCATGTCGACCAGCTTGTCCAGGTGCGTCCGCAGCTTGCGCAGGTACAGCAGGACCCGCTGGAGCAGGCGGATGACCTTCTGCAGGTGCACCGCGAGCGGCCGGATGACCTTCAGCATCCGGGTGACCACGATCAGGCCCCTGGTGACGGCCACGCCCACCCCGGCCGCCCAGGACGCGCCCATGGTGACCGGCGCCATCAGCAACGCCGTCACCAGCGTCACCAGCAGGAAGTTGACGAACTCCACGCAGAGGTCCACGAGCACGTCGTGCACGGTCTGCAGGCCGTCGGCGACACTGCGCAGGTACTCCGCGGTCGCGGCGAACTGCTCGGCGACGTCGAGGAGCTGCTGCTCCACATCGGCCAACCGCTGGCCGTACGCCACACCGGCGGGTGAGCGCCACCCGACCTGCGCGGACTCCCGGGTGCCGCGGTGGCCCTGCGCCAGGTCGCGCACCTGGGTGGCCAGCGCGTCCCACTCGGCGGCCTTCGCGCGCAACACGGCGGGCTCACCGTCGACCAGGTCGACGAGCTGGATCAGCGGCCACGCCAGGGTCCGGCAGACACTGTCGACGGCGTCCTGCACACCGGAGAGCGCGCTGTCGAGACCGTTCCACAGCTGAACGGCGCTGCCAGCCGGGCCGCTCATCCGGGCAGTCCCGCCTGGATGGCCTTGAACCCGGCGTCCAGGTCCCGTTCGTTGACCTCGTACGCCTCGACCGTGTCGGCCAGCGCCTTCGCGACCCGGCCGAACGCGGCGTTCGCGGCGGCGAACAGCTCCTTGCCGCCGGTGACCTGCTCGGTGTACTTGTCGCGGAGCATGTCGCTGGCGAACGGCAGATGACCGAACGCGTCCGACGGCACGTCGCCGGCCGAGACGATCTGCCCCTCCAGCGCGGCGAGCGAGCTGGCGACCTGCTTGGCGGCTGTCTCCAGTCGACGGACCGCCAGCACGTCCACATCGATATCCGGTGCCATGCCGTTCCTCCCCCCATGAGTCGAGCGCACCGACGATACGATCTCCCGGCCGCCGGGCACCACCCGGTCGCACGATCCACGGGGAGGAATCTCATGACGGACCCGACGTCGGCGTTCGACGCGCTCGCCGGGCGGATCGCCGACATCGAGCGCCGGTTCGCCGGCCTCCGCGACGATCTGGCCGAGCTGTCCGGCACCGCCGCCGACGAGAGTGGACTGGTCTCGGCGACCGTCGACGCCACCGGCGCGCTGACCGGCCTCACCCTCGCGCCCGCCGCCCTGCGCGCCGGCACGGAGGGCGTGGCCGAACTGGTGCTGGAGGCGTACCGGCGGGCTCGCGAGGTCGCTTCCGCGCACGTCGACGAGCACACCGAGGGGTTGGACGTCGCGCTCGGCGCGGGGCTCGGCGACCTGTTCGGCACGCCGGGAGACTTCTCGGCGCTGGGCCGGCTGGAGGAGACGGTGGCCCGGCTCGGACGGCTGGACGACCGCCTGCCGGGTGCACCGGCGTGACGTCGCCGTCGCCGACCTGGCCGGAGATCGCCGCCCGGCTGCGGGACACCGTGGCCCGCTGCGACCGGGACACCGACCTGGAGCTCACCGCGGGTCCGCGCGGGATCCGGCTGCTGGTGCGCCGCCAGGTGGTACGGGTGGTCTGCCCCGGCCCCGACCACGCCCGCCTGGCCGCGCTCGGCTGGCACCGCCCGAGCGGGGACGAGGGCTGGTGGTACGAGGCGCCGCGTACCCCGGAGCAGCTGGAACGGCTCAGTGTCTTCGTGACCCGTACCGCCGCCGAGGTGCTGACCAACGAGCCCGGCGCGCTCTCCTGCCGGGCGGTGCCGCCGGCCGCCCGGCCAGGCCCGGCCACGCGATCGACGCCCGACCGGCCCGCACCGGTCGGGTCCGCACCGGTCCCTGTGATCCATTCCGAGCCGACACCGGCCGGGGCGGCACCCGCCGGGGCGACACCAGCCGGGGCGGCGCCAGCCGGGCCGACGCCATCTGCGGCCACACCCGCCGGGGCGACACCCGCCGAGGCGGCACCCGCCGAGGCGGCACCCGCCGGGGCGGCACCCGCCGAGGCGGCACCCGCCGGGGTGGCTGAGCCGGCGGTGGTGGCGGTGCTCGCGGCGGCGGCCGACCGGCGTGACCTGCCCGGCTATCTCGCCGTGCTGGCCGGCGCCACGGTGTGCGTCCCGCTGGCCGGGGAACCGACGCCGGATGCCGACTTCCCGTGGGCGGTCATCGGCGACGCGACCGGCGCGCCGCTGCTGCCGGTCTTCACCTCGCCCGGGGCGCTCGCCGCGTTCACCGGCGACGGGGTGCCGTTCATCGCGCTGCCGTGCGTCGAGTTGTTCGAGGACTGGCCGGACCCGTCCTGGGGGCTGGCGGTCGACCCGGGCAGCACCCGGGCGGTAGCCCTGGCCGCGCCAGCCCTCACCACTCTCCTGAGCGCCAACCTCCCCACGAACTAACGCCCCGAGGCCCTCTTCGGCGATCTTGCGCTTGCTGTCGTGGCACAGCGGGCTTCTCGCCCATTCCGGCAACCGGAACCGCTCGATCGGCGGGAGAGGGGCACGGGGCGGCACGAACCGCCCCGGGGGCGTCGTTGGTCACTCGGGAGGGGGTGGCGAACGGCCGCTGGGCTGGGCAGCATGGATGGCATGGACTACGAGTACGCGCCGCTGCGGCTGCCGCCGAACGTCGACCGGTTGACCGCCGCGGCGCAGTTGGCGATCCAGGCGGAGTTCTCCGGATGGGAGTTGGCCCGGGTGCGGCTGTACCGCGACGGCACGCGCCAGGTGGTGCTGCGCCGTCGGCGGATCAACCAGCCGCAGCCGGGCCTGTCGTACTGACGACCGGGCGGTGCCGCCCAGGGCCGGGTTCGGCCCCGGGCGGCACCCTGCCTAGTGCTGGTGCCCGGCGTGGTCGTGGTCGTCGTCGAGCTCCAGGAACGGGTGCTCGTCGAGCCGACCGACCAGCCGGTCGTCGGCCGCCGGCTGGAACGGGCCGACAGCGTCGTCGTCGTCGAACGACTCCAGGTCGACCGGGGTGCCGACCTCACTGACCATGACCACCCCGTCGAGCGGTTCCAACTCGGGGACGTCCAACGCGCCGAGCGAGCCGTCACCGCTCTGCAGCAGTTCCAGCACCGCCTCGCCGACGCCCTCCACCGGAGCCGGCTCGTCGTCCTCCGGGGTGCCCTCCCGACGGGCCGCCTCGGCCGCCCGCAGCAGCGCGGAGACGCTCGGCACCCGGTAGTCGCGACGCTGACGAACCGAGATCACCCGGGGGTGCGGGTCGCTGGCCTCGGCGCCCTCGCCGCCGCCGAAACGCTCGTCGGCCTCGTCCGGGTCGATCGAGTCGACATCCCACGGCGTCACCTCGCCGAAGGCGTCGAGCAGCCGCTCGTCGTACGCGAAGGAGGCGTTGTTCAACGCCACGTACGCCTGCCAGACGTCGTCGTCGTCGACGCGGCCCTGGGCGGCGCGTACGGCGGCCAGGTGGTGGCGGGCCGCTTCGATCACCCGCTCGAGAGCGGCGTCCAGCTCACCATGCTGGTCGGTCATGTGGGGCAGTCCCTTCACGATGGGGAGATTGCGCGCCGGCGGACAGGGCCGGACACGACTAGCAGGTGCGGAGGAACCGGTCGAGAACCCGCACGCCGAACTGTAGTCCGTCCACCGGAACGCGCTCGTCGATGCCGTGGAACAACGCCGAGAAGTTCAGGTCGGCGGGGAGCCGGAGCGGGGCGAACCCGAAGCAGCGGATGCCGAGCTGCGAGAACGCCTTGGCGTCGGTGCCCCCGGAGAGCATGTACGGAACCGGCCGCGCCCCCGGGTCCTCCGCCCGCAGGGCCGCCGACATGGCCTCGACCAGGTCACCGTCGAAGGTGGTCTCCAGCGCCGGTTGCCGCTGGACGTACTCGATCGCGATGTCCGGGCCGACCAGCTCGCGCAGCTGCCGCTCCAGCAGCTCGGACTGGCCGGGAAGGCTGCGGCAGTCGATGGTGGCGGTGGCCCGGCCGGGGATGACGTTGTCCTTGTAGCCGGCGCTCAACCGGGTCGGGTTGGCGGTGTTGCGGATGGTCGCGCCGATGATGTTGGCGATCGGGCCGAGCTTGGCGATGGCCGTCTCCGGGTCGTCCGGGTCCAACTCGATGCCGAGCAGGTCGGAGACCTCGGTCAGGAAGGCCCGCACGGTGTCGGTGACCACCACCGGGAAGCGGTGCCGGCCGATCCGGGCGACCGCCTCGGCGAGCGCGGTGACGGCGTTGTCGTCGTGCACCATCGAGCCGTGCCCGGGGCGGCCCTTGGCGTGCAGCCGCAGCCAGTCGATGCCCTTCTCGGCGGTCTCGATGAGGTAGAGCCGCTGGTTGTCGTTGACCGAGTAGGAGAAGCCGCCGACCTCACCGATCGCCTCGGTGCAGCCGTCGAAGAGGTCGCGGTGGTTCTCCACCAGGAAGCGCGCGCCGTAGTCGCTGCCGGCCTCCTCGTCGGCGGTGTACGCGAGCACGATGTCGCGCGGGGGCCGTACGCCGGTGCGCTGCCAGTGGCGGACCACGGCGAGCACCATCGCGTCGAAGTCCTTCATGTCGATCGCGCCCCGGCCCCACAGGTAGCCGTCGCGCAGCTCGCCGGAGAACGGGCCCACCGACCACTCGTCGGCGTCGGCGGGCACCACGTCCAGGTGGCCGTGCACCAGCAGCGCGCCCCGGCTGGGGTCGGTGCCCGGGATGCGGGCCACCACGTTCGCCCGGCCCGGCGCGGACTCGTGCAGGACGGACTCCACGCCCACCTCGGCGAGCTTCTCCGCCACGTACTCGGCCGCGCGGCGCTCGCCGACGCTGGTGTCGTTGTCACCGGTGTTGGTGGTGTCGATGCGCAGCAGGTCGCGGCAGAGGTCCACGACCTCTGCGGTGGGGTCGGGTCGGGCGGAGGCGGCATCGCTCGTCATCGCCTCTTCATACCAGCCCGAGCCGGTGGACAGGCCGGCGCGGGTGGACGCATCGACGGGTCGGTTTCGCCGTGGCCGCGTTCGGGTACCGCCGCCGACGACCGTACGTCCCTGCCGGAGCTTCCGCCCGCCAGTCGAGGAGGGCACCATGTCCGCTGTTCCCCTGCCGCCGCTGCCGCCCACGCCCGCACCCGAGGAGGGCTACCGGCCCGCCGGTAGCAGCATCGCCGACATCGTGGACCGGGAGCACCGGCAACTGCTGGCGCTGCTGGATCAGCTGGCCGGCCCGGACAGCACGCCGCAGGAGGGGCTGGCGGTGCTCACCGCCGCACTGTCGCGGCACCTGTCCGCCGAGGAGCAGTACCTGTTGCCGGCGGTCCGGGCGGCGCTGCCGACGGCCACCGAGCGGGTGGACGCGGAGATCAACGCCGATGCGGCGCTGCTCGGCGCCCTGAAGGGGCTCACCGACGAGTCGCTGACGGAGGTCGCCGAACGGGTTCGCCGGCACGTCGACGGGGTGGGCGGGTTGATCACCGAGCTGCGCGCGGTGGCCACCGAGGAGGAGCTGATCCGGCTCGGCAACCGGCTGGAGATCGCCGAGGAGGCCGCGCCGACCCGACCGCACCCGGGCACGCCGGCCACCCCACCGTGGAACCGGATCGTGGAGCCGGCGGTCGGGGTGGTGGACAAGGTCCTCGACGCGGTGACCGGACGCCCGACGTACCTGGCGGACCTGCCGGAGGCACCGCGCGAGCAGTGATCGGCGACCGCCGGCAATGCATTCATTATCACCGATCCGCTCGGGCTATTCCGCCAGCAGACCCCGTAGTCCTACCGTCACCCTATGAACCTGGAGCTGCGTCACCTGCGGGTGGTCTGCGCGATCGCGGAGACGGGAAGTGTGACGAAGGCGGCGTCGGCGCTCGGCCTGGCCCAGCCAGCGCTCACCGCCCAGCTTCAACGCATCGAGCGGACGCTGGGCGGCCCGCTGTTCGACCGGGACCGGCGTGGGGCCCGGCCCACCGCGCTCGGTGAGTTGGTGCTGGCCCGCGCCCGGGTGCTGCTGCCGGCGATGAAGGGGTTGCAGGACGAGGCCGCCCGGCTGGCCGGGGCGGGCGACGCGCCGCCGTGCTACCGCTTCGGCGGGGTGAACAGCCCGATCCTGGGCCGGCTGGTGCACCGGTTGGCCGCCGAGCAGCCGCCGGCCCAGATCACCACGTACGCGTCCTGGTCGGTCGACGAGTTGGCGCAGCTGGTGGCCGGCGGTCGACTGGACTTCGCGCTGGCCGGCGTGTGTGGCGACGCCAGCCCGTCGGCCGGGTTCGGGTTGAGCTGGCAGGAGGTGGCCGTCGACCCGGTGCTGGTGCTGCTGCCGGAGACCCATCCCCTCGCGGCGCAGGACGAGGTACGCCTGGCGGACCTGCGCCACGAGCAGTGGGTCGCCGCGCCGGGCGACGGCTGCTTCGCCGACTGCTTCGCCGCCGCCTGCGCCCGCGCCGGCTTCACCCCCCGCAAGGTGTACGAGACCGACATCCGCGGCTGCGTCGACCTGGTGGAGGCCGGCGTGGCGGTGGCCCTGTGCCAGGCGACGTTCCGCCCGGTGAGCGGCCTGGTCACCCGACAACTCGCCGGGACGCCGCTGCGGTGGCGGCTGCTGCTCGGCTGGCATCCGGACTCCCCCGCCGCCCAGGGCGCGGAGCTGGTGCTGGAGACGGCGAAGGCGGCGTACGTCGACTCGTTGGCGCCGCATCCGGCGTACCTGGCCTGGCTGCCGCGCAACCCGGGGTTCGGCGTACGGCAACCCACCGGGGTCCGACCGGGCTGAGCTGCCGGTATTCCCGGCCGCTGGCGGTGCGAACCGCCGTGGGCCGGGTATCTGGCGGACATGACCGACCTCTACCCGCCCGCCGACGACCGCGAACTGCTGCGCCAGGCGGCTGCCGCGCACACCGCCGCCACCCGTGCGGTGGAGGCGTTCCTGCGCCGCCTGCCGACGGTGCCCGACCCGGCCGACGTGACCGAGTACGCGAACCTGCTCACCCGGGAGGACCAGACCCGCGGTGACCGGGACGCCGCCGCCGACGCGGCGGGCCTGACCATCGGCAGCCTGGAGTCCGACAAGGGTCAGTAGCACCACCGCGACGGTGCCGTCCCCGGCTCGGGACGGCACCGTCGTGGGTGAGCTTCGTTCAGCGTTCGACGAGCGGGTCGTGCCCCAGGTCGAGCAGGGAGTGCCGCCAGGTGTCGTCGGCGTTGCCGCGCGAGGGCTTGGCGTCCATCAGCTCGCGGATGCGCTCGACCGCCTCCCGCATCACCTCGATGTCCTCCGGGGTGAGGTCCACCTTGCGCTTGTTGAGCACCTTGAGGATCTCCCGGCCCGGTTGGGGCAGGTCGAGGTTCGGGTTCGGGCCGAACGAGTCCTCCCCCGAACCCCGGGTCAGCAGCCAGGTCCGCAGCTGCTCCGACGGGACGTTGACCTCGGCGTGGAAGTCCTCCCAGAGCACTTCCACCTCGGGGTCGAGCCGCGCTTCGCGTACCATCAGGTCTCCTCTTCGGGTGGCGGCCCGGACGTCTCCGGGTCGTCCTGGTCGGTCTTCGGATGCAGGCCCTCCGCGGGCACCCGTGTCCGGCGGGGATTGGCGGTGGGCGGCGCCAGGATCGGGTCGGGATGCTCGTCGTCCTCGTCCCGGGGTTTCGCGGCCTCCGCGGGCTCGTGCGGGTCCTCGTGGTCGTCCCTTCGCGCCGGCCCGCTCATCGCGGGTGGGTGGTCGTGGCGGCGGTGTACCCCCGCTCGCCCGCTGTCACGTCGAAGGTGAGCGCGCCGTCGCGGACGTCCACGGTGACCTTCTGCCCGGGCGAGATCGCCGACTCCAGCAGCATCCGGGACAGGTGGTTGTCCACCTCCCGCTGGATCACCCGGCGCAGCGGGCGGGCGCCGAACTCCGGCTGGTAGCCGTGCTCGGCGAGCCAGTCGATGCCGGCGGTGGTGAACTCCACCTGGAGGTCCTGGGCGTGCATGCGGCGGCGGGTCTCCTCCAGCAGCAGCGCGGTGATGTCGCGCAGCTGCTCGGCCTCCAGCCGGCGGAAGATGATGACCTCGTCGATGCGGTTGAGGAACTCCGGGCGGAAGTTCTCCTGCAGCCGGCGCATGAGCCGCTCCCGCAGCTCGTTGCTCTCCTGCTCGCTGCCCACGTCCCCGGTGCCGAAGCCGACCGAGCGTTGGGCGCCGGTGATCAGCTCGGAGCCGAGGTTGCTCGTCATGATCAGTACGGTGTTCTTGAAGTTCACGGTGCGACCCTGGCTGTCGGTGAGCCGCCCGTCGTCGAGCACCTGGAGCAGGATGTTGAACACGTCCGGGTGGGCCTTCTCGATCTCGTCGAGCAGCACCACCGCGTACGGGCGGCGACGCACCGCCTCGGTGAGCTGGCCGGCCTCCTCGTAGCCGACGTATCCGGGCGGCGCGCCGACCAGCCGACTGACCGTGTGCCGTTCCTGGAACTCGCTCATGTCCACCCGGACCATCCGGTCCGCCTCGCCGAACAACGCCTCGGCCAGCGCCCGCGCCAACTCGGTCTTGCCGACACCGGTCGGGCCGAGGAACAGGAAACTGCCCATCGGCCGCTCCGGGTCGGCCAGCCCGGCCCGGGAGCGGCGGACGGCCTCGGCGACCGCGGTGACCGCGTCGTCCTGACCGACGACCTTCTGGTGCAGGTGACCCTCCAGGCGCAGCAGCCGGTCGCGTTCCTCCTCGGTGAGCTGGCTGACCGGGATGCCGGTGGCCCGGGAGACCACCTCGGCGATCTCCTGCGGGCCCACCTCGGGCACCTGCGAGGAGGACATCCCGTCCTCGCCGTTGGCCTGGCGGATCTGCTGTTCCAGCTCGGCGATCCGGTCACGCAGCGCGGAGGCCCGCTCGTACTGCTCGTCGGTGACCGCCTGTTCCTTGTCCCGGCGTACCTCGTCGAGCTCCTGTTCCAGCTCCCGCACGTCGGACGCGGGGGTACGGGTGCGCAACCGCACCCGGGCGCCGGCCTGGTCGATCAGGTCGATCGCCTTGTCCGGCAGGAACCGGTCGGTGACGTACCGGTCGGACAGCTCGGCGGCGGCGACCAGCGCCTCGTCGGTGAAGCGCACCTGGTGGTGGGCCTCGTACCGGTCGCGCAGCCCCCGCAGGATGGCGATGGTGTCGTCGACGCTGGGCTCGGGCACCAGCACCGGCTGGAAGCGTCGGGCCAGGGCGGCGTCCTTCTCGATGCTCTTGCGGTACTCGTCCAGCGTCGTCGCGCCGATCACCCGCAACTCACCGCGGGCGAGGGCGGGTTTGAGCATGTTGGACGCGTCCATCCCGCCCTCGCTGCCGGCGCCGCCGGCACCGACCAGGGTGTGGATCTCGTCCATGAAGATGATCAGCTCGTCCCGGTGCGCCCGGATCTCGTCGATCACCTTCTTCAGCCGCTCCTCGAAGTCGCCCCGGTAGCGGGTGCCGGCGACCAGGCCGGCCAGGTCGAGTTGGACGACCCGCTTGCCGAGCAGGGTCTGCGGTACGTCGCCGTCGCAGATCCGTTCGGCCAGCCCCTCGACGATGGCGGTCTTGCCGACGCCGGCCTCGCCGATCAGCACCGGGTTGTTCTTGGTACGCCGGGACAGGATCTCTACCGCCTGCTCGATCTCGTCGGCGCGCCCGATCACCGGGTCGATCTGGTCGTTGCGGGCCAGGTCGGTGAGGTCCTGCCCGTACTGGTCCAGGGTGGGGGTGCCGCGGTCCGGCTTCGGCCCGGCCATCGGCCCGCGCTCGGCGTTGGCGGCCTGCAACGACTCGGGTTGGATCCGGCCGGCGGCCAGCATCCGCCCGGCGGGTGACTCCGGGTTGAGCGGCAGCGCCATCAGGATGTGCTCCGGGCCGATGTAGTTGGCGCCCATCGCCCGGGACAGCTGGTGGGCGTCGAGCAGCGCCCGCTTGGCGGCTGGGGTCAACGACAGGTTGGGCGGCACCTCCCCGCGCGGCGCGCCGTCACCCTTTCCGCCGAGGGCGTTGAGCAGGGTGTCCGGGTCGGCCCCGGCCCGGCGTACCAGGTCGCGCAGCGGTTCGCGTTGCAGCGCCGCCCAGAGCAGGTGGTCGGTGTCCAGGTCGCTGCTGTGCCGTTGCGCGGCCCGTCGGGCGGCGTCGGCCAGCATCTCCCGGGCGTCGGCCGTCATCAGTCGGGTGATGTCGACCCGGTGCGGCGGTCGGCGCCCTCCCTCGCCCCGGCCGAAGTACCTGGCCAGGAATTCGTCCCACGGGTCGGAGCCGATGTCACCGGGTCCCATCATGTCTGTCCTCCGCGGTAGGGCTCGGCACGGTCGGCAGGGGCTACCCGGCGCGCGCCCCGACAAACGCCGCAGGTGGCGGTGCACCGGCATTCCGGGAGTGGCGTCGGGCCACTGCCGCCGGGTGGTGGCAGGCTGGCGGGATGGATGAGACCCCGCTGCTGATCGTGGATGGCGCCAACGTGGTCGGCTCCCGCCCGAACGGGTGGTGGCGTGACCGTGCCGGTGCCGCGGCCCGCTTGCGCGACTCGCTCGCCCCGGTGGCGACCGTCGGGTTACCGGCCCGGCTGACCGCCCCGGTGGAGGTGGTCCTGGTGGTCGAGGGGGCCGCGCGGGACGTGCCGGGCACCGAGGGCGTACGGGTGGTCTCCGCGGCCGGCTCCGGCGACGACACGGTGGTCGAGCTGGTGGAGGCGGAGCCGCGGCGTCGTCGGTTGGTGGTCACCGCCGACCGGGAGTTGCGCGGGCGGGTGACGGCGCTGGGCGCGGAGGTGTACGGGCCGCGCTGGCTTCGCGAGAACCCGACCAGCAACTGAGAAATTCTCGCACTGGGACTCCCACAGATCGGACTCCCGGCACTTCCGAGGGCCTTCCGGACAGGCGGGCAGGAACACCGACAGGGCGGATGTTCTTTCCCGACCGCCGATAGGCTCTAATGGAGATCTCCCCGCCCCCAGGAGGTTTCGCCGTGGCGAGCGTCGCCGAGCTGAAGGCTGCCATCGATGTCGCCCTCCAACAGATCGGAGACGGACAGACAGCCGTGCAGGCGGCCGGCGAGAAACTGTCCGAGGCCCAGCAGACCCTGGCCGGGGCGCTGGAGGGCAGCGGGCACGAGACCGTCGAGGCGGCCCAGGCCTCGCTGACCCAGGCCAGCCAGGAGCTGGAGGAGTGTCTCGCCGCGACACTTGTCGCGGTGGAGCAGGCGCAGCTCTACGTCTCCACCCTGTAGGCCGTCATGTCCATCATCGAGGATGTCGGCGGGCAGGTCCGTGCCGCCACCGAGGAGTTCCCGCACGCCCTGCTCGGGCAGGCGCTGGAGAAGTTCGGCCTGGCCGCGGAGCGGCTGCGCTGGGTACGACAGGAGTCGGCCAACCCGATGGGGGTGCCCGAGCTGTCCGCCGCCACCGAGCACGCCGAGAGCGCCGGCTACGCGCTGCGGGTGGCGCAGGAGCAGCTGTCGGCCTACCTGACGGCGATCGGGCTCGGCGCGGACGGCGGCCCGGCCCCCCGACCCGAGCAACGCGCTCCCCGACACGACACGCCACCGGCGGCCGGGCCGACCGCCGTGGCACCGGAGTCGGCCGAGCAGGTGCGCATGCGCCGCTGGTGGTCGGTGCGGGTGGCCGAGCTGACCGGCGGGCGCGAGGGCACCGACGACGAACCCGACGAGCGGGTGGGCGACTCCCAGGAGTTGCTGCGCCGGGTGGCGGGTGGGGTCCGCTCCGGCGACCGGGACCGGCTCCGCACGGAGCTGCGCCGGGCCTCCGCCGACGTGGGGCTGGGCATGGCGGCGCTGGCGCCACCGCTGCTGCGCGAGCTGGCCGGTGAGCTGCTCGGTCACCCGCCCCGCGCCAGCGACCTCGGTCGGCTGCGCGGCGAGTTGGACGGGCGCGTCCGTGACCTGCTGCCCGGGCTGCCGGCGCCGGTGCTGGAGACGCTGCTGACCCGGGTGTGCCGGATGCCGCCGCCGCGCTCCTCAGGCGAGCCACCGCACGCCGCCGACTCCGCGGTGACCGCCGGGGTGGCGACCGGGCTGCTGCTCGCCCGCCTCGGCCGGGACCTGCCGGCCGGCGGCGCGAGAGAAGCCGGCGGCGCGAGAGAACCGGCGGGCGCGGGTCCGCGAGGCGACGCGGGACAACCGGCGCGCACCGGGCAACCGGCGGGCGCGCAGCGACCGGGTGGGACCGGACGGCCAGCGGTCGGGGTTCCCCGCCCCGGCGGTGCGGTGCAGCGGCCGGGCACGCCCGCCGCGCAGCGCTCCGGTGGCCTGCCGCCGCGCCCGGACGGGCTGTCGCCGCGCCCCGGCGGGCCACCCCCGCGCTCGGGCAGCCCGTGGCGGGACGCGCCGACGCGTCGGGGCTCTGATGGCTGACCGGCGCGGTCAGCTGGCCAGCCGGGTCCGGGACACCCTCGCCGAGGCGCTCGGCGCCACCCGTACCCGGCTGTCCGCCGCCCACGCCGAGCTGACCGCCGGCAGGGAACGACTGGCCCGGGTCCAGCGGGCGGCCGCCGCCGTACCGCAGCGGGTGGGCGCCCAACGCGACCGCCGCATCGCCGAGATCGACGCCCGCTACTCGGCCCGGATCGCGGAGCTGGCCCGGCGGGCCGCCGACGCGGCCCGGCAGGAGGCCCCCGGCTGCGCGGGGGCCGACTGGGCCGGGTGGGCGCCGACGCCCGCCCGCCGGGCCGAGCCGCCCGGCGCGCTGCGGGTCGGCACGGTCGGGATCGACGGCGTCGACCCGGTGCCCGCGCTGGTGCCGCTGCTCGACGCCGGGCACGTCCACCTCTCCGGAAACGACCGCGCCGGCTGCGACGCGGTGGTGGCCGCGTTGCTGCTGCGGGCCGTCGGTCGCGCCGACCCCGGGGCGGTACGACTGATCGGGTACGACCCGGACCAGCTCGGCGGTGGTCTGGCCGGGTTCGCCCCGTTGGGCACGGCGGGGCTGCTCACCTTCGTCGGCCCGGGCGGGTTGGGTCCGCTGCTGGACGACCTGGTGGAGCAGATCCGCCGGATCAACGAGACGGTCCTCGCCGGGGAGTACGCGTCGCTGCGCGAACTGGCGGCGGCGACCGGCCGACGACCCGAACCGTGGCGGGTGGCGGTGCTGCTCGGCGGGGAGGAGCTGAACCGGCACGAGCGCGGGCAACTGGACCGGGTGGTGCGTGCCGGCGCCGCCTGCGGCGTACACCTGGTGGTGCACGGTGCGCCGTTGCCGGAGGACCCGACGGTGACCCGGGTGGTGGCCGAAGCGTCCGGCGCGCGGATCGGCGGTTCGGCCGGGCTGCCGGTCCGGCTGGACCCACCGCCACCGGCGACGCTGGTCACCGAGACCTGCCGGGACGTGGCCGCCCGGGTGAACGCGGGCCCGCCGCCGACCCCCTTCACCGACCTGCTGCCCCCGCCCGAGCTGATGTGGCGGGAGGACTCCGCCGACGGGTTGACCGCGCCGATCGGTGAGGGCCCGCACGGCCGGCCGGTGCGGGTGACGCTGGGCGACTATCCACCGCACGCGCTGATCGGTGGGCCGTCCGGCACCGGCAAGACCAACCTGATCTTCGCCTGGATCGGCGCCCTGGCGGCCCGCTACTCCCCCGCCGAGCTGGAGTTCTACCTGCTGGATTTCAAGGAGGGGGTCTCCTTCGCGCGGTTCGCGCAGGGCCGGCGCGACCCGAGCTGGTTGCCGCACATGCGCCTGGTCGGCATCAACGTCAACACCGACCGGGAGTTCGGGCTGGCGCTGCTGCGCTTCCTCGCCGAGGAGTTGCGCCGACGCGCCGACGCGGCCAAGAAGCACGAGGTGACCAAGCTGGCCGAGCTGCGCGCGGTCGACCCGACCGGGCACTGGCCCCGGATCGTCGCCGTCGTCGACGAGTTCCAGATGCTGCTGGCCGGCCGGGACGTGGTCGCCCGGGAGGCGGCCGACCTGTTGGAGGACCTGGCTCGCCGCGGCCGGTCCCAGGGCATCCACCTGGTGCTCGCCTCGCAGGACGTGCGGGGCATCGAGGCGCTGTGGGGCCGTCCGGCGCTGGTCGCCCAGTTCACGTTGCGGATCGCGCTGCCCAAGGCGTTGCGGATCCTGGCCGAGCGCAACGACGCCGCGCAGTCCCTGCCGCGTTGGCACGCGGTGGTCAACGCGGAGTCGGGCATGGTGGAGGGCAACGAGGTCGCCCGCATCCCGTCGGCCAGCGACTGGGAGACCTGGAGCGGGTTGCAGCACCGGCTGTGGCGGATGCGCGCCCCCGACGCGGCGCCCGCCCGGCTCTTCGACGGCGACGCGATCCCCCGGCTGACCGACGCCCCGGACTTCCGGGCGCTGGCCGCGCCGCCGGACGGCAGCGCGCCGCGTAACCCGGTGGCGCTGCTCGGCGAGATCATCGACGTGCAGTCCCGCTCAGCGGCGCTGCGGCTGCCGCGCGCCCCGGGCCGCAACCTCGCGGTGCTCGGCACCCGGGTCGACGAGGCGTGCGCGGTGCTGGACGCGGCGGCCCGGTCGCTGGCCCGCCAGCACCCGCCGGGCACCGCCCGGTTCTCCATCGCCTGCCTCGACGCGGACGCCGACCCGGTCGCCCGCGCCCTCTACGACGACCTGGCCGACGACGCCGCCTGGTACGACGAGGAGACCGTCGGCGAGCTGATGGCCGAGACGGCCGACGGGCTCAGCGGCGGCCCGGGGAGCCCGCACTACCTGCTGTTGTTCGCAGTCGACGCGGCAGCGGGCGCGCTGGCCGTCCGGGCGGGTCGGCGGACCGGTCTGGAGCAGCTGCGCCGGATCCTGCACGACGGGCCGGAGCGGCGCACGCACGTGCTGGCCTGGTGGCGGGGTGTCGCCCGGATGCGCGCCGACCTGGGTGGGCCGGCCGCCCGCACGGACCAGATCGGCGCGTGGGTGGCCCTGGACGCGCACGGCGGGGAGCTGGGTTCCTCGCTCTACCCGGGCACCGGCGGCCCGGACTGGTATCCCCGCCCGTGGCGGGGCCTCTTCTTCGACCGGGCGGTCCACCGCACCGGACAGGTGATCATCCCGTATGGACCGACGCGATGAACGAACCGGTGACCAGCGAGACGTACGCGGCGCAGCTGCGGCGGCTGGCCGACCTCACCGCGCGGGTGCGCGAACAGCGCGCCGAGGCGCACACCTGGCACGAGCGGCAGTGCGCCGCCGCCGAGCGGGCCGTCGCCGACGCGGCCGAGCAGCTCCGCAGCGCCGAGGAGGAGCTGGTCGCCGCCCGTGAGCTGCAGGAACGGGTCGACGCCGAGGTGGCCCACCTGTGGCAGCTGGTCCGTTCGCGCCTCGGCGCCCGTCGCCTCGGCGGCCCGCCCGCCCCGGCGAACGGCGTCGGGGCCACCGACCCGGTGCCGCTGCTCGCCAAGGCCCGTGACCTGATGGACCGGGCCGGTCAGCCGGGCGAGTTGCCGGGCTCGGTCAACCCGCTGCTGGTGCTGTGCGGGGTGGCCGGCGGGGTGCTGGCGTACGCGCTGGGTGCCGGTGCCCGCGCGCTCGGTGTCGGCTACGGCGGCGACCTGGCGGTCGGTCTGCCGGTGCTGGCGCTGGTGGTGACGCTGCTCGGCCCGCTGGTGGGTCTGGTGCCGGCGCGGGTGCTGGCCGACCGCCGGCACGCGGTGCTCGGTCCCCGGCCGATCACCGTGGTCCTCGGTGCCGGTCTGCTGACCACCGTGCTGCTGCTGGTCCTCGGCCGCTGACCCCGCGTGCGGCGGTCCCGCCGGCGCGGGCCCTCGCGCCGTGCGCGCCCCGTCGTGATCGACTCGGCTTCCTGGAAACCGCGCTGTCCCTGCCTCCCGGACACCGCGACTTCCTGAAAAGCGAGTCGATCACGGCCGGGACCGCTCGATCACGGCCGGGACCGCTCGATCAGCCGGTCAGAGCCGGGACGAGCACTGCCTCGCGGAGCAGCCGTCGGGCCAGGGTGACCCGGTCGGCGTCGTCGGGTAGACCCGGCAGGTCACCGACCCGGGTGACGGTGCCGGTGAGCAGGGCGCGGGTGGCCGGCTCGCAGCTCGCCGGCAGGGTGATGGTGCGATCGAAAAGCCGCACCGCCACCGTCTCCGGATCGTGCGGCACCAGCTGCCAGCGCAGGCCCGGCCGCAGTGTGAGCCGGGAGTCGGCGTCCAGGGTGGCCAGCGCGTCGGCCTGGGCGAGCGGCCGGATCGGCGCCGGGCGGGCGGCCGGCCAGGCGCGCTGGCGCAGCCGCGCGGCGACCGCGCCCGGGTCGACGCGCAGCAGCCAGTCCCGCAACGCCTCCACGGTCTCGGTCAGCTCCGGCTCGATGGCGTCCGGGTCGGCGACGTCGGTGCCGAACGGCAGGCTGGCTCGCAGTCGCTGGTCCTCGGCGGCCAGCGCCAACAACTCCTCGACCAGGGCGTAGCGGGTGAGCGCGCGGATGCCCACGGTCAGGTGCAGCGAGCTGGCGTCCTGCGCCTGCGCGCTGTGCAGCCACCCCCGGGGCAGGTAGAGGGCGTCACCGGGGGCGAGCACCACGTCCAGCGCGGCCGGGCCCTGTGCGGTGGCGGCAACCTCGTCGGCGCGGCCACCCCACTGCTGCTTCTCCAGCGGGTCGGGCAGCACCGGCGGGTGGATGCGCCAGTGCTTGCGGCCGTCGACCTGGAGCACGAACACGTCGTGGGTGTCGTAGTGGGTGGCGAAGCCCTGACTGCCGGCCGGGGTCAGGTAGGCGTTGATCTGCAACGGCTGGTTGAGCGCGAGGCCCAGATCGCGGGCGAAGTCGACGAGCGGCGGCCAGATCCGGTGCAGACCCTGCAACACCAGGGTGGCCCCAGAGGCGTACTGCTCCAGGACCCGCTCGTCGAGGACCTGGTCGCCGATCTCGGCGCCCGCACCGCCGCCGCCGGTCCAGCGCGACGCCGCGACCAACTGGCCGTCCTTGGCCACGCGCAGGAACGGGGTACGCAGACCGCGCCGACTCAGCAGTTCGTCGGCGTCGGCGGGGCTGAGCAGGTCGGTGAAGCCGGACGGGTCGGGCAGGTCGGCGGCGCGCGACAGCAGCGGGGTGTGCCCCCAGTGCGCGGCGGCGAACTTGGCCGGTTCGACCGAGACGCAGCGGGCCAACGCGGCGGTGGCCTCGGCGGACGGAACCGCCGGGCGGCCGTGGTGGCCGCCCGGCGGGTCGAGGTACGTCATGGCGTGCCGCTACCGGGCGCTGCCGTCAGCGCCACCGTCCTGCTGGCCCGGGGTGGCACCGCCGTCGGCGGGGCCCTCCGCGCTGCCGTCGGCGCCACCGTCGTGCTGACCCGGGGTGGCACCGCCGTCAGCGGGGCCCTCCGCGCCGCCGTCAGCGCCACCGTCGTGCTGACCCGGGGTGGCACCACCGTCGGCGGGACCCTCCGCGCCACCGTCGGCGCCACCGTCGTGCTGACCGGGGGTCGCGCCACCGTCGGCCGGGCCCTCCACGCCGCCGCCGCCGGTGGTCTGCATGTCGTCATCGTTGAGTGCCATCGGTACTCCCTCGGGTGTGCCGCCCCGCCGTGCGCCGGGGTCCGTCGTGCTGCGGGTGGTACCCCACGCGCGATCTTCTCTAACCCTCACCGTAGACGCCGAACCGGGGCGACACGGGCGGTTCGCGAGCGGCGGCGCAGAGTGCCAGGATGGGCTGGTGATCGTGGTGGGCACGTCCGGCTGGCAGTACCGGGACTGGCGCGGCCGTTTCTACCCGCGGGGTCTGCCCCAGCGGCTCTGGCTGGAGCACTTCGCGGCCGGGTTCGCCACTGTCGAGGTCAACAACGCCTTCTACCGGCTTCCCGAGCGGGACACCTTCGCCGCCTGGCGGGCGCGGACCCCGGCGGACTTCTGCGTGGCGGTGAAGATGAGCCGCTACCTCACCCACATCAAGCGACTGCGCGACCCGGCGGAGCCGGTGGCCCGGTTCCTCGGCCGGGCCACCGCGCTCGGTGACCGGCTCGGCCCGGTGCTGCTGCAACTACCACCGAACCTGCGGGCGGACGTCGAGGCGCTGGACGCGACGCTGCGACTGTTCCCGGCGCAGGTGCGGGTCGCTGTCGAGCCCCGGCACCCCTCCTGGTGGACCGACGCCACCCGGGCGGTGCTGGAACGGCGTCGGGCCGCGCTGGTGTGGGCGGACCGGCTCGGACGGCCGGTCGCCCCCCGCTGGCGCACCACCGACTTCGGCTACCTGCGGCTGCACGAGGGGCGGGCGCGGCCCTGGCCCCGCTATGGTCGCGCCGCGCTGCGGTCCTGGGTGCGCCGGCTGACCGACGACTTCGGCCCGGACGAGCCGGCGTACGTCTATTTCAACAACGATCCGGGCGGCGCGGCGGTCGTGGACGCTGTCGCGTTCGCCGCGCTGGCCCGCCGGGCCGGGCACCCGGTGTCGCGGGTGCCCACCGCTGCCGAGGCAGCCGGCACCGACGACTGAGCCCGCCCGACGATGGTCGGGCGGGCCCACGCTGTCAGGCCGTCACGGCATCATCACCGCGAGATCCCTGGGCATGGTGTCCTTCACGTCCTGCCACTCACCCTGGGTGACGTGGCGGCGCAGCGTGTCCAGCACCACCTGCGTCACCCGCTCCGGGCCACCCTCCGCGTCGTACGGGAAGCCCTGCCGCACCTCGTACAGGAAGTCGTCGCGGTTGAGCTTGATCGGCACGTCCGACGGCACCCAGCCGTCGAAGTAGATGCCCCGGACCAGCACCGGCAACTGCTGGGCGAACTCCACGCTCTCGTTCACCGGCAGCCGGTCGCGCAGCAGGTGCAGCACCGTGCGCAGGGCCGCGTACGACTGGTTGCGTCGCTCCTTCGGCCAACCGTAGGCGTCCTCGATGTCCTTGAGAATGATGTTCGTCTTGTCCAGCGAGGACTCGAACGCCGAGATCATCGAGTCAGCCATTGGTCGACCCCCGTTCCATGGTGTCCCACCGTCGGTCATCGGCGCGGCGCGGCGGCCCCACCGGCCCACGGCGGGCCCGCACCGGGCTGCCCTGCGGTGCTCGTCGGGCGTTGTCGGCCGAGCCGACCACGTGCAGGACGGCACCACGCCGTCGATCCGTCACCAGTCGAACCGTCATCCCCGTCACCTCCGTGTCGTCTCCGGCGTCGACCGTCCGCGGACGGCCGTACCCACCGCGTCCACCCTCGCCGCGGGGCGGGTGATGTGGCACCACCCGGATCGGGTGAGGTCAGTCCACGTCGAGGAGACCGGCGAGGGTCTTCGCGTTGGTCTGCGCATAGTCGCGGTAGCAATTGTTCATGAGAACGTGGGTCTGCCCGGCCTCGTCGGCCAGCTCGCGCAGCTTCGGCGCCCAGTCGGCCAACTCCCGCTTGGAGTAGTGGTAGCCGAACTTCTCGTGGATGTCCTTGCTGGTCCACTTGTCGCTGTGGCCGTGGAAACGCATCACCGCGAGGTCCGCGGTGGCGGCCAGCACCGGGGGGAGCGACGAGCGGTGGCCCTGCGGCATGTCCACGCACACGTACGGCAGGTGGTGCTCGCGCAGGAAGGCCAGGGTCTCGTCGGCGTTGTCACCGTCGAACCAGGAGGCGTGCCGGAACTCGTACACCGGGCGCAGGGGCGCGCAGCGCTTCGCCACCTCCAGCAGGTACTGCTTGTTGGCCCGCTTGATGGTGAACCAGGGCGGGAACTGGAACAGCAGCGCGCCCAGTTTGCCGGCCTCGACCAGCGGGTCCAACGCGGACAGGAAGCGCGTCCACACCTCCTCGTACGACTGCGCGGGCAGGTCGTCGGGGTAGACGTTCTTCTTGTCGGTCTCGGGGCGCAGGTCCTTGTAGAGCGCGCTGACCCGGGTGGGGTGCCCGGTGAGCAGGCTGAACGCCTTGATGTTGAAGGTGAAGCCGGGCGGGGTGCGCTCGGCCCACAGCCGGGCGGTCGCCTCCGCCGGCGGCGAGTAGTAGGTGGCGTCCACTTCGACGAGTGGGAACTGCCGGGCGTAGTACGCCAACCGCTTCTCCGGGGTGTCAGCGGTCTGCGGGTACCACCCCGAGTCCAGCAGTGTGCGGTCGGTCCAGGACGCGGTGCCCACCAGGATGTCACCCATTGGTGCAGTCCATCGCGTCGCGGACCGACCGGCAACCGCTGGCGTGGCTCAGGCCGCCCGCCGCTCGCGCGTCTGCTTGCACGTCACGCACGTGGTGGCGGACGGGAAGATCTCCAACCGCTCCACCGGGATCGCCGCCGAGCAGCCCTCGCACCAGCCGTAGGTGCCCTCCTCGAGCCGGCCGAGGGCGTGCTCGTACTGGGCGCGGCGGTCGAGGATGGTGCGCAACAGGGACTGGGCGGTGTCCCGCTCGGCCGTCTTGGTGCCGCTGTCGGCCTGGTCGTCGCCGGCGGTGTCGCCGACCTCCACCAGCCGCAGCACCTGGCTCTGGAGCACCGCCTGGTCGTACTCGCCGGTCAGCTCGTCGTAGCGCGCCTGGAGCGACTGCCGGATCTGGTCGATCTCCGTCTGGGACCGGGTCGTACCGACCGTGTCGTGGACGAGCATCGCTGCCTGCCTTTCTGGGCCTCTGCCTCAAGCTGAACCGGATGCCGGCGGCACGGGGCCTCGGTCACGGTCGCGTTCGGTGCGCGGGCGATCACCCGCGCTCTGTGAGCCGGGCGAGTACCCGCCCGATCAGCCGCGCAAACCGACAGATTCTCGGTTGTTGTCAGCCGTCCTGGTCGGGCTCCACGAGCGCCGGTCGGCGGGGGTCGTCGGCGCGTACCACCACGTCGGCGAAGCTCGCCGGGACGACCTCCTCGGCGTACCTGTCGAAGGCCGGCAGCGCCCACTCCTGGGCTGCTTCGGTACGCCGGCGCAGTGCCGCCGGGGACAGCTCCAGGTGGACGGTCACGTCGAAGGGCAGGCCGCCGCCGAGCAGCAGGGGGCCGCTGACCAGGACGACGCCGCCGGGTGCCAGGTCGACGTAGCGGGCGCGGCTGGCCCGGTCGGCGTCGGCGTCCCAGAGCGACGGGAGCAGTCGGCCGCTGCCGCCCGGACCGGCCGGGTCCAGCACCTCGCGGCGCAGCCCGGCCTCGTCGACCCATGCCTCGTAGAAGGAGTCCGGGTTGGTGCGGCCCAACTCGAAGCGCAGCGACGCCGGGCGCAGGAAGTCGGTGGCGCGGACGTGCAGCACCGGGTGGCCCTGGGCGCGCAGCGGGTCGACGAGCGCCGCGGCCAGTTCGTCGGCGCCGGCGGCGGGAGCGCCATCCACTGCCACCCGTAGCCGCGCGGGCCCGGCGGCGGCGCTCGCGACGCGGGTGGCCGCGTCGGCCAGCCGACCGGTCAGCTCGGTGACGAGCAGGTCGGGCGAGATGGGGCGGATGCGCACCGGACCATCCTGCCCCGCGCCGGGCGGCTCGGCGACGCCGGTCAGCCGGTGCGGTCGATGGTGACCCGGGCGTCGTCGGCCAGCCGGTAGCCGACGCCGTAGACGGTGGTGACCAGCGGAACGTCCACGCCGACCTTGCCGCGCAGCCGACGCACGTGCACGTCGACGGTACGCACGCCGGCGTGCTCGTAGCCCCAGACAGCGTTGAGCAGTTGCAGCCGGGTGAACACCCGACGCGGGTGCGCGACCAGGTGCAGCAGCAGGTCGAACTCCAGCCGGGTCAACGGCAGCGGCTCGTCGTCGCGCAGCACCGAGCGCGACGACGCGAGGATGTGCAGGGCGGGAATGGTCGGGCTGATCGGGCGGGCCGCCGACCGGGCGGCGGGCGCCTGGTCGGGGCGGCGTTCGGCCGGGACCGAACCGATGATGACGCCTTCGCCCCGTTCCAGCATCTCCCGAGCGGCCTCGAGCAGCCGCCGTGCCGCCGGGGTCAGCGACTCCTCACAGGCCAGCGGGATGGACAGCGTCACGGTGAGCACGGGCGCGGCGGTGTTCGCCGGGCGACGCTGCCCGCCGGGAGGTCGACCGGGCACCGCGGGCTGGGACGTATGCCATCCGGCGCGCGACGAGGCGGGGCTGACCGACATGGTCCTCCTTGGGCTGGTCCGGGTATCTCCCCACGGCCCGGGACGCCGCTTCATCGATGCTTCCCGGCGCCTGGGCGAGGGTCAAGAGGCGGCTGCGTTGCATGAATGTGACAATTGACGAACACATCGGAGCCAGATGCTCGCTCTGCGTACGAGGCCTGATGATTACAGCAGAGTCGCCGAGATGCCCCGATACGGGGGTCCCCGACCGGTTCACCAGGCCGGTCACGTGCCGCCGGACCAGCGCTCAGCCGCTGTGGTCCACGCTGATCGCCGCCGCGTCGGCCAGCCGGTAACCGACCCCGTAGACCGTGGTGATCACCTCCGAGCCGTCCAGCTTGGCGCGCAGCCGACGGACGTGCACGTCCACAGTCCGCGCCACCGCGTGCTCGTAGCCCCAGACGCTGGAGAGCAGTTGCAGGCGCGTGAAGACCCGGCGCGGCCGCTCGGCCAGGAACAGCAGCAGCTCGTACTCGATGCGCGTCAGCGCGATGACGTGGTCGCCCCGGCGGACCGTCCGCGACCCGGCCAGGATGCGGACATGGTCCTCGTCGGCGGACGGCTCGGCGGTGGCGGGAGATGGGACCGGGTGCGGCCCCGGCGTGGCGTCCCGCACGGCACGCAGTTGACCCTCCCCCGACTCGGCCAGCTCACCGAGCAGCTGCACCAGCCGGGCCAACCGCGGGCTCAGCGGCCCCGGGGCGAGGTCGAGGGTGATGGTCAGGGTCGGGCCGGTGCGCGGGCGGGCCGGGCGTACCCCCGGGTGGCGGCGGGTGGGGATGGCGACGACGGACATGGTGCCTCCTGAGTGGCGGTGGGCCGCCACGCCGGGTGTGGCGTGACGGTCAGCGGCGCGTCCGGCCGGCGTTGACCGGGGACGCGTGGGGTGCGCGGTGGTGCAGGGGGGTCGGGCCGAGGGCGGGCAGGCCGGCGATCCGCCAGGCCGCGAACCCACCGACCACGTCGGTGGCCCGGTGCAGGCCGACGTCCTGCAACGCGGCGGCGGCCAGCGACGAGGTGTAACCCTCCTGGCAGAGGATCACCACCGGTACGTCGTAGTCGACGGCCTGCGGCAGCCGGGCTGGGCAGCGCGGGTCGAAGCGCCACTCCAGCACGTTGCGCTCGACGATGAGCGAGCCCGGCACCACGCCGTGCGCGGCCCGCTGGGCGGCCGGGCGGATGTCGACCAGCAGCGCACCGCTCCGGTACGCCAGGTGCGCCCGCTCCGGGTCCAGTCGGCGCAGCCGGGCCCGGGCGGCGGCCAGGATCTCGTCGATGCCCCGGGAGCCCGGCGGCGGCACGGGGGCGGGACAGTGCTCGGCGGTCATCTGCATTCTCGGTTCCTTCCGGTGACAGGGGATCTCGGTGCGCCGACCTACCAGGACCGGCCGGCCTCGGCGATCTCGGCGACCCGCAGCCGACCGTCCCGCAGGTGGTAGCGGGTCATGCGCAGCAGTGCCGGTCGGTAGACGTGCACGCTGACCGCCGGGTCCGCGCCCCGGTTGGTCACCTGGTGCACGTGCCGGGGGCCGAAGCGCCGGCCGGCACCGGCGGGCAGCAGTCGGGGGCGGAGGCGGCCGGTGCTGACCGTCTCCTCGGTGAGCACGCCGGCGACCACCCGGAACGCTCCGGAGGAGCCGCCGTGGTCGTGCAGGTCGGTGCCCTGCCCGGGCAGCCAGCTCAGCGCCCACACCTCGTGCTCGTCGGTGACGGCGAGGCGGGCGTACCAGCGCTCGGCGGGGTCGAACCGCAGCGCCACCGGCCAGCCGGCCGGGTCGGCCCACCCGGCGGCAACGGTGAGCAGGTCGGGCTCCGGACGGTGGTGCGTCATGGCGGTTCCTCGCGGGTCGTTCGGCGGGGTGCCCTCGTACTCTAGACGGCAAAGCCTATAGGTTTAGTAGGTAATTCCGCCTGTTGGGACGCCGGTCAGCCCCACGGGTCGATCAGCGCAGCACGGGCGGGTCCACCCGGTAGCCCGGCAACGACGGCCACCGCACTGTCAACACCACCGACGCGCTCTCGGCGAACCAGGAATGGTCGACCCCACGAGCCCACACCACGTAGTCGCCCGGCGCGGCCAGCCGTACCGTCCGGTCCGGCAGCTCCACCCGGAAACACCCCTCGACGAGGACGAGCAGCGTGGTGCGCAGCTCGCCGGTCGCCCACCGCGACCGCGCCTGCCCGGGCGGATGCACACCCCACTTCACCTCGACGTCGGTGCTGTGCCGGATCTCTCCCGGCGGCGCGAAATGCCCGAGCAGCCAACCGGCGTTGGTGGCGCCGTCGACACCCGCGTTGCCCACGTACACCGTCTCACCCATCGGATCCCTCCCCCAGCGCGCCGGCCGAGCAACCTATCAGCAGCGGTGCGACTAACCTGGGGCGGTGACCGAGGACCTCGACGCCGAGACGCTGGCGTTCGCGCACCGGATGTTCGACCTGGCCCGGGCCGGCTCCACCGACGAACTGGCGGCACAACTCGACGCCGGCCTGCCGGTCAACCTCACCAACGACAAGGGCGACACGCTGCTCATCCTCGCCGCGTACCACGCCCACCCGGACACGGTGGCCGCCCTGCTCAGCCGCGGCGCCGACCACACCCGGGCCAACGACCGGGGTCAGACCGCGCTGGCCGCGGCGGTCTTCCGCAGCAGCACCGAAGCGGTCCGCGCGCTGCTCGCCGCCGGCGCCGACCCGGCACACGGCAACCCGTCGGCCCTCGAAACCGCGCGCTTCTTCGACCTGCCGGAGATGACCGAGCTGCTGCGCGTCGGCTGACACCGGCCCGGCCTGGCGGTATACAGGGGCGGTGGAAGATCCCTTGCCGGAGCAGATGCGGGCCGCCGGCACCGCGCTGCTGACCGCGCTCGACCCCGCCGCCCGCGAGCGCGCCGCGCACTCGTTCGACGACGAGGCGGCCCGCCGCTGGCTGGAATACCGGCCCCGACCCCGACCGGGCGTCTGCCTCGCCGACCTCGACGTCACCGCCCGCAAGGCCGCGCACCGGCTGCTGGCCACCGCGCTCAGCCCCTCGGCGTACGCGCAGGCCATGGCCATCATCTCCCTGGAGGAGGTGCTGGACCGGGCCGAGGGCTGGCAGCGCGGGCGGCACAGCGCCGACTACTGGGTGGCCGTGTTCGGCGACCCGGCGCGCGACGACCGCTGGGCGTGGCGACTCGAAGGCCACCACCTGTCGGTGAACATGACAGTGGTGGACGGTCAGGTCTCCCCCGCGCCGATCTTCTTCGGCGCCAACCCGGCCGCCGTCCGCTACGCCGGCCGGCCGGTCTCCCGCCCACTGGGCGTCGAGGAGGACCTGGCCCGCGCCCTGCTCGACGCGCTGGGCCCGGCCGAACGGGCCGCCGCCATCATCGCCGACGAGGCGCCGGCGGACATCATCAGCGCCACCCGTGGGCGGGTCGACGGGCCGCTGGAGCCGCTCGGCGTACCGGCGCGGCGGCTCGGACCGACCGGCCGCGCGCTGCTCGACCAGGTGGTCGCCCTCTACCTCGACCGGCTGCCGCCCGAGCTGGCCATCCGGGAGGCGACCCGACTGGACGCCGGCGCGCTGCACTTCGCCTGGGCCGGCCCGACCCAACCCGGGCGGCGGCACTACTACCGGGTGCAGGGCGACGACCTGCTGATCGAGTACGACAACACCACAGCGGACGGCAACCACGCGCACACGGTGCTGCGCCGCCCCGCCAGCGACTTCGGCGCCGACGTCCTGGCCACCCACCACCACACCCACCCCCACTGACCCCCGCGCCCCCACCCGCGCCCCACTCCCACTCCCACTCCCGCCGATCTTGCAGTTTCGGTGGTCGGTCTGTCCGGGTAGGCGGCTTTTGCGGCGACCGAAAGTGCAAGATCGGCGCATGTTCAGGGGGGTCAGGGGTGGGTGGCCTCGATGAGGAAACGGTGGGCGTGGGCGACGAAGGGGCCCTCGTCGACGATGCGGCGGTGCAGGTTGGCCAGGGGTGCGCGGTAGCGCTCGACAGTGAACCCGGGCACCGTCCAGATCACCTTGCGCAGGAACCAGACCACCGCGCCGATGTCGGCGAAGGTCGCCCGCACTGTGGCCCGACGCAGGTCGACCACCCGCAGGCCAGCGGCTTCGGCAGCGGCGGCCGCCTGCTCGGGGTGGCGCTGCGCCGGCGGCGGCAACGGCCCGAGCATCGCCTCACTCAACTCCCGCATGGTGCCGGCCCCGATCTGCTGCGACAGGAACGTCCCGCCCGGCCGCAGCACCCGGGCCGTCTGCACCCAGTCGGTACGCACCGGATGCCGACTGACCACCAGGTCGAACGAGGCGTCGCGAAACGGCAGCGGCCCGTCCGGCGCGACCGCCACCACCGACGCACCGATCCGACGCAGGGTCCGTCGGGCGACCTCGACGTTCGGCGGCCACGCCTCGGTCGCCGTCAGCAGCCTCGGTCGACGCGGCACCTCGGCGAGCACCTCCCCGCCGCCGGTGTCCACGTCCAGTGCCGCATCGGCGTACGCCATCCGGTCGGCGACGAGCCGCGCGTACCCCCAGGGTGGACGTTCCTCGGTGGCCCGGCCGGCCAGCCAACCGAAGCCCCAACCATCGACGGGCGCCGCGGCGGCCTCCGCTATCAGGTCCTCGGCGTCACGCTCGACAGTCATGGCGGTCAGCCTCGCGGCCGGTCACCCGGGCGGCAACCCATTTGCCGCCGGCTGAGCGGCGGCGGTGCCTCAGCCGAGACCGAGCCTGTGCTCTTCGAGGGCGGACTGCAGGATGTCGAGCGCCTTCGGGCCCATGCCGTGCAGCCTGGCCAGATCCGCCCGGGGGACGCCCGCGAGCTGACGCAACGCGGTGTAGCCGGCGCCGTGCAGGGCCCGGGTGGCCGGCGCACCGATCTTCGGCAGCGTGTCCAGCGAGGAGGTCATCCGCGGATGGTAGACCGCAAACCGCCCGGATGCTCGACCCCGGTGCGGGCGACTCGACGCCGTGCGGGTGACCAGACGCAGTGGGGGTGACCAGACGCCGTGCGGATGACCAGACGTCGTGCGGGTGACCAGACGTCGTGCGGGTGACCAGACGTCGTGCGGGTGACTCGACGCCCGTGCGGGTGACCAGGGGCCCGGCTCACGCGCCCGGCGGTCCCGGCGGGCGGGTCGGTCAGGGGCGGGCGATCTCGCCGGTGGAGCCGGCGAGCGCGTCCAGGCCGCCAGCCTCGACACGGCCGCTGTCGAACTGACGCATCAGCCGGGCGCCCAGGTGCACGCCGACCCCGCCGACGGCCAACGCGACCAGCTCGGTGACCAGGATCGCGACCGACGCGCCGCGCTGCGGGGAATGTGACCGGACCAGGCAGGTGAGCAGGAACATGGCGGCCATGACCGCGTTCACCAGGTTGAAGGCGACTGCGGTGCGGCGGGTACGGTCACCCGGAACGTCCCACAGGTCGACCATGCCGGCCACGGCGGTCAGCGCGGCAGCGACGAGCGCGGCGATGCCCGTCCAGTAGCCGACCTCGCCGAAGAACGCGGGCCCGCCGACGACGTCGGTGAGATCGAAGACGGTGGCACTGACGAACAGCCCGAGCGGGAACGTCACCAGCATCGGTTGGATCGCATGCCCCTGCACCCGCAGCCGGCTCTGCATCGGTCCTCCCCCGGGTCGGCGCAGCTCACCTGACCAGAGTGCTACCCGGGGTCGGTCGAGACGAAACGAAACGGTCCGACTCGTCGCTGACCGGGCGAACGGACACCACCCGCCCTGATCCACTCGCGTTTCAGGAAACCGCGCCATCCGGGCGGCCGGGACACCCCGACATCAGGAGTGATCCACTCGGGTTTCAGAAAACCGCGCCGTCCCACCGACCCGGGCACCCCGACTTCAAGAAACGCGAGTCGATCAAGCGGGGACCGCGCGGACGCGGGGACGCCGGGACGCCGGGACGCGGGGACGCGCGGACGCGGGGACGCGGGGACGCGGGGACGCGGGACCGCGCCGAACGCCAGGACGCGGGGACCGCGCGGAACGCCAGGACCGCGCGGAACGCCAGGACCGCGCGGAACGCCAGGACCGCGCGGAACGCCAGGACCGCGCGGAACGCCAGGACCGCGCGGAACGCGGGGACGCCGGAATGCGGGGACCGCGCGGGACGCCGGGCCGGGGTGGTCAGGTGTCGCGTGAGCGGGAGACTGTCCGGACCAGCCGTTCGGCCACCTCGCGCAGCGGTATGTCCAGTGACGACGCGGCGGTCCGCAGCACGTCGAGGGCCTCGGCCGGCGGGCAACCGCGCTGCGTCATGATCACGCCGACGGCCTGGTCGACCACTCCGTCCTGCAGGAGCGAGGCGTCCCGAACACCTGCGAGGGTGAGCTGCCGGCTGCGGTCGCGGACGGCGGCGAGCAGCAGTCCGGCGTGTTCGGCGAGCAGCATCGCGGTCAACTGGTGTTGCGGGGTCAACAGGTCCGGCGCGGCGGCGTACAGGTTGATCGCGCCGATCACCTGGTCGTCGATGTCGACCGGCGCGGAGATCACCCCGCGTACGCCGAGGTCGCGGGCGCGCGCCGTCCAGGCCGGCCAGCGGGGCTCACCGTCCAGGTCGGCGGCGAGGATCATCTCGCGGCGACGGATCGCGCTCATCGCCGGCGAGTCCGGACCGTGTCGCAGGTCGTCGAGCCCGGCCAGCCCTTCGTCGGAGGCGGCCACCCCGGCCGGCTCGCCGGCCCGCAGCGCGGTGAACCCGCACCAGCGCACCCCGGCGACGGCGTCCCGGGTGACCCGGACCAGGGCCAGCAGAGCCTCATCAAAGTCGGTCAGGGCGATCAGCCCGGCGGTCAGCTCCCGTAACAGCGCGGCTGCTTCCAGGACGCCGAGTGTCTGCACCACCGGTTCCCGCGTGTCGAGGTTCACCGGTGTGCAGCCTCCGTGCCGTTTCGCGCCTGCCCGGCACGCATCGTCACCTGTGTCATCGTCTGCTCTCTCCCGACTCGACCGACCAGCCCTACTACCCTCGGAAACCCGGGTCGAAACGGCGTAAATCGGGGCCCCTGTCGCGCCGGAAGGCGCGACGGGGCCCCGACGTCCGGTAACTCAGCGCGAGGTGCCGCTGAGCCGCCGCCCGATCGACGCGATCAGGCGGTCGAGCTCGGACCCGAACGGGTTGTCGTGCACCAGGTACGTCCACGTGGCGGTGGGCCGGACCAGGGTGCCGTCGTCGGGCTGCCAATCCTCATCGAATTCGGTCTCGTTGAAGGTGGCGATGGTGCGGGCCTCGATCTCCGGGATCAGGTCGTTGAACGCGGGCACCGCGGCCCGGTGGAACTCGTCCAGCGGGTCGAGCCGGCCCAGGGCGCGCAGGTGCACGCCCTCACGGACCTCCGACAGCTCGGCCAGGTGCTCGGCCCAGAGCCGGTCCAGGTGGTAGAGCGCGATCGACCGCGCGGCACGGGCGAGCAGGTCCTCGTCCATCTCGCCGGCCTTCTCGGGCTCCTTCTCCAGCAGCATCACCGCTGCCACGTCGCTGGTCAGCAATCGCTCCCGGCGCGCGGCGAGGGCCTTGCGCTGCTGCTCGATCACCACGCTGTAGCGCCAGGTGTTGCGGTGGATCTCGTGGTTGACGCCCTCGGCGACCCGCTGGGCGTGCTCCACCGCGTAGTCGACCTGGTCGTCGGTCACCAGGCCGTCGGCGTTCATCCGCGGCGAGGCCGGCACCGAGTCGGCGGCGTGCCGGACCACGAGGTCGTCCTCCAGGCTGACGAAGAAGACCGAGCCACCGGGGTCGCCCTGCCGGCCGGCCCGGCCGCGCAGCTGGTCGTCCACCCGGCGGCTGTCGTGCCGGCCGCTGCCGATCACGTAGAGCCCGCCCAGCTCGGCGACCCGCTCCCTGTCGCTCTGGTCGCTGCCGCCGAGCCGGATGTCGACGCCCCGGCCGGCCATCTGGGTGGAGACGGTGACCGCGCCGTACGCGCCGGCCTCGGCGATGATCGCCGCCTCCTCGTCGTCGTTCTTGGCGTTCAGCACGACGCAGGGCACGCCGGCAGCGTTCAGCCCGGCGGCCAGCCCTTCGGACTCCTTGACGTCCAGGGTGCCGACCAGCACCGGCCGTCCCTTGGCGTGCGCGCGCTGGATCTCGTCGACGAGCGCCTCGTCCTTCTCGGCCCGGGTGGCGTAGATGCGGTCCGGCTCGTCCTCGCGGATGCACGGGGTGTTCGGCGGGATCACCGCGACCTCGAGGTTGAAGAACTCCCGCAGCTGGTCGCCGACGTGCACGGCGGTGGCGGTCATCCCGCACACCTTCGGGTAGAGCGCGATGTACGCCTGCATGGCGATGGTGCCGAGCACCTCGCCCTCGGCGGTGGCGTCCAGCCCCTCCTTGGCCTCGACAGCGGCCTGGAGGCCGTCCGGCCAGCGGCGGCGCTGGGCCACCCGGCCGCGCATCTCGTCGACCAGCTCGACGGTGCCGTCGCGGACGATGTAGTCCACGTCGCGGTGCAGCAGGGCGTGGGCGTGCAGCGCCACGTTGACAGCGGAGAGCTGCGCGACGTGCTCCTCGTCGTACAGGTCGATGCCGAGCTTGGCCTCGATGGCGGCCAGGCCGGCGGAGGTGAACGCCACGCTCCGCCCGTCCTCGGCGACCGTGTAGTGCTTGCCCTTGCGCAGGCCACGGACCAGTGCGGCGGCGGCGTGCACCGGGTCCTGCTCGCCCGGCACCGCGCCGGCCAGGACCATCGGCACCCGGGCCTCGTCGATCATGATCGAGTCGGCCTCGTCGACGATGGCGGTGCTCAGCGCGGGCTGCACCCGGTCTTCCACGTCGGTGGCCAGCTGGTCGCGCAGGTAGTCGAAGCCCGCCTCGCTGACCGAGACGTAGGTGACGTCGCAGGCGTACGCGTCGCGCCGCTCCTGCGGGGTGGACGCCTCGTTGACCCAGCCGACGGTGAGGCCGAGCAGGGTGTAGACCGGCTCCATCCACTGGGCGTCGCGGCGGGCCAGGTAGTCGTTGATGGTGAGCACGTGCACCGGCCCGTTGCCGAGCCGGACGTGCCCGTACGCGGCGATCGTGGCGGTCAGTGTCTTGCCCTCACCGGTGGCCATTTCGGCGACCTTGCCGGAGAGCAGCGACATCGCGCCCAGCAGCTGCACGTCGTACGGCCGCTGGTCGAGGCCACGGCGGGCGGCCTCGCGGCCGACGGCGCAGATCTCCTCGTAGTCGGCGGCGGCACCCGCGGCCTGGGTCAGCTCGGCGTCGTCGAGCGCGGCGAGCTCAGCCTCGCGCGCCTCGATCGCCGGGAGCAGTTTCTCCAGCGGAGCAAGATCCACGGTCGAGCCGGGGCGCTGGAGGAACCGCCGGAACTTGCTCTTGAACCGTTGAGACACACCCATGAGCGGCAACGGTACGCGATTCGGGGCACCATGTGCGGCCCGGCCGCCCGGCAAGTCGGCGGCACCGGGACGGAGTCAGCCGACCAGCAGCTGGTGGCTGGCGAGCTCCCGGTACAGCGGGTCGGTGGCGGTCAGTTCGGCGTGGGTGCCGACGGCCACCACCCGGCCACCGTCGAGGACGACGATCTGGTCGGCGTCGACCACCGTGGCGAGCCGGTGCGCCACGATCAGCAGCGTCCGGCGGACGGCCACCGCGTCGATGGCGCGGCGCAGCGCGACCTCGTTGCGGGAGTCGAGGTTGCTGGTCGGCTCGTCCAGCAGCAGCACCGGCGGGCCGGCGAGCAGCGCGCGGGCGATGGCCAGTCGCTGCCGTTCACCCCCGGAGAGCAGGACGCCGCCCTCCCCCACCTGCACGCCGAGGCCCTGCGGGGTGCGCTGCGCCAGGTGTCCCAGGTTGACAGCGTCGAGGACCTCGCGCAGCCGGTCGTCGGCGGCGTCCGGGGTGGTGATCAGCAGGTTCTCCCGCAGCGTGCCGGCCAGCACGGGGGCCTCCTGCTCGACGTAGCCGAGCCGGGCCCGCAGCGCGTCGCGGGGCAGGTCCCGCACGTCGGTGCCGTCGAGTCGGATCGCGCCGGCGCTGACCTCGTAGAACCGCTCGACCAGGGCCAGCAGTGTGGACTTCCCGGCGCCGGAGGGGCCGACCAGGGCGGTCCGGGTGCCGGCGGGCACCGCGAAGGTGACCTCGTGCAGCACCGTCTCGCCACCCGGGTAGCCGAAACCCACCCGGTCGAACTCGATCATCGGCGTCGGGCGGCGCGGGGTCGCCGTCGCGGTGGCGGGCGCCGGCCGGTCGTCAGCGCCCTCGGCGGGCACGGCGAGGATCTCCTCGATCCGCTGCAGGGCGCCCAGGCCGGACTGCAACTGGGTGTACGCCCGCAGCACCTGGCCCAGCGGCAGGGCCAGCAGGAACAGGTACATGACGAACGCGACCAGGTCACCGACGGAGATCGCCCCGGCGGCGACCCGCGCCCCTCCGATGCCGAGCACCAGCAGGAAGGCGCCCTGCACGGTGACCGAGCCGATCGGGCCGACCAGCGCCTGCACCCGGGCCACCCGCAGCCCCGCCGTGTACGCCTCCCGGGCGCTGCCGGTGACGGTCTGCGTCTCCCGGGCCTCGGCGCGGCTGGCCCGGATGGTCCGCGCCGCCGAGATGGCCCGTTCCACCGCCGAGGTCATCTCACCGATCCGCTCCTGGGCGGTCCGGGCCAGCGCCCGGACCCGACGGGCGAAGGTGGCGGCGAAGGCCAGCCCCAGCGCCACCCCGAGCAGGGTGACGCCGAACAGTAGCGGGTCGAGCAGCACCATGGCCGTGCCGGCGCCGACCACCGTCACCGCCCCGGTGACCGTCTCGAAGAGACCGGAGGTGACGACGGCGCGCAGCAGTGTGGTGTCCGAGCCGACCCGGGAGAGCAGGTCGCCGGTGCGCCGGCGGTCGTACTCGGCGATGGGCAGCCGCAGCAGGTGACCGGCCAGCCGGCGCCGGGTGCCCAGCACCAGCCCTTCGGCGGTGCGTTGCAGCAGGTAGTCGCGCAGCCCGCCGATCGCCGCGCCGAGCACCACGAGGGCCACCAGCACCGCCACCAGCTCGGACACCCCCTGCTCGGCGCCGATCCGGTCGAGCACGGACCGGGTGAGCAGCGGCTGCGCCAACGACGCCGCCGAGCCGACCAGCGACAGGACGCCCACCACGACCAGGGTGCCGCGGTGCTCCCGCAGGTACGGCAGCAGCGCGCCCAGGCCGACCGGCCGGCCCGCGGCGGCCCCGCCGCCCGGCCGGTCTGTCGCGGTGCCGCCGGCCGGCCGGTGCGTCGAGGTGCTCATGCCGGGAACGGTAGTCCGCCGTGTCACCAGGGCGGGCGCGCTCCGGCCCGGCGGGTCAGGTGGCGAGCACCACCTGGAGTTCCTGGCGGCGACGGTCGGCCAGGTCGGTGAGGAGGGCGGGGGCCTCGTCGAACGGCACCACCGCCGAGACGAGGTGCTTGCGGATCGTGTCGCCGTACGCCCGGAGCAGGTCGATGGTCTCGGCGGAGAGCCGTTCGCGGTCCCAGGTGGGTGCGAGCCCGCGCGGCACCCGGCCGATCTGGGCGCAGCGCAGCGACAACCCGTTGTGGTGGAACTCCTCACCGAGGCGGACCGCGTCCGCGCCGCCCTGGTAGAAGGCGAGGTCGATGACGGTGCCCTGGGGGCGCAGCAGGCGCAGGGCGAGGTGCAACGCCCACGCCTGCCCCCGGCACTGGAACACCACGTCGGCGCCCCGGTCGCCGGCGGTGTGCGCCCAGCGGGTCTTGAGCACGACCGCCGGGTCGTCCGCGTCCGGGTCGAGGGTTTCCAGGCCGAGCGCCTCGGCGACCTGCCGGCGGTGCGGGGTCGGGTCGAGCACCACCACCGACGCGGCCCCGTTGCGCCGGGCGAACAACGCCGTCAGCAACGCCACGACACCGGCGCCGATGACGGCGACCCGTCGGCCGCGTACCCCGTCGCCGAGCGCCCGGACGTCGGTGCCGTGCAGGTCGGCGGCGGCGTGCAGCAGCCCGTTGGCGCAGATCGGGCCCATGTGCGCGACGTACACGCCGAGCAGTGGGTCCAGGTCGTCGGGCAGCGCCACGAACCGTTCGGCGACCGGGTCGGCCAGCCACCCGGTGCGGTGCCCGTACGTCATGGCACCGACAGTGCCCACCGCGACGGCCGGTGTTTCGCTCTCCACCACCCGGCCGACCTGCATGTACCCCAGTCGCGTCACCGGGTAGGGAGTGCTGGCCGGGCCCGGCTGGAACAGCCCCAGGTCGGCGTTCCAGGTGACGTTCAGGTAGGGGTTCGTGCCCTTGACGTAGCTCAGCTCGGTGCCGGCGGAGACACCGCTGAACAGCGTCTCGACCCGGAACGTGCCGGGACGCAGCGGCGCGGCGTCCTGGTCGACCAGATCGACCTGGCCGGGACCGGTGACCACCACGACCTTGTCACGCATCGACGGTCACCCCGCTGGCGAGCACCGCCGGCGCGGTCGCGGTGGCGAGCCGCACGGTCGTGCCGGTACGGGCCGAGTCGGCCACCGCGAGGGCCAGACGTTGGGTCGCGAGGGCCTCGGCGTACGGGACGCGCACGTCGTCGCCGATGCCGCGGACGGCGTCGACGAAGGCGCGGTCCACCGCCACCCGGGCGGCTTCCGGGTCGGCGGGGAGGTGTCGTTCGCCGTCGGCGTCGCGGATCGACAGCCCGTCCTCGGTGATCGCGAGGGCCAACCCGTCGGCGAGGATCTCCAGGCCGGCGCGGTGCTTCCAGCCGAGGACGCAGGCGGCGCTGAGCGTGCCGACCGCACCGTCGGTGAAGCGCAGTGCGGCGGTGGTCACCGAGTCGATGTCGGCGCCGTCGACCGGCGGCGGTGTGCCGTTGCCGTACGCGGTGACCTCGGTGACCTCGCCGGCCAGCACGCGGATCAGGTCGAGCACGTGGGCGGCCTGCTCGACCACCGGGCCGCCGGAGCGGTCCCGCCGCGACCACCACGCCACCGGGGGCACCTTGTCCAGCCAGGTGCCGCTGACCATCCGCACCGGGCGGTCGGCGAGCAGGTCGCGGGCCTGGTCGAGCACGCTCAGGTAGCGCCAGTGGTGGCCGACGGCGGTGCGCAGTCCGCGCCGCGCGACCAGGTCGGCGATCCGCTCGGCGGTGTCCAGGTCGACAGCGACGGGCTTCTCCACGAACATCGGCACCCCGGCCTCGATGATCGCCTCCTCGGCGGGGCCGTGCGCGAACGGGGGCACGCAGACGTACACGGCGTCCAGGCCGGTGGCCAGCAGTTCGCCGACGTCGGCGCAGGCCCGCCCGCCGTGCTGGGCGGCCAGCGCGGACGCGGCCTCCGGTGCGACGTCGGTGACGCCGACCAGTTCGACGTCGTCGAACCCGGCCAGCACCCGTGCGTGGCGCTGTGCCACGCCGCCGGCTCCGACCAGACCCACCCGGCATTTCCGCATCCCGACACCCCTTCGAAGACTTTTCAGCTGCGCTGGGAGCAGTCCCCTGGGGTGTGCGCAATCAAACGTTCATCCCCCGGGAACGCACTGACGTCCCCTCTGTGATCAAGCTGTTGCCAGGAAAGCGGTTAGCGCGTGATGCGGAATGGGAACAACCAAATTCGGTTTTTCCACGCACGAATGGAGGGGTGCCCGTGCGGGATACGACATCGAGCGTGTCACCGGTGGTGGAGGCGTGGGCCACGTACCGGACGACGTCGGCTGCGGACTGGCCGACCCGTCGGCTGATGCGCGCCAAGGGTGGGACCCGGGTCAGCGTGGTGCTGCCGGCGCGCAACGAGGAGGCCACCGTCGGCGCGATCGTGTCGACGATCCGCGAACACCTGATGGATCGGGTCGCGCTGGTCGACGAGCTGATCGTGGTGGATTCCCGATCGACGGACCGGACCGCTCAGGTGGCCCGCGCCGCCGGCGCGGAGGTGGTCAGCCAGGACGCGATGACCCGCGGGTTGCCCCGGCTCACCGGCAAGGGCGACGCGCTCTGGGCCGGGCTGGCCGCCGCCGAGGGGGACGTGGTGGCGTTCATCGACGCCGACCTGCGGGAGTTCCGGCCGCACTTCGTCAGTGGGCTGCTCGGCCCGCTGCTGACCGACCCGTCGGTCGACTTCGTGAAGGGCTTCTACCACCGGCCCCTGGTGGGCACCGCCAACGTGGAACAGGACGGTGGGGGCCGGGTGACCGAGTTGATGGCCCGTCCGCTGCTCAACCTCTTCTGGCCGGAGCTGGCCGGTTTCGTGCAGCCGCTGGCCGGCGAGTACGCGGGCCGCCGCGACGTGCTGGCCCAGGTGCCGTTCGTCTCCGGGTACGGGGTGGAGACGGCCATGATGATCGACCTGCTCGATCTGGTCGGCCTGGACGCGCTGGCGCAGGTCGATCTCGGTGAGCGCAAGCACCGGCACCAGGACACCGCCGCCCTGGGTCGGATGTCCGCGCAGATCATGTTGACCGCCTGGTCCCGGTTGCAACGGCGTGGGTGGGCCACCCCCGGGTTGGCGCCGGAGGCGTTGCTGACCCAGTTCCGTCGTGGCGGTTCGGACACCCTGCCGAACCTGGACCGCGAGATCGTGGTCAGCGACGTTTCCATCGAGGAACGCCCGCCGTTGGCCGAACTGCGTCACCGGGTTCCCCGTCGCCGGGTGGCCGCCGCGTGAGCGCGCAGAGCCTCACCGTGCTGATGAACGCCGGTCCGTGGCTGTCGGTGCCACCGCCCGGCTACGGCGGCATCGAGAACGTGATCGCCACCCTGGTGCCGGAGCTGCGGCGACTGGGCGTACGGGTGGTGCTCGCCTCGGTGGGCAGCAGCACGCTGCCGGTCGACGAGCGGGTCTCGGTCTTCGCCGACGGGCAGTTCGCCGCGTTGCAACGGCCGTACAACCAGGTCTGTGGGATCGCCCAGGCGCACCTGGCCGGGGTGGTCCGTGAGCTGCACTCCCGCGACGACATCGATCTGGTGCACGATCATGTCGAGGCGGTCGGGCTGGCCACCCTCGCCGCGATGGGGCCGGCGGGGCCGCCGACCCTGCACACCCTGCACTGGGACCTGGCCAAGCACCCGGCGCTCTACGGCAGCCTGGACGGCGGCGACCGGGTCCGGGTCAACGGCGTCTCCGCGTCGCAGCTGGCTCGCGCCCCGCTGGCGCTGCGGGAGCACTCGGTGGGGCACGTGCACCTGTCCACCCCGCTGGCGGTCGACGCCGACCGGCGGCCCCGGCCGGAGAAGGGCGAGCACCTGCTCATCCTGGGTCGGATCAACCCCGGCAAGGGGCAGGACGTGGGTGCCCGGCTCGCGCACCGGGTCGGTCTTCCGCTGGTGCTGGCCGGCCCGGTCGGGCCGTACCATCGGCCGGCCGATCTGGCCGCGGCGGGCGACGAGGCCCGGCAGAACCCGGACGTGCGGTTCTTCCTCGACGAGGTGGCCCCGCACGTCGACGGTGACCTGGTCCGCTGGGTCGGCACCGTGGCTGGCCAGGAGCGCGACGACCTGCTGGCCAGCGCCCGCGCGTCGCTGTTCCCGCTGCGGTGGGAGGAGCCGGGCGGCACGGCTGTCGTCGAGTCGCTCGCCCTGGGGACACCGGTGGTGGCGACGGCCCGGGGTTGCCTGCCGGAGCTGATCGAGCACGGTCGCACCGGACTGCTCACCACCGACGAGGAGGAGTTGGGCGATCTTCTGCTCGCCGCCGAGTTGCTCGACCCGGACGAGTGCCGGCGGGTGGCCGCGCAGCGCTTCACGCCCGCGGTGATGGCGCAGCGCTACGTCGAGCTGTACGAGCGGGTCCGGCAGTCGGCGCGCGCGCCGCGGTTGCTGCCGGCCTGACCGACGGCGGCAACCACGGCGCGCGCGGCCAGCCGGTTTGCCGGTAGCGGCAGCGGGTAGCCCGCAGCGCTCATGCCCGCCGTGCGACGAGGAGCCGGGAATGGTCGGACCGATGGCGCACTCCCGGGCCCGGGCCAACCCGGCGGACGGTAAACCGCCGGTCCGGCGGGCGGCGGCGACGGTGGCGGTGCTGTTCCTGCTGCTCGGCGCGCTCGGCTTCGTGCCGGGGATCACCAGCGGCACGGACGCGCTGCGCTTCGCCGGCCGCGCTTCGGGCGCGTACCTGTTCGGTGTCTTCCAGGTGTCGGTGCTGCACAACCTGGTGCACCTGGCGTTCGGGGTGGCGGGTCTGCTGCTGGCGCGGACGGTCACCGGCGCGCGGGCGTTCCTGGTCGGCGGCGGCGCGGTGCTCCTGGTGCTCTGGCTCTACGGGCTGGTGGTGGACCAGGACACCGGGGCGAACGTGCTACCGGTCAACGACGCCGACGGCTGGCTGCACCTGGGCCTCGGCGTGGTCATGATCGCATCGGGTGCGCTGACCGGCCGGTCGCGTCGCTGACCGGGGTTGCGGCGGGTGACCTGTCTCGCCTCCGCCGTCGGTCCGGTTTGACCGGGAACGGCGTCGGGTAGTTGGCAGATCCCGACCCAGCAGCGAATTGAGGCGCCGATGTCGAGCGGGATCACCTGCGAGGTGCGCACCACGGCACCGGTGGCGGTCGTCCGGCTCACCGGCCCGCTGCACCTCGGCACGATGCGTTCGGTGCATCAGATGCTCAGCGACGCGCTCGTCGACCAGCCGGAGGCGCTGGTGGTCGACATGGCCGGGGTGACCGTCGAGGACCGACTGGCGCTGTCGGTGTTCGCCGCGACCGCCCGGCGGGCCGAGGAGTGGCCGGCCGTGCCGGTGCTGCTCTGCGCCCCGTCGCCGGTGGCGGCGCGGTGGCTGGCCGAGTCGAGCACCTGCCGGGTGCTCCCGGTGTCCGCGGACTGCGCGGAGGCGACCCGGTTGGCCGACGCGTCGTCCGCGCCGCGGATGCGGGCCCGGCTGGAGCCGGTGGCCGAGGCCTGCCGGCGGGCCCGGGAGTTGGTCACCGACGCGTGCACGCGGTGGAACCTGCCCGACGCGTCCGGCCCGGCCGCGTTGGTGCTCAGCGAGCTGGTCGGCAACGTGGTCCGGCACGCCGGCACGCCCATGCAGGTGACGGTGACCCTGCGCCGACCGTACCTGCACCTGGCGGTGGTGGACGGCAGCAGCGCCCAGGCGCGGGCGGGCGGCACGGACCTGCGCGCCGAGGGCGGACGCGGGCTGATGCTGGTCCGGGAGCTGGCCCAGCGGTGGGGCAGCGTGCCGGCCGGCCAGGGCAAGGCCGTCTGGGCGATGCTGCCGGCGACCTGACGGTTCGAGGCGCTTGCGCCCGGTACCAGCGTTCTGACCGAATTTACCGCTCTGGCCTGGTTACATGGTGCGAGGGTCGGGTAGGCACGCCCGTCCTTTCTGCCGTCACGACGGGGTGAGCAGCCATGCCCAAGCGGGTAACCACGGAACCCGGTCGCGATCGGGGCCCGGCGATCCTGGCACCGGCCCGGTTCGGAGGGTTCCCGGGGCCGGTACGGACACCGATACCCGGCAACACCTTGATCAAGTTCCTGGCCACCACCGACCACAAGCAGATCGGCCTGCTGTATCTGCTGACCTCCTTCGGCTTCTACATACTGGCCGGCCTGGAGGCGATGATGATGCGGGCCGAGCTGGCCCGCCCGGGGATGCAGTTCCTCTCCCCCGAGCAGTACAACCAGCTCTTCACCTCGCACGGCGCGGTGATGCTGCTGCTGTTCGCCACGCCCGCGGCCTTCGGGTTCGGCAACTACATCGTGCCGATCCAGATCGGCGCGCCGGACGTGTCGTTCCCCCGCCTCAACGCGCTGGCCTACTGGTTGTACCTGTTCGGCGGGCTGATGGTGATCGGCGGGCTGATCACACCGCAGGGCTCGGCCGACTTCGGCTGGACCGCCTACACCCCGCTGAGCAGCGTCGAGAACTCCCCCGGGGTGGGCGCGAACATGTGGGTGCTCGGCCTGGTCGTCTCCGGGCTCGGCACCATCCTCGGCGCGGTCAACCTGATCACCACGATCCTCACCCTGCGCGCGCCCGGCATGACCATGTTCCGGATGCCGCTGTTCACCTGGAACATGCTGTTCACCAGCCTGCTGGTGATCCTCGTCTTCCCGCTGCTGGCCGCCGCGTTGCTGGCGCTCTCCGCCGACCGGTTGCTCAACGCGCACGTGTACGACGCGGCCACCGGCGGCCCGATGCTCTGGCAGCACCTGTTCTGGTTCTTCGGCCATCCCGAGGTCTACATCATCGCGTTGCCGTTCTTCGGCATCATCACCGAGATCATTCCGGTGTTCTCCCGCAAGCCGCTGTTCGGCTACACCGGGATCGTGCTGGCCACCGTCGCCATCACCGTGCTGTCGATGACGGTGTGGGCGCACCACATGTTCGCCACCGGTCAGGTGCTGCTGCCGTTCTTCAGCATCCTGAGCTACCTGATCGCGGTGCCGACCGGTGTGAAGTTCTTCAACTGGATCGGCACGATGTGGAAGGGGCAACTCACCTTCGAGACGCCGATGCTGTTCGCCATCGGCTTCCTGGTCACCTTCCTGCTCGGCGGGCTCACCGGCGTCCTGCTGGCCAGCCCGCCGGTGGACTGGCACACCCACGACAGCTACTTCGTGGTGGCGCACTTCCACTACGTGGTGTTCGGCACCGTGGTCTTCGCCCTCTTCGGCGGCTACTACTTCTGGTGGCCGAAGATGACCGGGCGGCTGCTCGACGAGCGGCTCGGCAAGGCGCATTTCTGGACCATGTTCATCGGCTTCCACGGCACCTTCCTGGTGCACCACTGGCTGGGCAACGAGGGCATGCCCCGCCGGTACGCCGACTACCTGCCCACCGACGGTTTCACCACCCTGAACACGATCTCCACCGTCTTCGCGTTCATCCTCGGCCTGTCCACCCTCTTCTTCATCTACAACGCCTGGAAGTCCTGGCGGTACGGGGCGATGGTGACGGTGGACGACCCGTGGGGCTTCGGCAACTCCCTGGAATGGGCCACCAGCTGCCCGCCGCCGCTGCGCAACTTCGACCGGATGCCGCGGATCCGCTCCGAGCGCCCCGCCTTCGACCTGAAGTACGGTCCGCTCGTCGCCGATCTCGGCCGCGACCTGCCCCAACGCACCACGAAACCGCCGCAGCAGTTCAGCGACGAACTGCGGTTGGAACACCACGTCCCGGAGTCGCCGGCCGCCGAGGGCGCGCACGGCGCCCGCGAAGCGGCCGACTACCAGCCGGCGCCGCGCTCCGGCGCGCGCCCGGTGGACGTGCCGGAGCCCGAGGGCGTCCGCCGGCCGAGCTTCGAGCAGAGCGACCCGCCGCAGGACGCCGAGGACGCGCCGAAGCCGCACGAGCGCTGGCGGCACCCGCACAGCGACGGCAACCCCGAAGAGCACTGACCGGGGGTACGCGAGCAGCGGGGCCGACACCCAGCCGGGTGTCGGCCCTGCGCCTGTGCGGGTACCTCGTGCGTGCGGTGCGGGTACGTGGTGCGGTCAGTCCCGGGCCGGTGCCAGTCCGGCGGCGGTGAGCGAACGGCGTACCGCGGGCTGGACCCGGGTCAGCCGCAGCGGCACCCCGGTCCGCTCCGCGGCCTCCCGCCCGGCCATCAGCGCGGCGATCCCACCGGCGTCGAAGCCGCCCGCGCCGACCAGGTCGACGACCACCTCGCTGGGCTGACCGGTGACCGCCTCCAGCATGGCCCGACGCAGCTGGTCCGCGCCGTCGCGGTCGATCTCGCCGCCCACCTCGACGACCACCGAGTCGCCGTTCTGCTTGACCGAGATCCGGGTCTTGCCCGGGTCGGGTTCGGCGGCGCCGTTCTGCCACGGCGGCGGCGCGTCGGCGAGCATCGCCTGGCGCAGCCAGGTGAGCGCCCGCGACAGCAGCCGGGACACGTGCATCTGCGAGATGCCGAACCGGGCGGCGATCTCCGCCTGGGTCTGGTTGCCGTAGAAGCGCATCGCGAGGATCCGCCGTTCCCGCCAGGGCAGTCGGTGCAGCAGGCCGCTCACCGTCACCCGGTCGTCGACCGACTCCAACGCGTTGTCCGACTCGCCGACCAGGTCGCCGAACTCGGCGGAGCTCTCCCCACCCACCGGGGCGTTCAGCGAGGCCGGGCTGTAGCCGGCCGCCGACTCCAGGGCGGCGAGGATCTCCTCCTCCGGGGTCTCCAGCCGGGCCGACAGCTCGGCCACCGACGGGGCCCGGGACAGCTCACTGGTCAGCGCGGCGGTGGCCTGCCCCACCTCGAGGATCAGGTCCCGCAGCCGGCGGGGCACGTGCACGCCCCAGGTCCGGTCCCGGAAGTGTCGTTTGATCTCGCCCACGATGGTGATCGCGGCGTACGCCGTGAACGAGCCCCGTTCCGGGTCATAGCGGTCGACGGCGTTGACCAGCCCCAGCCGGGCCACCTGCTCCAGGTCTTCCAGCGGCTCTCCGCGCCCCCGGTAGCGGCGGGCCAACCGCCCGGCGAACGGCAGCGCGAAGCGCACCAGGTCGTCCCGAGCCTCCCCCCGCCGCTCCGGCGGCAGCCCGGCGATCCGGGCCGCGTACGCCATCGCCGCCGCGTCGAGATCCTCCAGACCTCGATCGGTGGGTGGTGGTGTGGTCGTGGTCGTGCTCGTCTGTCCGAACATCCGCGCCTCCCTCAGGAAGGTCCCCCGCCCGGATCGGGAAACCGGTCGTGCGCGTGGTCGAGCCACGCACCGGGCCGGAAAGTGGGTCAGTGACTGGGATGCCAGCGGGCGACACCGCCTCTACGCAGCGCAATTAGGCCGTCGCAGCCAGCGATGTTCCCGCTCCGTAGGTACTCAATCACGGGACCCCGGGTTCGCGAGGATGTTTCGGCGTCCTCCGTCTCAGGAGACCAACAACCCCTGGTGGCCGCCGCTGTCGCGGAGCACTGCCAACGCCTCGGCGACCCCCAGAGGGGGCGGCGCGGGCAGGTCGTACGGCTGGGCCCGCAGCACCTCGGTGGCCCGGCGGGTGGGCACCGAGGTGACCGGGTAGCCCCGGGCGGTGGTGCGGTCCAGCGCCCGACGCCGCCGGCCGAACCCGGCGACGGCCAGCCACTGCGGCAACCCGGCCAGCGCGGGCGAGCGCACCCCGGGCGGCTCGGGCAGCACGTCCACCGAGCTGAACGCCTCGCTGCCGGCCAACCACCACTCGGCCTCGTCGACACTGCGGCGGGTGGCGTTCTCGCACCAGTACGGCACCAGCCCCGCCCGCACCACCTGCCACGGGTCGAGCAGCCGGCCGCATTCCACCACCAACCGGTCACCGGTCTTGCCGGCGCGCCGCAGCCACCGCCGGTACAGGTCGGCCACGCCCGCGCTCAGCGCCGCCGGCCGGGGCACCAGCACCCGGTGGAGCGGGTGCTGGTGCTGGGCGGTCCAGTCCCGCGCGGCCAGCTCGAAGCCCGGGTCGACGCCGTGCTCGGCGTCCGCCGACGGTACGGACACCTCCGGTGGCTCCCACCGGGTCGCGTCGCCGCCGACGGAGCGCAGCACCTGCCGCAGGGCGTGGCTGTCCGGGTGGAAGTCCACCGGGTCCAGCCCGCTGCCCGGGCAGCCGACCTGGAAGCTGTGCCCCGGGGCGCGCTCCAGCGCCGGCCAGGTGCGCGCGTCGCGGACGAGCAGCACCGGCGCACCCGGCATCAGCCGGTCGGCCAGAAACGTCGCGTACGCGGCCGGTAGGGCCCGCCACGCGGCGGTCAGCGACACGGTCGCCCCGGTCAGCGCGCCACGGCTGGCCGGGCAGTGCACCTGACGCAGGTGCAGGTCGGCGTTGCCGGCGAGCAACCGGGTGGCGAGTGCCGCGCCGTGCTCCGCGGCGTCCGCCGGGCGGTCCACCCCACCCTCGGACCAGTGCACCGTCATTTCGAATCCCGCGGGCAGCCACGGCACGCCGAGAGCCACCGCGAGGTGGGCCACCGCGCCGTGCGGGGAGCCGATCAGCACCCCGGGGTAGCGCCGCCGGGGGTACTGGTCGACGAACCAGCGGGCCACCCGGGCGGCGTCCACCTCGTCGGTCTGGGCCACTGTCAGCGCGACCCGGCCGGCGGCGCGGGTGGCGGCCGCGCGGCGTACCGGCTCGGGGGCGCCGGGGAAGCGCGACGTCGGCCCGGTGTGCCCGAGGTCGGCGCAGTCGACCCCGCGCAGCGCCCGCGCGGTGGCGGCGACCAGCACCCGGGCGCTACTGCCCGCTGCCACGACCCGGTCGCCGGCGAGACCGGCGCCATCGGCCGTGAGCCCCTTGCGCACCTTGTGCACCGGCCCCACCTTGCCTCGTTCGCTCACCACGCGGCCCGGCTTCCCGTCCCGATGGGGTTCAAACGGGGCATCACCCACCCGGCGGCACATTCCGCTGGTCAGCGGGGTGCCCCGGTCATCACCGGCGTTCGGTCGCGCGGGTTTCGGCAGGGTCAGGGCGGGCACTTCCGGGGCCATGCACACCGACGACACCAGCGAGCCCGCCGCCGCCACGATCACCCCGTACGAGGACGGACCGCTGCTGGTCCGTGGCGACTTCGCGCTGGTCACCCCGGACGGCGAACGCATCGACGCGCGGCGGGGCACGGTGGCGTTGTGCCGGTGCGGCAAGTCGGCGCTCAAGCCGTTCTGCGACGGCACCCACAAGGCGATCAACTTCCGGGCGGGCACCACCCGCGAGCGCTGACCCAGGTCGTCGCGTCACGCCGCGCAGGCGCACGGTCGGGCCACACCAGAGTCACGCCGCCTTTGCTCTGCACCCGCCCACGCGCCAGTTACGCAGCGTGCGTGGTGCGCAGGCGGGTGCAGAGCAAAGGACGGATTCCGCGCGGCAGGCCCCACCCCGACAGCCGGCGGTGTGGATCAGACGAGCGCGGGCGGAGACGGCGGGGCCACCGCGGGCAACGCGACGAGCGACACCGTGGGCGGCAGGTCCGGCGGGGCTGGTGTCCGCAGCGAGCTACGGCCGTCGGCCCAGCTGTCCAGCAGGTGCGCGGCGAACAGCCGGTCCACCGCGAGCCCGGCCGCCGCGCCGAAGAGCACGTCGCCGGCGAGGGCCGGCTCCACGGCGACCAGGCCGCCGCACATGTCGTGCGCGGCGATCTGCTCGTGCACCGCGTCGGCCTCGACGTGCTCGTCGTAGAAGCGGGTGGCCACCTCGTCGAAGCCGAGCCGGCGCAGCCCGTTGCCGTAGCGGCGGTTGGGCAGCGAGGAGGTCATCTCGAACGCGGCCAGGTGCCCGAGCAGCGCGCCGCGCAACCGTCGGTGCAGCCCGAACAGCGACATCAGGTTGTTGGTCGCCAACGTCACCGCCGGCACCACGTCGACGTGGGCGCCGTAACTGGTGTCCAGGCCCAGCCGGTCGAGGGTGCGCCGGAACAGCTCGGCGTGCATCCGGTCCAGCCGCCCGTTGCCGTACTCGTCGGTCTGGATCTCCACGAGCGCGGCCTTGGCGGGACCGCCGAGGCGGGGCAGCGCCCAGCTGTGCGGGTCCGCTTCGCGCAGGTGGTACACGGAGCGGTGGGCGACGAACTCGCGGAACTGGGCGAGGTCGGCGCGTCGTTGCAGCCGCGAGGCGAGCGCCGGTCCGTCGTCGGCCGCGACCAGCTCGGCCAGGCCGGCCGCCACCCCGGCGGCAGGCACCGACGGCGCCCCGACCAGCCGGCGCAGCGCCGCCTCGAAGACGCGTTCGCAGCGGGCCCGCAACGCCAGCAGTGTCGGCTGCCACTCCCACGACTCGTCCACCCCGAGCCAACCCCGGTAGTGCAGCTCGTAGCAGAGGAACAGCGTCAGCTGAAGGTCCTCGTCGACGATCGGGTCCGCCGGGTCGAGGCCGACGCCGAGATCGGTCGGCAGGTCGTGCGGCGGACGCCGCAGCGCCTCGATGACCGCCGTGGAGAGCGGACCCCGCGCCCTCGGCAGGGTCGCGGGACCGTAGCGGCGGTCGGCGGGTACGGACATCGAACCTCCAGCGTCGTCGGGCCGCTACTGATGCCCTGGTCCAGGGTCGCTAAACGAGATCATCCGCGGTCACCGTGACCTCCACCTGCTCGCGGACCTTCCGGGCCGCGGCGCCCTCGGCGTACAGGCCGCGGAGGTCGGCGAACGCCGGCTCCGGCGGCGCCAGCGACACCGCCGGGTCGACGACCGCCTCCAGTACGCAGGGGCGGTCCGCGGCGAGGGCCTCGTCCCAGGCCGCGCCGACCAGCTCCGGACGGTCCACCCGCACCCCGTGCAGCCCCAGCAGCCGGGCCCATCCGGCGTACGGCACGTCGGGCCGGCGGTGGGTCGGGTCGGACCACGGCTGCCGCCCGCCACCCATCCCGTTCTGGTCCCGGTTGTTGAGCACCAGCACCACCAGCCGGGGGTCGCGCCACCGCTGCCAGAGGTGCGACACGGTGATCAGCTCGGCGAGCCCGTTGAGCTGCATCGCCCCGTCGCCGACCAGCGCGACCACCGGCTGGTCCGGGGCGGCGAGCTTGGCCGCCACCGCGTACGGCAGCGCGCAGCCCATCGACCCGAGGGTGCCGCACAGCTGCGCGTTGACCCCGGGTGGCAGGGTGAGGTGCCGGGCGTACCAGTAGAGGACCGAGCCGACGTCGACAGCCACCGCGCCGGTGCCGGGCAGCCGGGCGGACAACTCCTGCAGGACGAGCTGCGGGTTGACCGGGTCCGCCGCGGCGGCGGCCCGCTCGGCGGCGACCTCCCGCCACCGGTCCACCGAACTCTCCACGGTGGCCCGCCACTGCTGCTCGGGCCGACCGCGCACCCGGCTCAGCAGCGCCCGTAGGGTCTCGGCGGCGTCACCGACCAGCGGCACGTCGGCCGGGTACCGGGTGCCGATCCGGCGGCCGTCGATGTCGATCTGCACCGTGCGCGCCTGTTCCGGCATCGGGAAGTAGTCGGTCCACGGGTCGTTGGTGCCGACCATCAGCAGGGTGTCGCAGCCACCCATCAGCTCGGCCGCCGCCGGTGTGCCGACCTCGCCGAGCACCCCGGTGTGAAACGGCAACCGCTCGTCGAGCACCGGCTTGCCCAGCAGTGAGGTGGCCACCCCGGCGCCGAGCCGGTCGGCCATCTCGATGATCTCGGCGGCGGCGTCCCGACCACCCTGGCCCACCAGGATCGCGGTCCGCTGGCCGCCGCTGAGCAGCTGCGCGGCGGCGTCCAGGTCCGCCTCGTGCGGCAGCACCCGGGCCAGCGGCTCGCCGGGGGTCGCCGTGATCACCCCGGCGCTGTACGACTGGAGGTCGGGCACCAGCGCCTCCTGCAACTGCCGGGGCAGCACCACGCAGGTCGGGCTGCGGGTCGCCGCCGCCGTCCGGAACGCCTGGTCCAGCAGCGCCCCCACCTCCTCGGGGCGGCGACCGTACCGGACGAACTGGTTGCACACGTCAGCGAAGAGCCGACTCAGCCCGATCTCCTGGTGCGCCCCGCCGAGCGGCCCGGAGATGTCCTCACCGACGATGGCCACCACCGGCTTGCTGTCCAGCTTGGCGTCGTAGAGGCCGTTGAGCAGCTGGACGGCGCTGGGCCCCTGGGTGGCGAGGCAGACCCCGATGCCGCCGGTGAACTTGGCGTGCCCGGTGGCCATGAACGAGGCGGTCTCCTCGTGCCGGGCCGGGATGAACGCCGGCTCCCCGCCGGTGCGGTCCAGCGCGTCGACCAGCGGGGCGATTGCCTCCCCCGGGTACCCGAAGGCGCGGGGCACCCGCCAGGCCAGAAGCCGCTCGACCACCACGTCGGCCACCGAGCGGTCAACCATTGCCGCGCCCCGGTGTGCTGGGATCGACGTAGCGCAGTACCGCGCCCACGCCGTCGGTCAGGTCCGGCGCCTCGTCCGGGCCGAGCACGGTCAGTGCCGCGTCGGTGCCGACGAGCGCCCGGACCAGTGCCGCGTCGGCGCGTACCCGCTGCGGGTCGGCCACCGACATGGCGGCCAGCTGCCCCGGGTCGACGGCGATCTCGGTGGGTTCCGCCCCGATCCACAGCTCACCGTTGGCCGACGGGTCGTCCACGATGAGCATCATGTCCACCTGGTTGCGTTGCAGGGCCGAGACGACCGCGTCGAGGCCGCCGCCGACGTCCTCCTGCACGCCGAACTTGTCCAGCGCGGCGCTGATCCGCTGGTCGGCGATCTCCGCGATGGTCTGCACGGTGAGGTCGTCCAACATCGTCTGGTCGGCGCCGCCGGCCCGGGACCCGGCATCGGTGCGCACCACCAGGTCCTGCCAGCGCTCCGGCATCTGGGCGGCGATCATGCCGGTGGCCCGGACGTCGCCGGCCACCACCACCACGTCCGCGCCGACCCGGTCAGCCAGTTGCACCGTCGCCGCGGTGACGTCGCCGGCGTTCTGGTGCCACGCCTCCATGGCGGCCCGCTGGTAGCGCGACTGGGACCAGCCACCGGGCTTCGCCCGCCGCAGCGGGTACTCGTCCCGGCCGGCGACGTGCGCCCGCCGGGGCACCCCGCCGGCGCTGACCGCCATCGCGTCGGCGCCGACCCGGTCGGCGACCACCCGCACCCAGGCCACCTGCTCGCCGCGCTGGGCGAGCAGCGGCATCACGTGCGGCAGCGGGCCGACGTGGGCCAGGTCGCGCAGTGGTGGCGCGGACAGGTACTCGGAGAGCACCACCCGGCCGTGACTGGCGAAGACGGCCAGGCCGTAGTCCCCGACCATCGGGTCGTGACCTCGGACCACCCGGTCCAGCGCGGCGATGCTCGCCTCGTCCGCCCCCTGTTCGGCCAGGCGGCGTTCCAGGGCACGCCAGCGCAGATCCAGGGCGGGGTGGGCGTCCTCCGTGTCCGCGGAGGCGTCCAGATACACCGAGCACCACGGCCCGGGACGGTCGTAGAGCGGGCGCAGGAAGGACAGCTGCATGCTCGACCCCTTTCCAGCTCGGCCCCCCGCTTACCCGGGTCGTCGGGGATGTCACCTCGCGGCCGTGAGCCCGTGACCAGGTTTCATTCACGTCGTTCAACCGAAGACGTCGATACGATCTGTGAACACACGCGAACTCTCGGTGGTGGAAATGGACAGCGGACTCGATACCCGACGGATCGTGTACCCGACGGAACGGATCGTCACCGGGCGGCTGATCCGCCTGCTCGACGGCTACACCCGGGAGGTACGCATCGGTCAGCCGGTGCTGGTGGCGGTGCTCGCCGCAGCGGCCTTCGCCCGGTTGCCCGCCCTGCTGCTGCGCTCGCTCTTCTCCTTCGGCGGCGGCGGCACCCGGCGCCGCTGGAAGGAGCTGAAGCAGGGCCCGGAATACCTGGTCACACCGGTGCGGCTGCGCAACGCCGCCGGTCAGCTCTGCGAGGTGGAGCTGCACGGTCACCTGCCGCAGAGCGCCCTGCACCCGGCGGATCAGGTGCAGCTCACGGTGCGCCCGCAACGCGACCCGGAGCTGCCGCCCCGGATCGAGCGGATCGTCAACCTCACCACCGGGCAGCTGCTGACCCCACGGACCGCGACGCTCTGGTCGCACCTCGGGCCACCGCTGCTGTTGCAGGCGTTGGTGGGCTCGCTGCTGCTGGCCGGCGTGGTGGCCTGCTCCGCGCTGACCTGATCGGTCCCGGCGGGCTCGTCCGCCGGCCGGTGGTTCAGCCGACGGGGGCGGGCTCGCGGACCGACTGCCGGTCGACGCCGAGCATCGCCCGGCGGCGAGCCCAGCGCTCGAAGGCCAGGGTGGCGAACGGCGGCACCGCGCTCGCCAGGGCCACCGCCGTGGCCAGCAGGCTCCACCGGTGCAGCCGGGCCACGGCGAGCACCAACACGACGTACGCGACGAACAGGCCGCCGTGGATCGGCCCGAAAATCTTGACGCCCAGCTCGTTGTCGGTCGGGCCGTACTTGACCAGCATGCCGACCAGCAGGGCCAGCCAGGAGCAGGCCTCGGCGATCGCCGCCGCGACGAACAGCCGGGTCACCTTCTCGCGCATTCGCACGCCACCACCTCTCGGGCCGCAATGCTATCGGTCGGCTCTGGTCGGGGTGGCGGGGCGGGCGACTGGGTAGGAAAGGACCATCGGGTCTTCCCCTGCCCGCCGATCAGTGCGAGGTTAGGGGGACCAGCGGTGACGGGGTGGTGACCATGGGCGAGGACGTCGGCGTGCGGACCTTCAGTCGGGAGGATCGGGCCCGCTATCGCGACAAGGTCCGCCGCTGCCTGGACGTCTTCGCCGAGATGCTGCGCGAGTCCCGTTTCGACCTCGACCGGCCGATGACCGGCGTCGAGATCGAGCTGAATCTGGTCGACGAGGCGTCGAACCCGGCAATGCGCAACGCCGACGTGCTGGCGGCCATCGCCGATGAGAGCTTCCAGACCGAGCTGGGCCAGTTCAACATCGAGATCAACGTGCCGCCGCGCCGGCTGACCGGCACCGGCACCGCCGAGTTCGAGGAGTACGTACGGGCCAGCCTCAACGCCGCCGAGGTGAAGGCCCGGGCGATCGGCGCGCACATGGTCATGATCGGCATCCTGCCGACGTTGCGCCCCGAGCACCTGACCGCCGAGACGCTGTCGGCCAATCCGCGCTACAAGCTGCTCAACGAGCAGATCTTCGCGGCCCGCGGTGAGGATCTGCCGATCGCCATCAGTGGGGTGGAACGCCTGGCGGTCACCGCCGACACGATCACCCCGGAGGCGGCCTGCACCAGCACCCAGTTCCACCTGCAGGTCAGTCCGGCCCAGTTCGCCGACTACTGGAACGCCGCGCAGGCGGTGGCCGGCATCCAGGTCGCTGTCGGCGCGAACTCGCCGCTGTTCTTCGGCCGGGAGCTGTGGCGCGAGACCCGCATTCCGCTGTTCCAGCAGGCCACCGACACCCGGTCGGAAGAGATCAAAGCCCAGGGGGTACGCCCCCGCGTCTGGTTCGGCGAACGCTGGATCACCAGCGTGTTCGACCTGTTCGAGGAGAACGTGCGCTACTTCCCGGCGCTGCTTCCGGTCTGCGACCCGGAGGACCCGGCGCAGGCGCTCGCGGCCGGCGAGGTGCCCAATCTGGCCGAGCTGCGCCTGCACAACGGCACCGTCTACCGGTGGAACCGCCCGGTGTACGACGTGTCGCGTGGTCGTCCGCACCTGCGGGTGGAGAATCGGGTGCTGCCCGCCGGGCCGACCGTGCTGGACACCATCGCCAACGGCGCCTTCTACTTCGGGTTGGTACGCGCCCTGGCCGAATCGGACCGGCCACTGTGGTCGCAGATGTCGTTCAGCGCCGCCGAGGAGAACTTCACCAGTTGCGCCCGGCACGGCATCGACGCGCAGGTCTTCTGGCCCGGTCTGGGCTACCTGCCGGTCACCGAGCTCGTGCTGCGCCGGTTGCTGCCGATGGCGCACCACGGCCTGGACCGGTGGGGGCTCGACCCGGGCGAGCGCGACCGATTGCTCGGCATCATCGAGCAGCGCTGCCTGACCGGCCGCAACGGGGCGACCTGGCAGGTGGAGACACTGCACCGGCTGGAGTCCGCCGACCACCTGGACCGGCCGGCGGCGCTGCGCGAGGTGGTCCGGCACTACGTGGACCTGATGCACAGCAACCGGCCGGTGCACGAGTGGCCGATCCCGTGAGCGCCCCGGGTGGCCCGATCGGCGCGGGGCTCAGCCGCGCGGGGTGGGAACACCGAAGAGATCGGTGATGCCACCGGGAAGCTGGGCGAACAGGTCGTGTCGCTCGTCGTCATTCAGCGCATCGGCGACGGTTCGCAACACCGCCTGGGCGTGCTGGCGCACCTGGTCCGCGTTCGCGACCTGCTCCCGGTCGCCGACGTGTTTGAGAAACTCACCGACGTCCCACCGGCGACCCTGGGGATTGCGGGTGACGGACGCGTCCAGCCCGTCCGGTAGCTGGGCCGCCAGGTTGTCGGCCTCCTGGCCGGCGAGCCGTTCACCGAGCACCGACAGGACGGCCTGGATGGACCGGACGGCCTCGTTCTCACCGAGGCCCGCGCGCTGTCGTACCGTGGCGATCATCTGCTCGTACTCCATGCCCCGCTCCTTCGGTCTCGTCGGCATGCCGTCAGGCGCGCCTGCGGACGAACGGGGCGAGTTCCCACGCTCTCTGGCCACAAACGGGTCGCGCGCGGACCCGGACTTCCCGCCGTCGACGCCCGAGGCCTCGCAAGCCGCCGCGAACCGGACGGGTCACCGGTGCCCTCCAATACCGGGGCACCGCGCGCCCGCCGGGATGAACGCGGTCCTTTGTGGACCCCGCATCGCACTGATGACTGTCGTAGGCTGGGGCCGCTCGCACATCGTCTGATCACGATGAGGGGACGCGCCGGTGACCGTTTCTGGAACAGACCGCGCCACGATCCAGGGGTCCGCGCGGGTGCCCGTGTCCCGTCGACGCATGCTGCGGATGGGAGCGGCGGCGGCCGGTGGCGCGGCGCTCGTCGGCTCGGCGGAGGCCGCGTCCGCGCAGACCGCGCCGGGTGGTGCGAAGCGCGTCCTGCGGGCGCCGGTGCTGTCACCCGGTGACCGGGTCCGGGTCGTGTCGCCCGGCGGCACCCCCAACCCCACCGCCATGGCCCGCGGCATCGAGATCCTGCGCGGCTGGGGCCTGGAGGTCGAGCTGGGCACGAACGTGTTCGCCAGGTACGGCTACCTCGCCGGCACCGACGCGCAGCGGCTGGCCGACCTGAACGCCGCACTCAACGACCCGGGGGTTCGTGCTGTCTTCGCCGCCCGTGGCGGGTACGGCACCCAGCGGATCGTCGACCAGATCGACGTCTCCGGTCTGCGCCGGGACCCTCGGGTGGTCGTCGGCTTCAGCGACATCACCAGCATCCAGGGCAAGCTCTGGCGCGAGATCGGCCTGGTCACCTTCTACGGCCCGATGGTCAACTGGAACGACGCCCGCACCGGCCCCGAGTCGGCCGAGGCGCTGCGCAGGGCGGTGATGACCACCGAGCCCGTCACGATCACCAGGGATCCGGCCGAGACGGCAGCCCCTGTCCTGGTGCCCGGGCGGGCGTCCGGTCCCCTGCTCGGCGGCTGCCTGACGTTGATCTCCACCTCGCTCGGCGCGGAGGACGCCCCGAGGTTCGACGACGCGATCCTGTTCTTCGAGGACGTGGACGAGGCTCCGTACAGCATCGACAGAATGGTGACCGAGCTGCGCCGGGTGGGTGTGCTGTCCCGGGTCGCCGGGGTGGCCATCGGCCAGATCACCAACAGCGTCGGTGGCCCCGGTGAGTGGGACGCGGCGGCGGTGCTGAAGGACCGCCTGTACGACCTCGGCGTACCGGTCCTGGGCGGGTTACGGCTGGGACACGGCAACGGGCAGCTCACCGTTCCGCTCGGCGCGCGGGCCACCATCGACGCCGAGGCCGGGACCTTGACGGTGGAGCCGGGAGTCCGCCCGCGTTAGCCTCCGGTTACCGCGTCCCAGGGGGAAGGGTCGTCGCGCAGCCGGCTGTAGAGGTACCCGTCGCGCCACCGACCGGCCCGGAACTCGCTGGCCCGCACGATGCCCTCCAACTGGAAGCCGGCCTTTTCCAGCGCCCGCTGCTCGGCCACGTTCTCCGGGTGGGTGCCGGCCTGGATGCGCTGCGCCGGGGTGTGCTGGAAGAGGTAGTCGCAGAGCAGCGCCTGCGCGCGCCAGCCGATGCCCCTCCCCCGCCACGGTGGCAGCAGGACGATACCGATCGACCAGTACGACGCCCGACCCGCGTAGCACCCCGCGGTGTAGCTGACGATGCCGGCGGCGGCCCGCTCCTGTTCGGCCTCGACGATGAGCCGCCCGTCGTCCTCTCCGAGGTAACCGTCCATGGCGAACCGCCGCGCCGGCGCGCCGGCGTCCGTGAAGCCGGGCCAGTCCAGACCGATCAGGCCCGGCTCGGTGCGTAACCGTCGGAACATCGCCAGGTCGGGCTCGGCAACCGGCCGCAGGCGGATAGCGAGGTCGGCCGAGGTCGGCAGCGACGTGTCACCACTGTCCATGGCGACACGCTAGCTGCCGGACGCTGGGAGGGGCGCCCCGCCAGCACCTCCGCGCCTGGTCAGACCTTGAGCAGCACCTTCGTACAGTCGTCCTGCTTCTTCTGGAAGATCTTGTAGCCCTTCGGGGCGTCGCGCAGCGGCATCCGGTGGCTGACGATGAAGCTCGGGTCGATCTCGCCGCGCTGGATGCGCTCCAGCAGCGGTCGGGTGTAGCGCTGAACGTGGCACTGGCCGGTCCGCATGACCAGCGACCGGTTCATGAACGCGCCCATCGGGAACTTGTCGACGAAGCCGCCGTACGCGCCGATGACCGATACCACCCCTCCGGAGCGGCAGGCCAGGATCGCCTGCCGAAGGGCGAACGGCCGTTCCGTCTCGACCCGCGCGGCCTGCTTGGCCCGGTCGTACGCGTACATGGCGGTGTTGCCGTGGTGGCTCTCCATGCCCACCGCGTCGATGCACGCGTCGGGGCCCCGGCCGGCGGTCATCGCGTTGAGCGTGTCCAGCACGTCGACGGACTCGTAGTTGATCGTCTCGGCGCCGATGTGCTTCTCGGCCAGCCGCAGCCGGTACGGGAACCGGTCGATGATGATGACCCGCTCCGCGCCGAGCAGCCGGGCGCTGGCGGCGGCGAGCAGCCCGACCGGCCCGGCGCCCCAGACGGCGATCACCTGACCGGGTTTGATGTCGCACATCTCGGCGCCCATGTAGCCGGTGGGGAACACGTCGGCGAGCATGACCGCCTGGTCGTCGCTGATCTCGTCGGGCACCTTGATCGGGCCGACGTCGGCGAACGGCACCCGGGCGTACTCGGCCTGGCCGCCCGCGTACCCGCCGAGCAGGTGCGAGTAGCCGAAGATGCCGGCCGGCGAGTGCCCCATGATCTTCTCGGCGATGCCGGCGTTCGGGTTGGAGTTCTCGCAGACCGAGTAGAGGCCGCGCTGGCAGGAGGCGCAGTGCCCGCAGGCGATCGGGAAGGGCACCACCACCCGGTCGCCGGGGGCGAGGTTGCGGACCTGCGGGCCCACCTCCACCACCTCGCCCATGAACTCGTGGCCGAGGATGTCGCCCTTGCGCATCGCGGGAATGTAGCCGTGGTAGAGGTGCAGGTCGGAGCCGCAGATCGCGGTGGTGCTGATCCGCACGATCGCGTCCCGGGCGTTCATGATCTTCGGGTCGGGTACGTCGATGACCTTGACGCTGTCGGCGCCCATCCAGGCGGTGGCCTTCATTATCGGTCCCTTTCGGAGCGTGGACGGTCAGCGACGCGACGGCGGCAGCGGCTGGGCGGGACGCTGCATGGCCTGTTGGCGGACGGAGATGCCGTTGGGGCTGCCCTCGGAGCGGACGACCTCGCCGGTCTCCAGCACCTGCTTGAACCGGCGCAGGTCGTCACGGACCTGCTGCTCGGGTTCCTCGCCGAAGAGCTTCGCCACCGCTCGACCCAGCGCCCCTGCTGGCGGCGCGTAGCGCAACTCCACCCGCACCTCGGTGCCCCGGTCACCGGGGGCGGGCACGAACCGGACCCGGCCGGCGTTGGGCACCCGGCTTCCCGGCAGCGACCGCCAGGTGATCGACTTGTTCGGCTGGTCGTCGATGATCTCGGCGTCCCACTCGACGCGGTGCCCGGCCGGTCCCCTGGCGATCCAGTGCGAGCGGCGCAGGTCGTCGGCGCGGACGGATTCCAGGTGGGCCATGAACCGGGGCAGGTTCTCCATGTCCCGCCAGAACCGGTACGCCTCGGCGGGCGACCGGTTCACCGTCACCGCGATCTCCATCTGGATCACCCGGGCGCGGGCCCGTCGGGCCCGGCCGGTGCGGACGGCGGCGAGCACGTCCACGGCGGTGATGCCGGCGATGGCGAGGGTGGTCAGCGCGACCCGGCGGCGGCGGTCACCAGCACGGTCGGCCAGGGCCCGCCCGAGCACCGCGAGGTCCATCGCGTCGCCGGCCACCCGACTCCAGGCCCAGCCGGCCGGGCGGCGGCCGCTGAGCAGGCCGGCGGCGCTGCCCAACTCCCGCAGGCCGATGGCGGGGAGCACGGACCGGGCGGCCGGGCTGTCGTCCACGCCCGTCATCCGCGCGACAGGACCGGGCGCGGCCAGGGCGCCCACGCCCAGGGCCAGGCTCAGCAGGCCGAGCGCGCGCGGCAACGTCGCCGGCACCGGCCCGTCCAGCTCGGGCAGGAGCACAGTGTCGACACGACTCATGTCCGGTCCTCTCAGGTGGACGTCGCCGCCGGTCCGCTGCCGGGGCGGCGGTGGTCCCGCCCCCGTGACGCTATGTCGTACCGGTGCCGTACGCGCCGGGTTCGGGGGAGAACGTCCGATCCGGGAGGGGGTGGCCGGTTACCCGACCGGCGACGGTCGACATGGCGACATTGACCGAAATGGATCACTGTCTGCGGTTACCGTCGGCCCACCCGTGGCGCCGTCGGAAGGACACCCCATGAGCCGCGCACTCCTGCGCCAGCTGACCGCCACCGCCGCCGTCGCCCTGCTCGTCGTGGAGGCCGCCGCGCCGGCCGCCGCGGCTCCCCCCGGGTCGTCCGCGCCCGGCGGCGTCCGGACGGTGGTGCGCGACGCGACGAGCGGCGCGCCGGTCCCCCGGGCCTGCGCCGCGCTCGTCCCGGTGGACGCCGCGGCGTTGGCGGCGGTCACCCTCGGCGAGGATCAGCTCGGGCGGTACGGGGGCTGCGCCGACGAGCAGGGTGTCCTGGTGACCGGCGATGTCGCACCGGGGCGGTACCGGCTGCTGGTGCGCCCCTACGACACGACGACGCACGGCTGGCAGTGGGTCGGCCGGCACGGCGGCACCGGTGAGCGCGAGCGGGCCCGGGTGGTCCAGGTGCGCGCCGGCGCGGTGACCGCTGTGCCGGACGTCCGACTCGACCCGCCCGGCACCGTCGTCGGGGTGGTGACCGACGCGGCGACGGGCGCGCCGGTCCCCCGCGCCCGGGTCATGGTGGTGCCGTACGTGCCGGATCCGAAGTACGGCGACCACGGCCCGACCACCGACGACGACGGCCGCTACACGATCACCGGTCTCGGCCCGTACCACTGGCCGGTCCAGTTCGCCGCCGCCGGCCTGGCGACCGTCTGGTCCGGTGGGGTGGGCAGCCGGCAGCAGGCGCGTCCGGTGCGGGTACGCGCCCAGCAGACGGCGACCCTGAATCAGGCGCTGCCCGCCGGGACACCGCTCAGTGGGGCGGTACGGGTCGACGAGTTGCTCACCTACGCCCAGGTGATCGCGTTCGACGCGGCCACCGGGGACCTGGCCGGTGTGGCGGACGTGGGCAGCGGTTACGACCTGCGCCTGCTCCCCGGGCAGCGGGTGAAGCTGCGCTGCGACTGCGCGTACGCCCCGCCGGTCTGGCACCGCGACGCCGCCGGCTTCGACGCCGCGGCCGGCGTGCGCGTCGGGCGGGCCCCGGTCGTGGTGGACTTCAACCTCGACTGACAGGGATTCTGGCCAGCCACCGGAACCTTCTCCCCGGCCCGTTGGTGGGAGTGGTGGAGAAGGGAGGTGGCGGTGTCCGACGGCGATCTGATCTCCGAGCTGTACGCCGGCTGTTTCCGGCGCCTGGTGGTCCAGCTGTACGCGGTGACCGGCGACCTGACCGAGGCGCAGGAGGCGGTTCAGGAGGCGTTCACCCGTGCGCTGGTGTCGCCGGGGCGGTTCGCCGGGCTGGACAACCCGGAGGCGTGGTTGCGTCGGGTCGCGGTGAACTGGGCCCGCAGCCGGTACCGCCGCCGTCGGGTGCTGGACGGGCTGCTGCGCCGGATCGGCCCGCCGCCGGCCGTCGCCGACCACTCCCCGGAGCACCTCGCCCTGCTCGCCGCGCTGCGCGTGCTGCCGGAGGGGCAGCGGCAGGCGCTGGCCCTGCACTACCTCGTCGACCTGCCGGTGGACGAGGTCGCCGCCACGCTGGGCGTGTCGTCCGGGACGGTGAAGTCTCGGCTGTCGCGGGGCCGGGTCGCCCTGGCGGCGCTGCTCGCCGACACCGACGACACCACCACGGGGGAAACCGACGCTACCCAAGCCGGGAGGATCGATGTCCAATCGTAAGTTCTCCGGATTCGACCTGGACACGATCACCGAGGCCGTGTCGCAGCCGCCTCTCGACGAGCTGCACGCCACGGCCCGGTCCCGTCGACGCCGGTCGGTCGGGGTGGTGGCGACCGCGTTGGTCGCACTGGTCGGGCTGGCGGTCGTACCGATGGTGTCCGGGCCGGAGCGGGCCACGCCGGCCGAACCGCTGCCACCGTCGGGTGGGTCGGTCAGCCAACTCACGCTGACCGGGCCGACCTCCGGGGTCGACGTGCGCCACGACGGCTGCGTGGTGCGCTTCGCGTACACCGGCGACGGCGGCCGCAGCTGGTCGGACTGGGACGCGGCGCGCTTCGAGGGCACCAGGTGCGCGGCCGGCACGGCGGCCGGGACACCTGGCAGTGGCACCGACTTCTCCGTCCTCGGTGAGCGGTCCTATCTGGTCACCGACTCGGGGGTGACCCACCTGTCCACCGACTACGGCCGCACCTGGCGCGACGGCAACTCCGCGATCGTTGCCGTGCCGGCGTTCCCGGTGACGGCTCGGCCGGTGCTCTGTGGGTTCGGCTGTGGGCCGGTGGCGGAGCCGCTGGCGGTGGATCCGTCGAGCGGAACGGTGTACCGCCTCACCGCCGCGGCACCGTCGTGGCGTCCGCTGTTCAGCCTCTACCCGGCGGCCGACGGCAGCATCTGGGCCACCTACCGGATGGGAGGCGCCCAGGGATCGACTGTCGCCCGCAGCGCCGACCGGGGCGCGACCTGGACCAGCTGGGAGGTGGGTGACGACGCCGGGGTGATCACGGCGGTCGGGCTGAACGACCGGGAAGGGTACGTGTTGACCGAACCGTCGGCCACCGGTGGCGGGGTGCGGCTGTTGCGGACCACTGACGGCGCGAAGACCTGGACGGACACCGGCGCCGAACTGTCGAATCAGATCCACTACGACCTCACTGTGGGGTCGGACGGGTCCCTGCTGGTGACCACGCCCGGTGGAGGCACCGAAACCGACCGTCGCGCGCGGCTGCTGGTCAGCCGGGACGACGGGCGGCACTTCACAGTCGCCCGGGAGTACGGCCAACTCGTCGGTTCGGTCAGCGTCGCGCCCGGCTTCGCCTGGCTCTTCGCTAGCGACGACGGCTCGACAGGCGAGCCGGACCACGTCCTGATCACCACGGACGGGAGCACCTGGACCCGCTTCGCGCTCGCTCCCTGAACCACTGGTGCCGCCCGGTGTTAGGAGTTACCCGAACCGGGTAGCCGGCATCGGCTGCAACCAGCGCCCGAGGAGGTGGGATGTCGGAGACCAGCGACTTCTTCGAGCGGTTGGCGGCCGCCTGCCAGGATCCGCGGTTCAGCAAGGTCCGTGGGAGCGTCCGGTTCGACATCCGAGACGGCGGCCGTCTGGAGCAGTGGCTGCTGAACATCGACCATGGTCAGATGCGGGTGATCAAAAGTGGTGGTCCGGCCACCACCGTGGTCAAGGTGTCGGCGCAGGTCGCGGACGCGATGGCGCGGGGCGAGGTGAACGGGCTGGCGGCGATCACCCGGGGCGAGATCATCGTCGACGGAGATCTCGCCCTGGCGTTGCGCATCGGGCGGCTGTTTCCGCGAGCGTCTGGCCGGCCCGACGATCCTGACAGTGGGGCGTGACCGGTGAGGGACATCGCGGGCACCGTGGCGTGCATCGACGGGAACACCTTCATGGTCTCCGACGCCAGCGGGGACGTGGAGTCGTCCCCGAGCACCCCGGTCGGCCTCTTCGCCGCCGACACGCGCTTCCTGTCCCGCTGGCGGCTCACCGTCGACGGTGAGTGCATGACGGCGCTGTCGGTGGACGACAGCCAGTACTTCGAGGTGACGTTCTTCGCGGTGCCGGGTCGGGCGGTGGACTACGTGGAGGCGGACGTGTCGGCCATCCGGCGGCGGCGCATCGGCCCGGACCTCACCGAATCGCTCACGATCTTCAACTACGGCGAGGAGGACATGACGCTCGACGTGCGCCTGGAGGTGGAAGCGGACTTCGCCGACATCTTCGAGATCAAGTTCGACATCGAGGAGAAGGCCGGCACCTACTACACCAAGGTCGGCAGGAACGAGTTGCGCCTGGGCTACCGGCGGGGCACCTACCAGCGTGAGGTTGTCGTGTCGGCGAGTGAGCCCGCGCAGTTCGACCCGGGCGGCCTTCGGTTCGCGGTCCGGCTGCGCCCGGGGCAGCAGTGGTCGACCCGGTTGCAGGCCGTCATGCTGGCGTTGCGTCCGGACGGTGTCGACCTGCGCTCCGCCCTGCGGGTCCAACGGCCGGACGACTCCACCCTGCCCACGAGCATGCGGGACTGGGTCGCGGCGGCCCCGACCCTGGACACCGACAGCGTCGGCCTCCAGCAGGTCTACCACCGCAGCCTCGTGGACCTGGCGGCGCTGCGCTTCGCCCCGCTGTCGCTCGGCGGCGCGAGCGTGCCCGCGGCCGGGTTGCCCTGGTTCATGACCCTGTTCGGCCGCGACAGCCTGTTGACCTGCTTGCAGACCCTGCCCGTCACCCCGTCGCTGACCCCACCGACGTTGCGGATTCTCGCGTCGTTGCAGGGCGCCCGGACCGACGACGTGTTGGAGGAGGACCCGGGCCGGATCCTGCACGAGTTGCGCTACGGAGAGTCCGCCGCGTTCGAGGAGCAGCCGCACTCCCCCTACTACGGCACTGTGGACGCCTCACCGCTGTTCGTGGTGCTGCTCGACGAGTACGAACGGTGGAGCGGCGACAGCGCGCTGGTGTTGGAGTTGGAGCAGGAGGCCCGCGCGGCGCTGACCTGGATCGACAGGTACGCGGACCTGACCTCCACCGGCTACGTCTGGTACCAGCGACGTAACCGGGCCACTGGCCTGGACAACCAGTGCTGGAAGGACTCCTGGGACAGCATTTCCTACGCCGACGGGCGGCTGCCGGGCTTCCCGAGGGCGACCTGCGAAACCCAGGGGTACGCCTACGACGCCAAGATCAGAGGGGCGCGGCTGGCCCGTACCGTGTGGGGTGATCCGGCCTACGCCGAACGGCTGGAGGGCGAGGCGGCGGCGCTGTACGAGCGGTTCAACCGGGACTTCTGGCTTGAGGACCGCGGCTTCTACGCCCTCGCGCTCGACCACGACGGCACGGCCGTGGACAGCCTGTCGTCCAACATCGGGCATCTGTTGTGGAGCGGCATCGTGCCGCCGGAGCGGGCGCCCCGGGTGGTGGAGCACCTGATGGGTCCGGCGCTCTTCTCCGGTTGGGGTGTGCGGACGTTCGCCGACGGGCAGCGCCGCTACAACCCGCTCGGCTACCACAACGGTACGGTCTGGCCGTTCGACAACTCCTTCATCGCCTGGGGACTGCGCCGGTACGGGTTCGGCAACGAGGCGGCCCGCATCGCCGAGGGCATCCTGTCCGCGGCCACCTACTTCGAGGGTCGACTCCCGGAGGCGTTCGGCGGGTTCGACCGTGACACCACCAAGTTCCCGATCCGGTACCCGACCGCGGGCAGTCCGCAGGCGTGGTCCAGCGGGGCGACCATGCTGCTGCTCCGCACCATGCTCGGTATCAACCCACACGAGGACCACCTGGCCGTGGACCCGGCGTTGCCCGCCACCTTCGGGCGGATCGCGCTGCTGGACATCCCCGGCCGGTGGGGCAGGCGCGACGCGTTCGCCCGGCAACGCCCGACCAGCGCTGACGGCACGGTCAGCTGACGGCGAAGCCGGCGCGCGGGCTCTGAAGGATCACCCGGTGGCCCGGAAGGTACGCCGGTAGGCGTCCGGCGGGACGCCGACGGTGCGGTGGAAGTGTCGACGCAACGTCGTGGCGGTGCCCAGGCCGGCTGCCTGGGCGATGGCGTCGATGCTGTCGTCGGTGTTCTCCAGCAACTCCTGGGCGCGGCGGATCCGCTGCGTCGACAGCCACGACAGTGGGGTGGTGCCGGTGGCCGACCGGAAGTGGCGGGCCAGGTTGCGCGAGCTCATGTTCGCCTGCCGGGCCAGGTCCTCGACTGTCAGCGGCCGGTCGAGGCGGGCCAGCACCCAGGGGAACAGGGTGGTGAGCGGGTGGTCGTCGCGGGCGGGTACCGGTGTGGTGACGTACTGGGCCTGACCGCCGGCGCGGTGCGGTGGCACGACCAGGCGGCGCGCGACGGCGTTGGCGACGGTCGGGCCGTGGTCGCGGCGGATCAGGTGCAGGCACAGGTCGATCGCGGCGGCCTTGCCGGCGGAGGCGAGCACGGTGCCGTTGTCGACGTAGAGCACATCCGGGTCGACCCGGACCCGCGGATAACGGGCGGCCAGCGTGTCGGTGTGGGCCCAGTGGGTGGTGGCCCGCAGCCCGTCGAGCACCCCGGCGGCGGCGAGCACGAACGCGCCGGTGCAGAGCGCAACCATCCGGGCGCCCGCCCGGTGGGCCGCGCGGACCGCGTCGAGCAGGTCGGGGGGTACGTCCACGTCGACGTCCTCGACGGACGGGATGATCACCGTGTCGGCGTGGGTGAGACGGTCCAACCCGTCGTCGGGCTCCAGCAGGAAGCGGCCGACGCGGACCGGGCCGGGGCCGCAGACCATCAGGTCGTACCAGGGGTCGGCCAGGCCGGAGGGGTCGTGGGCGAAGACCTCACAGGCCAGCGCCAACTCGAGGTGCAGCATCCCGTCGGTGGCGGCGATCGCGACAAGGGCCATGTCCGAAACTGTACGCGCGTTGGCGTTCCCGACACTGGTCGGTAGCGGGCCGCTGCGGAAGGCTGGGCTCAGTCGATCTTTCGAGGGGGCAGTGATGGGCCACAGCGTGGCGGTGTTCGGTGCGTACGGGCACACCGGACGGTTCGTGGTGACGGAATTGAGCGAACGCGGGTTCGATGCGTTGCCGGTGGGTCGCGACGCGGGCCGGCTGGCGTCTCTCGGACTCCCCTTCCGGGTGGCGTCGGTCGACGACCCGGCCTCGCTCGACGCGGCGCTGACCGGTGTGGACGCGGTCATCAACTGCGCCGGCCCGTTCGCGTCGACCGCCGCCGGGGTGATCGAGGCCGCGCTGCGCGCCGGGATCCCGTACGTGGACGTGGCCGCAGAGATCGAGGCCAACCTCGACACGTTCACGCACTTCACCGAGCGCGCCCGGGCTGCCGGTGTCGCGGTGGTCCCGGCGATGGCCTTCTTCGGCGGGCTCGGCGACCTGCTCGCGACGACGGCCATGGGCGACTGGACGTCGGCCGACGAGGCGCACGTCGCGTACGGACTGAGCAGCTGGCACCCGACGGCCGGGACGGTCGCCGCGGGTGTCGTGTCCCGCGAGCGCCGCGCCGGCCGTCGGGTCCGCTACACCGGGGGCCGGTTGGAGTACCACCCCGGCGGGGAGCTGCCGAGGATGGACTGGGACTTCCCCGCGCCGCTGGGCCGGCGCACCGTCCTCGGCGAGTTCAGCATGGCCGACGTCGTCACCATCCCCCGTCACCTGGTCATTCCCGAGGTCCGGACCTACATGACCGTCGACGCCACCACCGACCTGGCTGCTGGGGCGGCGCCGGTCGCTGTCGACGGGCTGGGCCGGTCGGCGCAGACGTTCACTGTCGACGTCATCGTCCGTCGCGGCGACGCGCGCCGCCGCGTCGTCGCCAGTGGCCGCGACATCTACGCCGTCAGCGCACCCCTGGCGGTGGAGGCGGTCCGGCGCATCCTCGATGGTCAGACGAAGGCGAGCGGGGTCGCCTCCGCCGGTGAGATGTTCGACGCTCCCGACTTCCTGCGCGCGCTGTCGCCGGCCATCCGCGTCGAGCCGGTCAGCGACTGAGGCCCGCCTGCGGCTGACCATCGCCTCCGTTGTCGACGGACGGCCCCCGCTCAGGCGTGGGGGCCGTCCGTCATCGCATTACGTCGGTCAGAGGATCACATTGATTCCGGCGGCCTTGCACGCGGTGCTGATGTCCTTGCCGGCCTTCTCGAAGGCCGGGTTGTCGGCGGCGGTCGCCGGGTCCGCCGCGGCGGCGGCCTTCGCGGCCTCGGCGCCGAAGGCCCGCAGGGCATCGGCCAGCTTGCCGTCGCCGGTGGCGGCGACCGCGCTCACCTTCTGCTCCAGCTCGGTCAGGATCTTCTTGAAGTCCGCCGCCGAGGCGTCGCCGGTGGTGGCGACCTTCACCAACTCGGCCCGCATCTCGTCGTTGGCCTTCTTCACCGACTCGCAGACCTGCTTGTCGTTCGCGCCGCCCGCCGCGGCGGACGAGGCCGGCGTGGCGGCGGCGGAGGTGGCCGCCGAGGACGGGGCCGCGGACGTCGGGGCGGGGGTGGTGGATCCGGCGTTCGTCGCCTTGTCGCCGTCGCCGCAGGCGGCGAGCGCCGTGGTGGCGGCAAGGATCAACAGGGCGGAGGTCAGACGAGATTGCTTCACGGACGCGCACGATAGCCGATGTCCCATCGGTGATCAATTCGCCCGCGACCCTCGTGGTGCGACAGGTCCAGCAGGTCGGGTACGGCGGTAGTAGGACCAGCCGGCCACCGGCAACGCGAACGTCCAGGCCAGCAGGAGCGGGAGACCGATCAGGACACCGGTCGGGGTGAAGATGTCCTCCCGGCCGGGTTCCGACAGGTCAGCGGCGAACTGCCAGGGCAGCGTCGCCGAGTAGCCGATCATCAGGGCGGAGCCGAGCACCGTCGGGGTCAGCGGCACCCACGGCGGAACCCGACGTCCGCGCAGCCACGGCACCCAGTGGGGGAAGACCACACCCCAGTCCTTGATGAGTCCCAGCGCCAGAACCCCGCCGAGTCCGGCGAGGACGCACAGCAGACCCAGGTAGAACGCACCTGCCGGCAGGCCCAGGAACCCGTCGACGGGGTGCTCCCCCACCCCGGGGCCGCGACCGTGGTACCACTCGCGGAACCGGTCGGGATCGGCGAACATCGGGATGCCCAGGATCCACGGCACGTGCAACGGGATGAACCCCAGCACGGGGGCGATCCAGGCCACGTGGCCGGCCCGGCGGGCCCAGGTCGGTGGCGGGGCGGGCGCGGGCGGGTGTCGAGTCACAGTGTCGTCTCCCTGTCTCTGGCCGGGTGTCGGCCTTCCGAGATCACCGTGGCTGAGTGGCGCGACGAACGGATCGCCGCGCGGAGGGAGTCCCCTCCCCCGGCCCGGGGACGCTGTCTGTCCGGCGCCGACAGCACGTCCCGGCGGTGCGCCCCGCTCCGCACGCCGGGCTGCGCGCCTGGACCCACCGCAGACGTCACCGCAACTACTGTGCAGACATGGTCGATCGGCACCAGGTGATGAACTTCCGGGTCCGGGCCCAACAGCTCGACCGGGATGAGGGCACGCTCGCCGACACCGCTGTCCTGGACATCGGGGTGCAGAACACCGGCCCGGACGGCGCCCGGTGGGCGTTGGCGGTGCGCGGGGTCGACGTGAGGGCGCTGTCCGACCGGGACGTGGTCCTGCTGTGGACCGTGCGGGGCGCGCCGCACCTCTACCGCCGCCCCGACATCGCACAGGTGGCGGCCGCTGTCGAGCCCTTCTCCGAGGCCGACGCGGGCAAGCGCGTCTACGACGCCGCGAAGCCGTTGAAGGCCGCCGGCATCGACACTCTCGCGGCCCTGGACGAGATCGCCGCCCGGATGCGGGCCATCGTCAGCACACCGACGGTGAAGGGGGACGTCTCCGGCCGCCTGGCCACGGCGCTGCCCGAGCCGTATCTGCGGTTCTGCCGGCCGTGCGACGCCACGCACCTCTACGAGATGCCGTTCCGTCTCGCCGCCGTGCGGGCCGGACTGGAGTTGCGGCTCGACACCTCACCGCCGGTCCTGCACCGCATCACCAGGTTCCGCAAGGCGGCCGCCGCGGGTGAGAGGTTCGACCTCATCCGCGCGTACCTGCGTCTGCTCGGCCCGGCCACGCCGAAGCAGGTGGCCGACTATCTCGACGCCCCGCTGAAGGATGTCAAGGCACGCTGGCCCGACGACGTGATCGAGGTGACCGTCGGCGGCGAGGTGCGTTCCCTGCTGGCCGTGGACGAGGAGGCGCTGGGGTCGGCCGACGGCACCGGCACCCGCCTGCTCGGCCCATACGACCTCTTCCTGCAGGCCAAGGACCGGGCGACGCTGGTGCCGGACAGCGCCCACGCCAAACAGTTGTGGCCGGTGCTGGGTCGCCCGGGCGCGGTCCTGGTCGACGGCGAACTGGTCGGCACCTGGCGCCCCCGCAAGTCCGGCAGGACGTTCACGGTCGCCGTCCAGCCGTGGCGCCGACTGTCGGACGCCACCCGTAAGGCCGTCACCGGGCAGGCCGAACGCCTCGCCGCGTACCGCGCCGTCTCCCTCAGCGGGGTCGAGTTCGGCAGCTAGGGTGCGCGGTCGTCCTCGCCGTACTCGCCTCGGATGGGCAGGTAGTAGGTGGGCAGGAAACCGGCGATGATGACGACGCCGGCGATCGGCGCGAACGCGCCGACGAGGACGCCGGATCCGATCCAGACCAGCGCGAGGAGGAATCGGCGGCCGATGGCCCGCGCACCGCAGGGGCCGAGGCCGGGGTCCAGCAGTCCGGCGCGGCGCAGGTGAGCCCAAATGATGTTGAACAGGGCCGCCGCCGTCCACAGTGTGCCGCCGTAGACGACGACCGCCGCGCGCAGCCCCTGCTCTGCCCGCAACGCGTCGGCCAGCAGTGAGGTGGAGAACGGCAGGAACGCGATGACCATCAGGAGCAGCGTGTTGAGGAACAGGACGCCTCGGTCGACGTGCCGGACCCGGTCGAACATCACGTGGTGGTTGACCCACACCTGCCCGATGAGCAGGAAGCTCAGCGTGTACGCCAGGTACGACGGCCACAGCGCCCTGAGCCCCTGGACGAGGTGCTCGAAGTCATGCGGCGGTTGGATCTCCAGCACCAGAAGTGTCACGGCGATCGCGAAGACGCCGTCGCTGAAGGTCAGTAACCGGCCCGAACCGCGGGTTAGCCGTGGAATTTCCCTTTTGGGGGGCAAGGCGAAAATTATGCTATAGGTCAGCTTTTCTCGTCGGCGGAGCCGGCCGTCCTGCGCAACACCCGATCCTCCGGCCCGTCCGGGTACGGCGTGACAGACTGCGAGGTGCCCTCGGCCGCCGACGCCGGCCAGCGAATCCCCCCTCACGTTCGGTTCCGGGAGGCCCTGGGAACGGAGTGCGGAGAGGGCGGGGATGCAACCGACGTGGCTCGTGGCGCTCTCGTGGGCGTCCCTCACGGTCGGCGTGGTCAGTTTCGCGATCGTGCTCGCCGACACCTATCTTCGCGGGCACCGCCAGCCGGTCAGGGTCATGGAGATCGTCTGGCTGGTGACCGTCCTCTATGTCGGCCTGGCCGCCGTCCGCCTCTACTGGAACTGGGGCCGGCCCGAGGCGTTCGCTCAGCGTCGGCGGGAGGATCAACCGCGACGGCCCCGCCGGGGCATCGTCGTCACCCACGTGTCCCGCTGTGGCGCCCACTGCGCCCTCGGCTTCGTCGTCGCCGAGGTCGCCCTGTTCGCGGTGAGATTCGACCCGGCGAAGGACCCGCTCTGGGTCGGCTACGCCGGCGACTATCTGGCGGCGGTGACGATAGCCGTGCTCTTCCGGTACTTCGCCGGGCCGGGGCGCGGCCTCGCGAAGGTCGGGAACGCGCTGTCGGGCGTGGGCAGGATCGAGCTGCTGACCATCACCGTGTTCGAGGCGGCGTTGTTCGCGTGGTTGACGGTCGCGCATCACATGTTCTTTCCGGAGCCACCACTGCGACCCGACAACCCGACGTTCTGGTTCCTCGGTCAGCTCGGGCTGATAGCCGGCTTCGTCGCGGCCTGGCCCACCGCCTCCTGGCAGATCGGCCGACGGCTGCGCATCGAGCCGCGCCCCGACGAGTGAGCGCCGCGATCGGCCGCCCACGGTCGGCCGCCCAAAAAACAAGCGGCAAGGAGATCACACTCCCTGCCACTTCTAACGTATATCGCACCTGGGGGCTTGCCGCAAGACCCCGGTCGTGGCGCAGAATCGGCGGCCGGACCAGCACAAACGAGGTGACGGGGGCGCGACGTGGGTGTGTTGTCGATGGGCGAGGACCGCGGCGACCGGGTACCGCTGGTGGATCTTCGAGAGGTGGACGAGACGCAGGTGTCGGTGGTCGGCGGCAAGGCGGCGCACCTGGGCGCGCTGGCCCGGGTCGACGGCATCCGGGTGCCCGCCGGATTCTGCGTGACGACAGCCGCCTTCCGGCAGGTCATGGCGCAGGTGCCGGCGGTCGACGACCAGCTCGAACAGCTGTCGCGGCTGAGCCCGGACGACGCGGAGGCGATTCGGACGCTCAGCGCGGCGATCCGCCGCAGCATCGAGGAGAGCGCGATCCCGGGCGACCTGGCCGCCGCGATCACCGGCGCGCTCGCCCGGTTCGGCGATCGGGCCGCGTACGCCGTGCGCTCCAGCGCGACGGCGGAGGACACACCGACGGCGTCCTTTGCCGGGCAGCAGGACACCTACCTGAACGTGGTGGGGTCGGCGGCGATCCTGCGGCACGTCAGCCGGTGCTGGGCGTCGCTGTTCACCGAGCGGGCCGTCATCTACCGCCTGCGCAACGGTGTCGACCACCGGACGGTTCAGATGGCTGTCGTCGTACAGAAGATGGTTTTTCCGGATGCGGCGGGCATCCTGTTCACGGCGGACCCGGTGACGGGCAACCGGAAGGTCGCGACGGTGGACGCCAGCTTCGGCCTCGGCGAGGCCCTGGTGTCCGGCCTGGTGAACCCGGACGTCTTCCGGGTGCGCGACGGGGAGGTGGTGGCCGGGTCGGTCGCCGTCAAACAGCGCGCCGTCGCTGCCGTGCCCGGCGGCGGAACGCGGGAGGTGGCGATCGAGGCGCAGCGGCGGGACCAGCCGGCGCTGACGCAGGCGCAGGTCCTCCGGCTGGTGCGGCTCGGGCGACGGATCGAGGCGCACTTCGGCCGTCCGCAGGACATCGAGTGGTGCCTGGTCGACGACGACTTCCAGATCGTGCAGAGCCGACCGATCACCACGCTGTTCCCCGTCCCCGAGGCCGACGACCAGGAGAACCACGTCTACCTCTCGGTCGGTCACCAGCAGATGATGACCGACGCCATGCGGCCCCTGGGGCTGTCCATGTGGCAGTTGACGGCCATCGCCCAGATGCGGGAGGCCGGCGGCAGGTTGTTCGTCGACGCCACCGGGCTGCTGGCCTCGCCGGCGAGCCGCGCCAATTTCCTGGAGATGGTCGGGAAGTCCGATCCGCTGACGAAGGACGCGTTGGAGACGCTCCTCGACCGGCCCGGCTTCATTCCGACGACGCCCCCGAGCGGTGCCGGTCCGGCCAGGCTGCCGGCCGGCGGCGCGTCGGTCGAGGCCGATCCGGCGATCGTGCCCGAGCTGATCGCGCGCAGCGAGGCGTCCATCGCCACCCTGCGGCGCGACATCGCGACGGTGACCGGTACGGCGCTGTTCGACTTCCTGCTGGAGGCCTTCCAGGAACACAAGCGGGTCCTCGCCGATCCGCTGAACATGCGGGCGATCATGGCGGGCATGGAGGCCACCTGGTGGCTCAACGACCGGCTGCACGAATGGCTGGGCGAGAAGAACGCGGCGGACACCCTCACCCTCTCCGCCCCCGGCAACATCACCTCCGAGATGGGGTTGGCGTTGCTGGACGTCGCCGACGTGATCCGTCCGCACCCGGAGGTGGTGGCGTTCCTGCAGGACGTCGCGGACGACGACTTCCTCGACGAGCTGCCGAAGGTCGCCGGCGGGGCCGAGGCGCGCGCCGCCATCGAGGCGTACCTCGACCGGTACGGGATGCGCTGCGTCGGCGAGATCGACATCACCCGGCCGCGGTGGAGCGAACGCCCGAGCACCCTCGTGCCGGTGCTCCTCGACAACGTCAAGCTCTTCGAGCCGGGCGCCGCCCGGCGGCGCTTCGAGCAGGGCCGGCAGCAGGCGCAGCGCAAGGCGCAGGAGGTGGTGACGCGCCTGCGGGCGCTGCCGGACGGGGAGCAGAAGGCCGCCGAGACCGAACGGATGATCGACCGGGTACGGACCTTCATCGGCTACCGGGAGTACCCGAAGTACGACATCGTCACCCGCTACTTCATCTACAAGCAGGCCCTGCTGGCCGAGGCCGAGCGGCTGGTACGGGCCGGCGTCCTCACCGCTACCGAAGACGCCTTCTACCTCACCTTCGGGGAGTTCCACGAGGTCGTCCGGTCGCAGCGGGTGGACGTCGACCTGATCCGGCGACGGCGGGACGCGTTCCGGGCGGACCAGGCGCTCACCCCGCCCCGGGTGCTCACCTCGGACGGCGAGATGATCACCGGATCGTACCGGCGCGACGACGTGCCGGCCGGTGCGCTGGTCGGTGTGCCGGTGTCCGCCGGGACTGTCGACGGGCGCGCCCGCGTCATCCTGGACATGGCGCAGGCTGATCTCGAAGCGGGTGACATCCTCGTCACGACCCACACCGACCCCAGCTGGACGCCCCTGTTCGTCGGCATCGCCGGCCTGGTGACGGAGGTCGGCGGGTTGATGACGCACGGCGCGGTGATCGCGCGGGAGTATGGCCTGCCGGCGGTCGTCAGCGTGCTCGACGCGACCCGGCTGATCAAGGATGGGCAGCGGATCCGCGTGCACGGCAGCGACGGGTACGTCGAGATCCTGTCCTGACCGAGGAGGAGGCGATCGCCGCAGGAATGCCGGAACGTGCCGGCATCTCCCATGAACAGATGAACGCGATCGGGCGACCCGCCCGCCCGGAGCACGCGCGGGCCCTCGGCATTCCGCTCACGACCTTCGCGGAGTGGACGCGCCAGTATCTGCGCGACGAGCGGGCCGGCGGGCACCGCGACGTTCGGTCCCTGTGGAGCTGAATCGTCTGTGATATCAGCTCCACAGGGACCCACCTCCCCGAACGGCGCAGTGCCGGCCAGCACCCTCGGCACGGTCAGGCTGCGGCGACTGCCTGGCCGAGCGGGAACCGCACGCCGGTGAGGTCTTCCGAGACGGCCCAGAGGCGTTGCTGCACGGCCAGGTCGTAGGACTCGGGGCTGGAGGTGACCAGTCTCGGGTTGCCGCGCGTCTCGCCGAGGCCGTCGGGGCCGTAGTACTGCCCGCCGAGGACGGACGGGTCGGTGGCGGCCCGCAGCGTGGGCAGCGCGCCCGCCGCGGCGGGCTGGGTGATCACCGGGGCGAGCCAGGTGATCGGCGCGCGGACGACCGCCGGGGCGTTGCGGACCAGTTCGGTGTTGGAGACGCCGGGGTGTGCGGCCACCGCGACGGTGGTGCCGTGCGCGGCGAGCCGGCGCTGCAACTCGTAGGTGAACATCAGGTTGGCGAGCTTCGACTGGCCGTAGGCGGCGACGCGGCTGTAGGAACGCTGCCACTGCAGGTCGTCGAAGTGAATGGCGGCGCGGATGCGGTGGCCGACGCTGCTGACCGTGACCACCCGGGAGCCGGGCACCGGCAGCAGCAGGTCGAGCAGCAGTCCGGTGAGGGCGAAGTGGCCCAGGTGGTTGGTGCCGAACTGCAGTTCGAAGCCGTCTCTGGTGGTCTGCTTCGGGGTGTACATCACCCCGGCGTTGTTGATCAACAGGTCGATCCGCTGATGGGTGGCGTGCAGGCCGGCCGCGGCGGCGCGCACCGATTCCAGCGAGGTCAGGTCCAGTTCCCGTACGGAGACGTCGCCGTTGATCCGGGCGGCAGCCCGTTCGCCTTTCGCGGTGTCGCGTACGGCCAGCACGACGGACGCGCCGCGTTCGGCGAGCAGCCGGGCGGTCTCGAAGCCCAGCCCGGTGTTGGCCCCGGTGACCACTGCCACCCGGCCGTCCTGGCGCGGAATCTGCTGCTCGGTCCACTTCATCTCAGGCTCCCCAATGTACCGCCGGTAACTTATGCTCGAAACGGTAAGGTACCGCCGGTACACTGTCAAGGGACCGGCGGTACCTAAGTTAGGGTTGGTGTCATGACGTTCCAGCGGGCGCGCAGCGAGGAGCAGCGTGAGATCCGGCGCCGGGCGATCCTGGAGACCACCTCGGCGATGCTCGACGAGATGCCGGTGGCCGAGGTGACCCTCAACGAGCTGAGCCGGCGGGTCGGCCTGGCCAAGACGGCGGTGCTGCGCTATTTCGAGTCCCGCGAGGCGGTGCTGCTCGACCTGATGGACGACCGGACGGCAACCTGGCTGGCCGAGCTGGAGCAGGAGTTGGCCGACGGCGTCGACAGCAGCCGGTCCGCGCCGGAACGGGCCGAGCAGATGGCCGACGTGCTCAGCCGGTCACTCGCCGCCCAGCCGGTGCTTTGTGATCTCTACGGCGCGCAGGGCGGGGTGCTGGAGCACAACGTGTCGGTCGAGGCGGTCCGCCGCCACAAGCGGGCCTCACTGGGCAACCTCGCGGTGATGGCCGCCCTCGTCCGGCGACACCTGCCCGAGGTCGGCGACCCCGCCGAGCTGTTCTGCCTGCACGCCCTGCTCATCGCTGGCGCGCTGTCCGCCTACGACTCGCCGCCGCCCAGCCTGCTCGCCGTCTACGAGTCCGAGCCGGCGCTCGCGGTCCACCATGTCGACCTGCGGACGGCCCTGCGGGTCGCGATCATCACGTCGCTCGTGGGCATGCTACCGCGCTCCTAGCGTCTGGGTCGGAGCGCGAAATTCGATGGCCGTGAGGCCGTTCGCGGTCTACCGTGGCCCGCCGTGCCCTCACACGAACAGATCATCGGACAGGCCCTGGACCGGATCGAGGCCGGGTACGTCTTTCCTGAGAAGGTCGCGGACATCGACGCCGCGATCCGGCGCCGTCTCGCAGCAGGAGAGTACGACGACCTGGACGGACCGGCGCTCTGCGAGACGGTGACCGCCCATCTTCAACAGGCCTGCCCGGACAAGCATCTGCGGTTGCTCTGGACGGACCAGCCGCAGTCGCTGGACCCCGCCGACGAAGACGGGGGGCGGGCCGCGTTCCTCGCACTCCTCAGGACGGAGAACCAGGGAATCCGCCGGGTCGAGCACCTGGACGGGAACATCGGGCTGATCGACGTGCGGCGCATCGCGTACGCCGACGAAGGCGCCGCCGCGATCGGCGCGGCCATGCAACTGGTCGCCCTCAGCTCCGCGCTCATCCTGGACCTGCGCGCCTGCTCCGGCGGAACGCCGGAGGGAGCCGCGATGTGGTGCAGCTACTTCTTCCGCGACGACCAGGTGCACCTCAACGACTTCTACGAGAGGTCCACCGGCAACACCCGCCAGTTCTGGACGACCGCGCACCTTCCCGCGCCGCGCTACGTGGACCGCCCGGTCCACGTGCTCACCAGCGCGATGACGTTCTCCGGGGGCGAGGATGTGGCGTACACCCTCCAGGCGCACGGTCGGGCCGCCGTCGTCGGTGAGACGACCCGCGGCGGCGCACACCCGACGGCCCGCCACCCGGTCACCGAACACATCCTCGTGACCGTGCCGACCGCACGGACCATCAACAGCGTCACCGGCACCAACTGGGAAGGCGTCGGCGTGGTCCCCGACGTACCCGTCCCGGCGGACCAGGCACTCGACGCGGCACTCAAGGCCATCTCGAGTGGGTAGGCGCTTGTTCGCTCACGCGCGCCGGCGGGACTGTCAGTCGGGCGGGGGCGGACACTCCAGGACCGCTATCGAGTTCCCGGCGAACAGCCGCAGGTGCGGATGCTCGGAGAAGATCTGAACCGGGGCGGCCTTTCGCGGGTGGTCCCTGCGCTGGTCGGGGTCAGCTCAGCTTTTTGGCCTTGCTGCGACGGACCCGCCGACGGGGCGTCTCGTCGCCGCCGGCGAGCCGGGTGAAGGTGAGCATGTTCGCCAGCGCCACGGCGATGACCGCGACGCCGACCTGGATGGCGAGCACGATCCAGTCCCAGCGCAGCACCCAGACCCGCACGCCTGCGTCGTCGTCGATGTGCAGCGCCTTGGCGACCACTGTGCCCAGCACCGCCGAGCCGACGCCGATAACGAACGTGGCGACGACGCCGATCCGTTGCCTTCCCGGCAGGATGAGTCGTCCGAGCAGGCCGACGAGGGCACCGATGAGCACCGCGCCGAGATAGCCGTATACCAGCATTGCCGTCACTCCCCTCCAGCAGTGCCGAGATACATGCCCGATTCTCACGTTCCCGGAAACCCCGCCGGCTCCATGCCCATCAATCCACGCTGCGGCTCGTCGACTCCTGGCCTAATCTATCGATATCAGTCGTTGTCGTTCTGAGGTGCGCGACGGCTGGCCGACCCGATCCGGGTCCGACCCCGGCCAGCTCACGTCGCGGAGAGGAATCCCGATCGTGAACGCCGACAGTCGAACCCTTCCGCGACTCCTCTCCGCCCTGTTGGCCGCCGTGCTCGCCACCGGCCTGTCAGTGGTCGGCGCCGGGCCGGCGGCAGCCGGGCAGACCAGCCTCCGGGCCGCCGACCCGAGCGTGATCCGCGTCGGTTCCACCTACATCTCCGTCCAGTCGCTCAACGGCGGGATCGCCGTACGGCAGGCAGCGTCACCCGACGCGCTGGCCGCCGCGACCGCGCGGCAGGTGTGGACGGACAGCCGCAACCTCGGTGAGGTCTGGGCTCCGGAGATCGTCACCGACGGTGGCCGCTACTACATCTACTTCTCGGCCGGGCGCAGCACCGCCCACCGCATGTACGTGATCCACTCGGCGTCGCCGGCCAGCGGCTACACGACGGAGCGGCAGCTCGCGCTGCCGGGCGGCAAGTGGGCCATCGACGGCAGCCTGTTCACCTTCAACGGGCAGCGGTGGTTCGTCTGGTCCGGCTGGGCCGGCGACACCAACGTCGAGCAGAACATCTACCTCAGCCGGATGAGCGACCCGCTCACCCCGACCGGTAGCCGGTACGTCATCTCCCAGCCGCGCGAGAGCTGGGAGCGTGTGGTGGGCAACCCGTTCATCAACGAGTCCCCCGAGGCGATCAGGGACCCGAACGGGCAGCTGCACATCGTCTACTCCGCCAACGGCAGCTGGAGTGACCAGTACTGCCTGGCCGACCTGCGACTGCGCGCCGGCGGCGACCCCACGTACGTGTGGGACTGGTACAAGTCCAACGGCTGCCTGTTCGGCTCGAACCGGGCCACCATGATGGCCGGCTGGGATCCCACCCTGTACGTGAACGGCCCCGGGCACCACAGCTTCGTGCTGCTCAACGGCGACATCGCCACGAGCCCACCCGCCGGGCCGAGGTTCCCGCTGATGTTCCACGCCGTACCCAAGGGCACCGCGTACTCGTGGGCGAACCGGTTCTGGTACACCGGCACCTTCTGCTGGTGGGGCAACACCACCTACCGCCGCGCCAACGTGCCCGGCCCGACCAGCGACACCGGGTTCAGCCTCAAGTTCTTCGAGTGATCGCGCAACGCGCACGCCGGCTCCACGCGGTCGGAAGGTGCTAGGCGTCGCGGCGCAGCGTGAACCAGAAGGTCGGCACCGAGTTGGTGCCCGGCGTGACGTCGATGAGTGCCCAGCCGGGGAACCTGTCGCGGAGTTCGTCGGCGGTGACGCCCGCCGCCCATGACGTGATCTCGGAGACGGGATTGTCGAGTGTCTCGGGGCCGTACCCGAACATCAGCAACAGCGCTCCGGGAGCGGCGCGGTGGGTGAGCCCGGCGGCGTAGGCGTCGCGGCGGTGCAGCGGGATTCCGCAGTAGCAGCTCAGGTCGAAGAACAGGTCGAACGGGCCCGGCACGTCCAGGTCGTCGAGGCGGGTGGCGTTTCCGTGCCGCACCCGTACCGCCACTCCCGCCGCCGCGGCCTTCTCCCTGGCCTGGTCGACGGCGCTGTCGATCAGATCGACGGCGGCCACCTCCCAGCCGTGCCGCGCGAGGTAGATGGCGTTGGTCCCGGTGCCGCAGCCGAGTTCGAGAGCCCGGCCGGGCGGCAGCGCGCCATGCCCCTCGATCAGGTCCACCAACTCGGGCGGCGTCACGCCGGTGTCCCACGGCGGCTTGCCGGTGCGGTAGTAGCCCTCCAGGGCGCGGTGAACGGCCTCCTCCTCCGGGTCCCGCCGCGTCGTGGCCGGGTTCTGGCTGGCGTCGAGCTGGGCCATCGTCTCCTCCAGAGATTTAGAGTTGAACTCTAGTGGCGTACTCTAAAGATAGGCTCGCACCATGGAGAAGGTCAAGCGGCCGGACAAGCGGGCCGAGCGCTCACAACGCACCCGCGAGAAGGTCATCGAGGCGGCTCGCGAGCTGTTCGTCGCGCAGGGTTACGGGGCGACGAGCCTGCAGGAGGTCGCGGACCGGGCGGGCGTGGCCGTCCAGACGGTCTACTTCGTCTTCCGCAACAAGCGCACGCTGTTCAAGGACGTCGTCGACACGTCCATCGCCGGGGACACCGCGCCGGTCGCCACCATGGACCGTGAGTGGTTTCGCGCCGCGTGCGCCGACCCCACCGCAGCCGGGCAACTCCGCGGGCACGTGCACGGCGCCAGCGAGATCCTGGGCCGGGTCGCCCCGATCATGCCGCTGATCGCGGCCGCCGCAGCCACCGACCCGGAGATCGCCGCACAGTGGCCGGACGACGCCGATCCGCGTTACACAGTGCAGTACGCGGCAGCCGAAGCCCTGGTGGGCAAGCCCGACGCCCGCCCCGGCCTCACCGTCGAGATGGCGGCGGACCTGCTGTACGGCGTGCTCAGCCCGGAGCTCTATCTGATCTTCGTCCGCGACCGCGGCTGGTCACCGGAGGCGTGGGAAGAGTGGGCCCGCGCCACCCTGACCTCCCAACTCTGCGCCGACGCCGGCTGAGCGGACGGACGTCACGGGCGCTCGCCAGCCCAGCGCCGCGCCCCGACCAGAGGTTGCCCGCCGCTGGCAGCATCGGTCTGATGAACGTTCGTCGCCTGGCGGCCATCGACATGCACGGCAGCCGGGGAACCACCCGCCGACGGCGGATCATCCTGGCCGAGTTCCTCGTCGGCGTGGTGTTGATGGTGACGTGGGGCAGTTGGCTGCTGGCGTCGTCGACCGGCTTCGGCAGCCGAGCGATCGGCGTGTGGCTGGTCGGCGCGGGTCTCAACTACGCGCCCCTGTCCCTGCACGCGCTCGCGCTGATGCGGCCCGGCGCCCTCGACGCGGAACTGGCCGGCGTCGACATCGACCGGGAGCTGCGCCGGTACACGGTGCTCCAGCTCTGGGTGTTCGTGCCGCTCTCGCTCGTCGTTCTCGCCATCCGCGACGCGCTCGCCCAACGTCGCAACGCCTAGGAAAGCACTTGGTTCGAGATACAGGTGAACACGTACCACGGCGGCTACAACGATCCCAGCTGCTGAGCACCGCGCGACTGTGACCTGACGCAGGAGCGGCCCTTGAGCGACGCCGGACATCGGTGTCGCCCAAGGGCCGTCCCCCGCCGCCCACTCCCCCACCGACCATCCCCGGCCCTGTTTGCCCGTACTACCAGTTCAAGGGACCGAGCTCGTCGGTGAAGGTGCCGGTCGGGCCGTCGGGGCCAAGGGTGGCCAGGCGTACGACGGTCTTGGCGCTCTCCGCCACCGGCCGTCCGATTCCGAGGGCGGCGGTCATGTCGGTGGCGGTGGTGCCGGGCTCCAGCGCGTTGAACTTGATGCCCGGATTTGCCTTGGCGTACTGGATCGTGAGCATGGTCGCCGCCGACTTGGAAGCCGCGTAGAGCGCCGCCGGAAGATTGAATTCCGGCCGTTCCGGGTTGGTGACCGCCCAGAAGGACCCCATGCTGCTGGACACGGTGACCACCGTCGGGTTCGACGACCGTCGGAGCAGGGGTAGTGCCGCCTCGGTGACGCGGACGATCCCCACCGCGTTGGTGTCGAACACCCGCAGGGCGGTGGGGCCGTCGACGGGGCCGTCGCCGAGGATGCCCGCGTTGTTCACGAGGACGTCGAGTCGACCCTCCGCCGAGTCGACAGTCGCCAGCGCGCCGCTCACCGACGCGTCGTCGGTGACATCGAGCTGCACGAACCGTGCGCCCAATTCGGCTGCGGCCTTCTCGCCCCGCTCGACGTCGCGGGCACCGATGTAGACGGTGTGGCCCAGTTCGAGAAGCTGCCTGGCGGTCTCGAACCCGATGCCCTTGTTGCCACCGGTGATGAGCGTGACGGTCATTCTTATCTCCTACATGTGCAACCACGGGGCGCCCTGTGAGCGACCGCCGCTGGTTTTGTACCGCTCGGTTGCCAATGACCGTAACAGGGTTTTGTACTGATCAGTTGGTGACCCGGGTCACGATCTGTACCGAGCGGTACGCTGGCGCCATGAGCACCGAGACGCCCGCCGTGGGACGCCCCCGGGCCTTCGACGAGGAGACGGTCCTCGACCGGGCAACCGAGGCCTTCTGGCGGCACGGCTACGAGGGCGCGTCCCTGAGCGTCCTCACCAGCGCGATGGGCATCAACCGGCCGAGCCTGTACGCCGCCTTCGGCAGCAAGGAACAGCTGTTCCAGCGTGCCTTCGCCCGCTACCACGACACCCAGGTGGCCAACGCCCGCGCCGCACTCGGCCAACCCACCGCGTACGCCTCGATCGAAGCCTTCCTGCGCGCCAGCGCCGACGGCCTCACCGACCGTGACCACCCGGCGGGCTGCCTCTCCATCCAGGGTGGCCTGGCCTGCTCGCCGGAGAACGCCCGCATCTCCGAGATCCTGGCCGCCGGCCGCGCCGCCACCGAGGCGGCCGTGGAGGAGCGACTGTCCCGCGCCGCGAAGGAGGGGGACCTCCCGGACGGCATGGATCCCGGCGCGCTGGCGCGGTTCGTGATGGCCCTCAGCGAAGGGCACGCTGTCCACGCCGCGTCCGGCGCGAGCCGCGAAGACCTCCACGCCTCGGTCGACATCGCCCTGCGAGCCCTCGCGCTGCGTCAGTGAGCCGCGCCGCGTCGGCGGCGCTCACCGCACCCGGCGGCCGCAGGGGCCCTGGAACAGCAGCTCCCACCCACCGCCCACATTCTGCTGACCGCGAAGTGACTTCCCTGAGGTCTGGTCCACCAACCATGCTGGCTCGATGAAGTCGCCGGATCTCGCAACGTCGGAGAGGCTGCTCACGAACCTCTACGCGGCATTCAACGAGCGCGACATCCCCGCACTGCTGGCCGCCATGACGCCGGATGTGTCGTGGCCAAATGGCTGGGAGGGAGGCCTCGTTCACGGCCGCGACGAGGTGAGTGCCTACTGGCGCAGGCAATGGGACCAGCTCGAACCGACCGTCATGCCGACCGCGTTCGTCGCGGAGGCCGACGGGCGAATCGTCGTCACCGTCCACCAGGTCGTCCGCAACAAAACCGGAGCGACAATCGCGGATCACACCGTCACGCATGTCTACCGATTCAACGACGGGTTGGTGGCAGAGATGGAAATCCGAGCATAAAGACGTCCGCAGTTGGCTGGCACTGCCGCTGAGCCCGGCGTTTGACGGCTGGCGACGGCACCCACGGTCGGAGTGCGCTCGTGACATCATCGCCGGCTGGACGTTCGTCGCCTGGCGGCCATCCGCGGCACGCTGGCGCGGCGGGGGCGGCTGCCGTGATGGTCAGTGCCTGTGGAGCTGAATCGTCTGCGGCATCAGCGGCCGGGCCGCCGGGTGGGGTCGATGAGCGTGGCCCGTCGCGCCCACACCGGCGGCCGACGCTACGCGGCTAGCAGGAGCCGTGCCAATTCACCTTTGTCACGATGACCTGAAGGTAGAAAATGTTGCCGCGCGGAGTAGCGCAGTGCGTGATGACAGTCGAGTCGTCCTGCCACGTGTGGTGGTATTCCAATTCGACGTTCGCGGTCGTGTAGTTGTAGAAGGTCTTCGTCGGGGCGCTGCCGGTCCACGGGCCGGTGGTCACCAGGGACGGAGTCTCCGTGGGGCCGGTGTTCACCGGAGCCCAGTTGGGCCAGGCGCAGAAGGTGCCCTGCTGGCAGTTGCCGGGCGGCCACGGCTCCTCACTCGGCCACGGGCCGGCGGCGGAGGCCGACGCGGCGGGGATGGTGGCCAGCAGGCCTGCGGTGGACAGGGCAAGGGCGAGGGACTTCAGTCGCACAGATCTCAAGATTGGCGCGGAAAGAGCAGCAGCAGTGCGTCTCGTCGATGCCCTTGCTAAGCTCGGATTAGTAGTCGTCCAAGATGGTGAACTGGAATCACTCGCACCTCACCTAGCGGTTAAGAAGGGTGCAAGATGGCTCCCAGCCGCGCTGGAGGCTGGCGCTCACATGGACGCCGCCGCGCAGGGGCACATTCATCGAGTAGTTGCCGCTGCTCGCCTTCAGGCTGCGTCGCGCAGCCTACGTGAAACAGCCGACGACGGTTCAACCTGAACAGCTATTGGGCTGATCATCGGTTCTACGCACACCAGCATTGCTCATACTTGATTAAGAGCCGGAGCGGTCGAGTCAGCCACTCCGGCCCCGAGCGTTGCTCGGTAAGCCCGGGTGACGTGTGCAAAAACATCTCGCCCGTCAACGTGCCCAGTCACAGCGCCACGATCGCCGCAGTCTCCGCAGGAAGCTCGATCCGGTCCCGCATCACGGTGACCCCCTCCCCCGTGGCAAGAAGCACCCGCCGAGCCACCCCAGGCAACGACACCCCCTGCCCACGCCCAGCCAAGTTCGCCACGACCAGCGTGTCCCCCCGCCGCATCACCAAAAACTGATCCCCGTGCTGCACAGAAACCGCGTTCAACCGAGGATCCGAGAGATCAGGAAGAGACCGCCGCAGCCCAATCAACCGCTGGTAAAACGACAACATCGAAGCATGCTCAGGCTTGTCCAGCTCCGCCCAGTCCAACCGCGACCGTACGAACGTCTCCGGGTCCTGCGGGTCCGGCACGTCCCCCTCAGGCCACCCGTGCGACGCGAACTCCCTTCGCCGCCCCGTCCGCACCGCAGACGCCAACTCCGGCTCGGGGTGCGACGTGAAGAACTGCCACGGCGTGGAGGCCGCCCATTCCTCCCCCATGAACAGCATGGGAGTGAACGGCGCGGTCAGCAGCAGCACAGCGCCAACCCGCAGCAGCGCGGGCGACAACGAAGCGGAGATCCGATCCCCGGTAGCCCGGTTGCCGATCTGATCATGGTTCTGCAAATACGCCACGAGCCGATGACCAGGCACCCGCGAATCCAGCGGCCGCCCATGGTGCCGATTGCGGAAGCTCGACCAGGTCCCCGCGTGGAAGAACCCACCGGTCAGCACGTCCGTCAGCGTCTCCAGGGAGCCGAAGTCGCCGTAGTACCCCTGCCGCTCCCCCGTCAACAACGTGTGCAGCGCGTGGTGCGCATCGTCGTTCCACTGGGCGTGCAGCCCGAACCCACCAGCCTCCCGAGGCGTGATCAGCCGCGGGTCGTTGAGGTCAGACTCGGCGATGAGCGACAGCGGCCGACCCAGGTGCGTCGACAGAGCCTCGACCTCAATCGCCAGCTCCTCCAAAAGCGGCACCGCCCGCGTGTCCGGCAGCGCGTGCACGGCGTCCAGGCGTAGCCCGTCGACGTGGTAGTCGCGCAGCCACATGAGAACGCTGTCGATGATGTAGCGGCGTACCTCGTCGGAGTGCGGGCCGTCCAGGTTGACCGAGCGGCCCCAACTGTTGCTCTGCTCGGCGAGGTAGGGCCCGAACTGCGGCGCGTAGGCCCCGGAGGGCCCGAAATGGTTGTAGACAACGTCGAGGATCACCCCCAGCCCTTTGGCGTGGGCGGCGTCGACGAACCGTTTGAGGCCGTCGGGGCCGCCGTAGGGCTCGTGTGGGGCGTACCAGCAGACGCCGTCGTACCCCCAGTTGTGTTCGCCGTTGAAGGCGTTGACCGGGAGCAGTTCGATCAGGTCGACACCGAGCGAGACGAGGTGGTCGAGGCGGTCGATGGCCGCGTCGAAGGTGCCGTCCGGGGTGAAGGTGCCGATGTGCAGCTCGTAGAGGATGCTGCCGGGCAGTTGCCGGCCGGTCCACGAGCTGTCGGTCCACGCGAAGGCGGAATGGTCGTAGCGGCGGCTGGGCCCGTGCACTCCCGCAGGCTGCCACGGTGACCGGGGGTCGGGCAGTGGGGTTTCGTCGTCGTTCAGCAGAAAGGAGTAGTCGAGGCCGGCGTCGGGCACCTCGACCCGCCACCAGCCGTCGGCGGCGGCGCGCATCTCGTGGTCGGTGTCGCCGGCCAGGCGCAGCCGCACCCGGGTGGCGTCCGGTGCCCAGACGGAGAATTCGGTCATGAAACGGCCTCCTCGGCAGCGGTGGGAGGAGCCAGCAGAGCGACGGGATAGTCGGCCAGGAGATTGTCCAGCGGCGTCTCCCCGCCACTGTAGACCCGCCCGGTGAACAGGTCCTTCATCTCGTGAACGGGAAGTGACAGGGCTGTGTCGCACCACCCGCCGGCGCGGGCCAGGCCCAGCGGCAGCCGGGTCGCCACGGCGATCACGCCACCCCGGTCGAAGGCCAGGGCGTGCCGGCCCAACGGCCCGTGCGCGGGCACCGGCCGGTAGGTGGTGAACAGTTCCGGGTGCGCCCGCCGCAACCGCAGGGTCCGCGACACGACGAGCAGCTTCGCCGCTCCGTCGGTGTCGATCGGGGGACGCCAGCCGCCGTCGATGCGTGCCAGCAACTCTCGGCGTACGTCGAAGTCGACCGGGCGGCGGTTGTCGGGGTCGACGAGGGAGTTGTCCCACAGCTCGGTGCCCTGGTAGGTGTCCGGCACCCCGGGCATGGTGAGCTGGATGAGCTTCTGCCCGAGGGAGTTGCACCAGCCGGCCGGGGTGATCGCGGCGGCGAGTTCGGTCAGCTCGTCGTGCAGGCTCGGGTCGTCGTACATGCGGTCGACCACGTCGTGCAGTGCCTGCTCGAAGGCCGGGTTCGGGTCCCCCCAGCTGGTCGAGGCGCCGGCCTCCCGGGCGGCCTTCTCGACGTACGCGTGCAGCCGCTCCCGTTCGATCGGCCACGCGCCGACGGCGGTCTGCCAGAGCAGATGGGCGAACGCCGGGTCGGGCAGTGGCGCGTACTCCATCCAGGTCTTGACCTGCTCGGCCCAGCGGCCCGGCAGTTCGCTGAGCACGGCGAGGCGGGCGCGGACGTCCTCGCCGCGTTTGGTGTCGTGGGTGGAGAGGGTGGTCATGGTGGCCGGCCAGCGGACCTGTTGGGCGGCGGCGAAGCGGTGGAACTCCGCGGGTGGCACCCCGAAGCGGGTGGGGCTGTCGCCGACCTCGTTGAGCGCCACGAACCGGGTCCACCGGTAGAACGCGGTGTCCTCCACGCCCTTGGCCATCACCGCGCCGGTGAGCTGGGGGAACCGCATGGCCAGCTCGTCGTCGGGGTTGCGCAGCCGGCGGGTGATCGCGTCCAGGGCGGCGGCCAGGTCGGGGCGGCGGCGGCCGGCCTCGGAGCGGGCGGCGGCGAGGTGCCGGGCGCCGTGCGGCGGGTAGCCGCGGTAGACGTCGAACGCGGCGGCCAGCTCGGCGAGCGCCGCGCGGGCCTGCTCGGTGGGCACCTCGGGGGCGAGAGCGGCCAGCCGGGTCAGCTCGGCGGCGAGCAGTTGGGTGGCGGCGGCCAGCTTGGTGGTGTGGGTCAGGTCCTCCCAGGAGGTACGCCGACCCGCCAGCTGGGTGTCCAGCACCGTGAAGTCGCCCTCGGCGTCGATGTCGATGAAGAGCCCACCGGCCATGGCCAGGGCGTCGTAGCCGGTGGTGCCGTCCACCGGCCAGTCCGGCAGCTCCTCGCCGTACTCCAGGATCTTCTCCACCACGAGCCACGCGTCCGGCGCGGCGGCCCGCAGCCGGGCCAGGTAGCCGGCCGGGTCGCGCAGGCCGTCCGGGTGGTCGACGCGGATGCCGTCGACCTCCCCGGCGGCGGCCCAGCGCAGGATCAGCTCGTGGGTGGCGGCGAACACCGCCGGGTCCTCCACCCGCAGGCCCGCCAGGCCCGCGATGGCGAAGAACCGGCGGTACGTCAGCTCGGCGTCACCGCGCCGCCAGGACACCAGCTCGTAGTGCTGCCGGTCGTGCACCTCGGCCGCGGTGCCGTCGCCAGTGCCGTCGGCGACCGGGAAGCGGTGCTCGTGGTAGCGCAGCTCCCCGTCGACGAGCTTGAGGTCGTCCAGGGCGCCCGCGTCGTCGGCCAGCACCGGCAGCAGTAGCCGGCCACGGTCCCAGTCGATGTCGAACCAGTCGGCGTACGCCGAGTCGCGCCCCCGGCGCAGCACGTCCCACCAGGCCGGGTTGGCGGCCGGGACGGCCACCCCGGCGTGGTTGGGCACGATGTCGACGACCAGGCCGAGGCCCTTGTCGCGCAGCGCGCGCAGCAGCCGCTGCCGGGCGGCCTCCCCGCCCAGCTCCGGGTTGACGGCCCGGTGGTCGACCACGTCGTAGCCGTGCTGGGAACCGGGGGTGGCGGTCAGCAGCGGGGCGCTGTAGAGGTGGCTGACGCCGAGGTCGGCCAGGTAGTCGACGATCGCGGCGGTGGCGTCCAGGTCGAAACCGGGGCGGACCTGGACGCGGTAGGTGGCCTTCGGAGGGGTGGCCGGCATGTCAGATCATCCTCTCCAGCACGACGAGGGAGCGGTCCGGCACCCGGATGGTGCCGCCCGCGCTGATCACCGTGGCGTCGTCCGGCTCCGGCTCGGCGGTGCTGATCACCCGCTCCCACTTCTGGCCGTACTCGCTGCCGGGCATGGTGAAGTCCAGTGGCGCGTCGTGGGCGTTGAAGCAGAGCAGGAACGACGCGTCGTGGTGCTTCTGGCCGTACTGGCCGCGCTCGCGGATGCCCTCGCCGTTGACGAAGAGCGCCACCGAGCGGCCGAAGTCGTTGCCCCAGTCCTCGCCGGTCATCTCCCGCCCGTCCGGGGTGTACCAGGCCAGGTCGGGCAGCGGCTCGTCGATGCCGCGCCCGCCCACCGGCAGGCCGGTGAAGAACCGGCGGCGGCGGAACACCTGGTGTCGTTTGCGGAACGCGGTGAGCGTGCGGACGAAGTCCAGCAGCTGCTCGTCGGCGTTGTCCCAGTCGACCCAGGCCAGCTCGCTGTCCTGGCAATAGACGTTGTTGTTGCCGTGCTGGGTGCGGCCCAGCTCGTCACCGTGGCCGATCATCGGCACGCCCTGCGACAGCATCAGGGTGGCCAGGAAGTTGCGCCGCTGCTTGGCCCGCAGCGCGAGCACCGCCTCGTCGTCGGTGTCGCCCTCGACCCCGCAGTTCCAGGACCGGTTGTGGCTCTCGCCGTCCCGGTTGTCCTCGCCGTTGGCCTCGTTGTGCTTGTCGTTGTACGACACCAGGTCGTTGAGGGTGAACCCGTCGTGCACGGTGACGAAGTTGATGCTGTGGAACGGGCGGCGGCCGTCGTCCTGGTAGAGGTCGGCCGAGCCGGAGATGCGGGACGCGAACTCGGCCAGGGTGGCCGGCTCACCGCGCCAGAAGTCCCGCACGGTGTCGCGGTACTTGCCGTTCCACTCGGTCCACAGCGGCGGGAAGTTGCCCACCTGGTAGCCGCCGGGGCCGACGTCCCACGGTTCGGCGATCAGCTTCACCCGGCTGACCACCGGGTCCTGCTGCACCACCTCGAAGAAGGTGGACAGGCGGTCCACCTCGTAGAACTCGCGGGCCAGGGTGGCGGCCAGGTCGAACCGGAAGCCGTCGACGTGCATCTCGGTCACCCAGTACCGCAACGAATCCATGATCAGTTGCAGGGAGTGCGGGCTGCGCACGTTGAGGCTGTTGCCGGTGCCGGTGTAGTCGACGAAGTAGCGGGGGTCCTCCTCGCTGAGCCGGTAGTAGCTCGGCGCGTCCACCCCCTTGAAGCTCAGCGTCGGCCCGAGGTGGTTGCCCTCGGCGGTGTGGTTGTAGACCACGTCGAGGATGACCTCGATGCCGGCCGCGTGCAGCGCCTTCACCATGCCCCGGAACTCCTGCACCTGCTGGCCGAGCCGGCCCAGCGCCGAGTAGCCGTGGTGCGGGGCGAAGAAGCCGATGGTGTTGTAACCCCAGTAGTTGCGCAGCCCCAGGTCGGCGAGGCGGTTGTCGTGGATGAACTGGTGCACCGGCATCAGCTCGATCGCCGTCACCCCGAGCCGGGTCAGATAGTCGATCATCGGTGGGGAGGCGATGCCCGCGTACGTGCCGCGCAGCTCCTCCGGGATGTCCGGGTGGCGCATGGTCAGCCCGCGTACGTGCGCCTCGTAGATCACCGAGTGGTGGTAAGGGGTGCGCGGCGGCTTGTCGTTGCCCCAGTCGAAGTACGGGTTCACCACCACCGACTTCGGCATGAACGGCGCGGAGTCGGTTTCGTTCATCCGCTCCGGCTCGTCCATGTCGTAGTCGTAGACCGCCGGGTCCCACGTCACGTCACCGTCGATGGCCTTCGCGTACGGGTCGATCAGCAGCTTGTTCGGGTTGCAGCGCAGCCCGTTCGCGGGGTCGTACGGACCGTGCACCCGGTAGCCGTAGCGCTGGCCCGGCTCGATGCCCGGCAGGTACGCGTGCCACACGTAGGCGTCCACCTCGCGCAGCTCGACGCGGCGCTCCGCGCCGGTGTCCCACTCGTCGAAGAGGCACAGCTCGACCCGCTCGGCCACCTCGGAGAAGATGGCGAAGTTGGTGCCCATCCCGTCGTAGGTGGCGCCAAGGGGGTACCGCTCGCCCGGCCAGACCTGCATCTTGCTCCCTCAACCCATGGTGATGTGCGCACCGGCCGACGCTGCCCCGCGCGCAGGCAGGTAGTGCCCCCTGCCCGTACGCGCCAATCCATCCTTTCAGGCGGTGCCCGGAAACCACCTGTCTGATGCGACCTAAACCATCGGGTGTCCTCCGTCACGATGGCCCTTTTCGAGATGCGTTCTTGGGCCGGATGCCCTTTCCTTGTTCGGGGGCAAGCGTCCGCTCGCGCCCGCCAGGCCCTCGGCCACCCCTTACACCTCTCGCTCCGCCGCCACTGACGCCGGCGCGCACCACCATGCATGGACGGAGATTGATGTGACGACCCTGCGGGTCGACGAGCAGCTCGCTGCCACCAAGGACCGGGCCCACCGGCCCACCCTCACCTCACGGCCCAACGCGCAGCCCGGCCCGAGCCCGCAGTCCGGCCCGGTCGTGCCGGCGCAGTCCGGCCCCGGGGTGCCCCCGCAGACCCGCCGCATCCTCATGCTGTCCTGGGAGTACCCGCCGGTGCTCGTCGGTGGCCTCGGCCGCCACGTGCACGCCCTGTCGGTGGCCCTGGCCGCCGCCGGCCACGAGGTCACCGTGGTCACCCGGCACAGCGAGGGCGCGCCCCTGGAGGAGTACGCCGAGGGCGTACGCATCCTGCGCGCTCCCGAGGACCCGGTCACCTTCCCCCTCGCCACCGGTTCGCTGCTGGCCTGGACGATGGCCTTCAACCACACCCTCACCCGCACCGCGCTGCGCGCCACCCAGGCCGGCTCGTACGACGTCATCCACGCCCACGACTGGCTCGTCGCGCACACCGCGATGACGCTGCGCGAGCACCTGGACATCCCGCTGGTCAGCACGATCCACGCCACCGAGGCCGGTCGGCACCAGGGCTGGCTGCCGGAGGAGATGAACCGCACCATCCACGGTGTCGAGCACTGGCTCAGCAGCGAGTCCAACCGGGTGATCGTCTGCTCCGGGTACATGCGCGACGAGGTGAACGCGCTGTTCGGCGTACCGGCCGGGAGGGTCGACGTGGTCGCCAACGGCGTGGAGCCGCACCGCTGGCGGGTGCCCGCGAGCGCGGTGGCCGCCGCCCGCGCCCGGTTCGCCGGGGACGGCCCGCTGGTCACCTTCGCCGGCCGCCTGGTGTACGAGAAGGGCGTGCAGCACCTGATCGCCGCGCTCCCCCGGCTGCGCGAACGGCACCCCGGGCTGCGTGCCGTGATCGCCGGCGACGGCCCGTACCGCGCCGAGTTGGAGGCCGAGGTGCACCGCCGCGGCCTCGGCGGCATGGTCAGCATGCCGGGCTTCCTCGGCGGCACCGACCTGCCGGCGCTGATGGCCGCGTCCGACTGCTTCGCCGTGCCCAGCATCTACGAGCCGTTCGGCATGGTCGCCCTGGAAGGCGCCGCGGCCGGTGCGCCGCTCGCCGTCGCCGCCACCGGTGGCCTCGCCGAGATCGTCGAACCGGGTGTCACCGGGATGACCTTCCGCCCGCACGACCCGGACAGCCTGACCGACGCCGTGCACGCCCTGCTGTCCGACGCCGACCGCACCCGTGCCATGGCCCGCCACGCCCGCCGGATGGTCCACGACCAGTACGGCTGGGCCGCGATCGCCCAGCACACCGCCGCCAGCTACGCCGCCGCCATCCAGCACGACGCCGCGTTCACCGCCGAACGCGCCGAGCAGCGGATGTCGCAGGGCCGTGCGCTTCCGGCGCTCCCCGAGGGCAACCTGCTCGCCGCCGCCGGCCTGCGCTGACCACGCCGGCCCGGCCCTTGCGGTTGGCCGGGCGGGGCGGGCGGGCCGGGCGGGGCCTTGCCTTGTGCGGTTGATCGACTCGGTTTTCTTGAAGTCGGGGTGTCCCAGTGCCGGGGACGCCCCGACTTCCTGAAAGCCGAGTCGATCACGCTGGGCCCGGCGGGTGTGATGCCCGTCGGGGCGGGCCGCGCGGGTGGGCCCGCCGGGTATGGTGCCGGCCGGGCCGAGTCGATCACGCTGGGCCCGCCGCGTATGGTGCCCGTCGGGCCGGGCCGCGCCGCTCGGCGGCTGTCGGCCGGTCCTGCCAGAATGTGCTGATGTTTCGCGCTGTCGACGCCCTGGATGCCGCCTTTCCGACCGCCGCCGCCGTCGCGCTGGACCTGATCCGACGCCCCGAGGTGACCGAGCGGTGGTCACACCCGAGCGCGCTGCCACACCTGTCAGTGGGTGGCCTGGCGTGCCACCTGGGACGTCAGGCGGTCCGCGCCGCCGAGTTGCTGCCGATGCCGACCGACCTACCGACGTTGGATTCGGCGGACGACCACTACGCGCAGGCACCGTGGGTCAGCGAGGGCACCCCGGACGAGAAGTCGGTCGCCGAGAGCAACGACGAGGCGGACGCGGCCCGCGGACCGGCCGACCTGCACGCCCGCTGCGCCCAGGCGCTGGAAGTGGTCGGCGACCTGCTCTCCCGGGGTGCCGCCGGTGAGGTCGTGCCGATCCCGTGGCAGGGCTGGTCGTTGCGGCGCGGGGACTTCCTGCTCACCCGCCAGCTGGAGATCGTCGTGCACTCCGACGACCTCGCGGTGAGCGTCGGCGTACCCACGCCGGAGTTCCCGGCGGACGTCTTCGACCCCGTCCGGGACCTGCTGGTCCGCCTGGCGGTGCGCCGCCGTGGTCAGTCGGCGCTGATCAGCGCCCTGAGCCGCAGCGAGCGGTCCCAGGACATCTCGGCATTCTGACTCCCGGCGGTGCCCGGTCGTGATCGACTCGGCTTCCTGAAAGTCGGGGTGTCCCGGACCGAGGAACACCGCGCCTTCACGAAACCCGAGTCGATCAAGGTCGATCGGGCACGGCCAGAGCGGAAACGCGGCAGGCCGCCGACCCGGAGGGGTCGACGGCCTGCTGTGCAACGAAGAGCGGGTCAGCGCTCGCCGAAGGGGACGTAGTTCCGCTCGGCGGAGCCGACGTAGACCTGCCGCGGACGGCCAATCTTGGTCTCCGGGTCGTTGATCATCTCGCGCCACTGGGCGATCCAGCCGGGCAGCCGGCCGAGCGCGAAGAGCACGGTGAACATCTTGGTCGGGAAGCCCATGGCCTTGTAGATCAGACCGGTGTAGAAGTCCACGTTCGGGTAGAGCCGACGCGAGACGAAGAAGTCGTCGGCGAGGGCGATCTCCTCCAGCTCCATGGCGATGTCCAGCAGCGGGTCGGGCTTGGCCATCCGGCCCAGCACGTCCTGCGCGGCCTTCTTGACGATCGCCGCCCGCGGGTCGTAGTTCTTGTAGACCCGGTGGCCAAAGCCCATCAGCTTGACGCCGTCCTGCTTGTCCTTGACCTTACGGACAAAGGACCGGACGTCGTCGTCGCCGGCGTGGATCTGCTGGAGCATCTCCAGCACCGCCTGGTTGGCGCCGCCGTGCAGGGGGCCGAACAGCGCGTTCACGCCGGCCGAGACCGAGGCGAACAGGTTGGCGTTGCTGGAGCCGACCAGCCGGACTGTCGACGTGGAGCAGTTCTGCTCGTGGTCGGCGTGCAGGACGAAGAGCATGTCCAGCACCTTCGACATCACCGGGTCGACCTCGTACGGCTCCGCCGGCACGCCGAACGTCATCCGCAGCAGGTTGTCCACGTAGCCCAGCGAGTTGTCCGGGTACAGCAGCGGCTGACCGATGGACTTCTTGTACGCGTACGAGGCGATGGTGGGGACCTTGGCCATCAGCCGGACCGTGGAGATCTCCACGTGCTCGGAGTCGAACGGGTCCAGGCTGTCCTGGTAAAAGGTGGACAGGGCGCTCACCGCGGACGAGAGCACCGCCATCGGGTGGGCGTCCCGGGGGAAGCCGTCGAAGAAGCGACGCATCTCCTCGTGCAGCAGCGAGTGGCGCCGAATCCACTCGGTGAACTCGGTCAGCTGCTGCTCGGTCGGCAGCTCACCGTAGATGAGCAGGTAGGAGACCTCCAGGAAGGAGGACTTCTCGGCCAGCTGCTCGATCGGGTACCCCCGGTAACGCAGGATGCCCGCGTCGCCGTCGATGTAGGTGATCGCGGATGAGGCAGCGGCGGTGTTGACGAAACCGGGGTCGTACGTGGTCATCCCGGTTTCCTTCAGCAGCTTGCTCACCCCGATACCGGCGGGGCCCTCGACCGCAGGATGCACCGGCATCGACAGCTGCCCACCGGGGTGATCGAGCTTGACTTCCGTCATGTGGTTCCTCGCTTCGCCGGCAGATCTACGTTGAATTGCCTTCGCTTCTACCGTAATTGCGGCTCGGGGGACAACGCCCGCCGTGGTTCGGCGGTGAGGTATGCGTCACCCGATTCCCGACCAGGCGGCCGGGAAACCCGGCATCCCGCCAACCGGGACCGGACCGGACCGGACCCGGAAGCCAGACCGGACCGACCCCCGGCAACCAGGCCGGGCCAACCCCGGTAACCGGGCTGGGCCGACCCCGGAGGCCAGGTCACGACAGGGTGAGGCGGCGCAGCGCACCGTCCGCCGCGACCTGGTAGACGTCGAGTGTGTTGGTGCCGGCGTGGAACAGCTTGTCGTCGGCGAGCAGCGCGGCGAACCGGCGTCCGCCGGGGTCGGCCGGCACCACCGGGACGACCGCGCCGACGCGACCGTTGACGGCGACGGCGAGCAGGGTGCCGTCCGGGATCCGGTCCGGGACGTCGCCCCAGACCAGCGCCGGCAGGGTGCCGGTGTCCGGGTCGGTGGCGGTGAACGCGGCCAGGTCGGCGACCCGGGCGCTGCCGGCGGCCGGGCCGGCGCGTACCTCGGTGCCGACCAGAGGGTGCGGTGTGGGCAGCGGCGGCGGGGTGGGTACGCCGCCGGGGAAGGTGACCGGTTCGCCGGGGCGGTCGTAGAAGTGCTTCGTACCGTCGGTGCGGGGCGCCTGCCGGGCGGAGCGCCCGTCGACCCGCCAGGGCAACCGGATGCCGGCCTCGTCGGCCACCGTCGGCAGCAGGTCGACGTGTTCCCAGTTGCGGTCGTCGACCCGGCCGGTCTGCTGCCGGGGTTCCTTGACGAACGTCGGCACCCAGGCGACCTCGCCGGCGGCGGCCTTGATGGCGTCCATGCCCCGGCCCTGGGCGCCGGGGCGGAAGCTCACCCCGTGGTCGGCGGTCACCACGACGAGCGCCTGGTCGTAGAGGCCGCTGGCGCGCAGCGTCCGCAGTGTCTCGCCGATCAGCCGGTCGGTGTAGCCGAGCTGGGCGAGGTGCCGCTGCCGGGCCAGGTCGACCCAGCCGGCGCCGTCGTTGGGCAGGTCCTCGGGGGCGTCGTAGCGCGCACCGGACGGCAGGTACGCCCACGGTGAGTGCGGCATCAGCAGGTGCAGGAAGTGCAGGGTGGGGCGGGCGGTCGGCTTCAGGCCGGCCAGGAAGCTGGTGAACCGGGCCGGTTGGTTGTCGTCCAGGCTGTCCCACCGGAACTTCGGGTCGGCCGGCACCGGTTCGGCGGCGTCCAGGCCGGCTTCGGCCCGGGTCTGCTCGCGATAGGAGTCTTCCGGGTCGACGGTGCTCTCGGTCGGCCCGGCGACCCGGCCGAGCAGTTTGCCGGTCTCGCGGACCAGCACGCCCATCCCCTGTTCCGGGGTGACCGGCTGTTCGCACCGGCTGGGTGGGCACAGCCGGGTGATGCTCTCCTCGGCCTTGATGTCGTAGAGGCCGCCGAAGGCGGTGAAGATGTTGTCCGGGTACTGCGAGTAGTGCGGGGCGACGGGCTTCGCCGGGTAGCGGCCGGTGAGCATCGCCGGCAGCGCGTTCGGTGTCCACCCGCTGACCCCTGTCGAGTTGCGGTACCAGGTGGAGGCGCCGGCCAGTTCGGCGAAGTGCGGGTACCGACCGGCGTCGATCTGTCCGTCCGGGCCGAGCAGGCTGACCAGTGGCAGCTCGTCGAGGATCAGCATGACCACCGGTGGGTGCACGGCCGAACCCTGCGCGGTCCCTGCCGCACCGCCGTCGCCGCGCGGCAGGACCACCGCCGAGGTGGGCGAGACGAGCAGGAAGAGCGCCACGAAGGCCACCGGGCCGGCGGCGGCCAGTCGCAGGGCCCGGCCCGGCGCCCGCCACCGCCGGTGCGCGAGCGCGCCGGCGGCTCCGGCCAGCACGGCCACCAGCAGCAGCGGTACGCCCCGAAGCGGCGTCACGTGTCGGCCCACCTGCACGGCGAGCGCGGCGACCAGCAGCCCGACCAGCCCGGTGTGGGTGACGGCGCGGGCGGTCCGGCCGGCGAGTCGGCTGAGCGCCCCGAGCAGCGCCACCGCGACGGTGGGAACCACCGTCACCAGGGCGACCAGCAGCAGGATCTCGGCCGGGTCGGCGCGGTGGAAGAGGAAGAAGTCGGGGCTGCGGCCGAGCACGTCCAGCAGGGGTTGGGTGACCACGAGACCGACCAGCGCGACGATCTCCAGCAGCCGGCCCAGCTCTGCGCGCCAGCCCCGCTCCCACCGCCCGGCCGGCGGGTCCGGCAGGGCGGGCGGGTCGACGGAGGCCGGTTCAGCCACCCATCACCGTCCGGTAGAGGGTGCGGGTGCCCGAGGGCAGCTCCAGCCGGTCGGTGATCCGTCCCCGGGCGGCGAGCACCGTCTCGAAGGCGTCGCGGCGGTAGTCCGGGAAGAGGTCGGCGGGCTTGTTGGCCAGCAGCCGGGTCGCCATCGGGTCCTCCGGGTGGACGAACTCCACCACCACCGCCCCGCCCGGTGCGGTCAGCCCGGCGAGCCAGTCGACGACCTCCGGCAGCGGCACGTTGCGCCCGATCGCCAGGTGGTGCACGACGGCCAGGGCGAGCACCACGTCGGCGGACGCCCGCTCGGCGAAGCCGGCCCGCTCGACGCCGCGCCAGCCGCCGCCCGGCGAGGGGTCGGCCAGGTCCAGCACCAGCGGCAGGATGCGGCGCTGCCCCTCGGAGCGCAGTTTGCGGTACAGCTCGTCGACAACGGCCGGGTCCTGCTCGACGGCGACCACGTAGTCGGCGTGCCCGGCCGCCAACCGGGAGTACCGGCCGTCGTTGGCGCCGAGGTCGAGCACCAGGCGGGGGCGGGTGCCGGCGGCAGCCACCGAGGCGGCCACGAACTGCTCCTTCGCCACCCGGTCGCGGGCCGAGTAGCCGCAGGTGCGCTGGTAGTCCGACCAGTGGGTCCCGGCCGGGCGGTGCTCCAGCTTGCGGACCAGTTTCTCGATGCCGCGGACGGTGGCGAGCAGCAACTCCCGGGAGAAGCCGGCAGCCCGCAGTTGGTCGCGGACCTCGGTGGTGCTGGCGGCGGCGTTGCGTTGCTGCATGGCCCCGTGCAGATGCAGGTGGGTCAGCACGCCGGGGCGCAGCCGACGGGCACCGGTGAACAGGGGCCGCAGCTCGTCGGCCTCGATGCCGTCGACCCGGGCGCGCAGCCAGGGTTGGAAGTCGACGCCCAGGTGGGCGGTGAGCATCAGCGGGTAGAGCACTGTCTGGCAGAACTGCCGGTAGCCGGCCCACGGTTCGCCGTCGCGGACCGGTTCGAACGAGCCGATGTCGATGAAGACCGGTTCGGCGCCGCGCCACTGGAGGTTGTACGCGGAGCCGTCCTTGGTGGTGAAACCCTCGCCGAGCGCGGCGTTGAGGATCTCCAGGTGCAGCAGGGCGGCGTCGCGCAGCATGCTGAACGACCACTCGTACGGGTGGGAGACGAACGGGATGCGCTCGTGACGCAGCACGGCGGCCCACGGTGTTCCGGTCGCGGCGGGCACCAGTGTGGGCGGGGCGTCATCGGTGGCGCAGACCTTGCGCGCGGCGACGAGTGCCGGAAAGAACGTGCTGCCGGTCAACGCCCGCCAGTGCTGCGCGGCCTGGGGGTCCAGCCCGCGCAGCACCTCGTCGCCGACGTGGAAGACCCGGTTGGCCGGGTCGCGGAAGGAGGCCGGCTCGGGCCGTACCCCGGTGGGTGAGATCGCCATGGTCGGGACTGGCCTGCTCAGCGCTGGTCGGTGGGTTGCCGGCGGAACCGGTCGACGAGCCGTCGCCAGTAGAGCTTCGCGGCGACCGCGGCGCCGGCCACCCCACCCACGACCGCCTGCACGATCAGGCTGCCGGACCCCGCGTCCAGGTAGGCCAGATGTTCCACGGATCGCTCCTTGCCCTCGCCGTCTCGACACCGGCATCCCGGTCATCACCAATGAGGCTTTTAACCCGGAAAGCCGGACTTGTCCATCACCGTACGCTGGTCCCCGTTGCCGTCGCGGGCACATCGGCGGACTCCCAGACTCGGCACAGAATGCGGCAACGACGGCCGGGCACGCCGGCACGCTGCGGACACGCGCTGGGACCTCACCGAGACGCGGTCAGCCGTCGGCTGTTCCCGGTCGCGCCGCCCGTTGCGCCCACGCGTGCAGCGCGTCGCGGTCGCCGGCACCGTCGAGGTTCAGCGCCGCCTCGATCAACGCCAGGTGGGTGAAGGCCTGCGGGTAGTTGCCCAACGCGGTGCCGTCGGCGTCGAGCTGCTCGGCGTACAGGCCGAGCGGCCCGGCGTACCCGCACAACTGGTCGAACAACTCGGCGGCCTGCTCGCGTCGCCCCGCCAGGACCAGGGCCGAGACCAGCTCGAAGCAGCAGAGCAGGAACGCGCCCTCCTGCCCGGGCAACCCGTCGTCGGCCGTGTACCGGCGGATGAGCGCCGGGGCGACGGCCAGATCCCGCCGGATGCGATCGATGGTGGACAGCACCCGCGGGTCGTCACCGGCGAGGAACCCGACCAAGGGCATCCGCAGCAACGACGCGTCGAGTTCGGTCGAGTCGTACGCCAGCACAAAGCTGCCGATGCCGCTGTCGAAACCACGCTCGACGACCTCGGCGTGGATGGCGTCGCGCTCCCCGCGCCACCGCTCGACGGGGGCGTCGTGGTCGCCGACCAGGTCGGCGAGGCGGATGCCCCGGTCGAGGCAGACCCAGGCCATCATCTTCGAGTTGACGTAGTGCCGCAGCGGCCCGCGGATCTCCCAGATGCCGTGGTCCGGCTCCCGCCACCGGGTGGCCATGGTGTCCACGTGCCGGCGCAGCACCTGCCACTGCTCAGTGGTCAACTCGCCGGTGAGCTGCTGGTACGACAGCGTGGCGTCGAGCACGTGCCCGTACGTGTCGAACTGCAGCTGGTGGGCGGCCTCGTTGCCGATACGCACCGGCCGTGAGTCGGCGTACCCGTCGAGGTGCTCAAGCACCGCCTCCTCGCGGGTCACCCCGTGGATCCCGACGAGGGGGGTGAGAACCTCGCCGGCACAATCGCACATGGTGAGCAGGAAGTGCAGGTAACGACGGCCCTCCTCGGCGTGACCCAGCCGGAACAGCGCGAGCAGCAGCAGCGCGGCGTCGCGGTGCCAGGTGAAGCGGTAGTCCCAGTTGCGCACGCCGCCGATCTCCTCGGGCAGCGAGGCGGTCGGCGCGGCGAGCAACGCACCGGTCTCGTCGAACGACAGGCCCCGCAGGACGGCCGCGCTGTGCCGCACCTCGGCGCTGCCCCGCCCGGTGTAGTCGGTACGGTCCGTCCACTCCCGCCAGGTCCGGCAGGTCCGCGCCAGCAGCTCGGCCGGGTCGACCTCGTCGATGCGGCCGGGGCCGTAACCGAGCAGTACGTCGACCGTCTGCCCCGCGCGCAGCACCGTTTCGGCGCGCAGCGTCGCGCCGTCGACCCGGAACGACAGCCCGGAACGCAGCCGCAGCCCCGCCTCGGCGGCCACCCACTGGCCGTGGTCCCACCGCCAGTCCACCGGGCGGGAACCGTACCCGGGGCGCGGTGTCACCTCGGCCCGTACCCGCACCGACCCGGCACCCACGTGCAGGCGGCGCACCAGCAGCATGTCCGCGCGGAACGGCTGCGCCTCGTCGCCGGTCCGGACGGCGAGGAAGTCCTGACCGGTCGCGGTGCCACCGGCGGCCCGGTACGCGCTCTCCACCACCAGGGTGCCGGGCAGGTACCGGCGGACCGGCGCGGCGTCAGCGGCGACGGAGAAGGTGAACGCGCCACCGACGCGACGGTCCAGCAGCCGGGCGAAGACCGCGTCGCCCTCGAAGTGCGGCACACAGAACCAGTCGACAGCGCCGTCCGCGCCGATCAGCGCCCCGGTGTGGGTGTCGGAGAGGAACGCGTACGAGTCGATCGGCGGCGTGCTCGCGGAGCCGAAGGCCGGCACGCGACTGCCTACCCGGCGGGTCGGCGCGGAAACGCGACTACCGGTCATGCCGGTGGGTACACCGCCGCATGCGACAGTTCGTCAACTGGTCCGGCAGCCTCTCGTTCACCGCGAGGGAGTTCGCCGAGCCGGCCGACGAGGACGCGGTGCGGGAGCTGGTCGTCCGGGCGCGGGAGTCCGGGCGGACGATCCGGCCGGTCGGGTCGGGCCACTCGTCGAGCCCGCTGACCCGCACCGACGACATCCTGCTCAGCGTCGACCGGCTCGCCGGTGTCATCGCCGAGGACGCCGACCGGGCGCGGGCCTGTGCGGGCACCAAACTCAAGGCCCTCGGTGAGGGCCTGTACGACGCCGGGCTGGCCATGGACAACCTCGGCGACGTGGACTACCAGTCGATCGCCGGCGCGACCGCCACCGGCACGCACGGCACCGGCGTCGGTTTCGGCAACCTGTGCACCCAGGTGGTCGGCGTCCGCCTGGTCACCGGCACCGGCGAGGTGCTGGACATCTCCGCCGACGACAACGCGGACCTGCTGCCGGCGGCCCGGCTCTCGCTGGGCGCTCTCGGGGTGGTCACCCAGGTCACCCTGGACGTGCAACAGCAGTACGAGCTGCGCCGTCGGGCGTGGTGCGCGCACGTCGACTGGACCCTCGACCACCTCGCCGAGTTGCAGCACACCAACCGCAACATGGACTTCTACTGGTACCCGCGCAGCGACCAGACCCAGATCCGCACCCTCAACCGGTCGGACGGGACGTCCGGCGAACGGGTGTGGGCCGCGCCACGGGTGCCGGACTCCGGCCCGTGGGGTGCGCCCCACGAGATCCGGTCCGGTCCGATCCACCGCACCATCCCCCAGGAACGGGAGCTGCGGTTCGAGGAGATCGAGTACATGCTGCCGTCGGAGGCGTTCCCGGCCTGCTTCGCCGAGGTCCGACGCCGGATCCTGCAACGGCACCGCACCGTCGTCGGCTGGCGGGTCCTGGTGCGCACCATCGCCGCCGACGACATCTGGTTGAGCAACGCGTACGGCCGACCGACCACCACCATCGCCTGCCTGCAGAACACGTCGCTGCCGTACGAGGACTACTTCCGGGACATGGAGGCGGTCTTCCGTCAGTACGGCGGCCGGCCGCACTGGGGCAAGAAGCACTGGATGACTGCCCGTGACCTGCGGCCGCTCTACCCGCGGTGGGACGACTTCCAGGACGCCCGCCGCCGGCTCGACCCGGACGGGGTGTTCCTCAGCCCCGACCTCGCCCGGCTGCTGGAGGAGAGCTGATGACCGAGATCGGGGCCCGCCTGTGGGTCGTGCCGGGCGGGCACATCCCGTTCCCCAGCACCGGCCCGGAGCCGGCGTTCACCAGCTTCGACCAGCTGTGCGTCCTGAACACCACCGACACCCGCGCCGACACCGAACTGCACCTCTACTACGCCGACGCCGAGCCGGTCGGTCCGTACGCCATCACCGTCGACGCCCGTCGGGTGCGCCACGTGCGACTCAACGACCTGATCGACCCGGAGGCGGTGCGGCTCGACCGGCCGTACGGCTGTCTGCTGCGCTCCCCGGTGCCGGTGGTGGTGCAGTTCCTGCGCCAGGACACCCGGCTGCCCGGGGTGGTCGCCCTCACCGCGGCGATGGCGTACCCGGCGTAGCCGTTCGGCGCAGGTTCGGTCGGGGGCCGGGCCGGGTAGCCCCCGCCATGAGACTCACGGCCGGGACGCGGACGGCGGGCAGGCTGCGGACCCGCGCCGGGCGGGCCGTGCGGGAGAGTCGCCAGCGGATGCGGCTCTATCTGATCGTGGCGCTCCAGGCCGGTGTGGCTGCCGCCCTGGCCTGGCTGGTGGCCCGCGAACTGCTCCGCAACCCGGAGCCGACCTTCGCGCCGGCCGCGGCGGTCGGTGTCATCGCGGCGTCGCTGGGCAACCGTGCTCACCGCGCGCTGGAGCTGGTCGCCGGGGTGGTGCTCGGCATCGGCGTGGGTGATCTCCTGATCAGCCTGTTCGGCACCGGCCCCTGGCAGACCGGTGCGATCGTCTTCCTGGCGATCACCGCGTCGGTGCTGGTACGCGGCACCGGCGCGCTGATGACCCAGGCCGGTGGTACCGCCGTGCTCATCGCCACCCTCACCCCGACCGCGCCGGACCTGGAGCTGCCCCGAACGATCAACGCCCTGGTCGGCGGGGCGGCGGGGCTGTTCGTGATGCTCGTCCTGCTGCCCCTCAACCCGATGCGGATGGTGCGCCGCTCCGCCGAGCCCGCCCTGAACCTGTTCGCCCGGGAGATGACCGCCTCGGCGCAGGCGCTGGCCGAGGCGGACTGGGGCCGCGCGCGGGCGGTGCTGGACCGGATGCGTGCCGCCGACCCGCAACTGCGCCAGCTCGTCGCCGTGACGACCGCCGCCGACGAGGTCGTCCGGCTCTCCCCGGTGCGGTGGCGACGACGCCGGGCGATCGCCACCTACCGGGCCGGGGTGACGCACATGGAGCGGGCCTTCCGCAACAGTCGCGGTCTGGTCCGCCGCATCGGCACCACCCTGCGCGACGAGGAACCGGTGCCGGCGGCGCTGCCCGCCGCCGTGGAGCACCTCGGCGAGGCGGTCCGGCTGCTGCACCGGGAGTTCGTGGCCGCGCAGGAGCCGGTGCGGGCCCGGGAGCGGGTGCTGCACGCCGTCCGGGAGGCGGGCGTGGCCTGCCGGCAGGACCTGGGTTTCTCCGGGACGATAGTGGTCTCCCAGCTGCGGACCGCCGCCAACGACCTCCTCCGAGCCACCGGCGTGCCTCGGGACGAGGCACGCCGGCTGGTCCGCGAGGCCGCCGCCGGCTGACCGGCGACCGGTCACGCCGGTTCGGCGTCCGCTGTGGGATTCGGCAACCGGACGGTGAACACGGTCCGACCCGGACGGCTGTGCACCCCGACAGTGCCGTGGTGGGCCTCCACCACCGCCGCGACGATCGCGAGGCCGAGACCGGTGCTGCCCTGCGCGCGGGACCGGGAGCTGTCGCCCCGGGCGAAGCGCTCGAAGATCTCCGGTTGCAGCTGCGCCGGCACCCCCGGCCCGTCGTCGGCGACGGTGAGCACGGCGTCGGTGCCGTCGACGGCCAAAATGGTGGTGACGGTGCTGCCCGGCGGGGTGTGCACCCGGGCGTTGGTGAGCAGGTTCGCCACCACCTGGTGCAGCCGGGCGGCGTCGCCGGGCACCCGGATCGCCACCTCGGGCAGGTCGAGCTGCCAGCGGTGGTCGGGGCCGGCGACGTGCGCGTCGCTGACCGCGTCCACCACCAGGGCGGTCAGGTCGACCGGTTCGACAGCGAGGGGACGGCCGGTGTCGAGGCGGGCCAGCAGCAGCAGGTCGTCGACGAGGCTGGTCATCCGGGTGCTCTCCGACTCGACCCGGCGCAACGCGTGCGCCACGTCGGCGGGTACCTCGTCGCGGCCGCGCCGGGCCACCTCGGCGTAGCCGCGGATCGCCGCGAGTGGCGTGCGCAGTTCGTGGCTGGCGTCGGCGACGAACTGGCGTACCCGGGTCTCGCTGGCCTGCCGGGCGGCGAGCGCGTCGGCGACGTGGCCCAGCATCCGGTTCAGCGCCGCGCCGACCTGACCGACCTCGGTGCGTGGGTCGGTGTCGGCGGTCGGCACCCGGACCGCGAGCGCCACCTCCCCACGGTCCAGGGGCAGCTCGGTGACGCGGGTGGCGGTGGCGGCCACCCGGTGCAGCGGTCGCAGGGTGGCCCGCACGATCAACGCCCCGGCGGCACCGGCGATGACCAGCCCGATCGCGGCCACCCCGAGCTGCGCCGCGATCATCCCCCAGACGATCTCCTGGACGCCGGAGAGGGGGATCGCGACGACGCGTACCCGGCCGTCCCAGTACTGCCGGGCCACGGCCCGGTAGTCGCCGCGGTCACCGAGGTCGACGGTGCGCGGTGTGGTGTCGACCGGCAGGTCCGCCAGCGCGGCGACCTCCCCCACCGGCACGGACCGCGGGTCGGGGAACGCGTTGGAGGCGCTGTTGGTCAGGGTCCGGGCGCTGGTCACCCGGCCGTCGGTGATCTCGGCGACCACGGTGCCGGACGGCAACCCGGGTGGGATGCCCGGTCCGTTGCCGGGGAAGGCCGGCCGGCCCGGCCGGTCCCCCCGCATGGCCGTCGCGGGGGCCAGCTGGGCGTCCAGCCGGTCGATGAGGAAGTGCCGCAGCGCCACGGTGGTCAGGCCACCGATGGCGACGCTGACCAACGCCAGCAGCGCGAGCAGGGCGAACACCAGTCGGGTACGCAGGGAGCGCCCGGCCAGCCAGCCACGGACGGCGCGCAGCGGACGGCGGTGGCTACTCGGCGGGTTTGAGGACATAGCCCGCGCCGCGCAGTGTGTGGATCATCGGCGGCCGACCGGCGTCGATCTTCTTCCGCAGGTACGAGATGTACAGCTCCACCACGTTGGCCTGGCCGCCGAAGTCGTAGTTCCACACCCGGTCCAGGATCTGCGCCTTGCTGAGCACCCGGCGCGGGTTGCGCATCAGGTAGCGCAGCAGCTCGAACTCGGTGGCGGTGAGGGTGACGAGCTGGCCGCCCCGGCGGACCTCGTGGCTGTCCTCGTCGAGGCTGAGATCACCGACGGTCAGCACCGCCTCCTCCCGGGCGGCGACCGCGAGCCCGGAGCGGCGCAGCAACGCGCGCAGCCGGGCGATCACCTCCTCCAGGCTGAACGGTTTGGTGACGTAGTCGTCGCCGCCGACGGTCAACCCGGCGATGCGTTCCTCGACCGCGTCGCGGGCGGTCAGGAAGAGCACCGGCACGGTCGGGGCGTCCTCGCGCAGCCGGCGCAGCACCTGGAAGCCGTCCAGGTCGGGCAGCATCACGTCGAGCACCACCGCGTCCGGTTGGAACTGTCGGGCGGTGCTCAACGCCGCCATGCCGCTGCCGGCGGTGCGCACCTGCCACCCCTCGTAGCGCAGGGCCATCGACAGCAGGTCGGTGAGCGTGGGTTCGTCGTCGACGACCAGCACCCGGACGGGTTCACCGTCGGGGCGACGCAGCTCGATCCGGCTCGGCGCGGCCTGCCCGTTCATGACCATGCCCCCATCGTGGCCACGATGCCTGTGCCGGGCCCCTGCGGACGCTGTGTGCCAGCTGTGCGGCCGGGCCGCCGCCACCGGTCAGCCCCGCCTCATGGTCACTCGGACACCCCGTAGGCGTCGGTGCGCACGAAACGCATGCTCCAGCCACCAGCCTCGTCGGGCCGGTCGCGTTCGTAGAGATGGTCGGGGCCGGGCTGCACCGGGCCCGTACCGTCCGGGTGCCGCATGATCCAACGCTGGGGTGGGGCGCCGTCCGACCCCGCCGGCAGCAGCCGGACCAGGCCGTCCGCGGGCCCGCCGACGAAGCGTACGGTGACCTCGCCCATCGCGGTGTCCCCCCAGGTGACCGTGCCGGCACAATCGGTGACACCGGCTCTGGCTCGCAAGCTACCGCACCCCGCCGCCGGGGCGCAGCGAGTGCCCGGGGCCGTCCGGCCTCGGTTTGCCCAGTTCGGAGTACGGGTACCGCGATCGAGCACCCGGCCGTCGGCGGGGCGAGGGCGAGGAGTGGTCGATGCGGACGCTGGACGGGCGGTACCGGCTCGAACAGCGCATCGGGGTGGGCGGGATGTCCGAGGTGTGGCGGGCGTACGACCAGGTGCTGGACCGGCCGGTCGCGGTGAAGCTCATCTCGCCCGGTCGCGACGACCAGGACGGCCCGGTGGACCGGATCCGCGCGGAGGCCCGGTCGGCGGCCCGCCTGGAGCACCCGAACGTGGCGAGCGTGCACGACTTCGGCACCTCCTCGACGTGGCCCGGCCGGCCGGTGTCCTACATCGTGATGGAGCTGGCCGAGGGTGAGACGCTCGCGGTGCACCTGCGCTCCGGGCCGCTGGACTGGCGGATCGCGGTGCGGGTCTGCGCGGAGGTCGCCGCCGCGCTGGCCGCCGCGCACGCCGAGGGCATCGTGCACCGGGACGTCAAGCCCGCCAACGTGATGCTCACCCCGGCCGGGGTGAAGGTGCTCGACTTCGGCATCGCCATCGCCGCCGGTGCACTGGACCCGATGCCGTCCGGGGTGGTGCTCGGCACCCCGGCATACCTGGCGCCCGAACAACTGGAGAAGACGCCGGCCACCCCGGCCGCCGACATGTACGCCCTCGGCGTGCTGCTCTACTACAGCCTGACCGCTCGCCTGCCGTACCGCGCGGAGACCGCCAGCGAACTGCTCCTCGCCCGCCGCTGTCAGCCGCCGGAGCCGCTGCCCGACATCGCCGGGCTCCCGGCGGAGGTCGCCGAGCTGTGCCACTCCTGCCTCGCCGACGACCCCGAGCAGCGTCCGAGCAGCCTGGTCGCGGCGCTGCTGCTGGCCGAGGCGGTGGACGCCCGGGTGTACGTGCCGATGACCATCCCGACGGCCCGACGGCCGGCCCCGACATCGCCGTGGACCGAACGGGCCGCCGCGGAGGCCACCGAGGCGGTGGCACTGGTGGACGAGCCCTCGCGGCGCTGACCGTACGGCGCACGGCGTTTCGCCGGGCGACGGCGGGGTAGCCGGCCTGGTGAGCGACGGGAGAAACGCGATGCCGGATCAGAGTTCCTGGCTGCGTGAGGCCACAGCGACCGCCGAGGGCGGTCACGTACGCACCGACGATGGCGGGCTCTCCACCGCGCTGGCCTCACCGCTGGCGCCGCACTGCACCGGGCTGACCCCGGAACAGTTGCTGGCCGCGGCCTTCGCCTCGTGCCTGCACCACGCGGCGGTGGAGGTGGCCGGGGAGATCACCGACGAGGCGCACACCGTGCAGGTCCGGGCGGAGGCGAAGCTGGGACGCGACAACGACGGCCGGTACCGGGCCGACGTGCACGCGGAGATCTCCTCGGCCGGCCTGAGCCGAGATCAACTGGCCGACCTGGTCGAGTACGCCGACCGGCTCTGGCCGTTCTCCAGCGGCGACGCCAGCCGGCACCGGCTGACCGTCACCCCGGCCGAGAACGGCCGACACTGACCCGCCGGGCGGGCCCGACCCGACGATCGTGACGCGTGTCGGCCCCGCATGATCGTGCTTGATCCTGGTTGTAGGTGCCTCGTTCCTGCTTGAGGGCCCTGTTTCCTGGATCGGGCACGATCTTGCCGAGGGCCTCGGCGACTTCGTCTACGACGCCGACGGGCACCGCGGCCATCACCCGCTTGATCGACTCGGGTTCCTGAAAGTCGCGGCGTCCAGGTGGCGGGGTTTACCCCGACTCGTCTACGACGCCGACGGGCACTGCGGCCATCACCCGCAGATCGACTCGGGTTTCTGAAAGTCGCGGCGTCCAGGTGGCGGGGTTACCCCGACTCGTCTACGACGCCGACGGGCACTGCGGCCATCACCCGCTGATCGACTCGGGTTTCTGAAAGTCGCGGTGTCCAGGTGGCGGGGTTACCCCGACTTCATGAAAGCCGAGTGGATCATGTCGGCCTGCGTCGTTCGCGCAGCCTGACTGGGCCGACCCGGGCGCACCGCGCCGTGCGGCAACCCCGATGGTGGTGAACAACCGGTCGATCAAGACCCTTGCCCGGCCGCCCAGCAGGACCCGCGACCAACCTGCGCCGGCCAAACCGGCCTCCGCCGGCCTCCGCCGGCCTCGCCGGCCTCGCCGGCCGAACGAGGCACCACACTCTCAAGATCGTGCCCGATCCAGTAAACAGGCCCCTCCCCATGCCGAGGAGGCCACTACAACAAGGATCGAGCACGATCATCGCGAGCGGCGAGACCGCCCCCACCACCAAGCGAACCGACGGCGGTCAGTGGGAACACTCCCGCGGGCCGAGCCAGGGGGCCGGGTGTCGCAACCCGGCACCATGACCCGGCACCGTGACGCGGCACCATGACGCGGCACGCCGATGCCTGCCGATCGCGGCACTTCGCTGCGCCGCCGCCGGAGGATCGGCCGAGGGAGCGGTGGGCTTTCCGGGGGGCATCGCATCGGGTGTTCGGTGGAACCTGGAGCGCGGTCGGACGTCGGACCGACGGCCCCTCGCCGCGAGCGCATTCACCCGGCAAGTCGGGAATAACCGTCTGGAGGCATCCGCGAGGTTCATCAGCTTCGCTCTGCTTTTGCCCGCTAAAGTCATCATGATCAGGGCAAATTGTGGCGCATGCCACCGTACCGGCCTATGGCATCGGGCATTCAGCTCTTTAGCCTCGGCAGGTGCATCCCGACGACCCCTCCGCCCAGAAGCTGACCGACGCGCGCCCGACCACCCCACCGGACGACGCCGCATCAACCGAACGGACGATCGGCCGTCACCGCGCTCCCGAACCGCGACGACGGGCCCTGCTGGGCTCGACCCCGGTGCGGGTGGCGCTGGCCACCGGTGTCACCTGCTGCCTCAGCCTCGTCGCGGTCGCCACCGCCCAGGGCAACGACGACACCCCCCGTACGGTCGAGCCGCTCGCCGAGGCGGTGGCCGAGCGCGCCGCCATCGCCGACGAACGCGCCTCCCGGTCACTGGACCGCGACCTCGCCCCCGCCCGGGTCCTGCCCAGCCCGACGGCGAAGCCGACACCCACCCCCACCGCCGTCCGCAAGACACCCAAGAAGCCGGTCAAGCCCCGTCGGCCCCGGCCCGTCGCCGGCCTCGACCAGGCCCAGATGGACAACGCGAAAGTCATCGTGGACGTCGGCCTGGAGATGAAGATGCCGCGCCGCGCCCTGGTGGTGGCGTTGGCGACCGCCATGCAGGAGAGCAACCTCTACAACCTGGCCAGCGACGTCCTGCCCGAGTCGGCGCAGTACCCGAACCAGGGCAGCGGCTCCGACCACGACTCGGTCGGGCTGTTCCAGCAGCGGCCCAGCAGCGGCTGGGGCACGGTGGCCCAACTGATGCGTCCGTCGTACGCCGCCCGGGCCTTCTACAGCGCGCTCAACGAGATCCCCGGCTGGCAGGACATGAGCGTCACCTCCGCCGCCCAGGCCGTCCAGATCTCCGCCTACCCCGACGCGTACGCCCAGCACGAGGACCGGGCGACCACCGTCGCGGCCGCGCTCACCACCTGAGCCGGGCGACCGACCCCGCGCCCACGGGCCTCAGCGACGACCCGGCGGCTGCACGCCCGGGTCCGGCCCACCGGCCTCGCGCGCACAGGCCCAGCGACGACCCGGCGGCTGCGCGCCCGGGTCCGGCCCACCGGCCTCGCGCGCACAGGCCTCAGCGACGACCCGGCGGCTGCACGCCCGGGTCCGGCCCACCGGCCCCGACGCGGCTGCCCGGCATGCCGGCGGCGGCGGTCGGGGTGTCCGCGGGCACCTGGTCGACCGTCACCTGGCTGAGGACCTCCTCCACCCGCGCCTCGCGCCGTCGACGGGCGTCCAACGCCGCCTCGACGTCACGTCGGGCCTGCACGGCCTCCGCGTACGCCTGCTCGCGCACCCGCCGTGCCTCCTCGCGGGCCTCGTCCAGCTCGACGCGGGCCCGGGCCAGGATCTCGGCGGCCTCGCGCCGCACCGCGTCCCCGGCGTGCCGGGTGACGGCGGCGTCGCCCAGGTCCAGCCGTTGCAGCAGCCCGCTGAGCCAGGCCGCCTCCTGACGGATCTCGTCCCACTCCCGGGCCGCCCCGGCCGCGCTCTCGGCCCGCGCCGCGAGCCGGGACAGCCGGATCCCCAGCTCGTCCAGGCAGTAATCCACCTGCCGCTGGTCGTAACCGATGTCAACGACGGAGAACCTCATACTGTCGCCCCCAGGCAGCCGCTGTTACTTCCCCACCTGGATCCTCGGCCGGGACCGCTCGCGCCGAGGAGGTTCGGGGAAAATGTTCAGCATCCGCTCAGGTGGCGGCGGCGTCAGGTGCGCTTGGGCAGCACCACGACCCGACCGAAGAACTCGTCGATGCGGCGGACCACGTCGTTGAAGTCGTCCAGGTCGATCGGCTTGGTGACGTACGCGTTGGCCTGCAACGTGTAGCTGCCGACGATGTCGGTGTCGGCGTTGGAGGTGGTCAGCACGACGATCGGGATGGTCCGCAGATCCTCGTCCTGCTTGACCGCACCGAGCACCTGCCGACCGTCCATCCGCGGCATGTTCAGATCCAGCAGGATCACGTCCGGTCGGTGGGCCTGCTGGTGCCGGCCCTCGGCGCGGAGAAACTCCATCGCCTCCTCGCCGTCACTGACCACATCGATGATCTTTTCGACGTCGGAGTCCGCCAGCGCCTCCTCGATCATCAGGACGTCACCCGGGTCGTCGTCGACCACCAGGATGCGTACCGGCTGCGGGCTGTCTACGCCCATCACTACCTGCCTCAGAGTCGGCGGAGACGGGACCCTGACGGTCACCGCGCTGGCGGGAAAATGCTGGCGGGGAAATCTAGCCCATCAGGACGCACTGCGGGACGCGGGGTCGACCGACTCCGGTTCGTAGCGCAACACGTCGGCGAGGCCCGTCACCCGCAGCACCCGCTCGACCCGCCCACGGGCGCCGGTGAGCCGGAGCCATCCCCCGTCGGCGGCCGCTCGGTTGTCACCCCGGACGAACACGGCCATCCCGGTGGAGTCGCAGAACGTGAGGTCGGTCAGGTCGAGCAGCACCCGGGTCTCGCCCGCCGCGGTGAGCCGGTCGATCACGGCGGACAGCTCGGGGGCGGTGCTCAGATCCAGCTCGCCGACGAGCCGCAGGTAGGCGCCACCACCGCCGCGCTCGACGTAGTTGACGCTGAACGTCACCGTTCTCCCCCTCGCTCCACCATGGGTGGGACGTTTGCAGTCCGGCAAGTATACGCAGAGCTGACCGTGCCGCCGCTGAGCGCGGTGATCGATCCGGAGCCACCAGTGGGTCGGTCAGCGGGGCCTGCCAGGCAGCGTCGCCGATCCCAGCGCCAGCGCCCGCGCCGCCCGCGGAAAGTCCCGCAACGCGCCGGCGTAGTGCTCCAGCGGCAGGGCGATCGCCCCGACGGGCACCCCACGACTGAGCAGAATCCCCGACAGCCACTGCACGAACTCCGTGAACAGCGAAGCGTCGTCGACGTAGACCGCGGCGGCCAGGAAGTCAACGATGTGGCCCAGGTCGCTCACTGTCGCGTCGAGCTGCGCGGCGGTGTACTCCCGGGTCGCCGGCACCCGCTCCCGCAGCTCCGCCAACGCGCTGTCGATCAACTCACCCCGACGACGCAGGAGGCTCGGGTACTCGTCGTCGGCCAGGTGGGCCAGCCGGGCCGGCGGCGCCCCGCGCAGCGCCCGCTCGTCGGCGATCAACTCGGCCGCCGAGGGCGCGTCCGGCGCCCAGGCCACCCCGAGCCGGCCCGCCCACCGGCCGTCAGCACCGAACCCGCGCCCGCCGACCACCACCGGCACGTCCGAACGGCGGCACGCCTCGATCATCCGGTGGGCGTACGGCAGGCGCATCGGCAGCGCGCACGCCAACGCGACCGCGTGCGCGTCGTAGCGGTGCAGATACGACACGAGGTGCGCGGCGGGCACGCTGGCCCCCAGGAAGGTCACCTGCCACCCGCGCAACCGCAGCACCTCGGCCACCAGCCGGGGCGGCAGCGCGTGCCACTCGCCGTCCATGCAGGCGACCACCACCCGACCGCCGGTCGGCCGCGGCTTCACGTGCGCCGACACCGCCGCCACCACCTGCTCGCTGATGTGGGTGGCCGCGTGCTCCTGGGCGACGCTCCACTCGTTGCGCGCCCACCGCTCGCCCACCTCGGCCTGGGCGGGAGCGACCAGGTCGAGCAGCACCCGTTCCGCCGCGACGCCGGCGTCCAGCAGGCCGATCGCCAGGTCGGTGGCGGCGTACTCGTCAGCGTCGGCGAGGTGGTCCAGGTAGCCGGAGTACGCCTCACCGAGGTCGGGGGCGGCCATGGCGGTGGTCACGCGTCGGTCTCCTCTGTCCGGTCGATACCGGCGGGCACCGAGTGCAGGTGCCGCCCTCCGCGCCCGCCCGGGCCGGCCGCCCGCAACGCCAGCACGGCGATGTCGTCGTGGTCGCCCTGGGCCAGCCAGTCGCAGGTGACCTGCTCGACCCGTTCGGCCAGGGCCGGCGCGGGCATCCGCTGGCAACCGGTCAGCGCGGTGACCAACCGCTCGGGGCCGAACTGCTCGTCGCCGCGCCGGCCGCCCCGGGCCTCGGTCACGCCGTCGCTGTAGAGCAGGCAGGTCTCGCCCGGTGCCAGCCGCACGGTCACCTCCCCGACGCGGGGGTCGGACACCACCCCGATCAGCATGCCGCGTAACGGCACCGTCTCCACCTCGCCGGAGGCGCGCAGCACCAGTGGTGGCAGGTGCCCGCCGCCGGCCATGGTGAGGGTGAGGCCACCGTCGCGCTCCGGGCGGGCCACGCCGAGCACGATCGTGGCGAAGCGGCCCTGGCCGTGCGCCTGGGTGGTCTCGAGCAGCGCGTCGTTGAGCAGCCGCAGCAACCGCGCGGGGTTCGACTCCAGCCGGTGCAGCGCCTGAAGGCACTGGCGCAGTTGGCCGGTGAAGACGGCGGCCTCGACGCCCTTGCCCGACACGTCGCCCAGGAAGAACACCGAGCCACCGTCGGTGAGCCGGTGCGAACCGTAGAAGTCCCCGCCGATGCGCAGCCCCGCCTGCGCCGGGCGGTACGCGGTGCCCCACTGCACACCGACGGCCTCGACCGGCTCGACCGGCAGCAGGCTGGCCTGAAGGGTGTCGGCCACCTCCGCCTGGTCGCGGTAGAGCAGCGCGGTGGTCAACGCCGCACCGGCGCGGGCCGCGAACGCGCGGACCAGCTCCACGTCGTCCTCGTCGTACCAGCGGGTGGCGCGGCGGGCCACCAGCAGCACACCGACGGGGGCGTCGCGGCCCGGCAGCGGGACGACCCGGGCGACGGTCTCGGTGTCGGCGAGCCCCGGCAGCCACCCGGCGTCGACCGCCTGCTCGACCAGCCAGTCCACCGCGTGCGGCTCGGCCCCGGTCAGCCCGTCGGCGATGGCTGTCGGCAGCTCGCCGCCGACCAGCACGCCGCTGTCCACCGCTGGCGCGTCGTCGTCGGTGCGCGAGGCCCGCCACCAGCGGGCGCGCCCCCCGCGCGGGGCCAGCACCAGCACCGCCACCTCGGCCAGGGTCGGCACGGCGAGTCGGACGACAGCGGCGGCGGCCCGGTCCGGGTGCAGCGGGTTGCCGAGCTTGTCGCCGACCACGGCCAGGAACGCCGAGCGGGCTCGCTCGGCGAGCAGCGCGTCGGCACGGCTGACGCTGTCGGTGACGTCCTCGACGTACCAGCAGCAACGGGCACCGGAGAGGGGCACCCGGCGCGCGGTGAGCCGACGCCCACGATGGGTGAAGCCGCCGCGGGCGTCCTCGCTCAGGCCGGGCACACCGGCGGAGCTGAGCGGCTCGCCGGACGTCACCTCGGGCAGCAGCCGCTCGGCCACCGGGCTGACGTGGCGCACCACGCCGTCGGCGTCGCAGACCACCAGGCCCTCACGGAAATGCTCGACGACCTCGAACCAGTCGGGTGGGGCCTGACCCCGGTCGGGGGCCAGTGGCGGCAGGGCCGTCGTGGTGCGGCGAACGTCGGCGGACCACGCCGAGGGTCGTGTCGTGCTCGGCGTGGAGAGCCGTCCGTCGCCCGGGTCACAGTCCCTGACGTCGGAAGCAGTCACCAGCTGAGCCTCACTCCTTGTCGTTCACCGAACCCGTGCCGGAACCGGCGTCCACTGTCAAAAGTCTCCAGCCCACCCTACGCCCGAACACGGACAGCGGCATCCCACGGCAGGTGGGGGGCACCGACACGGCGGCGGACGCCACACCAGGGACACGGGTGCGCGGTCACCGCCCCGCTTTGCGTTTTGTCGGCTGGCAAGGAGAATGGTGGGATGCCTGATCAGCCGTTGACCATCGAGACAACCCGGCTCGCCGCCGGGCACGTCCGACTCCGGCTGACCGGCGAGCTCGACTACGACACCGCGCCCGAGCTGATCGCCGCGGCGGCCGAGTTGCGCAACGGTGTCCCGGTGCTGGTCGACCTGACCGGGGTGACCCTCTGCGACTCCTCCGGGCTCAGCGCGTTGCTGGTGGTGCACCGTGCCGCCGGGGCGATCCAGTTGACCGGGGTCAGTCCCCACTTGCAGCGGATGCTCGACCGCACCGGCCTGAGTGAGTTGCTGGCCGTGGCGTACTCCGACGACGTGCGCGCCATCGGCTGATCCGCCGGCCGTCCCCGGATCCGTTCGGGGATGGCCCCCGACCCTGGGACCTGGGGTCGGGGGCCGGAGGAATGTCTAGGGCGCCGTCATCGGCTGGAGCCGGGGGCCGTCGGCACGCAGATCGCCGACCGGGGTCTCATCGACGTCCTCGGGCTCCCCCGAATCGGGCGTCTGGTACAGGTAGCGGACGAACTGCCCACCCGCCTCGTTGTCGTCCGCGCCGGGCCACTGACCGATGCAGTCCATCCCGATCACCTCGCGGCCCGTTCCGTCGGCCTCCTCCAGCAGCGCCCACAGGCTCACCGGGTAACACCTGGTGACCTCGGGCGTGAGCTGCCAGCGCGCGTACCAACCGGGTCGGGCGGGGACGATCTCGACAACTTCCTTCATGACGACCTTCCTTCCGTGTACCTCGGAAGAACTCCGGTCCTGACCCGATCCTGCGGGACGTGCGGGTGAGCACCCCTCACCCCCGGCGGATGAAGCGTGGCGGAGGCCGGGCCGACCCGGCCGGCGGCCGCCGTTTCGTTCTCTGGAACGGCGGGAAGGCGACTGGCGCAGGCACGATCCCCAGCGGAAGGGGTGCCACCATGCGCAAGCAGATGGAGGGCGACAACCAGCGGCGCCGGGCGTTGGCCCGGCAGGCCCGTGAACAGAGTCGCCAGCCCAGCGAGATCGGCGCCAGCCTGAGCGCCTCCAAGCAGCTCACGAGCCTCGATGCGGGCAAGCGGGCCGGCCCACCAGCGGCCGGACCGCACAAGTCGGATACAACCCGCGGCGGGCCGGCACCGCCGCCGGTCGGTAGCGCCGACAACCCGCGTCCGCAGCCGTCCCCGCCGGGCGGCGCGGCCGGGGTGAGCAGCATGGGTTACCACGACCTGGTCGACGAGGTCCGGCGTCGCGCCGGGGTCGACTTCAAGACGGCGAAGGTGGGCACCGAGGCGACAGTGCTGGTGCTCGCGTTCGCCCTGGAGGCCGCCGAGCGGCAGCGGCTGCTCGCCGCCGTGCCGTCGTCGCTGCACGACGTGCTGCCGGTCGACGGCATCGAGCGGCACCGGGACCTGCCCGGCTTCCTGGCCGAGGTGGGCCGGATCAGCGGCAACACCCCGGAACAGGCCCGGTACCAGGCGGAGGCGACGATCGCCGCGCTCGCCGAGCAGGACAGCGACCTGGTCGAGTCGTTGCACGTACCCGACGGGTTGCGCGACCTGCTGAACCCGCCGGAGGCCGGCGGCGGTCTGGTGGGCGCCTCCACCACCACACCCACCCTGGACGACGACGAGATCAGCGCGGCGCTGGACGACCTGCCCTACTGGTCCGGCGACAGCCAGGGCCTCTACCGGGTGGTCGCGCTGCCGCCGGACAACCTGGACCGGGTGCTCGCCCGGCTGGATCGGCTGCGCCAGGACAACGGCCGCGGCCCGAGCATCGGGCGTCCGGGCGACACCGCCGCCGTGTTGACGGTGCGGACCAACCAGGCCAACGGGGTGACCGCGCTCGACGTGGACCTCGCCCGCCAGATCGACGACGCGATCGACGAGGTGGGAGCCGGGATGGCCGGCAGCTGACCGGACAACCGCGACATGGCGGGCCGGCGGGCCGGGGCGAACCCGGTCCGCCGGTCCGTCGGCCGTGCCGGGCCACCGGCCGGGTGGGCCATGGGCTCGGCTAGCGTGCCGGACATGAACCGCGCCGCCGACCGGCTGGAACTGGTCGCCGACCCGGTCCGCCGGACCGGGCGGACACTGCTGTCCGCCGGGGTCGAGCAGTCGTACGTGGATCTCGAGGATCCGCGCCACCTGCATTTCGAGTACGTCCGGCGGATCGCCTCGGCGGTGGACGTGGCGGCCGCGGCCGGTGCGCCGCTGAGCGTCCTGCACCTGGGCGGCGGGGCGTTGACGTTGCCCCGCTGGTTGGCTGCCACCCGGCCCGGCTCCCCGCAACGGGTCGTCGAGCGGGACGCGGCGGTGGTCGACCTGGTGGCCCGGGAGCTGCCGCCGCTGCCGCCGCAGGTGCGGGTGGAGGTCGCCGACGCCCGGGACGCCCTGACCGCCACCCCGGACGACCGGTACGACCTGGTGATCGCCGACATCTACCGGGCGGCCCGGATGCCCCGGCACGTGCGCACCGTCGAGTTCGTCGCCGAGGTGGCCCGCGTCCTGCGCCCCGACGGGTTGTACCTGCTCAACGTCACCGACCTGCCGCCACTTGTCGGCACCCGGGTGCAGGTGGCCACGCTGCGGGCGGTCTTCGCCGACGTGTGCGTGGTCGGCGACCGGCGGATGTTGCGCGGCCGCCGGTACGGCAATCTGGTGTTGGCCGCCACCTCCCGCCCCGGCGGGCTGCCGGTCGCCCGGTTGGCGGTGGCCGCCCTGCGTGACCCGGTGCCCGGGGGTCTGTTGCACGCCGCCGCGCTCGACACGTTCGTCGCCGGGGCCCACCCCGTCACCGACGCGGACGGCACCTCCGGGCGCTGATCGCCGTTGCGCCCGCCGTGCCGGGTTTCCGACGGTCTGCGCGGGGAAGGCGCGCCGGATGAGCAACACCGACGTCCGGGGCACCGCGCGTCGCACCCTGGTCGTGATCGGTCTGGTGCTGGCGACCGCCCTCGCGCTGGGCTTCGTGTACGCGACCCGCCGGGTGCTGGTCTGGGCGGTGCTCGCCGCGTTCTTCGCGGTCGCGCTCAAACCCCTCGTCGACCGGTTGCAACGTCGCCTTGTCCGCCGTCGGGCGCTGGCCACGCTGCTGGTGTTCCTCGCCGCGTTCGTGCTGCTGGCGATCCTGGCCGCGCTCATCCTGGTGCCGCTGTTCGGGGAGTTGAGCCGCTTCGCCGACCGGGCCCCCGAGCTGGTGCGCGACGCCCGCGCCGGGCGGGGCCCGGTGGGGCAGCTGCTGGAGCGCACCGGGGCGCGGCGCTACGCCAGCGAACACTCCGAGCAGCTGCGCGGCTTCGGCGGGCAGCTGCGCCAACCCGCGGTCGGCGTGCTGCGCGGCGTCGTCGAGTCGATCGCCGGGCTGGTCACTGTCGTCGTGCTCGCGTACCTCATGGTGTTGGAGGCGCCGCGGATCACCGGCGGCCTGCTCGCGGCGGCCGGGGACGGTCAGGGCGAGCGGCTGCGTCGGGTGGGCCGGGAGGTGTCGCGCACCGTCACCGGCTACCTCACCGGGAACCTGCTGATCAGCGTGATCTGCGGGGCGCTGACCTACGCGGTGCTGGCTCTCACCGGCGTGCCCTTCGCAGCCGTGATCGCCCTGCTGGTGGCGGTCGCCGACCTGATACCGCTGGTCGGGGCGACGCTCGGCGCGGTGATCGCGGCCGGTGCCGGTTTCCTGCACTCCCCCACCGCCGGAGTGGTGGTGCTGGTCTTCTTCGTGGTCTACCAACAGGTGGAGAACCACCTGCTCCAGCCGCTCATCCTGTCCCGCGCGGTCCGGCTGAACCCGTTGACCGTGCTGGTCAGCGTGCTGCTCGCGGCGGAACTGGCCGGTCTGCTCGGCGCGCTGCTGGCCATCCCCGCCGCCGGCATCATCCAGACCCTGCTGCGCGAGTACGGCCCGCGCCGGTTGCGGCCCGCCCCGCCGGCCGGTCCGGCCGCACGGCCGGGACGACCGGCCGGCTCCACCGACTGACCGGCGCGGCTACGACGCTCTCCTCCCCGGCGACCGGCCGGGTGACCGCTCTCAGCGGATCCGGGTCGCGACCTCCGGCGTGGTGCTCTCCAACGGCACCGCGTTCGCCGGCACCAACCCCAACTGGACGGCCGAGCGGGTCAACGCGGCGTCCAACGCCCAGTCGGCACTGACCCGCGTGCGGTTTCCCGGCATCGCCATCAGGTGGTACGCCCGGGTGACCGCCTTGGCCGGCAACCCGGCCAGGTTGACCTGCAACGGGTTCGCCGCCGCGTCCTTGCCACCGAGGTCGACGACCCAGCCCAGGTCGTGGTGCTTGTACGGCTTGCGCTTGCCGAACCCGTAGGACGCGGCGATGTTGTACGCCGCGCGCTTGCCCTGCCGCTGCGCGTGCTGGGCGGTCATCCCGCAGACCTTGCCCGGGTTGACCAGGTCGGGCACCGCGGCGGCGTCGCCGCAGGCGAACACCTCCGGGTAGCCGGGGACGTTGAGGAACTCGTCGGTGACCAGTCGACCCCGGTCGGTCCGCAGACCCAGCTCGTTGACGAACGGGTCGGGGCGCACCCCCACACACCACACCAGGGTGCAGGTCGGCACGTACTCGCCGTCGGTGAGCTTCACCCCGTCGCAGGTCGCCTCGGCCACCGAGGTGCCCATCCGCACGTCCACCCCACGCCGGTTGAGCACCTTGTGCGAGGTGTCCGACATCCGCTTGTCCAGCTCCGGCAGCACCCGCGACGCGACGTCGAGCAGCATCCAGCGGGGGCGGACGGTGAGCCGGGGCCGCTGGGCGTGCAGCGCGTCGGTGAACAGCTGCCCGTGCGCGGCGACCTCGGTGCCGGTGTAGCCCGCACCGACCACCACGAACGTGGCACGGGCCTGCTGCTCGGCCGGGTCCTCGGCCTGCTCGGCCAGCTCGATCTGACGAACGATGTGGTCGTGCAGGTAGACGGCCTCGGGCAGGCCGCGGAAGCCGTGCGCGTACTCGGTGACCCCCGGGATGGGCAGCAGCTTGTTGACGCTGCCCACGGCGAGCACCAACCGGTCGTACGCCAGCCGGTTCTTCTCCCCCTCGGCCTGGGTGAAGCCGACCCAGCGGTTCTGCAGGTCGACGTGGTCCGCCTCGCCGATCACCACGCGTACGCCCTTGAGCGTCCCGGTCAGCGGCACCGCGATCCGTTTGGGCTCGACCACCCCGGCCGCCACCTCGGGCAGCAGCGGCAGGTACAGGAAGTAGTCGGTGGAGTTCAGCACCACGATCTCGGCCCGGTCCCTGGCGATCCGGCTCAACGTCTTCGCCGCGTGGTAACCGGCGAACCCGGCCCCCACGATCACCACACGAGGTTTCGTCATTGCGGGCCGTTTCCCGTCGACGCCCCGGACAAACGTCCGACGCGACACCCGCGCCCGGCTCGCACCGCAGCCGAACGTGGTCGCTGCGACCGTCCCCGACCTTCGGAGCGCTCCAGCGGTCAGGCGAGGGCGGGCGCGGTGATCGCCCAGCGTTCGTGGTCGCGCCAGGCGCCGTCGATGAACAGGTAGTCCGGGGAGAAACCCTCCAGCCGGAAACCGAGCTTGCGGGCCACCCGCCGCGACGGCTCGTTGCCCGGCTGGATGTTCGCCTCCAGCCGGTGCAGACCGACCGAGGTGAACGCGTGGTCGATCGCCAGGGCGATGCCCGCCGAGGCGTGCCCGGTCCCGCTGTACGGCAGGAACGCCGCGTACCCCAGGAAGCCACCACGCAGCGCGCCGAGCACGATGCCGCTGATGTTCACGTAGCCGGCGATCGCGCCACTGGCCCGGTCGCAGATCAGGTAACCGGCGCTGTCGCGGCGACGGATCCGGCGCAGGTAGAGGTCGTACTCCTCGGGGGTGGCCGGCGCGGCCAACCACGGATGGTGCAGGTCCCGACTGCGCCGCGCGGCGGCGACGAACTCGTCGGAGTCGGTGGGCCGGGGCCGCCGGATCGCGGCGGGACCACCGCTACGCAGGTATCTCACGGCCGACCACTCTGACCGACCGCTGCCGCCGTTGTCCAACCGGCCGGCCGGTGCGTGGCGCCCGCGGTTCCGTGATCGTGCTCGAACGTCGCGTGATCGTGCTCGAACAAGGATGTAGTGGCATCCGGCGGCGCACGTGACCACCACATCACTGATCGAGCGCGATCACGCAGGCGTTGGTCGCCGCTAGCGAGGCATCAGCAGGCTGAACTCCTGACCATCAGGGTCGGCCAGCGCGAGACGGCCCGTTCCGTCCGGGTCGGTGCCGAGCCGGGTCGCACCGAGTGAGAGCAGACGGTCGACCTCGACCTGCCAGTCGACCCCAGCGGCCGGGGCGAGATCGAAACGCACCCGGTCCCGGCCGCCGTTCGGCATGTACGGCGGACCGCCCCAGGTGATCTTCGTGCCGCCGTTCGGTGACTGGATGGCGGTCTCCTCGCCCTCGTCCCAGACCAGCGGCCACCCGAGCGCCCGGCTCCAGAAGTACCCCACCGCCGGCGATCCGTCGCAGGCCAGCGCACCGACGAAGCCGCAGCCGGCGAGGAAATTGTTGCCCGGTGCGATGACGTCGAACTCGTTGCCCTCGGGGTCGGCGAGCACCACATGATCGATCTCCGGGCCCTGCCCGATGTCGGCGTGCCGCGCGCCGAGATCCAACGCCCTGGCCACCGTCTGCCGCTGGTCCTCCAGCGAACTGCTGGTCAGGTCGAAGTGCATCCGGTTCTGGACGACCTTCGGCTGATCCCAGGGCACGAAGCGCAGGCGCAGTTCCGGGTCGGCTCCCGGCAGGACCAGGACGCCGTCCTGCGGATCCTCCACCATCTCCCGACCCAGCAGCGCGGACCAGAAGCGGGCGAGCCGCAACGGCTCACGCGCGTCGAAGCTGATCGCGAACAGGTGTGCGGTCATCGCAGCGCTCGTCTCCCATCCGACCGGACGCCGTGCCGGCCGTCGGAGCGGGAGCCTAGGGGTGTGCCAGGTCGACCGCACCCGAGTTTCGGCGGTGTCATCCCCGGTAGGGCGCTGCCACACCCCAGCCCCAGCGTCGGCTCACCGAGGAAGGACTCAGCCTGGCCCCGGTGTGGCAGGCCCTGTACGACCGGGGCGCCTCAGCCGGGCGAGCGACCCGTCAGAGCGGGCCGGGGAACGGCTGCTCCATCGGCATCGGCACCTGGAGGTAGGTGGTGCCGCGCATGTCCAGCCAGGCCCGGTCCGGCCCGCGCACCAGGCGCACCATCACCTCCTCGCAGGAGGGGCAGCGGGCGACCAGGCCCGGAGCGTGCGAGTAGACGTGCAGGCTGGCCATCGAGCCGGTCATCCCGCAGTTCTCACAGCGGCCCATCGCGCTGCTCAGGTCGACGGTGAACAGCTCACGCATCGGGCCGTCGAGCATGTTGCCGTCCAGGTACGACATCTCGGTCATCGGATCTCCTCGACAGGGCGGGCGTCAGCCGGTGGGGCCGAAGCGTTCGGTCTTGACCCGGCGTGACGGGTGCCCCAGCCCCACCAGCAGGTCGGCGACGGTCTCCACGAACGCGGTCGGGCCGCAGACGTAGGTGAGCGGTTCCAGATCCGGGGGCCACCCGTGCGTGTTGACGTCGGCCAGGCCGATCCGGTGCGGTTCGCCGCGCCAGCCCTCGGGCGCCTCGCGGGTGTAGACGTACGCGACGTCCAGCCCGAAGTCGTCACGGACCCGGCGGCGCAGCTCGTCGGCGTAGATGACGTCGGCGGGGGTGCGCACCGAGTAGATCAGCCGGAACGGGGCCTTGCTGCCCACCGCCCGCCGGGCCCGGATCATCGCCATCAGCGGCACGATGCCGGAACCACCGGCGACGAGCTGCACCGGCGCGGTCTCCTCGGAGCGCCAGATGAACCAGCCACCGAGCGGTCCGCGCACCTCCACCGGGTCGCCGGCGGAAAAGACATCGATGAGGTACGGGGACACCTCGCCGTCGTGCACCCGCTGCACCGTCACCTCGATGCGCGGGCCGCCGGGCCCGTCGACGGCCGGCCCGGCGATCGAGTACGAGCGAGCCGCCTGGTAGCCGTCCGGGGCGGTGAGCCGCAGGTCGACGTGCTGTCCGGGCAGGTGCCCCGGCCAGTCCGGCACCTCCAGCACCAGGGTCTGCGCGGTCGCCGTCTCCACCCGGCGCTCCACCAGCCGGCCCACCTGCCAGCGGTTCGGGGTTCGACGCTGGGTGCTCGTCGCCACGGCGCGCTCAGTCACCCTGGTACCGCTGTTCGCGCCACGGGTCGCCGTAGTCGTGGTAGCCGGCGGTCTCCCAGAACCCCGGCTCGTCCATCGTCTTGAGCCGCAGGCCGCGCACCCACTTGGCGGACTTCCAGAAGTACAGGTGCGGCACCAGCAGTCGGGCCGGCCCGCCGTGCTCGGCGGGCAGTGGGGCGCCGTCGAAGGTGTGCACCACCCACGCCTGGCCGCCACGCAGGTCGTCCAGCGGCAGGTTGGTGGTGTACCCGCCGTAGGAGTGCGCGAGCGCGAAGTGCGCCCCGGTGTCGACGTCGGCGAGCAGCGTGTCCAGTGAGACGCCCTGCCAGCTGGTGCCGAGCTTGGACCAACGGGTGACGCAGTGGATGTCCACCGTCGGCGTCTCCTGCGGCAGGGCCATCAACTCCTGCCACGACCACCGGTGCTCGCTGCCGTTCTCGGCGGAGATGACGAACTCCCAGGTGTCCAGGGACACCCGGGGCGTCGGGCCGGCCGAGAGCACCGGAAAGTCCTCGGTCAGGTACTGACCGGGTGGCAGGGCCGGCTCCTGCGTTCGGGGCCGGCCCTGAAAGCCGGGTGACACGATTCCCATTGCACAGTCGTACCATCCGCCCCGGCCGGGGCGGGAGCTTTCCCGCGTACCCCCTCGTCGGCTGGCGCGGCGCGGTCAGTGCCGCTTCGCGACGACCTCGCGGTCCGCGGGCAGGTCGCCGCCGCGGGTGGCGCGCAGACTGGTCACCGTGACGACCACCAGCACACCGATGATCACGCCGAGCGAGGCCAGGGTGGGGATCTCCGGCACACCCTCCCAGATGCCGTGCGCCCAGTGCAGACCCAGCTTGAGGCCGATGAACGCCAGGATGACGGCCAGACCGTAGCTGAGGTGCACCAGCCGGCTCAGCGCCGCGTGCAGGACGAAGTAGAGCGCCCGCAGGCCGAGCAGGGCGAACGCGTTGGTGGCGAAGACCAGGTACGGGTCCTCGGTGATGCCGTAGACGGCGGGCACCGAGTCGACGGCGAAGACGATGTCGGTGGCCAGCACCGCGACCACCACCAGGGCGAACGGGGTGAGCGCCCGCTTCGCGCCCTGCCGCACGGTCATCTTGGTGCCGTGGTACTCGTCGACCACCGGCATGATCTTGCGCAGCAGCTTCACCGACCGCATCTTGTTGATGTCGACTTCCTGCTGATGCCCGGACAAGGCGTCGCGCAGCAGCTTCACCGCGGTGGCGATGAGGATGATCGCGAAGAGCAGGAAGGCGAAGTCGAGGGTCTGCAACGCCGCCGCGCCGAGGGCGATGAAGACGGCCCGCAGCACCAGCGCGCCGGCGATGCCGTAGAGCAGCACCCGCTGGGCGAGCACCGCCGGCACCGCGAACGCGGCCAGCAGCAGCATGAAGACGAAGAGGTTGTCGACCGAGAGCGACTTCTCCACCAGGTAACCGGTCAGGTACTCGACGCCCTGCTGGGAGCCGAAGCGGGACCAGATCCAGGCGCCGAACGCCAGCGGCAGCGCGATGTAGAACGCCGACCAGCCGACGGCCTCCCGCATGGAGACCTCGTGCGGGCGACGGGTGACCAGGAAGTCCAGCACCAGCAGCAGGATGACCCCGATGATGGTGACCGCCCACAGCGTGGGCGTGCCCACCGACGACAGGTCACTGGCAGCGGACAGATACGACACTTGGCTCATATGGGGTCTCCTCGAACACCGTCATGTTCGAGGTCTCCTTCACCCACCACCTGATGGGCAACCACCCGAGGCGCGCCGGGCGCGCCGTACTGACCGGAATGGTTCGTGGGAAGTACTCCCCTCGCACGACAAGGTTAGGCCAGGCTGAATCACCGCGCCAAGCGGGACATCGATGGTTGCCCTGGTAAACCGCTGTGCGTACCCGGAACGGGCGCGGTCAGCCGCGGCGCAGCGTCGCTCCCGGGGCCATCGCCTGCTCGACCAGGCCCCGATAGTCACGCGGCAGTTGAGTCGCCACGTCATCGAACTCACCGCCCGTGATCGCCTCGCGCAGGGTGGTGAAAACCGCCCGACTGGCGTCCCGGGCGGCCGGCTCCTGCACCCCGGCGCGCACCGCGACCCGGGCCACGAACTCCGCCGCGCCGAACCGGTCCGCCTGCTCGGTGCTCGGGCTCGGTTTCAGCACGAGTTGCAGCGGTTGGGGCAACTGGGCGGCCAGGTCCAGAACCTCGCCGCCGGTCAACCGCTCGGCGAACGTCTCCAACACGGCCCGGGTCAGCTCGACCGCCCGCTCGGACGACGTCGCGGTGCGCTGGGAAACCTGGTCGATGAAGGTGTCGTAGTTCATCGCGTACTCCCTTGGGTCGCGTCGGCGTCAGCGGGTACCCACGACGGACGGGGAGAAACGGCACCCGGTTACCCCCGGCGGGTGGGCGTGACCGGCCGGCAGACGGGTAACCGCCGTCGGTCGTCACCACATCGATGCCCGAGGGAGCCCACGCCATGGCGAGCTACGCCGACGTCCTGCAGTACCTGTCGAGCCTGGACTACCCGGCCGAGAAGGACGACGTGGTCCGCGAGGCCGAACGGGAGGGCGCCCCGCCGGACGTGCTGAAGGCGCTGCGCGCCCTGCCGCCGGTCGACTACGCCAACGGTACCGAGGTGGCCCGGTCCGCCGGGATCGAGGCCGCGCCCGAGGTCGGCCCCGCCCAGCGGGCCGAGCAGGCCCGGGACAAGAAGCACAACCGGGTCTCGCAGCACCTGCGCGGCATCTGACCCAGCGGTGACGCCCACAGCCCGGCGAAGGAATCGTCACCGATGACCTACACCGGTGGCCCGTCCCGGCCGATGGATGTGCGCTTCCCCGCCGCGCGGCAGCTCGCCGTCGTGGCGGTGGTCGGGGTCGTCGCCGGCTGCGCCTTCGCGCTCGTGCTGCCGCTGCCGCTCGCCGCGCTGGCCGGCTGGGACGTGGGCGCGCTCAGCTGGCTCGTGCTGATCTGGCACAAGATCTGGCCGATGGACGCCGAGCGGACCGCCCAACTGGCCGTGCACGAGGACCCGAACCGGGCGGTCCGGGACGCCCTGCTGCTCTTCGCCTGCCTGGCCAGCCTGCTCGCCGTGGGGTTGGTGGTGGCCAGCGCGCAGAGCGCGCCCCCCGGACTCGCCCGGGAACTGCACAGCGGCCTGGGCGTGCTCAGCGTCGTGCTCTCCTGGTTCGTGGTGCACACAGTGTTCGCCGCCCGGTACGCCCGGATCTACTACACGGGCCCGGATGGCGGGGTGAACTTCAACCAACCCGAACCGCCGCGCTACTCCGACTTCGCGTACGTCGCGTTCACCATCGGGACGACGTTCCAGGTCTCCGACACCAACCTGACCAGCAACGAGATGCGTCGTACGGTGCTGCGCCACTCGATGGTGTCGTACCTGTTCGGCGCGTTCATCATCGCCGTGACAGTGAACCTGCTGGCGGGTCTGGCGCGATGACGACACCGGCTGGCCGGTCCCCCGGAGCGCGACACGGGGCGGGGCCGATCGAAGGGCCGGGACAGGCGGGCGCCCCTGGTCACGAACCGCGACCGAGGGCGCCACGCAAGCCTGCCCAGGCGGTGAACCGCATCCGAACCGGTCGCGGTCACCAGGCGGTGGAGGCCCGCCCGAACCGAGCGGCCAGCACTGCCGGGTCCAACCATACGACAGAACATCCCCCGTTTGGTCAGAATTTGCGGAAGTGTGGGCCAGGGCACGTCACCGCCGACCGCTCACCTCCGCGTACCGGTGCTCCAGGTCGACCCGGGCCAACGCCCCCACCAGCCAGGCCAACTGCTCCGACTCGCCACTGGCCAGGCCGGCCAGGTCGTCGGCCGACCTGCCCAGCCCGAGTCGGCGCGCGGCAGCCAACGCCCGCCGGTCGGCGACCGGGGCCACCTCCCGCCACAACGCCTGAGCCTCGCGCAGGAACAGGTCGACGACGTGGTTGTCCACCCCTGGAAGCTCGGCGAGCAGCGCCCGCTCCCGGACCGGGTCGTGGTGCGCCACCGCCCGCAACCGGCGCAGATCACCCCGGTACCGCTCGACCACCGTCCGGGCCAGGTCACCCAGCACGCTGGCGAGCCCGTCCACGTCGCCGCGCTGGCCGCTGGCGCGCAACACCCGCACCCGGTCCTCGTGCAGCGAACGAGCCAGCCGGGCGGCGCTGTCCCACCCCTCGTCCCGCAACGCCCGCGCCCCGTCCAACGCCCGCCGGAAGTCACCACGACGGGCCAGCAGCACCGACAGACACAGCACCTGGAACAGGCTCGCCGGGTTGTTGGTCACCCGGAACCCGTACTGCTCGGCGAAGCCCCGCCCGCTGCCGGCGAGCCGGCGCGCCAGACGTTTACGGTCCTCCACCGGGGTGATCAAACTGGTCGCCATCCCAGCGACTACCCGCGCCGCCCCCGGCCACACACCCCCCCGCCCGGCCCGCCCCGCCCCGCCCCCCCTCCCGCCGATCTTGCAGTTTCTGTCGCGGCAAAAGCCCGCAGGATCGACATTCCGGGGACCGAAACTGCAAGATCGACGAGGTGTGAGGGCGTCAGCCGTGCAGGCCACCGGTGCGGTCACGGGCCTTGAGGCGGGTCGTGGGCAGCGCGGGCGCTGGCAGCGGCGGCGCCGGATCGTCGGCGACCACACCGAAGCGTGCGTCACCGGCCATCCAGTCCTCCCGGGCGGCGGCGATCTCCTCGTGCGACCGGCCCACGAAGTTCCACCACATCACCAACGGCTCCTCGAACGGCGTACCGCCCAGCAGCAGCAACCGGGCCCCCGCCCCGCCGCGTACCGTCAACTCCCGGCGGCCCGAACCCAGATACAGCAGCGCCCCCGGCTCGAACCCGACCCCGGACGCCTCCGCGGACCCGGACATCGCCAGCACGGCGTACTCGAAATCGGGCCGCAACGACATCGTCGCCGGCGCCTCGCCGCGCAGCTCCAGCTGCGCCCCCACCAGCGGGGTGTGCACCACCGCCGGTGACCGTTCCCCGGCGAACTCGCCGACCAGCACCGTGCCGTCCAGGTCGCCGTCGCGCCAGCGGGGCAGGTCGGCGTGGTGCGCGAAGTCGGCCGCCCCGGCGCGCGCCGGATCCGGCAGCGCCACCCACAACTGCACGCCGTGCATCACCGGCGGGTGGGTGGCCGGTGACCGCTCCGAGTGGGCGATGCCGTTCCCGGAGGTCATCACGTTCAGCTGGCCGGGAACGATCGGCTGGACGTTGCCGAGGCTGTCCCGGTGCAGAATCTCACCGTCGAGCAGCCAGGTCACCGTCTGCAGCCCGGTGTGCGGGTGCGGCGGCACCTCCATGCCGGGCCGCTGCGCCACATCGTCCGGGCCAAAATGATCAACGAAACACCACGCGCCGACCATCCGGCGGGCGCGCTGCGGAAGCAGCCGCCGCACCGTGGTGTACCGACCCAACGGCACGTCGTGGCCGGGCAACAACACACTGCCGGGGTCGACGTCGGCCACGCCAGGCGGTCGGGTCTGCGCCAGCATTGATTCAGTACGCTCCACCGCCCGACTGTACGCTCACGCCCACCTGCGTCAGCGGCCCTTCCCGCCAGGGCCGACAGGCGTCACCAGCCCGTGGGCTTGGCGACGCGGGCTTGGCGACGCGGGCTTGACGGCGCAGGCTTGGCGACGCGGGTCAGCGGTTGCTGGAGGACACGATCACGCTGTTGGCACCGGCGACCAGGTCCAGGTACAGGCGCTCGGCCGACCGGTCCCATCCCGGCGTACCCAGCACCGAGCCGGCGGCCACCCCGTCCCAACGCTCGTCGCGTACCACCACCGAGCCGGCGCCGACTCCCGCCCGCACCCGAACCGGCGTCTCCCCGGGGACCCGGACGTCGAGCTGGCTGGTCCCGCCGGTGAGTCGCACGGTCAGGCTGCCTGAGGTCGGACCGGCGAGGTCGTCCGGGCCGGCCGCGGTGATCGGTGGCAGGAGAATTTCGGTACAGCTGGAACCACCGGCGAGGTCCACGCCCAGCAGCCGGGCCCGGCTCAGATCCAGCACCTGACTGCTCACCCCACCGACGAGGTGCAGACGCCAGGCGACCCGCTCGTTGAGCAACACCCGCACGGCGCGCGGCCCACGCGTCCCGGATTCCACGAGGTCGAGCCGGGCTGTTTCCCCCCGTACCGTCGGACGTCCCGCCACCCCCGAGCCGGCCGGGACACTGATCCGGTACAGGTCCTCGCCCAACTCGGTCACCCGCAGCTCGAACGAGGTCAACCCGTCCGCGAGCACGAAGGTGCCCTTTCGCCAACCGGCCACCGGCGCTGTCAGCAGTTGCTCGGCAGCAGCACCCCCACCGCCGCGGCGACCGTCGGACGCGTCCGGGTCAGCGCCGTCCCCCGGACGACCGTCGCCACCGGGCCGGGTGCCGTCGGGGCGGGTGCCGTCCGGGCGGGTGCCGTCGGGTTGGCTGGAGTAGGTCATGCCGAGGCGGCCGGGATCGGCAACGATCACGGCCACCGCCGCCGCACCCAGCAGCAGCACGACGACGGCGGCAGCCACCAACAGGCGAACCCCGGTCGACCACCGCTCCGGCGCGGTCGCACCGGAGGGTTCCGGCCCCAACCCCGGTTCGCGATCCACGCCGTTCCCCACTGCGGCCATGCCTCTGTCCCTCCGCCGGTCCCCGTCCAGGGGTACGTACCCGCCGGCCGATCGGATCACTCGGCGCCGATCACGCCACTCCGCTACGTCGCCGACGGAGATCTTGGACAGTTTCCGTTCGCCCCGAACGGAAACTGTCCAAGATCTCCGGACACCGCCGGTCAGACGACACCATCCGCCTCCCCACACCCCTGGAGCGCGAGATTCCGGCCCCCTCAGCCAGGGGCGGCGGACGGCAGGCGGGGACAGCGGACGGCAGGCAACGGACCGCGGACCGTGGACGGCAGGCGGCAGGCGGCAGGCGGCAGGCGACGGGCGACGGGCGACGGGCGACGGACAGCGGACAGCGGACAGCGGACAGCGGACGGCGGACAGCGGACGGCGGACAGCGGACGGCGGACGGCGGCAGACGGGGGCGGGAGGCGACGGACGGCGGGGGATGCGACGGGTGATCGGCGACGGCGACCGGTGGTCGCGGGCGCGCGTGGTATGGCTAGCGACCTGCACGGCGACAGCAGGAATGCCGCTGGCCGGCACCCCGTGTTGCGGGTGCCGGCCAGCGGTCGGAGTCGTGCGGTGGTCTTGCTGTTTGGTCGTGCGAATCCGGGTCAGCTGTTCCAGTACTGGGCGACCAGGTCAGCGGCCTGCTGCTCCCACTGGGCGTAGGCGTCCGGGTAGGCCGAGACCTGCACGGTCTGCGCGGCCACGGTCAGTGGCATGTCCTGCCACCCGTCGACCTGCTTGAGGCCCTTGAGGAACGCGGTCGTGGAGTACTCGGGGTCGGTGATCTGCTCCGGGGTACCCCAACCACTGGACGGGCGCTGCTGGAACAGGCCCAGCGAGTCGTGGTCGTTCATATCACCCAGGTGACCCAGGTTCTCCAGCTTCGACTCCTGCAGGCTCGTCGCGATGGAGATGACCGCGGCGCGCTCAGGCAGGCCGGCCTTCTTCGTCGCGGCGATGATCGCCTTGACGTTGGCGGTCTGCTCGTCGTTCAAGGAGATGTGCGACTGCTCGCCCTGGGTGCCGTGCGGGATCAGCTTGCTGATGTCGGGCTTGTCAGCCTGCACCGTGACCGCGGCCGGCTTGGTGTCGGCCTGGTTGGCCACGTGGGCGATCGGGCCGGCGAACACACCGCCGACGAACGCGAGACCAGCAACGGACAGCACGCTCTTACGCATGATCGTGTTCATGGGGGTAGCTCCTTCGGGGGTAAGAACACCCACACGTCGGGGGACGCACGGGTGTGAGCACCTCGTCCGGCGCTGCACAAACAAACGGGGAAAGTCTGAGGGGTCGGCGGCCTGCGAGCGGGGGGCTCGTGGCACCGGGGGTCCAGGTGTAACGACCGGGGGGCCGGGGTCATTCCGGGGTGGCCCATCCATCGGCGCCCTCGTGGAGGCGGTGCCGGGTCGGTCGTGGGGACTGTAACGACCGGGTGGAGGCTGGCATTCCGACCTGCGCGACCAGGCTCAGCGCCCGGGGCCCACTCGGTGGTGCTGCGATCGTCAGGATGTGTAACGACCCCGGCCCGGCCATGATTCCAGCCTGCGGGTGCGCCCGGTCACCACCCACTGACCCCCACAACCCGACAAACCACCCAGGCAATGGCGGACGGTCGGTGTCGAACCGCCCTCACCGGGATGATCCACTGACAGCGGGGTGTCCCGGACGACGGGACAGCCCGCTGTCAGGGAAACCCAAGTCGAGCACGGAAGCATCAGGCGCGCATTCGCCCAGATGCGGTCGGCCTGCCATGGCCCGGCAAGGGTGGGTGGGCGTAACCGGACGCTACCGACGGTCCTGGTCTGCCAGGCGGGAACGCACCTTCGCGGCGCAGGCGTCCAGGACCGTTTGCGCGTCCAGACCCAGGCTCTCGATGGCCACCAGCGCGGTGAAGGCGACGTCGGCCAGCTCCGCCGCCACGTCATCGCGGGTGTGGGTGACACCCTTGCGCGGATTCTGCCCGAGCAGACCGATCCAGGCGGCCGACGCCTCCCCCGCCTCTTCGGTCAGCTTGAGGATGCGGCAGGTCAGCTCGGTCTGCCCGGTGCCGTTCGCCGCGTCCAGCCAGCTGCGCGACACCCGGGCCGCCTCCCAGATCGACTCGTCCACGGCGACCAGTCAACCCGATCGGCCCACCGACCCCGACGACCGGGTTCGGCCGGACAGTCGTGGTTGAGCCGCCGGTCAGCGTACCCATTGACACTGGTCGACGGCGGTTCTAGGTTCAGGACGCTACCGGCCGGTAGGCAACCGTCCCGCTGGTCGCCCCCGGGCGACATCCGTCCGATGGGGAGCATCGATGCTGTCCACACCCGTTCGTACCCTCCGCCGGCTGCTCGCCGCCACCGCGACGCTGACCCTCGCGGTCGGGCTGGTCGGTGCCGCACCGGCCGGCGCCACCGGCCGCGACGCGAGGGGCGGCGAGCCGCTGCCCGGCTACACCATCGAGAATCCGCCGTTGGCGCCGCTGGTCGTCGGCGGCAAACCGACGACGGTACGCCAGGGAGTGCACCGCCACGCCGGGTACCTCATCGAGGTCCCCGCCCGGTGGAACGGTGACCTGGTGATGTGGGCGCACGGCTACCGTGGCCAGGGCACCGTGCTCTCGCCGGAGCCGCCGGGCTTCGGGCTGCGCCAGCGACTCCTGGAGCAGGGGTACGCGTGGGCGTCGTCCTCGTACGACCGCAACGGCTTCGACATCCGCTCCGGTGTGCTGGGCACGAAGGACCTCGCCGACCATTTCGCGCGGACGGTCCGCCGACCGCAGCACACCTACGTCGCCGGGGTGTCGATGGGCGGGTACGTCATCGGTCGTTCGCTGGAGCAGTATCCCGGCTTCTACGACGGCGCGTTGCCGATGTGCGGGGTGCTCGGCGATCAGACGCTTCTCGACTTCTACCTGGACTACAACCTGGTCGCGCAGGCGCTCGCCGGGGTGCCGGCCTATCCCACGCCGGCCGACTACCTGACCAACGCGGTGCCGCGCATCCAGGTGGCGCTCGGCCTGGCCGGGCTGACCCCCACCGGGCCGGACACCACCACCGAGCGGGGCAAGCAGCTGCGGGCGATCACGGTGAACCGCTCCGGCGGGCCGCGTCCGGGAGCAGACGCCGCGTTCGCGGTGTGGAAGGACTTCCTCTTCTCGATCAGCGTGCCCACCAGCAGCGGCAACTCCCCCGCCCAGCAGCCCGGCCAGCTGTCCACCAATCTGCTCACCCGCTACACCCCGAACAGCCCGGCCAACATCAACGCGACGGTGCGGCGGGTCGCCCCGGAGAACCTGCGGCAGCGGCTCCTGCCGACGTTGACCGAGGTGCCGCGGATCGCCGGCCGACCGACCGCGCCGGTGCTCAGCCTGCACGGTCTGGGGGACCTGTTCGTGCCGTTCAGCATGGAGCAGGCGTACGCCACCGACGTGGCGCGGCACGGTCGCGCCAAGCTGGTGGTTCAGCGGGCGATCCGGGCCACGCAGCACTGCGAGTTCACCCCGGCGGAGGCCGGCACCGCCTGGGACGACCTGGTGTCCTGGGTACGCACCGGCAAGCGCCCAGCCGGCGACACCGTCACCGACCCGGCGGTGGTGGCCCGGCCCGACTACGGCTGCCGGTTCAGCGACCGGGACGCGTACGCCGCCGGGGTCGGCACCCGCCGTCTCTACCCGGCCTGCTGAGGGCACGACGAACGCCGGCCGGCCCCTGAACGGGACCGGCCGGCGCGGGATGTGCGGGTGTCGTCACCAGAGCTGCTGGACGATGTCCGCCGCCTGCTCCTCCCACTGCGCGTACGCGTACGGGAAGGCGGAGACCTGCACGGTCTGCGCGGCGGTGGTCAGCGGCAGGTCCTGCCAGCCGCCGACGTTCTTGAGTGCGGTGAAGAACGCCGTGGCGGCGTACTCCGGGTCGGTGATCTGGTCGGGCGTGCCCCAACCGGACGACGGACGCTGCTGGAACAGGCCCTGCGAGTCGTGGTCGTTGTACGCGCCGAGGTGGCCGAGGTTGTACAGCTTCGACTCCTGCAGCGAGGTGGCGATGCCGATCACCGCGCCCCGGTCACCGACGCCGGTCTTCTTGGCGGCGTCGACGATGGCCCGGGCGTTGGCCAGCTGCGCGTCGTCGAGGGGGACCCGCGACTGGGCGCCCTCGATGCCGTGCGGGATGAGCTGCGCACGGCTCGGCTTGCCCTCCGGCGGCTTGCCGGTGGCGGAACCGGTGGTCAGGCCCGACTCGACGGGCTGCTCGTCATTCTGCTGTGCCGAGGTGGCGGCCTTGCCGGTGGCGAGGTCGATGGCGGCGACGGCGCCCTGGTGCGGTCCGGAGGTGACCGGGGCCGCGGCTGCGGTCGGCGCGAGCGCCAGGCCGCCGAGGGCGGCCACGCCCGCCACGCTCAGCGCGGTCTTGCGGTACGAGTCCTTAGCGATGGCGGGGAGCCATCGAGTGAAGTCGACCTTCACGATGGTTGCCCTTTCGATCGTGCGAAGCGCTCCGGGGTGAACACTCCTCGGGAGATGACCGCGGAATGGGTTTGGGCTCCGGCGGTACGGGGGACACAACCAGGTTCACGTGTCGGTCATTCCGGAAATGACCTCGCGTCGGCCGGCTGCGGTCCCGGTCACGACGCAGAACCGGACAGACGCGGCTCGTCGCCCGTCACACCTGACAATGGTGACGCAGGGTGAATTCAGCGGTCGGAGGCAGACGCCGTTCACACCCTTTGCTCTGCACCCACACACGCACCAGACACCGTGCGTGACGGCTGTGCGGAACGCCTACGGGGGGCGGAAACGGCTCATCCGCAGCTCAGGTCCGTGGCGCCGATCTGGGTGCAGAGCAAAGGGCGAATTCACCGTGGTGGGGAGGCGGGCGGCTGGCGGTTTTGCCGCTACCGTGAGCGACCGACGGACCCGGCACTGTGGGTGAGATTGGCGTGTGGCTCGCCGTAGCGGACGAGGACATGCCAGAGCTGCTTGAGGTGCTGGAGGGTTTCCGCGACCGGACCCCGGTCGGTCCACCGCTCCGGCTCGGTGACCACCGAGACCGCGCCCCGCCCGACCAGCGCCGCGTCCACCGGCTCGCCCGGTCCGGCGAACTCCCGATGCAGCCGCGCCGCCAGCACCGGAATCGCCGGCCCTCGGAATTCGGCGTCGACCCGGTCGACGGCCAGCGCGAAGCCCGGGTGCCACAGCAGCGGGAAACCGTGCCGCTCAGCGATTGATTCCAGCGTCGCCCCGGTCAGGGTGCCGGCGAAGGCCTTGTCCACCACCAGTTCCTCGACATCGCGCGCGAGGTCGAGGGTGCCGTGGATCTGGGCCTCCACGTAGTCGTCGAGCGCGCGACCGACAGTTTCCGGCGTGGTCGGAACGTCCCGCACCGTCCGAACGAAGGTGCCGACGTCCGTTCCGGTGCGTCCCAGACACTCACCGGTGGCGGCGACACCGACCAGGAGCCCGGCGAGGACCGCCTCGAAGGCGTCGGCGGTCCCCACCACCCGCGGACCGAGGTGGCTGTCACCGAGACAGAAGGTCGCCCGGGTCAGCACCGCCGGACGCAGCCGCAGGTGACAGGAACCGAATCGGGGACAGGCGCCGTCCGCGTGACCGAGCAGGTTCATTCCGCCGTACGTGGGGCGGTCGGCCGCCGTGACCCCGGTTCGCTGGTACGCGCCGTCGAACATCCGTTGTTCCCAACGGTCCCGGTCTCCGCCCGGATAGGCGGTGAGCCCGCCGTTGGAGATTCCGGTGACGAACTGGCTGCGGTACACCCCGTCCTCGGCCAGGGCGGCGACGACGGTCCGCCCGTCGACGCACAACCGGTCGGGGTGGAAGTTGACGGTCAGGCGACCACACTGGACCACTGCGGCGAGCAGCTCTTCCGGCCGGTCGTGGAGGCCGGCGGCGGTGAGTTCCCGGGCGATGATGTCCAGGGCGGCGCGCCGCTCGGCCACGGCCAGGGACCGGACGTGGGCCAGGGCCGCCGTCTGCGCCGGGGTGAGAGCGGCAGCCCGGGAACTGCCGGACTCAGTTGTCGCTGTCACGTCCGGGCTCCGCATGCCGCGTCCCCTCCCGCACGTCCGGCGCGAGCAACTCCTGGAAGACGGTGATGTGCAGGCCGGCGGGCGCGTCGAGGCGGGAGTTGAGCGACTGCCACGGTGTACGCGTCGGCGGCGCGACCTCGCTCGCCCCGGCGGCGACCAGCCGGGCCGTAGTCGCCTCGGCGTCGTCCACCTCGAAGGCCACCCGCAGGCGGGGGGCGACCTGCCGCCCCACCTCGACCTCGTCGATCATGCGTTTCTGGGCCGGGTTGGCGATCTCCAGGGTGGCCCGGCCCGCATCCAGGATCACCACCCGGGCGTCTCCGTCGCCGACGAACGCCGCCTCCTCGGGCAGGCCGAGCGCGTCACGGAAGAACGCGACGGCAGCGTCGTAGTCGTCGGCCTCCACCACGAGGCGGAGCTGACGGACGGCGGGGGTGGGGTGCTCGGCGGCCATGCGCGATCCTAACGCCGTAGGCTCGCACCGTCGGCAAGGGAGCGTCATGGCTGGGACAGTTCAGGACGAGACGTACCCTCTGCGCCCGGTCGGCCGGGTCGCCTCGCCGCTGACCGACGCGGCGAGCGCGCCACGACAGGGCGACGAGGGCGCACCGACGGCGTGGCTGGTCTTCGACCCGCACGTCGAGCGGGCAGTGCGTGACCTGCGGGTCGGCGCGGAGCTGCTGGTGCTGACCTGGTTGGACCGGGCCCGGCGCGACGTGCTGGCGGTGCACCCACGCGGCGACGAGACCCGGCCGGAGACCGGCGTGTTCAGCACCCGTTCCCCGCACCGGCCCAACCCGATCGGGCTGCACCGGGTGCGGGTGCTGGCGGTGGACGGGCTGCGCGTCGAGGTGGCCGACCTGGAGGCCCTCGACGGCACCCCGGTCCTGGACGTCAAACCGGTGCTGGGCGCGGCCGACGAACGCTGAGCCCGCCGACCGCACGCCAGCAGGCCGGTGCGCTGGGCTCAGTGGCCGCGGTCCAGCCACTCCTGCAGGTGCGGCGCCTCCGCGCCGATCGTCGTGTCATCGCCGTGGCCGGTGTGCACGACCGTCTCCGGCGGGAGGGTCAGCAGGCGGGTGCGGATCGACCGGACGATGGTGTCGAAGTCGCTGTACGAGCGGCCCGTCGCGCCCGGGCCACCGGCGAAGAGCGTGTCGCCCGTGAACACCGCGCCCAGCTCCGGCGCGTGGAAGCTGCACGCGCCCGGGCTGTGCCCGGGGGTGTGCAACACCCGCAGCGTGGTGCCACCCACCTCGATGCTCTGCCCGTCGTGCAGCTCGCCGTTGGGCGGCAGGTGCGGGTGGACCATGTCCCAGAGGACCCGGTCGGCGGCGTGCAGCAGCACCGGCGCGCCGGTGGCCTCGGCCAGCTCGGGCGCCACCCGGACGTGATCGTCGTGGGCGTGGGTGGCCAGGATCGCCTTCACCCGGCGGTCACCCACCAGGGCGAGGATCGCCGCCACGTCGTGCGGCGCGTCCAGGACGACGCACTCGCGGTCGTCACCGATCACCCACACGTTGTTGTCCACGTCGAAGGTCTGGCCGTCGAGGGAGAACGTGCCCGAGGTGACCGCGTGCTCGACCCGGGCGGTCATCAGAACACCACCACCGAGCGGAGCACGTCGCCGTGGTGCATCCGCTCGAACGCGGTCTCCACCTGGTCGAGTGCGATCTCCTCGGTGACGAACGCGTCGAGGTCGAGTCGGCCCTGCAGGTACAGCTCGGTGAGCATCGGGAAGTCCCGGCTGGGCAGACAGTCGCCGTACCAACTGGACTTGAGGGCACCGCCGCGCCCGAAGACGTCCAGCAGCGGGAGCTCGATCTGCATCTGCGGGGTCGGTACGCCGACCAGCACCACGGTGCCGGCCAGGTCGCGGGCGTAGAACGCCTGCTTCCACGTCTCCGGTCGACCCACCGCGTCGATCACCACGTCGGCGCCGAAGCCACCGGTGGCGGCACGGATCGCCTCGACCGGGTCGGTCTCGGACGCGTTCACGGTGTGCGTGGCGCCGAACCGGCGGGCCCAGTCGAGCTTGCGGCTGTCGGTGTCCACGGCGACGATCGTGGTGGCGCCGGCGAGGGCTGCCCCGGCCACCGCCGCGTCCCCGACGCCGCCGCAGCCGATCACCGCGACCGAGTCGCCTCGGGTGACGTTTCCGGTGTTCATCGCCGCGCCCAGCCCGGCCATCACCCCGCAGCCGAGCAGGCCCACCGCGGCGGGTCGGGCGGCCGGGTCCACCTTGGTGCACTGCCCGGCATGTACCAGGGTCTTCTCGGCGAACGCCCCGATGCCCAGCGCCGGGGCGAGTTCGGTGCCGTCGGTGAGGGTCATCCGCTGGGTGGCGTTGTGGGTGTTGAAGCAGTACCAGGGCCGGCCCCGGCGGCAGGCCCGGCAGACCCCGCAGACCGCCCGCCAGTTGAGCACCACGAAGTCGCCCGGGGCGACGTCGGTGACGCCCTCGCCGACCTGCTCCACGATGCCCGCCGCCTCGTGACCGAGCAGGAAGGGGTAGTCGTCGTTGATGCCACCCTCGCGGTAGTGCAGGTCGGTATGGCACACGCCGCACGACTGGATCCGGACGATCGCCTCACCCGGCCCCGGATCGGGCACAACGATGGTGGTGACCTCGACCGGAGCGCCCTTGCTGCGGGAGATGACTCCCCGGACTTCCTGGCTCACTTCGCCTCCTGCTGGTGGTCTGCGGCAGGGCCGGGTGCCGGGGTGGGCGGGTGTGCCACGGGCTCGGCGCTGGGCCCCCGGCGAACCTACCGCGACCACCACAGCCTGCCCAGCCGCCCCGGCGGGTTATCGCGGGCGCTGCGGGGTACGCGGGCCGCATTCGACCACTGCCAACGGGGGTAACAATGAAATTCGCCCACCTGCCGCTGCGGCTCACCATCGGCGCGTACGTCCTCAACTCGGGTCTGGGCAAGCGCAACCTGGAGGGCGCCGCGGCGGAGGGCATGCACGGGATGGCGGTCGCCGCCATGCCTCAGCTCGGCCAGCTGGAGCCGGCGCGCTTCGCCAAGCTGCTGTCGTACTCGGAGATCGCCCTGGGGGCCGCGCTGATCGCGCCGTTCGTCCCGGCGCCCCTGGTCGGGCTCGGCCTGACCGCGTTCGGCGCGGGCCTGGTGCAGCTGTACCTGAAGACGCCGGGGATGCGGGAAGCCGGCAGCGTCCGGCCGACCCAGGCGGGTTCGGGGCTCGCCAAGGACATCTGGCTGGTCGGCGCGGGGCTGACCCTGGTGCTGGAGGGGCTGACTCACGGCCGTCGGCGCGGCTGAGGCCACCTGAGGGACCGCGGTGACTCACCCTCGGTCGGTGCGGCCGTTCTACCGGCCGATGCGGCCACACCGCCGCGACGAGCCGCACCGGGCCGCCACCCCGCTGGAACTGTTCTTCGACCTCTGCTTCGTGGTGGCCGTGGCGCAGGCCGCCACCAGCCTGCACCACTTCCTGGCCGAGGGTCACCTCGCCCACGCGGTCACCGGCTACGTGATGGTGTTCTTCGCGATCTGGTGGTCGTGGGTGAACTTCACCTGGTTCGCCTCGGCCTACGACACCGACGACGACGTCTACCGGATCACCACCCTGGTGCAGATCCTCGGGGCGTTGATCCTGGCGGCCGGGGTGCCCCGCGCCTTCGCCGACAACGATTTCACCGTCATCACCTACGGGTACGTGGTGATGCGGCTGGCCGCCGTCGTGCACTGGAGCCGAGCGGCGGCCGGCGACCCCGCGCACCGTGCGGCGGCGCGCCGCTACGCGGTCGGGGTGACGGTGGTGCAGCTCGGCTGGCTGCTGCGCCTGTTGCTGCCACCCGAGTGGGGGCTCGCGTCGTTCGTGCTGCTGGGGCTGGCCGACGTGCTGGTGCCGGCGGTGGCCGAACGCCCCGGCATGACCCCGTGGCACCCGGCCCACATCACCGAACGGTACGGGCTGTTCACGCTGATCGTGCTCGGTGAGGCGGTGGCGGCCGTCTCGTTGGCGATCCAGGACGGGCTCGACGCCGGGGAGCACGACCTCTGGTTCCTCGCCGCCTCCGGCGCGGTCATGGTGTTCGCGCTGTGGTGGCTCTACTTCGATCGGCGCAGCGAGGCGCCCGACCGGCTGCCGTACTCCCTGGTCTGGGGTTATGGCCACTATCTGATCTTCGCGGCGATCGCCGGGGTCGGCGCCGGCCTGGGCGTGGCGGTGGACTACGAACGGCACCTGGCGCACATCTCGGAGCGGACCGTCGGGTACGCGGTGGCCGTCCCGGTCGCCGTCTTCCTGCTCACCGTCTGGGTGCTGCACGTACGCCGCAAGCAGCACGGCGTGACGGCCGTCGCCTTCCCGGTCGTCGCGCTGCTGGCACTGCTCACGCCGCTGGGCCCGGCCCCGGTGTACGTGCTCGCGGCGCTGCTGGTCGTCCTCGTGACGATCACCGTGCTGTTCCGCGGCCGCGACGCGGGGCGGACCGCGGCCGTGGCCGACCAGGCCTGACCGCGGTCACCCCACCTGGCGGTCAGCCCTCCGACGCCCGGGTGAAGGTCATGATCCAGTTGGTCTCCCAGGTCTGCTCGCCGTCGACCGAGAACGCCTGCTCCCAGCGGGCGGTGGTCGCGCTGATGTCGGACCAGACGAACCGGCACCGCACCGGGCGTCCCTCGTGCTGGTCGTCGGCGTAGAAGCGGCCGACCCCGTCGACGAAGCGGCCCACCATCGGTGGCTGCCCCAGCACCCCGGTGTCGCTGCTCATCCAGTAGATCGACCACTCCTGCCGGGCCGGGTCGAAGATCCGGACCGTGGCGCCGGCGGAGCCTCGGGTCGGAAAGGTGATCTCGTCGAAGTGACCGCCGCCGGCGAAGAAGCCGTGCGCCACCGACACCCCCGGGAACTCCTCCCACTCGTCGGAGCCGACCAGCCGCTCGCGCAGCCGCCGGTTGACGACGTTCCAGGTGCCCACAAAGAAGTCGAAGTCGCCCATCAGCGGCCCACCGGCCCTTCCGCTCGCGTGTCGTGCAGGTATCCGGCCAGGTGGGGAGCCTGCGGGGCAAGCATGTGCCGCACCCAGGCCGCCCGCTCGTGCTCCAGCACCGCCAGCTCCCAGACGCAGCCGACGGCGGGTCGACGGACCTCGACGAAGTGGGTCGGGTCGTCGTCCGGGCAGTCCAGCGCCGGCTGCCCGGCCGCCGCGACGCGGACCTCCACCGCGTTGTCCCAGACCCAGGTGTACGCCAGCAGGTACGCGCCGGTGTCCGCGCCCCGGTGCAGCACCACCCACCCGGCGGCCGGGGTGCCGTCGTCGACGACGTCGGCCAGCAGCAGGCCCACCTGGTCGTACGCGGCCTTCTCCACCTCCGGTTCGAGCGGCCGTTCCGGCTGGTCGATGTGGTAGCGCTTGAGGTGCCGACCGTCCACCGTGATCGGTCCCGGTGTTCTCAGATCCTTGTCGCGAAATGCCATGCCGGGACGGTACGAGCGGTCCCCTGACAACTAGTGTCAGTGAAGTGCGGGCCAGTCGACTCCTCTCCGTCCTGTTGCTGTTGCAGTCACACGGGCGGTTGACCGCCGGGCAGCTCGCCGAGCGGTTGGCCGTCTCCCCCCGTACCATCTACCGGGACGTCGAGTCGTTGCACGCCGCCGGCATCCCGCTCTACGGCGAGGCCGGGCACGCCGGCGGCTACCAGCTCGTCGACGGCTGGCGGACCCGGCTCACCGGGCTGACCGCCGAGGAGGCCGACCGGCTGTTCCTCGCCGGCCTGCCCGGCCCGGCCGACGAGCTGGGCTACGGCGACGTGGTGGCGGCGCTGCAACTCAAGCTGCACGCCGCGCTTCCCGCGCCGCTGCGCGACCGGGCGACCCGACTGCGGCAACGCTTCCACCTGGACACCCCCGGGTGGTACGCCGACGGCGACGCCTCCCCCGAGCTGGCCCGCACGGCCGAGGCGGTCTGGCGACAGCACCGCATCGAGGTGCGCTACCGCGGCTGGAACGGCGAGGTGACCCGGGTCCTGGAGCCGTACGGCCTGGTCCTCAAGGGCGGCCGGTGGTATGTGGTGGCCGACCAGCCCGGCCGGGGCGCGCCGGCCACCTACCGGGTCAACCAGATCCTCACGCTCACCCCGCTCGGGCAGGAGTTCGACCGACCCGAGGACTTCGACCTGCCGGCCTGGTGGCGGGCGCACGTGGTGCGGTTCCGGGAACGGCTGCACCGCGACGATGCCACCGTCCGACTCTCCCCGGCCGGGCGGGAGCGGCTGCGCGAGATCGGCAGCGACCCGGTGGTGACCGCGATGGACACCAGCGCCGGGCCACCCGACGCGCGGGGTTGGGTGACCGCTGTGCTGCCGATCGAGTCGCTCACCCACGCCCACGGTGAGCTGCTGCGCCTCGGCGCCGAGGTCGAGGTGCTCACCCCGGTGGCGCTGCGCGAACGGCTGGCCACCACCGCGGCCGGGCTCGCCGCGCTGTACTCCCCCACCTGAACAGGCCCGGCCCCCTCCACAGTGGAAGGGTCGGGGGCGTCGGTTGTCGGCACGGTGTGCCACCCTGGGACGGTCATCAACGGTCACCGGAGGTGAGGGTCACGTTACGGCTACGCGCACTGGTCGCCGTCCCCGGCACCGGGCCGGTGACCCTCGACGTTCCCGCCGGCACGCTCGCCGCCCTGGTCGCGCCACCCCGGTACGGCACGGCGGTCGCCCGGGTGCTGGCCGGGCTCGCCCCACCGGTGACCGGCCGCATCCTCGTCGGCGACCGGGACGTCACCGCCCTGCCGCCGCCCCGCCGGCAGATCGGCTACGTGCCCGCCGGTGGCGCGTTGCTGCCGCAGCTGACCGTGCGCCGCAACATCGAGTACGGCCAACGCAAACGCGAACGGGTGCACGAGGTGGCCGACGACTGGACGGCCACCGTTGTCGACCGGCTCGAGTTGGCGCTCTCCCTCACCCTGCTGCCGCACCAGATCTCCGCCGCCCAGCGGTTCCGGGTGGCGCTCGCCCGAGCGGCGGCCTGCCTGCCCGAGGTGCTCGTGATCGACCTGCCGGCCGGCTCGGCGGGCGACAGTCGCCTCGGTGACCTGATGCCCCGTCTCTCACCATCGAACGCTCCCGGGGTGGCGGTGCTGGTCTGCAGCGCCGACCCGGCCACCCTGGCCGAGATTCCGGTGCGCCACGAGCTGGTCACCGAGCCGAGCGAGGTGCCCCGATGAGGCCGACGATCCGGGCGAGTCGTCGTACGCTGCTGCGCGCCGCCGCCGTGGGCGCCACCGCGCTGGCCGCCGGCTGCTCGGGCGGGAGCCGGTCGGTGCAGGTGGCGGTGGTCTGGAGCACCAGCGAACTGGACCGGTTCCGTGAGGTCGTCGCCGGCTACCCCGCGCCGGTGCAGGTGGTCAGCGCCGGCAACGACATCGACGCGTTCCTGCGCGCCCGGCACCTCGCCGGCACCAGCCCGGACGTGGCGATCCTGCCGCGCCCCGGCCTGGTCACCGAGTACGCCCAACGCGGGTGGCTGAGCCCGGTGCGCCCGTCCACCGGGTACGCCGTACCCGCCGGGCTCAGTGAGCTGCTGACCGCCGAGGGTCAGCGCTACGGGGTCTGGGTCAAGGCGGCACACAAGTCGCTGGTCTGGCACCTGCCCTCGATGCTGCCGGTGCCGCCGGCCAACTGGGACGAGCTGGTCCGGCGTACCCGGGAGCTCGGCGCGCTCGCCCGGCGCGACGGCGGGCCGGCGCCGTTGGCCATCGGCGCCGCGGACGGCTGGGTGCTCACCGACTGGTTCGAGAACGTCCTGGCCGACGTGGCACCCGAGAGCTACAACGCCCTCGCCCGGGCGGACGCCGACTGGCAGGGCAGCGCGGTGCGCGAGGCACTGGACCGGCTCGCCGGGCTCTGGAGCATCGACGGGGCGTTCGTCGGCGGCGGCCGTCGCGCCCTGCTCACCCAGTACGAGGAGTCGGTGATCCAGGTGGTGCACACCCGGCGGGCGGTGATGCTCGTCGGGGCCGACTTCACCGCCGACGTCGCCGACCCGTTCCAGCGCGGCCCGCAGGCGCCGGTGACGTTCCGGTTCCCGGGCGCCTCATCGGGCGGTGGCCCACTGATCGTCGGCGGGGACGCGGCGGTGGCGTTCGCCGACGCCCGGGGCGGTGTCGAGCTGGTCGAGTGGCTCACCCGGGCCGACTCGTTCCAGCCGTGGCTGCGCTCCGGCGGCTACCTCTCGCCCAACACCAACGTCACGATCGACAGCTACCGCGACCGGGTCGCCCAGCGGCTCGCCGAGGAGATGCGGACGCCCGGCACGCTGCGATTCGACCTCTCCGACCAGTTGCCCGGCCCGTTCACCGGCTCCGACGGGGTCGGCATCTGGCGGATCATGCAGGGGTTCTTCGCCGACGTCACCGACGGGGTCCGGGCCGGTGAGGCGATCCGCCGGGCCACCGGCCTGCTCGCCGCGGCGGCCCGCAACGCGGGGGGCGGCCGATGAGTGAGGTGCGCGTCCTCGGCGAACTGGCGGTCCTCGACGACGTCGGGCCGGCCCGACGGGGTCGGGCCTATCCGGCGGCGGGAGCGACGTCGGCCCTGCTGCTGCCGGCCGCGGTGCTGCTCGGTGGGCTGGTGCTGTGGCCGGTGCTGCGGACCATGCACGCCAGCGTCACCACCGACGGCCGCTGGGTCGGCGCGGCGCACTTCCGGACCGCCCTCGCCGCCCCGGGCACCGGCGCGGTGGTCGGCCGGACGGTCCTCTGGGCCCTGCTGGTGCCGGCGGTGGTGACGGCGTTGGGCTACCTGCTGGCCGCCGCGTCCCGCCGCTCCCAGGAGGGCGGCCTGGTGCGGTTGATCCTGCTGGTGCCGGTGGCGTTGCCGCTGGTCGTCACCGGGGTCACCTTCCGGCTGATGTACGACCCGGACCCGAGCCGAGGGCTGGCCACACTGGTCGCGACCCGATTGACCGGCCGCTCGGTGGAGGACGCGCCGCAGCTGCTCGGCCCGGGGATGGTGACCGTCGCGTTGATGTCGGCGTTCGTCTGGGCCTGGGTCGGGTTGGCGGTGCTGGTCTTCCGGTCCGCCCTGGACGCGGTGCCGCCGAGTCTCGCCGACGCGGTCCGCGCGTACGGCGGCGGGCGTCGCCACGTGCTGTGGGACGCGCAGTGGCGGCCCTTGCTGCTGCGGACGACAGCTGTGGTGTTCGCGTTGGTGGCGGTGGGCACCAGCCGCACGTTCGACCTCATCCTGGTGATGACCCCCGGTTCGGTCCGCGACGAGGCGTCGGTGCTGGCGTTGCGGATCTGGCAGACGTCCGGCGGCACCACCACCGGCGACGGCGCGGCGCTCGGTGTGGTGTGGCTGGTGGCGGTCATCGGCGGGATCATGGTGGCCGCGCTCTTCGTCCGGCAGGCGTGGCCCCCGCCGCGCGTCGAGGCGGCACCGGAGCCCGCTCCGGTCGCCCCGCCCCGGCGGGTTTTCCGGCTGCTCGCGGCGGGTGCCGCGGTCGCCTGGCTGGTGCCGCTGGCGGTGCTGGTCGCCACCTCGGCGCACGGCAGGGTGGACGCCGCCGCGCGCGGCTGGTGGTCCGCGCCGCCGAACGGCGAGTCCTACCGCGACCTGCTCACCGGCACCCAGCTGTGGCGCACGCTGGGCTTCACCCTGGTGCTGGCCACCGCGGTGACCGCCACGGTGCTGGTGGTCGCGCTGCTGGCCGCGTACCCGTTGGCGTGGTTGACCGGGCCGGCCGCGCAGGCCACCGGGTTGCTGCTGCTGGCCGCGAGCGTCGTGCCGATCCAGGTCATCGCCGGGCCGGTCAACGAGGTGCTGGGGCTGGTGCTCTCCTCCGGCACGGCTCAGGGCCTGGCCCTGGTGCACATCGCGCTGGGTGTGCCGTTCGCGGTGCTGGTGCTGCGCAACGCGTTCGCCGACCTGCCGGTCGAGCAGGTCCGCGACGCCCGGCTGGGTGGGCGCCGGTGGTGGCACACCCTGCGCCGGTTGGCCCGGCACAACCTGTCGGCGGTGGTAGCGGTCTCCGTGCTGGAGTTCGTCCAGGTCTGGAACGACCTGGTGGTGGGTCGGCTGTTCAGCGCGTCGGGAGCGTCGCCGCTCGGGCCGTTCCTGGCCGAGCAGACCCGCAGCTTCGTGAGCAACAGTGGCGCGCTGGCGGCCAGTTCGGTGCTCGCCTCGGTGCTGCCGGTGGTGCTCGTGGTCCTCTCCCGGCGGCACCTGGTCGCCGGGCTGGTCTCCGGGGGCGTGCGGTGACCGGGCCGGGTGGCGCGCGCGGTGGTTCGCGCTGGCCCGCGCTGATCGCGATCGGCGGCGTGATCGGCAGCATCCTCGCCAACGTGGCCGGCAACCTGGCCGGCAATCTCCTCTCCGAGTTGGTGGCCAGCGTGCTCGGGCCGGTGACCATCGTGCTGGCCACCGGCGGCGTGCTGGGTTACGTGGTGTACGAGGTGCGCCGCCGCCGGGCCGGTCACGAGGTCGGCCCCGAACCGACCGAGGTCCTCACCACACCGGCCACCGGGGCGCCCACCCTGCCCTACACGGCCGAGTTCACCGGTCGCCGCGAGCACGTCGACGCGCTTGTCGCGCTGCTCGCCCGGGAGCACGCCGTGGCGGTGCTGGGACGACGCGCGGCGGGCACCTCCGCGTGCGCGGTGCAGGCGGCGAACCAGTGCCGGGAGGACTTCCCGGACGGGCAGTACTACCTCGACCTGCGGCGGCGTGGCCGACCCCGCTCGGCCCGGCAGGTCCTCACCGCGCTGGCCCGGATCCTGGGCACCGCCCCGCCGACCTCCGGCCGGCCGGACGCGCTCGCCGCCGCCGCCGACGCGCTGCGCGGTCAGCTCGACGGTCGCAAGATCCTGCTGGTGTTGGACAACGTCGACCGTCCCGACCAGGTCCGGCCGCTGTTGCCGCCCACCGCGCGCACCTGCCGCCTGCTCCTCGCCGGCGGTCCGGCGCTGGTCGGTCTGGAGGGCGTGGTCGCGCACTGGATCGCCGAGCCGGGCACGTCCGAGGCGGTGGAGCTGTTCGCGACGGCGGGCGGGGCCGCGCCCGCCGCCCGGATCCGGCGCGCCGACCCGCGCACCGACCCGGCGGTCCGCGAGATCGTCGACCTGTGCGGGCGGCAGCCGCGCACCGTGCGCGCCCTCGGTTACCGCACGGCCCAACACGGCTGGCGGCACTCCGACGTGCTGGAGGCGCTGCGCCGCGCGGTGCAGACGCCACCGCACCAACGGCTCGCCGTGTCGCCGGCGGCCCGTCTGGTCACCGAACGGGACATCGCGTACCAGGCGTTGCCCCGTCAGGCCCGACGGTTGTACCGGCTGATGTCGCTGGTGCCCGCCCCGGTGGACCGGCCCACCATCGCCGCGCTGGCCGGGCGGCATCCCGAGCTGGTGACCGCGCTGCTCGACCGGTTGGCCGCCGCCGCGTTCGTGGTCGGCGCGCCGGGCGACCGGTACGAGATCCGCCCCCTGCTGGCCGGCAGTGCCCGTCTGCACCTGCGCGACGCGGATCCGGCCCGGGCCCGGGTCGCCGCGCAGGCCCGGCTGACCCGGCACCTGGCCCGCCGGGCCGAACGGCACGCGGCCAACCTGGCGGTGCTCGGCTCCCCACCGGACCGGGAGTGGTCGCTGCCGCTCGATGACGACCCGTACGGCTGGTTCGACCTGCACCAGGAGCTGCTGCTGGCGGTGGTGCGGGTGCCGGCCGGCGCGAAGGAGACCCTGCCCCGCCGGGTCCGCCGGTGGTGGTTCCGGCTGGCCGTGGCGCTGTGCGGGTGGCTGGCGTACGCCGAGCGGCTCGACGAGTGGGAGCAGGTCTGCCGCACCGTGCTGGCCACCCCGACCGCCGACGACCGCCCGGAGATCGCCGGGTGGGCGCACAACGAGCTGGGGGTGCTGCGTCGACGCCGGGGCGACCCGCAGGGGGCCGCCGCCGCGCTCACCCTCGCGGTCAACGAGCGGGGCCGGCGGGGCAACGCCCAGGCGCGGATGAACCTCGGCCTGGCCCTGCTCGACCTGGGGCAGCTCGACGACGCGGTGGAGCACCTGGAGATGTCCCGCCGGCACCGCTCCGGCGCGGACCGGGCCGGGCACGCCCTCACCGACCTGGGCCTGGGCGCGGCCCACCTCGCCCGGGGAGAACCGGACACCGCCCACCACCACCTGGTGCGGGCGGCCAACACGTTCCGGTCGGTGGGCGACGCGCGCGGGTACGCTGCGGCGCTGACCAACCTGGTGCTGGTGCACGCGGCCCTCGGCGAGCACCTGGACGCCGCCCAGGCGTGGCGGGCCGCGCTGCGCGAGTACGAGTCGGTCAACGACCCGACCAGCCGGGCGACGGCGCTGCTCAACGCCGGGGCGACGCTGTTGAGCAGCACCCCGGGGCAGGCGCGGACGGCGTACGAGCTGTTGGCCGAGAGCCGCCGGCTGCGCGAGGAGACCCGAGCGAGCGCCGGGCTGGCGCGTACCCTGCTCTACCTGGGTGACGCCTGCGCCGCGCTGGGCGACCGGGCCGACGCGCGGCGGCACTGGGCGGACGCGGCGGCGGTGGCCGAGGAGGTCGCCGACGCGCAGGGGTTGGCCGCCGCCGACGCCCGACTCGAGGAGGACGCCGAGCGCCGCGTGACGTAGGTCGCTCGGGTTGGTCGGTGGCACCGCTCTGCGAGACTCTGTGATCGTGGACGCGCTCTCGGTACGGGGACTCAGCCGCAACTTCGGCGACCTGGTGGTGCTCGACGAGGTGAGCTTCACGCTCCCGGCGGGCCGGATCGCGGTGGTGCTGGGCCCCAACGGCAGCGGGAAGACCACCCTGCTGCGCTGTGTCGTCGGCGCCGACCGGCCGGACGCTGGTGAGGTGCTGGTGCAGGGCCGCCGGGCCGACGAGACCGACCCTCAGGTGCGGGCGCTGGTGGCGGCGGCCCTGGACGACATCGACTTCTTCCCCGACCTGTCGGTGGTCGAGCATCTGGAGCTGGTCGCGTACGCCCACGGGGGTGACGCCGAACCGGTCGGGGAAGTCCTCGCCGAGCTGGGTCTGGAGGCGGCCCGCGACCAGTTGCCGGTGACGCTGTCCAGCGGGCAGCGCCGCCGGTTGGCGCTGGCGTCCTGCTTCGTCCGCCCACGCCGGGTGCTGATCCTGGACGAGCCCGAGCAGCGGTTGGACGTCCGCGGGCGGCAGTGGCTCGCCGACCGCCTGCTGCGGGAACGGGCGGCGGGCGTGGCCGTGCTGCTGGCCTCGCACGACCCGGAGCTGATCGACGCGGTGGTCGACGAGCGCATCGAGATCGGCAAGTGACCGCCGCGCCGGCCACGGTCGCCGACGCGCCGGCCGGAGTGCCCACCGCCCGGCAGGTGCGGACGCGCCTGCGCCGGGCCCGCAGTCGACACCACGACCATTCCCTCGGCGACGTGCTCGGTGACGCGTACGTCATTGTCCTGTTCGTGGGCATGTACGGCTGGTTCGCGGTGAGCGCCAGCCGCAACCTGCTGGACTCCCCCACCGTGGGGCAGGCCGAGCCGGGGGTGCGGTGGTGGCTGGCGGTCGCCGCGCTGCTGGCCGGCGCGGGGCTCGCCTGGCGGGGCCTGCGGGCGCTGGGGCCGCTGCTGGTCACCCCGGCCACGCAGAGCTGGGCGACCAGCGCGCCCATCGACCGGCGGGCCTGGCTGGCGCCGCGCTTCGTGCTGCTGCTGGTGGGCGCGGCGACCGGCACCGCGGCGCTCGCCGTGGCCGTGGCGGCGCTGGCCGGGGTCGGCGAACCGGCCGCGCTGGGCTGGGCGGCGGCGGCCGGCGCGGGGTGGGGCGTGGCCGCGTTGGCGCTCAGCGTCGTCGCCCAGAGCAGCCGGTCGGGGCGACGCTGGCCGACGGTGGCCGGGGCGGTGCCGATGGCGGCGGCGGCCGTGATCACCACGGTGGTGGTGCTCGTGGGTCGCCTCGGCGACGGGCTGCCCCGGCCGGCGACGACGCCGACCGTCGCGCTGGTCGCCGTCGCGGTGCCCCTCGCGGTCGTGGGCACGGTCCTCGCGGTACGCGCGCTCCCCCGGGTCGACCGGGCCTCGCTGACCACCGGCGCGCAGTTCGCCAACGCCGCCGCCACGGCCACGATCCTGCTGGATCCGAGCCTGCTCGCCGGCCTGGTGGAGAGCCGCCGCTGGCGCCGGATCGGCCGGGTGCGCAGCCGCCGGTTCCTTCCGGGCCCCGGCTGGTGGGCGCTGCTGCAGGCCGACGTACGCCGGCTGCGCCGCCACCCGAGCGCCGTGCTGATCTGGGCGGCGCTGCTCGGGGTGCAGTACGCGGCGGCGCTCGCCCTGCCCGGGTTGGCGGGGGCCGCGCAGGTGGTGTTCGCCTACCTCGCCGCCGACCGGCTGACCGGCGGTCTGCGGGCGGTCAGCCGCTCACCCGGGCTGCGCCGGGCGCTCGGCGGCAGCGACAACCTGCTGCGCGGGATCCACGTGGTGGTGCCGGCCGTCGGCGCGGGCCTGTGGTGGTTGCTGACCCTGCCGACCGTCGACCCGGGGCCGCCCTGGCTGGCGCCCACGCTGGCGCTCGGGGTGGTGGCTGCCGCGTTCCGCGCCGGCACCCGCCCGCCGATCAACTACGGCGGCGCGACGGTGAACACGCCGTTCGGGATGATCCCGGTCGACCTGCTGCGGCAGGGCTCACGGGGGCCGGCGCTGCTCGCCGTGCTGGTGCTCGTCCAGCTGTTCCTGGGCTGACCCGGGCGGTCAATCGCCGCGGGTCAGCGGTCGCGGAGTGCGGCGGCGACAGCGGCGACGCCGTCGTCGATCTCGGTGGGCGTACGGGCCGCGTAGCCGAGCACCAGGCCCGGCCGGTAGGGCCGCTGGCAGTGCCAGGACAGCGGTTGCACCTTCACCCCCCGGGCCAGCGTCGCCGCCGCCAACTCGGTGTCGACCACCGCGTCGTCCAGCGTGATCATCAGGTGCAGACCGGCGGCGGCGCCGTGCACCGTCGCGGACGGCAGTGCGCGGGCCAGCGCGGCGATCATGGCGTCCCGTCGGCGGATGTGTCGGCGGCGCAGCAGCCGCAGGTGGCGTTCGAAGGCACCGGAGGTCATCAACTCCGCCAGCACCAGTTGCGGCAGCACGGCGTTGCCCAGGTCGGCGTTGCGCTTGGCGGCCACCACCGCGTCGCGCAGTCGCGGGGGCACGAGCAGCCAGCCGACCCGCAGGGCGGGGGCGAGCAGTTTGGAGACACTGCCGGCGTAGCAGACCTGCTCGGGCAGCAGACCGCGCAGCGCCGGCACCGGGGGGCGGTCGTAGCGGTGCTCGGCGTCGTAGTCGTCCTCGATGATCAGGCCGCCGGCCCGCGCCCAGGCGACGAGGTGGCGACGGCGGTCACCGTCGAGCACCACGCCGGTCGGGAACTGGTGCGCGGGGGTGAGCATCACCGCCGGTGCGCCACTGGCGGCCAACTCATCGACCCGCAGGCCGGCGTCGTCGACGCTGATCGGCGGAGTGGCCATCCGCCAGTTGTTCAGGTGCTGGCGCACTCCGAGCGAGCCCGGGTCCTCGACCGCGATCCGGTCGACGCCGGCCGCGGTGAGCGCCTGGGCGAGCAGCCCCAGCGCCTGCGAGACGCCGGCCACGATGATCACCTCGGCGGGGTCGACGCTGATGCCACGGTTGCGGGCCAGCCAGGCGGCGACGGCCTGCCGCAGCGCGGGCGTGCCGCAGGGGTCGCCGTAGCCGAGGTCGGCCGCGGCGAGGCGGCGCAGCACTGTCCGTTCGGCGCGTAGCCAGTCCGTGCGGGGAAAAGCGGCCAGGTCGGGTACGCCGGGCGTCAGGTCGATCGTCGCGGGCGCCGCGCGTACCGCGTCGAAGATGTCGGTGCCCGGTGCCGGTGGGAAGGTCGCGACCGGTGCCGGCGCGGCGGCCGGGGTGGGGGTGGGCGCGGCCGGCGCGGCGACGACCACGGTGCCGGCGCGGCCCCGACCGGCGACGTGCCCCTCCTCGGTCAGCCGCTGGTACGCCTCGGTGACCACACCCCGGGAGACGCCGAGGTCGGCGGCGAGCACCCGGGTCGGGGGCAGTCGGTCACCGACCGGCACCCGACCGTCGGCGATGGCCTGGCGCAGCCGGTCGGTCAGCCAGTCGGCGCGCCCGCCCGGCGCCGCGTCGGCGATGGTCAGGTGCAGGAAGTCGGACCCGGCCGATATGGACCTCTCGGACGCCGTCGGTTTGGCTCTGCCCATCGGACCATTGTGGCAGCAGAGTGAGCAGGAGCCAGACCTGCCAACTCCGCCGGAGGACGACCGTGACCATCCCGTTCCTGATCACCACGCTGATCGTGGTGGTCACCCCCGGCACCGGGGTGATCTTCACGCTCTCCGCCGGGCTGTCCCGGGGCGCCCGGGCCGGGGTGCTCGCCGCGTTCGCCTGCACGCTGGGCACGTTGCCGCACCTGCTGGCCGCGATGACCGGGCTGGCCGCGCTGATGCAGACCAGCGCGGCGGCGTTCGAGACCGTCCGCTATCTCGGCGTCGGCTACCTGCTCTACCTGGCCTGGTCCATCGCCCGCGATCGCGACGCCTTCGCCGTGACCACCGACGCCCCGCCCCGCCCGGCGCTGCGGGTGATCGTCTCCGGGGTGTTGGTCAACCTGCTCAACCCGAAGCCGACGCTGTTCTTCGTCGCGTTCCTGCCGCAGTTCGTGGACACCACGGCACCGGGCTCGACCCGCGCGATGCTCGGCTGCGGGGCGGTGTTCATGCTGCTCACCTTCGTGGTGTTCAGCGGCTACGGCGTCTTCGCGGCCCGGGTCCGCGACCGGGTGCTGACCCGACCCCGGGTCACCGACTGGCTGCGCCGATCCGCCGCCGGCACGTTCGTCGCGCTCGGCGTGACCCTCGCCCTCACCGAACGATAGGACCACAGTGCAGTTCGAACACTCCCCACAGCTTCGCGACGCGTACCCCGATCTGATCGCCGGGGTGGTGCTGGCCTCCGGAATCACCGCCACCGCCGACGTGACCCGACACGCGGCCAGCTACCTCACCGAGGCCCGGCGGCGGTTGGCCGCCGGGCCCGAGAGCGGGTTCCCGGAGATCCAGGCATGGCGGCGGGCGTACGCGGCGATGGGCCTGCGGCCCACCAGGTACCGGTGCGCCGCCGAGGCGCTGCTGCGCCGGCTGCGCCTGGACGGCGAACTGCCCCGGGTGCACCCGCTCGTCGACCTGTGCAACGCCGTCTCGGCCGCGTACGCCATCCCGGTCGCCGCACTCGACCTGGACCGGATCGACGGCGACCTGGTGGTCCGGCCGGCGCACGGCGACGAGGCGTACCTGAGCTTCGCGGGCGACACCGAGCATCCCGAGCCGGGCGAGGTGACCTTCGTCGACTCCGTCGGGCGGGCGCACGCCCGACGGTGGACGAACCGGCAGAGCGGCTGGTCGGCCGTGCGGGCGGGCACCTCGTCGGTGCTGATCGTCGCCGAGGCGCTGCACCCGGGCGCCGAGCCGGCGGTGACCCGGCTGGTCGCCGACCTCGTGACCGAGCTGACCGACGAGTGGTCCGCCCCCACGGCCACCGCGGTGCTCACCAGAGCCGCGCCCCGATTCCGCACTCCGACGGCCGGTGACGACAGAGGTCAGGCGGTGTCGCCGGGCATCAGGTGACGGTAACCGGGGATCGTCTCGCCGAACCAGCCGGCGACGCTGGCCAGGCCACGGTCGTTGAGCTGCGCGTCATGGACCGGGTACGCCGCCGCCGCGCCCACCGCGCCGGCGAATCGGATCGCCTCGTCGAGCCGCAGCCAGGACCCCTGGGCCGGGACGAGCACCGTGTGCACCGGCTCGTCCGGCACGTGTAACGCGTCACCCGGGTGATAGAGGTGATCAGCGATCAGGTAGCCGAGGTTCGGGCAGTCGGGCTGCCCCTCGTGGATCGCGGCGTGCCGTCCACCGTGCGCGCTGACCGACATGCCGGCGGCCGTGAACCGCTGCCCCGCGCGGACCCAGGTCACCGGCAGCGGGGCGAGATCCGGCAGTTGGGCACCCTCCGGGGCGTACACGGGGACACCGAGACCGGCGAGCCGCAACACGTCCACGTGGTCGGTGTGCTCGTGGGTGACCAGGACGGCGTCCGCGCCGACCAGGGCAGTCGGCTCGCTCCACGTCCCCGGGTCGACGACCAGCACCCCTCCCTCGTGCTCGATGCGGACACAGGCGTGGGTGAACCGGGTGATACGCATCAGGCGACCGTACGCCGCCGGCAGAGCGGTCCGGGTGCCCGTGGCGGTTGGGCCGGCGCTGCGGGGGTAGTGCGCCAGCATGCCGCAGCGATACGAGAACTACCCGAGGATCGCGGTCGTCACCGGCGCGGACTCCGGCATCGGCAAGGCCTGCGCGGTGGCGCTGGCCACGGCCGGCTTCGAGATCGGCATCACCTGGTACGGCGATCCCGACGGCGCCGAGCGGACAGCCACCGAGGTCCGCGCGACGGGCCGGCGCTGCGAGCTCGCCGAGGTGGACCTGACCCGACTGCCGGACGCGGCGGCGGTGGTGGACGAGCTGGCCGACCGGCTCGGCGGCATCGGGGTACTGGTCAACAACGCCGGCGTCGGGGCCTCCACCCCGTTCGTCGACACCGGGTGGGAACAGTGGCGCGAGGTGCTCGCCGTCGACCTGGACGCGCCCTTCCTGTGCGCCCAGCGGGCCGCGCGACGGATGAGGGCCGCCGGCACCGGTGGGCGGATCATCAACATCACCAGCGTGCACGAGCACGCGCCCCGGGTGGGCTCCGCCGCGTACTGCGCCGCGAAGGGCGGGCTCGGGCTGCTGACCCGGGTGATGGCCCAGGAGTTGGCCGCCGACGGGATCACCGTCAACGCCGTCGCCCCGGGCGAGATCGCCACCCCGATGACCGGTCAGGAGGACGTCGACCCGTTCACCCAGGAACGGCCCGGCGTGCCGGTGGGTCGGCCCGGCGACGCCCGGGAGGTGGCCGCCGTGGTCGCGTTGCTCGCCTCCCCCGCCGCCAGCTACGTCACCGGCGCGTCCTGGCCGGTCGACGGGGGCATGTTGCTGATGGGCCCCCAGGCAGCGGCGTTGCCGAACGACGACTGGCGATCGGTCTGACCAGCATCGGCGGCGACGGCCGCTGACCGCACGCACGGTGACCCCCGACCGGCCCGGTCGGCGCGGCACAGGAAACAATGGTGACCACCTGATCGTCAGGAGGACCGTCGGCGTGTCGGACCGCACCGCACCGCCGTCCGGGGCGGCGCAGCTGCGCGCCGACTGCGGACGCTGCTTCGGGCTGTGCTGCGTGGTGCCCGCCTTCGCCGCGTCGACTGACTTCGCCATCGACAAGCCGGCCGGCTCGCCCTGCCCCAACCTGCGCCCCGACCACCGCTGCGGCATCCACACCGAGCTGCGGCAACGCGGTTTTCCCGGCTGCACGGTGTTCGACTGCTTCGGCGCCGGGCAGCAGGTCGCCCAGGTGACCTTCGGCGGGCGGGACTGGCGGGACGCGCCGGAGACGTTGCCGGCGATGGCGGAGGCTTTCGCGGTGCTGCGACCGCTGCACGAACTGCTCTGGTACCTCACCGAGGCGGTGGCGCTGCGCCCGCCGGCCGACCTGCGCGCCGATCTGGAACGCGCCCGCGCGGAGACGCTGACACTCACCGAGGGTGACCCCGCGCGGCTTCGCGCGGTGGACGTCGACGCCCACCGGGCCCGGGTCAACCCGCTGCTGTCCCGGGCCAGCGACGCGGCCCGGGCCCCCGTGGGTGCCGACCGGCGGGGCGCGCACCTGCTCGGGGTGGACCTGCGCCGGGTCGACCTTCGCCGGGCCAACCTTCGCGGGGCGCTGCTCATCGGCGCCGATCTGCGCGGAGCGGATCTCGGCCTGGCCGACGTCACCGGCGCGGACCTGCGCGGGGCCGATCTGCGGGGCGCGGACCTGCGGCGCACGCTCTTCCTGCACCAGACCCAACTGGACGCCGCCCGGGGCGACACCCGCACCGGGCTGCCGCATACGCTCACCCGGCCGGCGCACTGGACGGCGCTGCCACTCACCCCGGTCCGCCAGCCGACCCGGTCCCCGGCCCGCGCCCATCGGGGCCGCCGCCGCTGAGCACGAGGTTTCGGCCGGGACGACGCCGGGTAGCCAGCGCCGACGCGAACCGGCATCGACGGGGGGCACGGCGTGGGCTACCGAAATCGCCAAGGTGAACAGCCGGGCGACCCGCAGCACAGCGAGGACGAGGCCGGCCAGACCTCACTAGTGCAGGTCGAGACGGACACCGAGGTCCCCGCACCGGCGGACACCGACGTCCGGCCGGACATCGTGACCGAGCCCGACAACTCGGGCGTCGCCGGTGGTTCCTCCGGCAGCAGCGGTGGTGGCTCCAGCATGCCGGGGCACCCCGACGCGACCCGCTGACCCCGGCTCAGCGGCTGGTCAGCGCGGCCCGCGCCTCGGTCATGCCCTTGTTGGCGAGCCCGTCGGCCCGCTCGTTCTCCGGGTGCCCGTTGTGCCCCTTGACCCACAGCCAGGTCACCTCGTGCCGTTCGCAGGCCGCCTCCAACCGCTGCCACAGGTCGGCGTTCTTCACCGGCTGCTTCGCGGCGGTCCGCCACCCGTTGCGCTTCCACGACGCCAGCCAACTGGTGATGCCGTTGCGCACGTACGTGCTGTCGGTGTGCAGCTCCACGGTGACCGGCCGGTTCAGGCTCTCCAACGCCTGGATGGCCGCCATCAGCTCCATCCGGTTGTTGGTGGTGGGCGTGGCCTCACCGCCGCACAACTCCCGCTCGTGATCGCCGTAACGCAGCAGGGCACCCCAACCACCCGGGCCGGGGTTGCCACTGCACGCCCCGTCGGTCCAGATCTGCACGCCCCTGCCGGCCACCGCGTCCACCATGCCCGGCAACCTACCGGGCGCGGACGTCGTCCTCCCCGCTCGGGGCCGGCGCGTCGCGACGCCCGCGCCGCACGGCACCCGCTCGGGGCGGGAGTCGACCCCGGTCAGGTCGGACGCGGTGCGCCGGCCGCGCCGGGCGCCGCACCCACCACCGCCGGTGGGATGGCCGGCGCGGGCCGGGTGGGGCGCAGCCGGTCGCGCACCCGGTCTGCGGCGTCACCAGCGGTCGCGGCGATCATCGGCACCAGCCGGGTCGAATTCATGATCGCGACCTCCTCGGCCGGAGTGGTGCCGCCGTCGAGGAAACGCAGCACCCGCTCGGCCGGGTTGCGGTCGAAGAGCCGGTCGAAGAACTCCGGACCGCCCACCCCACCCCGGTCCAGCGCCCGCAACGCCACCGCGTCCATCCAGCGGTGCCGGCGCGGGTACGCCGGCGCGGGCACCGGCGCCCGGCCGGCGGCGAGGGCGCGGGCCACCTGGTCGGCCTGGCGGTACATGGCGGAGAAGGTGAAACCGGTGGAGGGGCGGGTCGCGCCACCGGCCGTACCGAGCCGGACCACCCGGGGGGTGGGCCGGGCCGGGAAGGGCGCGTCGGTCATCGGGATGACCCCGTTCTCCACCTCGCGCACCCGCAACCCGGCCGGGTCCAGGCCGAGCAGGTCCCGGTAGCCGGTCAGCGCCGCGTCGTACCCGGCGTCGGTGAGCAGGTCCGGCGAGAACTCGGTGTACTCGACCAGGGCGTAGCGGTCGCTGACCGGCAGCACGTAGCCGAAGGAGACGCCCCGGGGCGGCTGCGGGGTGCGGAAGTCCATCAGCACCGCGCGGGTCGGGTCGAACACCGGCCGGTCCGCCTCCAGCCACCACCCCCGGAAGTGCTGCAACCAGGTGGTTCGCCCCGCTCGGGCCGGCGGGCGGGGACGCGAGTCGAGCACCCAGCCGGCCCGTACGGTGCGCCCGTCGCCGGTACGCACCAGCACCCGGGTGCCGTCGTCGCGCACCGTGTCGGCCGGCGCGACGATCCGGGTGGCGTGCAGGCGTCGCTCGGCGTCGGCAGCCCGGTCGTAGACCGGGCCGGAGCGGAGCATGGCGTACCGCAGCGGGGTGAGGTCCAGGACGCGGCGGCGCGCCGCGGTCGCCACCTCGACCTGCTGCCAGCTCGCGCTGAGCAGCGGGTCCAGGTCGGTGTCGGGGTGGCCCCAGAACGCCCAGGTGCGGTCCTGACCGCGTCGGCGCACCGGGTCGACGATGGCGATCCGCTGATCCCGGACGCCGTGTCGGTCCAGTGCGGCGAGCAGCAGTGACGCCGCGCCGCCGCCACCGAGCAGCGCGAGGTCGACGTCGAGCGGCGCGGAGTCGGTCACCCGCACCACGCTGCCACACCGCCGCGCCCGACCGCGCGTCGCCATGGTGGCGACGACGCAGAGCCCATCGGGGCGGACGCGTCGGCGCGGGCGTGCGAGCCCGATTGACAGGCAACTTGCTGGCTGCCTAAGTTGATACGCAACCGCCGGGTTGCCTATTGTCGGGAGGGTCGATGGACGACGCGTTCCGGGCGCTGGCCGACCCCAGCCGGCGTCGCCTGCTCGACCGGCTCAACGACCGCAACGGACAGACCCTGCGGGAGCTCTGCGACGGGCTGGCCACCAGCCGACAGGCCGTCAGCAAGCACCTGTCGGTGCTGGAGGCCGCCAATCTCGTCACCACGGTGCGCCGCGGCCGGGAGAAGTTGCACTACCTCAACGCCGCCCCCATCAACGCCATCGCCGACCGGTGGCTCAGCCGCTACGACCGCGAGCGCGCCGCCGCCCTCGCCGACCTGACCACCGCATTGGAGCGACAAGCCATGGAAAGCCCCACCTTCGTCTACACGACCTACGTCACCACCACCGCGCAGCGACTGTGGGCCGCGCTCACGGAACCGGCGTTCACCCGCCGCTACTGGGGTGGGGTGGCGCTGATGTCGGACTGGCAGGCCGGATCGCCGGTGCTGTGGCAGGACGCGCCGGACGTCGAGCCCCGCGACCTGGGCCAGCGGGTGCTCGTCGCCGAGCCGTACCGCCGCCTCTCCTACAGCTGGCACGGCTTCCAGCCCGAGCACGCCGAGCACTTCGGCTGGTCCGCCGAGGAGCTGGCCGCCCGGCTCGGCGAGCGCCGGTCGAAGGTGACCTTCGAGATCGAGCCGCACGGCGACCGAGCCGTCCGACTGACAGTCATCCACGACGACTTCTCCCCCGACAGCGAGATGCACCGGGCGATCAGCGGCCAACTCGACGGCAGCGGTGGCTGGCCGGAGCTGCTGGCCAGCCTCAAGACGCTGGTGGAGACCGGCGAGCCGATGCCCGAACCGACCCCGGCGGGCTGACCCACGGCAACGGGCCGGCCAGGGCAGCCGGCCCGCACTAAGCAGCGCCTCATTCGCGGCGTCGCCGGCAATACCTCGCCATCGACCCAGCGGCGACAGCTCGCGGCTCTCCCCGCCTTCGGGTGGACACGTGACGGCAACGAGGATTTCTCATTTTCACCTGATCGAGGACCCAACCCACCTAGTGTTGGGCACACCGGTGCTAGTCACGGAGTTGGCCACCCGAACGACGTCCCACGCAGTCAGCGGACGAAAAGTGAGGGAAGACGCGTATGAAGGTCTCAACAGCACTCTGCTCGGCGGCGCTCGGCGTGGGCCTCGGCACGCTCCTGCTGCCAGGCGCCGCACTGGCCGACACCACCGTGTCACCGGCCACCACCCCGGTCGGTGGAACCGTCGTGCTCACCGCGACGACCTGCAACCCGAAGTCGGGTGATGCCCTCTTCCGGGTCACCGGCCCCAACCGCGACCAGAACGTCCGATCCACCACGGCCGCCGCCGGCGGCGGGCTGAGCGCCGAACTCTTCACCGCCGGGTTCACCCTGGGCACCTACACGGTGGCGGCCACCTGCGGCGACGGCAGCTCGGCCGGCACCGCCACCTTCACCGTCACCCCGATCGGCGGCGCGCCCGCCGGCTCCGGAGGCGACAACCGTGACACCGGCGCTCTCGCCGCCGGCGGCACACTGCTCGGCACCGCCCTCGCCGGCGCGGTGATCCTGATCCGCCGGCGCCGTCCGGTGTCCACTGTCGCCTGACCGGCGGCCGTTCCATCCCTGAGACGGGTGCCCGCGCCGGTGACACCGGCGCGGGCACCCCGACGAACCCACCCGGAGGTGCGCAGGTGTGGTGGCGGCGGACCCTACCGGCAGTGGTCGCCCTGCTCGGCGTGACCGGGCTCGGGCTGATCACCGTCGGCCTCACCGCCGACCCGGCCCGGCCACCGCGACCGTCGGCCGACGCGCCGACCCGCACCCACCTCGCACCGGACCTGGCCCCGCTGCCACCCGCCGCGCCGGTCCGGGTGCAGATCCCCGCCATCGGCGTCCGCGCCGACATCGTTCCCGTCGGCGCGGACGCCAGCGGGGTGCTGGAGGTGCCGCCACTGGACCGGCCCACCCTCGCCGGCTGGTACCGGCACGGGGTCAGCCCCGGCGAGACCGGCAACGCCGTCCTGGTGGGACACGTCGACGCACCGTCGGGGCCGGCGGTCTTCTTCGACCTCGGTCGGCTCCGCGCCGGGCAGCAGGTCCAGGTCACCCGCGCCGACGCACGGGTCGCGACGTTCACAGTGGACGCCGTTCGCGCGTACCCCAAGGAGCACTTCCCCACCACGCTGGTCTACGGCCCGGCGGACGCCGCCGAGCTGCGCCTGATCACCTGCGGCGGCCGGTTCGACGCCACGAGCGGCAACTACGTCGACAACGTCGTCGTCTTCGCCACCCGCACCGCCTGAACGGGGTGGCCCGCCTCAGTCACCCGCACCGCCGCCCCGCTGCCGTGCGCCGGGCACTGCTCGGCAGAATGCGGTGGCACCATCCCTGATCGAGGTGGTGCGTCGGCGGCGGGGAGGCACGCGGTGGATCAGCGACCGGTACGGGACCGAGCAGGTCGACGCGTACGGGCCCTGGCCCATCGACTGCTCGGACGGATCGAGGACGGCTCCCCCACCCCCCGTCGGTCCAACCCGGACGCCGTGGTCGACTGCGCCGTCTACGTCAACGGCCGCCGGGAACCCGGTCACCTCCACTACGCCGACGCGTATGCCCGGGCCCGGCACGGCCGCGACGCCTTCGTGTGGCTCGGACTGCACGATCCCGGCGCGGCCGTGCTCGCCGCGGTCGGCCGGACCTTCGGCCTCGACGAGCTGACCGTCGAACAGGCGCTCGCCGACGGGCACCGGCCCACCGTGCAGCGCAACGGGCCGGTCACGCTGCTGGTCCTGCGCACCGCCGGGTACGTGGAGCACGACGAGTTGACCGACACCTCGGAGGTCATCGACACCGGGGACGTCATGGTGCTGCTCGGTGACCGCTTCGCCATCACTGTGCGGCACGGTGCCGCCGGGGCGCTGCGCAGCGTCCGCGCCGACATCGAGCGCCGCCCCGCGCTGCTGGCCGCCGGCCCGTGGGCGGTGGCGTACGCGGTCTGCGCCCGCATGGTCGACTCCTACCTGGAGGTGGCCGGGCACGTGGAACGCGACCTCGAGCGGGTCGAGGAGGCGGTGTTCGCCCGCGACCGCACGGCCGACATCCAGCACATCTACCAGCTCAAACGGGAGGTGGTGGAGTTCAAGCGGGCGGTCCTGCCGTTGCAGGCGCCGATGCGTACGCTGCTCGAACCCGACGGCCCGCCGCGCGCCCTGCACCGCTGGTTCGTCGACGTGGACGGCCGGCTGAGCCGGGCGGTGGATCGGGTGGCCGCGTACGACGACCTGCTCACCTCGATCGTCCAGTCGCGGCTGGCGCAGCTCGCCGTGGAGCAGAACAACGACATGCGCAAGATCGCCGCCTGGGCGGCCATCGCGGCAACCCAGACCGGCATCGCCGGCATCTACGGCATGAACTTCGACCACATGCCCGAGCTGGCCTGGCGCTACGGCTACGCCGGGGCGCTGACCCTGATGGCGGCGGCGGCAGTGTTCCTGTACCGCCTGTTCCGCCGGTCCGGCTGGCTGTGAGGCCCGCCGGCGGGCCGCTCAACGATGCGCGGAGAGGAAGGCGCGGATGCGGTCGCGGGGGTTGTCGGTCAACTCGGGACCGTGGGTGAAGGCCGCCAGGTCGTACTCCAACTCGCCGAGCACGTGCGCGGTCTCCCGGGTCATCTGGAAGTCGCTGCACAGCCACCGCATCGGCCACCGGACGCCGAGCACGTTGAACAACGCGTCCCCGGTGATCAGCAGGCGGGTCGGCTCGTGCAGCAGCGACACGTGCCCGGGCGAGTGCCCCGGGGTGTGCACCACCCGCAGGCCGCCACCGACGTCGAGCAGGTCCCCGTCGGCCAGCGGCTGGGCCACCTCGACCGCCGGAAACCGGCCGCTGTTGAGCCGGGCGAAGAGCCGGCCGCCGGTCACCGCCGGGTCGCTGACCGGCGCGCGGCCCGCCTGCGCGTACGCCACGTCGGCGGCGTGCGCCGCGACCGGAGCACCGGTACGGCGGGCCAACTCCGCCGCGCCGCCGGCATGATCGGGGTGCGCGTGGGTGAGCACGATCCGGGTGACGTCCGCCGGCACCTTGCCGATCGCCGCCAGCCCGCGCACGATCCGGGCCGGCGCCTTGGCCAGCCCGCAGTCGACAAGTGTGACGCTGCCGTCGTCGTCGACGAAGGCGTACGAGTTGACGGCCGAACGGCCGACAGTGGGGATACGCCAGACGTTCGGGGCCAGTGCCACCGCAGGGGCTCGCGTCATGTCGCGAGTCTAGGGAGGATCGTCAACCGTCGTTGTCGACCGGTCGACGGTCCGCCCGAGGTGCCGGAGGGCTAACCTCGCCCGGGTGATGTGGCAGCGGTACGTGGCGATCGGCGACAGCACCACCGAGGGGCTCGACGACCCGGACGGCGCCGGCGGCTACCGGGGCTGGGCCGACCGGTTCGCCCTGGCGGTGGCCCGCGCCCAGGGCGGTCTGGAATACGCGAACCTGGCCATCCGTGGCCGGACCACCGCGCTGATCCGGGCCGAGCAGCTCCAGCCGGCCCTCGACCTGGCCCCCGACCTGGCCACCGTCGTCGCCGGCATGAACGACGTGTTGCGCCCCTCCTTCGACGCGGACCAGGTCGCCGGTGATGTGGCGGCGATGCAGCAGGCGCTCGTCGATCAGGGGGCCACCGTGCTGACGTTCACGATGCCGGACCCGGCGCCCGTGATGCCGCTGGCCCGGCCCCTGCGGGGTCGCATGCTGGCGCTCAACGAGGCGCTGCGGGCCGCCACCGCGCGGACCGGCGCCACCCTCCTCGACCTGGGTGCCCACCCGGTCTCCTCCGATCCCCGGCTGTGGAGCGACGACCGGCTGCACGCCAACAGCGCCGGGCACGAGCGGATCGCCGCCGCGTTGGCGTACACGGCGGGTCTGCCCGGATTCGACGACTCCTGGACGCAACCGTTGCCACCGGCCGCGCGGCGACGCCGGGGTGAGGTGTTCGGCGCCGAGCTGGCCTGGACCCGCCGGCACCTGCTGCCCTGGCTGGTCCGGCACCTGCGCGGCCGGTCCTCGGGTGACGACCGGGTGGCCAAGCGGCCGGTGCCACTGCCGGTGCCGCTGGACTAGAACGGGTGCGGCAGGATAGCGACGTGGGCAAGGGTGCGGGACGCCGGCGGGCGAACGCGACGGCGGGACGGGTGTGCCCGTGCGGCTCCGGCCGGGCGTACGCGGACTGCTGCGCCCCGGCGCACACGGGCGACGCCCCGGCGACGGCCGAGGCCCTGATGCGCTCCCGGTTCAGCGCCTTCGCCCTCGGCGACTCCGGTTACCTGCTGCGCAGCTGGCACTCGTCGACCCGGCCCGCCTCTCTGGAGCTCGACCCGGGGCAGCGGTGGACCCGACTGGAGATCGTGCGGACCGAGCGGGGCGGCCTACTCGACGCCGCCGGCACGGTGAGCTTCCACGCCCACTACCGGCACGGGGGCCGGCCCGGCACGGTGACCGAACACAGCCGGTTCGTCCGCGAGGACGGCCGGTGGGTCTACCTCGACGGTGACCAGCCCTGACGGCTGCGCCGACGGCCGGTCGGGGCGTACGATGACGTCGGCGTCGTCCTGCGCCGCACCTCCCTCCCGGCGCTCACGCCGCCGGCAACGCGGAGGCAAAGGGGGCCTGGAGCCCTCGGGACGTGGTGCCACATGCCCCACTCCGGCAGGGTCGGCGCGAGCGTGAGTCCCGGTGACCGTGCCGTTGACCGGGAGCATGTGATGACCACCCAGAGATCGTTCAAGGCCCGGGTCCGGACCGGATGGCGAAGACCGGCGAGAGCGCCCGTTGGCTGCCCGACGTCGAGGTACGCGTCCGCACCGCCACCGCGCCCCGGATCTTCCGGGCCGGCTGGGCCGGTGGCCCGACCCGGATTGTCGTCGGCATCGACGCTGTCGGCGAGTCAAAGGCCCGGGTCAGCGTCCTGCACGAGAAGCTGACCGGGGCTGAGCAGGCCGCGGAGCTGAAGGCGTACTGGCGGGAACGACTCGCCGCACTCAAGGCACTGCTCGAAACGGACGGAGGCCACCGATGACCATGACGTTCATCAACCTGCCGGTGCGCGACCTGACCACCGCCGCCGAGTTCTACCGGGCGATCGGCTTCACCAGCGACCAGGGCGAGCCGGACGGCGACAGCATGGTGCTCACCATCTCCGACACCACCCGGCTGGTGCTGCACCTGCGCTCGGGTTTCGAGAGGTTCACCGGTGTCGCCACCCCGGACACGGAGACCAGCCGGGAGGTCATCGTCGGGCTGTCGGCGCAGAGCCGGGGGCAGGTCGACGAGCTGGTCGACCAGGCGGCCGTCGCCGGTGGCGAGTCGCTCGGGCCGGGGATGGCCAACGGGCCGATGTACATGCGTGGCTTCCGGGACGTCGACGGCCACCAGTGGTCGTTCCTGCACCTGGACGGCTGACCACACGGCCCGGCGGCGACCCCCTCGGGCCGCCGCCGGGCCCCGGTCAGTGCCGGCCGGGCGTCACCGCCGCGACCACACCGGTGGGCACCACCGCGCGGCGCCGGCGGCGGGTCAGCAACACCAGCGCCACCACGAGGTACGCCCCGGCGGTCAGCGCGAACGCCACCGCGTTGCCGGCCGCCGTGGCGAGCAGGCCGTAACCGGCGTACGTCACGATGATCAGGACGTCGGTGGCCATCCCGGCCAGGGATGTGACGGTGGCGCGGCTGGTGCCGGTGATCCGGGCCTGCAACCGGGCGTCGGCCAGCACGGTGGCCAGCTGCGCCGCGCCGAAGGCCACCGCGATCAGCACGAACCCCGCCGGGTGCCGCAGCAGTGCACCGCCGGCCAGCGCGACGCCGACCAGCCCCAGCAGCGCGGCGTACCCTCGGCCGCCCAGCCGCTCCCCCGCCGGGGCGAGCAGCCCACCGACTGTCACCCCGGCCCAGAGCAGCAGGAGCAGCAGTGGGACGGCCTGCGCCCCGACACCGGTGTCCAGGGCGAGCAGCGGGGTGTACTCGTCCAGGGCACCCCAGTCGGCGGCGACCACCGCCACCAGCAGCACTGCCGACCGCACCGGCGCGCGGGTGCGGACCTGCGCCACCCCGGCCCGCAGCGTGTCCCACCATCCCAGGTCGGCATCGTCGTCCGGGCTCGCCGGCGGGACGGTGTCCGGCTCGTCCGGGCCCGCCGGTGGGGCGGTGTCCGGCTGGTCCGGCCGGGGTGGTGCGGCATTCACCGGCCCGGCAGCCGGCACCGGCTCGGCGACCGTGACGCGTGCGGCGGCTGGCGCGCGGTGCTCCGGAAAGCGGGTGGCGGCGATCGCGGCGAGCAGGCAGGCGGCCACGCTGGCCGCGCCGACCGCCGGATACCCGCCGACGGCGAGCACCGGACCGGCGAGCACTCCGGAGAGCACCACGCCCAGCACACCCGCCGTCCGTGCCCGCCCGAGCACCCGGGCGTACCGGCCGACCGCGCCGAGCCGGTCCAGTTCGGTCCAGACCAGCGCCTCCAGGGCACCGGACACCAGCGCGCCAGCGGCGCCCCAGAGCAGGAAACCACCAGCGAACGCCGGGTACGACGGCAGCAGCACCCAGAGCGCGAAACCGGCGGCGGCCACCAGCGGGGCGAGGCACAGCAGCAGCCGGCGGGACAGCACGTCGGCCCACGCGCCGGAGGGCACCTCGAACAGGATTCCGGCGGCCGACCAGATGACGAACAGCGACGCGATCTGCCCCACCGACAGCCCGGTGTCGGCGAAGAACACCACGTACAGCGGGTAGAGCAGGACAAGGTCGCTGAGGAACGCGTACCCGTAGAGGGTCGCCGTCAGCCGGCGGACCGCCGGGTCGGGCACGCGCGAGACGATGGAGATCATGGGGCCTTCCCGTGGGAGTGGAGACGGACACCGGACGTGCGGTGCCCGTGGTGGCCCACGGGATCGGCCTACGCCGCTGGATCAATGTCGCCAGGTCATGCCCGCGATGCTAGACAACCGGCGCGGTGGCGGCCAGCGCTTTCGGCGTGCGGGCAGCGCGAACCGGGCCGGGTAGGCGAGGCGGTGCGCAGAACGCGAGGCGGGGCGGGATCAGGTCGATCCCGCCCCGCCGTAACGCCGGATGTCAGCGCCGGTCGACCGGCGGAATGACAGTGGTGGTCTCGCTGTCGTCGCCGGCGCGCGGGCCGGGCACCGCTCGGTCGGTGCCGCCGGTGACCACCTGGGTCGTGTCGGAGCCGGCACCGGCGCCCACCACCTGCGTGACGTCGGGGTCGGCCGAGCGGCTGACCACCTGGGTGGTGTCGTCGGCGTCGGAGCTGACCGGGAAGCGCACGACCTGGGTGGCGTCGGTGTCGGCGGGGCGGGTCACCACCTGGGTGGCCTCCGGGTCGCTGGTGGGGGCCGAAGCGCGGGCCAGTTCCGCCTCGGCGTCGCGGCGACCGGCCCGGTACGCCTGGGCGTGCTCGGCGATCAGCCGCGACTCCCGCTCGGCGCGGGTCAGCCACGACTCCCACCGACTCTGCATCGGACGGATCAGGCCGCCGCCGACACCGACGACGAGGATGCCGCCAATCGTGGCCAGCACGGCGATCAGCACCGGAGTGGTGACCGCGGTGGCCACCCCGATCTGGTTCAGCGCGGCGATGACGCCGAGGCCGAGGATGAACACCGAGGCGATGGTGGCCAGCGCCCGGCCGTACGACAGGCCGCCGAGCGCGCCGCTGATGATGTCCTTGACCGCGTTGGCGATGGCGGCGGCGACCACGACGATGACGATCGCGACGAAGGCCCGGGGCAGCCACGAGATCACCGCACCGAGCAGGTCGGAGATCGGGTTCGGCCCCCAGATGCCGAAGGCGAGCTGGAGGGTGAACAGCAGCACCGCGTAGTAGGCGAGCTTCGCGACGATGTCGCTGGCGTCGTACCGGGAGCGACTCAACGCGCGGCGGATGCCGCCGCGTTCGACGGCGCGGTCGAAGCCCACCCGTTCGAGGACCTTCTCCACGATCTTCAGTACCGCCTTGGCGATCAGCCATCCGGCCACCAGGATCGCCAGGAAGGCGACGGCCTTGGGCAGGAAGAGCATCACCGAGCGGAGCGCGTCGCCCACCGCGTCGCTGACGTTGTCACTCATCTGGTCATTCCTTAAGGGGCAGCCGGATCGGTCTGCCCCGACCTACCCCCGACCCGGCGCGCGGAAACACCGGTGATCACGAGCTCTGCCGGCCCTCTAGCGCGCGGGCGAGTCTTGGCAATATTCTCCGGAGTACGTGCGGCCACTGGAGCTACTTTTCATCCCCCGCCGTCGGCCGCAGGAGGAGATGCCATGCACGTCGACCATTCCGAAGTGGATCGCCGGACGCTGCTGCGGGCCGGTCTCGGCGCCGCCACGGTCGCCGTCGTCGGGAGCGAACTCGCCTTCCCGGGCGCAGCGCAGGCCGCGCCGGGCACCGACCTGGACTGGATCATCAGCTGTGACGAGTGGGCCGCCCGCCCGCCGAAGGATCCGCTGTCGGTGAGCGCCATCGCCACCAACAAGATCATCGTGCACCACATGGCGTTCCCGAACGTCACCGACTACTCCCGTGAGCAGGCGGTGAAGCTCGCCCACGACTGCCAGGACCTGCACATCGACGGCAACGGCTGGTCGGACACCGGCCAGCACTTCACGGTCAGCCGCGGCGGCTACGTGCTGGAGGGCCGCCGGGGCAGTCTGGAGCGCCTCGAAGCCGGCGACCGGCAGATGATCTCGGCGCACTGCCCGGGTGAGAACGGCCGGGCGATCGGCATCGAGAACGAGGGCACCTACGTCACCGAGACCCCGCCGAAGGCGTTGACCGACTCGCTGGTCAAGCTCTGCGTCGCGATCTGCCGGCAGTACGGGCTGCACGCGCACGACATCTTCGGCCACTGGGACTTCCGCACCACCGAGTGCCCGGGCGCGGCCTTCTACCGGCAGTTCCCCGAGCTGCGGCGGCGCGTGCACGCCGCCCTCGGCACCACGCTCGGTGACGTGCCGGCGCGCCGCTGGCCGGACCTGTGGCGCTTCGTCAACTCCCCCTCGGTCCGGGTGGTGCAGCACCTGCTCGCCTTCCGGGGCTACCCGGTGACCGTCAGCGGCACGTTCGACGCCGCGACCGTCGCGGCCGTGCAGGACTGGCAGGCCCGCAACGGCATCGCTGTGGACGTGGACGCCACTCTCACCACCCCGACCTGGGAAACCCTGGTGCCTGAGCTGGACCAGCACGCCAGCGGAGCGCCGGTGACTGCCGTGCAGGAAATCCTCGCCACCAAGGGGTACGCGGTCACCGTGACCGGGGCGTACGACCACGCCACCCGGAGCGCGGTGCAAGAGCTCCAGGCGCTGCACGGGCTGCCGCGCAACGGCAAGCTCAGCACGAGCACGTGGTGCACGATCGTCGGCGGATCGATCCGCGAGTCGTTCCGGCACCGCTGAGCGTCCGGTGGCGGTGTGGGGGCACCCGCACCGCCACCAGCCAGCTCACCGGTTTGATCCGCCGCCCGGGCGGAAAGACTCCCGGGCATGACCTGGGCCCGTCGAGCCGTACCCGCCGTCGCCACCGCCGTCGCGGCGCTCGCCGCGCGGGACCTGATCCAGCGCGATCACGCGCTGCTGCGCAACTTCCCGATCCTCGGCCGCGCCCGCTATCTGTTGGAGACGATCGGGCCGGAGCTTCGGCAGTACATCGTGGCCGGCAACAACGAGGAGCGGCCGTTCACCCGCGACCAGCGCCGCTGGGTGTACGCGTCGGCCAAGCAGGAGAACAACTACTTCGGTTTCGGTACGGACAACGACATCGAGTACACCCCCGGGTACCCGATCATCAAGCACCGTACGTTCGGCCGTGCCGTGCCTCCGTCGTCACCGGCCGCCGGGCACGATGTGCGGTTGCCCTGCGCGAAGGTGCTCGGCGCGGCACGGGGGCGGGCCCGGGCGTTCCGCCCCGAGTCGGTCGTCAACATCTCCGGGATGAGCTTCGGCTCGCTGTCCGGCAACGCCGTCACCGCGCTCAACAAGGGTGCGGCGCTCGCCGGTTGCCTGCAGAACACCGGTGAGGGCGGCCTGTCGCCGTACCACCGCAACGGTGGTGAGCTGGTCTTCCAACTCGGCACGGCGTACTTCGGCTGCCGCGACGAGCACGGCCGGTTCAGCCTCGACCGGCTGAAGGACCTGGTCGCCGGGGCCCCGGTCAAGGCGTTGGAGATCAAGCTGAGCCAGGGCGCCAAGCCGAGCCTCGGTGGGTTGCTGCCCGGGGCGAAGGTGTCCGCCGAGATCGCCGCCACCCGGGGCATCCCGGCCGGTCAGGACTGCGTCAGCCCGTCCCGGCACGCCGAGTTCTCCGACTGCGACAGCCTGCTCGACTGGGTGGAGCTGCTGGCCGCCGAGACCGGTCTGCCGGTCGGCATCAAGTCGGCCGTCGGTGACCTGGGCTTCTGGCAGGAGCTGGCCACCCTGATGCGGAACACCGGCCGGGGTGTGGACTTCGTGACGATCGACGGCGGTGAAGGCGGCACCGGCGCCGCACCGCTGATCTTCACCGACTCCGTGTCGCTCCCGTTCCAGCAGGGCTTCTCCCGGGTGTACAAGATCTTCGCCGAGCACGGCCTGCACGAGCAGGTGGTCTTCGTCGGCGCCGGCAAGCTCGGCCTGCCGGACAACGCCATCGTGGCGTTCGCGCTCGGCTGCGACCTGGTCAACGTCGGTCGGGAGGCGATGCTGTCGATCGGCTGCATCCAGGCGCAGAAGTGCCACACCGACACCTGCCCCACCGGTGTCGCCACGCAGAACGCGTGGCTCGCCCGTGGCCTGGACCCGGCGTCGAAGTCGGTCCGGGCGGCCAACTACGTGCGAACCCTGCGCCGGGACCTGACCAAGGTCGCCGAGGCCTGCGGCGTCGAACACCCCGGCCTGATCGGCACCGACGCCGTGGAGATCCTGGACGGTCGCACCGGCTCCACGCCACTGCATGAGGTGTACGGCTACCGGCCGGAATGGGGGCTGCCCTCGCCCGCCGACCGGGCGGAGATCATCCGACTGATGGTCCCGGAGGCGCCGCAGGGCGGCAGCGCCCCGCCGTCAGCCACCGCCGTCGGCTGAGCTTGATGTCTGTGAGTCATCATGATGACTCACAGACATCACGCGTCTCCCCGCCATGTCCGCGAAGTGCCGCCCGCCGGCCACCACGACCGCCATCCACGACGACCGCCGGCAGATCGGTGCCGGCGATAAACGCGTGGAGCCGGCAACTCACCGCGTCTATGGTGGCGCGGTGCTGATCAGACGCGAGACACCCGCCGACGTCGACGCGATTCGCGCGGTGCACTCCGCGGCCTTCGCCAAGGCCGATGGCGGTGACGGCGTACCGGTCGAGGCGACGCTCGTCGACGCGCTGCGCGTCGACGAGGGCTGGCTGCCCGCGTACTCCCTGGTGGCGGTCGATTCGGACGGCCAGGTGGTCGGTCACGTGGTGGCCACCCGCGGCCTGGTAGGCGGCGCGGCGGTGGCGCTGGGCCTGGGGCCGCTGGGAGTGCTGCCGGACTGGCAGCGGCGCGGCGTCGGCAGCGCGTTGATGCACGCGGTGCTCGGCGCGGCCGACGCGCGGGACGAGCCGCTGGTGGTCCTGCTCGGGCACCCCGACTACTACCCGCGTTTCGGGTTCCGGCCGGCCGTCGAGTTGGGCGTCACCCCGCCGCAGCCGTGGGGGCCGCAGTACTTCATGGCTCGGCCACTGCACGCCTGGAACGAGTCGATCCGGGGCGAGTTCCGCTACGCCAGCCCGTTCGACGACCTGTGAACCCACCGGGCATCCGCCGGCGGCGCGCCACCGACCTGGACGGCTGCGTCGCGGCGCTCACCGAGGTTCACCGGGTCGACAGGTACCCGCTGAACTGGCCCGCCGACCCGCACCGCTGGCTCCGCGAGCCGCAGCCGGCGCGGGCCTGGGTGGCAGTCGATGACGACGCTGCCGTCGTGGGTCACATCGCCGTGCACCGGCTGCCCGATCCGGCGGGCGGGCCGCTGGCCCCGCCGACGGCCGAGGTCGCCCGTCTCTTCGTGGTGCCGAAAGCCCGGGGGTTGGCGCTGGGCAGCGCGCTGCTGGACCGGGCCCGCCGGTGGGCGGCCACACGCGCGACGGACCTGGTGCTGGAGGTGGCCGCCGGTGACACCGCGGCCGTCGCGCTGTACGAGCGCGCGGGATGGCGGTGCGTCGGCACGAGCACGGCGCCGTGGACCGCTCCCGACGGCGGCCCGGTGTCGCTGCGGCACTACACGCTGCGTCACCGCGCGTCGGGCTCCGACGTCGCACCGGCCAGCACCGCGAGGCGACGGGCCAGCCGGCCCGCGGCCTCGCGCAGCTCGGCAGGCTCCAACACCTCGACCTCGTAACTCAGCCGGGCGAGGTGCGCGGCGAGCCAGTCCAGGCTGTCACCGCCGAGGACCAGCACCGACCACCCGTCACGATCGTCCTCGACCCGTCCCACCTGGGGCGGGACCACCTCGCGCAGCTGGTCGGCCGGGGCGTGCACGCGCACCCGGGCGAGGTACCGGTACGGCGCCCCGGTCACCGCCCGCTGCACGAAGGCCACCGGATCGGGGTGCTCGCGGGCCCGGAACCGCCAGGTGGTCGCCACCACCGCCCGCATCCGGTCCAGCCGGAACGTCCGCCAGTCGTCGCGGTCGACGTCCCAGGCCATCAGATACCAGCGGCGGCCGGTGGTGACCATCCGGATCGGTTCGACAGTCCGTTCCTGGCCCCCGGCGCCCCGGCCGGGATAGTCGAACCGAACGCGCACCCCGTCCCGGCAGGCGCGGGCCAGCGTCACCAGCAGCTCCGCGTCGATCTCGGCGACCGGGCCGATGAGGGTGTCGGTGGCGCCGTGCACCGCCCGCACCTCGGCGCGCAGCCGCGACGGCATCACCTGGTCGAGCTTCGCGAGTGCCCGTAGCGCCGCCTCGCCCGCCCCGGCGACGGTGCCGCCGGAGGCCAGCCGCAGCGAGACCGCCGTGGCGATCGCCTCCTCGTCGTCGAGGAGCAACGGCGGCAGCCGGGTGCCCGCACCGAGTTGGTAGCCACCGCCGACGCCCGAGACGGCGTGCACGGGGTAACCGAGCGTCCGCAGGCGCTGCACGTCGCGGCGCACGCAACGGCCGGTGACCCCCAGCTCGACGGCGAGTTCGGCGGCCGTCCAGGACGGTCGTCGTTGCAGCAGCGCCAGCAGGCGCAGCACCCGCTCGGTCGTTGCCTCGACGGTCATTCGTCGATCGTTGCACGGATAGCGGAACAACCCTGTCCGCTATCCGCGAGAGGCTCAGTTCATGACCGACCAGATCAGACACCAGGGATCCGCCGTGATCCGCGACGTGCAGATCACCTTCGACTGCGCCGACCCGGCCCGGTTGGCCACGTTCTGGGCCGAGGCGCTCGGCTACCAGGTGCAGGCCCCACCCGGAGACTTCGAATCCTGGGACCAGGCGCTGGAGGCGATGGGTGTGCCGCCGGAGAACCGCAACGACGCGTCGGCGGTGGTCGACCCCGAGGGCGCGCGACCACGGCTGTTCTTCCAGCGGGTGCCGGAACGCAAGCAGGTGAAGAATCGCGTCCACCTCGACGTCCGGGCCGCCCCCGGGCTGACCGGTGACGCGCGGATGGCGGCCCTGGAGACGGAGGCCGAACGGCTCGTCTCGCACGGCGCGAAGCGCCTCGGCCGGCACGAGCCCACTCCCCCGTTGGCCGCCGGTCACCTCATCATGGCCGACCCCGAGGGCAACGAGTTCTGCCTCGACTGATCGGGCGTTCGCCCAGCTCACTGCCGCATCGGCCGGGCGCCATGCGAACATGTGTACGTGTCGCCCGGCGCCAGCATCCTGCACGCCGACCTGGACGCGTTCTACGCGTCGGTCGAGCAGCGCGACGACCCGCGCCTGCGGGGCCGACCGGTGATCGTCGGTGGTGGGGTGGTGCTCGCGGCCAGCTACGAGGCGAAGGCGCGGGGTGTCCGCAGCGCGATGGGCGGCCAGCAGGCGCGTCGGCTCTGCCCGGACGCGATAGTGGTGCCGCCCCGGATGTCGGCGTACACGGCGGCGAGCCGCGCGGTCTTCGAGATCTTCCGGCAGACCACGCCGCTGGTCGAGGGGCTCTCCATCGACGAGGCGTTCCTCGACGTGGGTGGGCTGGGGCGGCTGGTCGGGCCGCCGGCCGAGATCGCCGAACGGCTGCGCCGGGAGGTCCGCGACCAGGTCCACCTGCCGATCACGGTGGGGGTGGCCCGCACGAAGTTCCTGGCCAAGGTGGCCAGCGCTGTGGCGAAACCGGACGGCCTGCTGGTGGTCGCGCCGGACGATGAGCTGGCGTTCCTGCATCCACTGCCGGTGGAACGGCTCTGGGGAGTCGGCCCGGTCACTGCCGCCAAGTTGCGGGAGCGCCGGATCCGTACGGTCGGGGAGGTGGCCCGCCTCGGCGAGGCGGCGCTGGTGTCGATGCTCGGGGCGGGCGCCGGCCGGCACCTGCACGCGTTGGCGCACAACCGCGACCCCCGGGCGGTGCAGGTGGGGCGGCGGCGCGGGTCGATGGGCGCGCAGCACGCCCTCAGTCGCACCCCGCACGCCTCGACGGAGTTGGAGGCCATCCTCGCCGGCCTGGTCGACCGGGTCAGCCGGCGGATGCGGGCGGCCGGACGGTCCGGCCGCACGGTGGTGTTGCGGCTGCGCTTCGGCGACTACACCCGGGCGACCCGCTCGCACACGGTGGGGAAGGCGACGGCGGACACCACGCCACTGCTCGCCGCCGCGCGTGCGCTGCTGCGCGCGGCACTGCCCGAGATCGATCGCCGTGGTGTCACTCTGATCGGTGTCTCGGTGGGCAATCTCGACGACAACCCCGTCCAGCCTGAGCTGCCGTTCCAGCCTGACGCCGGTTCCGATCTGGACGCTGCGGTGGACGCGGTCCGCGACCGGTTCGGATCGGCGGCGCTGACCCGGGCGGTGTTGCTCAACCGGGAGCCGGGGGTGGAGATGCCACTCCTGCCGGACTGACCGATACGCGTGCGGCGTCCGCGGTCGAGTTGCGAGCAGAGACACATCACAGCAGGTCGGCGGTTTAGCTGGCGGCTGACGGGTGACCCTTGGGGGGTACAGCCTGACGAGGGGGGCCATGATGTCCGACGACACCAGCAACCGACCGAGCCGCACCGCCGAGCGTCCGCACGACGTGACCGACCCGCTGCTGTGGCAGTTGGCGGTCGATGTGCTGAGCGCACACGAGCCGGACGACGAGGGCCGGTGCCGCAACCTTCAGTGCGCCGGGCAGTCCTGGCCGTGCACGGCCCGCAACGGCGCCGAGCACTCGCTGCGACTGTCCCGCAGCACGCCCGACTCGGTCGAGAGGACCACCGACGGCGACGACAGTGACGACGTGGGCGCGGGCCGTCCCGGGGAGTCCGCGGTGCCGGCCTCCCGCTGGGGCTGGAACGCCGGCCCGGCAGCGTCGCATCGAGGGCCGAAGGCGTCCGCCTCGGCGGCGTGACGGCGGCCCGCACGAGGCACGGGCACCCCGGCTGACAGCACGACACACACGAACGCTCGGCCGGTGACCCGGCCGAGCGTTCGTGTGTCATCCGTCAGAGGCTGAGCCGCTGACCCGGAAAGATCAGACCCGGGTCTGCTCCGACCACCTGCCGGTTGTCCTCGTACAGGGCCTGCCAGCCGCCGGCCACCCGCTGTTCGGCAGCAATCTCGGACAGGGTGTCGCCCGACTTGACCAGGTACGTCTGGCCGCCCGCCACCGGCGCGGTGCGCTGGTGGTCGCGGGTCGCCGGCTGCTCGCCACGCGACGACCGTTCCTGCGGCTTGGTGGGCTTCGCGGTCGACGTCGTCGACTTCTCGGTGGATCTGGTCGACGGCTTCGCGGTGGGCTTGGTCGCGGAGCCGCCCTTCTTGCCGCAGGTCGGCCACGCGCCGATGCCCTGCCCGTCGAGCACCTTCTTGGCAATGGCGATCTGCTCGCCGCGGCTGGCCAGGTCGGCGCGGGCGGCGTACTTCTTGCCGCCGTAACCGGCCCAGGTGCTCTGCGAGAACTGAAGCCCGCCGTAGTACCCGTTACCAGTGTTGATCTTCCAGTTGCCGCCGGACTCGCACTTGGCGATCGCGTCCCAGTTGACGGCGGCCTGCGCAGGGGCGGCCGGCCCGAAGAGGGCGACGGCGCCGGTGACCGCGCCAACGGCAAGGGTGCCGACGGCGAGGCGGCGGGTGGTGACCCGTCGATGACGGGGGGTGTAGACAGACGTCATGTGAGCTTCCTCCACGCCGGCGAGGTGAGCTGTCGGGTTCGGGCCGAGGAGCCCGGCCGCGCGATGGCGGCTTCACCCCGAGGTGACATGCACCGAGGAACGTGTGGGTCCCCCGCTCCTGCCCGGGTGACTGGGTTCCGACGACCGGGGGCAGGATTTGGCGTTGCCGGCCGTGGTGTCCGCGTTGGCGAACCCGACCGACGTTAGGCACGGTCGGTGACGGTCGCCCACCTCTTGTGAACTCTTTCACCGGGCCACGCGGGGTGGGTCCCGCAGCGGTTGCGGGCGATCGACGTCTGTGCAGTGACCATCGTGGACCGTTTTCGATCAGGCCGGCACAGCAGGCGTGACGAACACGGCCACGGCCCGGCCTGACAAGGCGATTCAGGCGGTCGCCTGGTATCTGCGGAGCGCAGCTTCGGCGAGCTGGTGCAGGTATCTGTCACCGCCGGGTTTGTTGCCCTCCTCCTGGATGACCACCAGAGTGGTTCCGATCCGGACGAGGACGCTGTCGCACTTCAGCGTGTCGGCACCGTACGTCGCGCTGCACCTGACGTGAATACTGTCATCGCCCAACCGCGGCCCTGCTGCCACCGCGAAGCGATGGCTGCCGCCCTGGCTGGACGACGCGACGGTGGGACAACGGCCGATCAAGGTTCGCAGGTCGGCCGTTGCCCGTCGTGCACCGTCATCGGCGTATGTCCTGAGGACTTCGGTCCCCACCCACAGGTCATCCGGGCCCGCGTCATAGCTGAGGGTGGCCGCGGCCATCGCTGACGGAGTCCCGGTCAGCCGCCTCGCTGACAACAGCGGGATCATGCTGCCCGAGCAGGCTTCTGAGCGTTGCTCCCCGGCATCAGGCGACATGACTGTCGCGATCTCCACAGTGAATCCTGGCGGCACCGAGTCCGTGGCGACCAGGCGTGCGGACAACGCGGCGGAATAGCCCGGCCCGCCCGTCGCCGGAACTGCTGGCTCGGGCGGCTTCGTGGCTGTGGCCGAGCCCGTCGCCTGCGCCGCGGAGGGGATCGCTTCGCCCGCTGACCGATCCGCTGTACGAGCCGGTGAGGAACCGCAAGCGGTCACCGTACAGACGGCCACCACAGCAGCTGACGTACGCAGCACCATCCTGAGCACCGACGGACTCCACCTTCTCGCGCGGAACGCGTGACGTTAGCAGCGGGCGAGCGATCCCCCTACGGTTACAGGGTGCGGGCCAGCCGGTCGGCGAGCGTCCGGGTGAAGCGGGCCGGGTCGGTCAGCTCGCCACCCTCGGCCAGCACCGCCAAGCCGTAGAGCAGCTCGGCGGTCTCGGTCAGGGCCACCTGGTCGCTGCCCTGCTCGTGGGCCTTGCGCAGCCCGGACACCAGCGGGTGCCCGGGGTTGATCTCCAGGATCCGCTTGGTCGGCGGAATCTCGTGCCCCATCGCCCGGTACATCTTCTCCAGGGTCGGGGTGAGGTCGTGGGCGTCGCCGACGACGCAGGCCGGCGAGGTGGTCAGCCGCGATGACAGGCGCACCTCCCGGACACTGTCGGTGAGGGTGGTCCCCAGCCAGTCGAGCAGCGCCGCGAACTCCTGTCGCTGCTGCTCACGCTCGGCCTCGGCCTGCTGCTTCTCCTCGTCGGTGTCCAGGTCGATCTCGCCCTTGGCGATCGAGCGCAGCGTCCTGCCGTCGTACGTGCCGACCCGCTCGACCCACACCTCGTCGACCTGGTCGGTGAGGAGCAGCACCTCGTGCCCCTTGGCCCGGAACGCCTCCAGGTGCGGCGAGTTCTCGATGGCGGCCCGGGATTCGCCGGTGGCGTACCAGATGTCGCTCTGGCCGTCCTTCATCCGGGACACGTAGCCGGCCAGGTCGGTGGGCTCGGCCGGGTCGTTGGTGGAGGCCACCGACAGGATGTCCAGCAGGGTGTCCCGGTTGTCGGTGTCGTCGATCAGCCCTTCCTTGACCACCGCGCCGAACTCGGTCCAGAAGGTGCGGTAGCGCTCGGCGTGGTTGGCCTTGAGGTCCTTGACCGTGGCGAGGATCTTCTTGACCAGGCGGCGGCGGACGATCTGGATCTGCCGGTCCTGCTGGAGGATCTCCCGGGAGATGTTCAGCGACAGGTCGTGCGCGTCGACCACGCCCTTGACGAAGCGCAGGTACGTCGGGACCAGCGCCTCGCAGTCGTCCATGATGAAGACGCGCTTGACGTAGAGCTGCACGCCACGGCGGCCCTGTGGGGAGAACAGGTCCAGTGGGGCGTGGCTGGGCAGGAACAGCAGAGCTTCGTACTCGAAGGTGCCCTCGCCCTTCATGTGCACGACCTCGAGCGGGTCGGCCCAGTCATGGCTGACGTGCTTGTAGAACTCGTTGTACTCGGCGGCGTCGACCTCGTCGCGGGGTCGCGCCCAGAGCGCCTTCATGGAGTTGAGGGTCTGCACCTCGCTGGTGGGGGCCTCACCGTCGGCGCCGGGCCGCTCCACGCTCATCCGGATCGGCCAGGCGATGAAGTCGGAGTAGCGCTTGACGATGTCGCGGACGGTCCACTCGACGGTGTAGTCGTGCAGGTTGTCCTCGGTGTCGGCCGGCTTGAGGTGCAGTGTCACAGCGGTGCCCTGCGGCGCCTCGTCGACCGCCTCGATCGAGTACGTGCCCTCGCCGGTGGACTCCCAGCGGGTGCCGCCGGTCTCGCCGGCCTTGCGGGTCAGCAGGGTGACCCGGTCGGCGACCATGAACGCGGCGTAGAAGCCGACGCCGAACTGGCCGATGAGGTCCTGCTTGGCGTGGGCGTCGGCGGACTCCCGCAGCTGGCGCAGCAGCTCGGCGGTGCCCGACTTGGCGATCGTGCCGATCAGCTGGACGACCTCGTCGCGGGTCATCCCGATGCCGTTGTCCCGCACGGTGAGGGTGCGGGCGTCGCGGTCGATCTCCAGGGCGACGTGCAGGTCGTCGGTGTCGGCGACGAGGTCCTTGTCGACGAGGGTGGCCAGCCGGAGCTTGTCCAGTGCGTCGGACGCGTTCGAGATGAGTTCCCGCAGGAAGACGTCCTTGTTCGAGTAGATCGAGTGGACCACCAACTGGAGGAGCTGACGCGCCTCGGCCTGGAATTCCAACGTTTCGGCCTGGTTGCTCACACCGTCTCCCATCTCGGCTCGTACGGAGGTTCGCGGAAAGGATACGAGTCGTCACCGGTCCGGCTGTGGGCGCGTCCGGGTCGTATTCCCGATTCGCTCGCCCCGCTCCGGTGAGATAGCTGACTTTGCTCAACAGAAGTCAGCTCGGATAGCGTGACGGCCATGAAGCTCGCTGGAAGCACCGCCCTCGTCACCGGCGCCAACCGTGGCCTCGGCCGCCACCTGGCCGCCGAACTCCTCGCCCGGGGCGCCACCGTCTACGCCGGCGCCCGTAACCCCGACCGCGTCGACCTGCCTGGCGTGACGCCGGTACGCCTCGACATCACCGACCCCGCATCGGTGGCCGCCGCCGCCGCGCTGGCCGGCGACGTGAACCTGCTGATCAACAACGCGGGCACCGACTTCCGAGCCGACCTCCTCGACGGCGACCTGGACGTGCTGCGGCAGGAACTGGAGACCCACTACCTCGGCACGCTGTCGATGGTCCGGGCGTTCGCGCCGATCATCGCCGGCAACGGCGGCGGGACGATCCTCAACGTGCTCTCCGTGCTGTCCTGGTTCAGCTCCCCGATCCACGGGGCCTACGGCGTCGCCAAGGCCGCGCAGTGGTCGATGACCAACGGCGTGCGCGTGCGCCTCGCCGACCAGGGCGTCCGGGTCGCCGGCCTGCACGTCGGCTACCTGGACACCGACATGGCCGCCGACATCACCGGCCCGAAGTCCGACCCGGCGGAGATCGCCAAGATCGCGGTCGACGGCGTCGAGGCCGACGCGTACGAGATCGTCGCCGACGACGTCAGTCGGCGGGTACAGGCCGGGCTGGCCGGCGGTGTCGCCGCGCTCTACCCCCAGCTTCCCTGACCACGACGCGACGGGCCGCCGCCGGGTTGCCGGCGGCGGCCCTGCTCGGGTACGCGGTCAGCTCGCCTGCAACGTCACGTCGTCGATCACGAAGCTGGTCTGCAGCGAGGAGTCCTCGGTGCCGGTGAACGTCAGCGTCACCGTCTGCCCGGCGTACGCAGCCACGTTGAGCGTGCGCTGGACGTAACTGCTGGAGGCGTTGAGGTTCGAGTACGTCGCCAGCGTGGTCGAGCCCATCCGCACGGTCAGCTTGTCGTACGCCGTGGACGTGGTCGTCTCGGCGGTGTCGATGCGCGTCCAGAACGACAGCGTGTAGCTGGCGCACCCGGCCGGCACGGTCACCGACTGGGACAGGGTCTCGGTGCGGGTGCTGCCGTACCCGTTGAGCCACGCCTTGTACGACCCGGTCCGGGCCGGCTTGCTGCTGGAGTTGGTGATCACCCCGGAGGATGCGGTCCACGGCGTGCTGCCGTTCTCGAAGCCGCCGTTTCCGACCACCTGACCACCGACGCAGGTCGGGGTGCCGCCACCCACGGCGAGTTGCCACAGCGCGTACGCGACACCGTCGGCCGCCCGGTTCAGCACCGTGGCGCTGACGTTGGCGGTGGTGTCACAGGACCGGTGGTAGCACGGGTCGTACGCGGAGTTGGCGGTGCCACCCCACTTGGCCGCCTGGGCGCTGGTCTTGCGGGCGCTGGCCCCGGCGGCGTAGCCCGAGGTGGGGATGCCGGCCTGCTGGAAGTAGTAGTCGTCGGAGCGGCCCTGCCCCTCGACGTTCTCCTCCGGTTGCAGGCCCAGGGAGTCCCAGTACGCCTTCAGCGGCACCGCGGTGGTCGAGGTGACCCGGTTGATGAAGTAGCCGCCGTTGACCGAGCCGACCATGTCGAAGTTGTAGTAACCCTTGATGTAGCCGCGCTGGGTGCTGGTGAGCGAGTTGACGTAGAACCGGGAGCCGTTGAGCCCCTGCTCCTCGTCGGTCCACCAGGCGAACCGCACCCGCTTGGTCATCGTCGGGTTCTGCACGGCCAGGACCAGCGCGTTCTCCAGCAGGGTCGAGGAACCCGTGGCGTTGTCGTTGATGCCCGGACCGGCCGAGACGCCGTCCAGGTGCGCGCCGAACATGACCACCTGGTCGGCCGGGCCGCCGGGCCACTCGGCGATGAGGTTGTTCGAGGGGTACGTGCAACTGGAGCAGTACTGCTCGCTGACGGTGTAGCCGGCCGACTGGAGCCTGGTCTTGACGTAGGTGAGCGAGGCGGTGTAGCCGGCCGAGCCGGCCCGTCGGTTGCCACCGTTGCTGGTGGCGATGGCGTTGAACTGGGTCAGGTGCGCCTGGACGTTGCTGACGGAGATGTCCGGCGCTGCGAGTGCGGCGACGGACCCGGCGATCGGCCGGGCCACCGTCGTGGCGGTCGGGGGTGACGCGGTCACCGGTTGGGCGGCCAGCGTCACGGTCGTCGCGGCGAACACGGCGAGCGCGACTCTCGCGCTCAGCGTTCTGCCTCTCATGGGGGCTCCTCGGGGTCGGAGGGATACCCGAGACAATTACAGATGTCGATGTACTAGGCATCGGTCGTTCGTCCCGAACCGCCGCCGGTTCGACGGTGGGTACCGGCGTCAGCACAGCTGAGTAGAAGTGTCAGGATGGGTAGGTAACGCGGCAGGGGTCGTCAGGCCCGGAACGGGGGCTTGCGATGGGGTCGGATCGAGCGTGACACGACCCAGCAGCGACCTGTTCCTCGGCGGCGGCGAAACCGGGCGGTTGATGGCCGAGCTGGACTGGGCCCGCACCCCGCTCGGCCCGGTCAGCGAATGGCCGCAGAGCCTGCGCGCCGCCGTCCGGATGGTGCTCTCCTCCCGGTACCCCATGCTGCTGCTCTGGGGCGAGAACTACTCCCAGCTCTACAACGACGCCTACTCGGCGCTGATCGGCGACAAGCACCCCGCCGCGCTCGGCGACGACGTGCGGGTGACCCTGGCCGAGGTCTGGGACGTGCTCGCCCCACTGGTCGAGGAGGCCATGGCGACCTCGGTGGCCAGCTGGGTCCCCGCGCTGCAACTGCTGCTCAGCCGGGCCGGCTACCGCGAAGAGGCGTACTTCAGCGTCTCGCACGCCCCCGCCCGCGACGACGACGGGCGCACCGTCGGCGTGCTGACCGTGTGCAGCGAGGTCACCCAGCAGGTGATCGGCGAACGTCGGCTGCGCCTCCTGCGCGACCTGTCAGTGCTCGGCGACGGGCGCACCGTCGACGTGGACGCCACCGGCGCACGGCTGGTCGGCGTGATCGACGACCACCCCCTGGACGTGCCGTTCGCCGCCATCTACCTGCGCGACGGCACGACACTGCGCCGGATCGCCTGCACCGGCGGCGACCGGCGGCACGCCCAGACCCTGCCGGACGCCGTCGAGCTGACCGACCCGGGCCCGCCCGCGTACGCCTGGGGGCTGGCGGACGCGGCCGAGGGCCGGGCGACCGAGGTGACCGACGTCGCCGACCGGTTGCCGCTGCCCGCCGGCCCGTGGGACGACCCGGTCCGCACCGCGCTGGCGCTGCCGCTGTCCTCCGCCGACGAGGGTCAGCCCCGCGGCGTCCTGCTCGCCGGGGTGAGCCCCAGCCGTGGGCTCGACGAGGCGTACCGCTCGTTCCACCAGCTCCTCGCCCAGCAGATCTCGGTGGCGTTGCGCAACGCCCAGGAGTACGAGGAGGAGCGGCGCCGCATCGAGGCGATGGCGGAACTGGACCGCCTCAAGACCGACTTCTTCGCCAACGTCAGCCACGAGTTCCGTACCCCGCTGACCCTCATCCTCGGCCCGCTGACCGACGCCCTCACCGACGCCACCGCGCCGCTGGCACCGGTGCAGCGGGAGCGGGTGGAGACCGGCTGGCGTAACGCGACGCGACTGTTGACGCTCGTCAACAGCCTGCTCACCTTCTCCAGCCTGGAGGCCGGGCGGGCGCGCAGCGACGCCCGGGTGGTCGACCTGGCCGCGCTGACCGCCGAGCTCGCCGGGGTGTTCCGGGCCGCCGTCGAGCGGGCCGGGTTGACCCTCGAGGTGAGCTGCCCACCGCTGCCCCGGCCGGTCTCTGTCGACCCGGTCAACTGGGAACGCATCGTCACGAACCTGCTCTCCAACGCCCTCAAGTACACGTTCATCGGCCGCATCCGGGTCACCCTCGACGCCGACGACGAGGAGGTGCGTCTCACCGTCGCGGACACCGGCATCGGCATCGCGGAACGGGACCTGCCGAAACTCTTCGAACGCTTCCATCGGGTACGCGGCGCCCGCTCGCGCAGTCACGAGGGCACGGGCATCGGTCTGGCCCTGGTGCACGAGTTGGCCCGGCTGGAGGGCGGCGACGTCCGAGTGACCAGCCAGGTGGGCGTCGGCAGCCGGTTCACTGTGACGCTGCCGTGGTCGGCGACGCACCGCACCGCGGTCAGCGGCCCGACGGTCGGCGGGCGGGGTGACGCGGCCCGGGCCGCCGTCGAGGAGGCGGTGGGCTGGCTCACCGAACCGAGCGACGCGGTGACCGAACCCGACCCCGCGACCCGAACGACCACGGACGAGCTGGCCGGGGCCCGGATCCTGCTCGCCGACGACAACGCCGACATGCGGGCGTACCTCACCCGGCTGCTCACCGCGCAGGGCTGGCGGGTGCGGGAGGTCACCGACGGTCAGCAGGCCCTCGACGAGATCCACCGCGACCTGCCGGACCTGGTGCTGACCGACGTGATGATGCCGGTGATGGACGGCTTCGACCTGGTGCGCCGGCTCCGGGCGGACCCGGCGACCCGGGCGCTGCCGGTGCTGGTGCTCTCCGCCCGTGCCGGCGGTGAGGCCAGCGTGGAGGGCCTGAGCCTGGGCGCCGACGACTACCTGGTGAAGCCGTTCGCCGCAGCCGAGCTGGTCGCCCGGATCCGGGCCAGCATCCGCCGGGCCCGCGACCGTACCCCCGCGGCGGCCCTCGGCGGCGAACCGGCGACCGTCGCCGCCTCCGCTCCCCCTTCGCACCCGGCCCCGGTCGGCCCCGTCACGGCGGACCCGGCTGTCGAACCCGTCCGCGACGCGGCGGTGCTTCCGCCGACGCCGGCCGACCCGGACGTACTGGGCGATCTCCTGGACGTCGGGTGGACGTACCCGTCCGAACCCACCTCGGCGGCGGCGCTGCGTCGGGACGTGCGCGGCGCCCTGGGTGAGCTGGACGTTGACCCGGACGTCCTGGAGGATCTCCTGCTCGCCGCCTCCGAGGCCATGAACAACGCCGTCGAGCACGCGCAGCGGCCCAGCCGCCCGGAGGTGCGGGTGCGCGTCCAACTGGGTGGCGGCCTGGTCCGGATCTCGGTACGGGACTTCGGCACCTGGCGGGACCGCCGACCGGCGATGGACCGGGGGCGCGGCGCGCTGCTGATGAACGCCTACGGCGACGTGCGACTGGTCTCCACCGCCGAGGGGACGACGGTGACCATCGAGCGTCGGCTGGCCTGAGCGGCGGCAGCGCGTCAGAGTCGACGGCCGCCGCCGTCGCGGGCGATGATGCCGTCCAGCCGCTCCCCCGGGGTGAGGTGCGCCGGATCGAACCAGAAGATCACCACCTGGCTGTCGAGACTCCACCGCGTCACCCGGGCGTCGACCTGCCGACCGTCGACGGTGCCGATGATCCGCTTGGCGGGGCCGACGAAGTAGCCGAAGGTGGGCACCGGCGCGGCGGCAGACCCCTCGTCGTAGCCGATCTGGTGGAACCCGGCGCTGCGGTCACTGCCCTCGACGTCGTTGACCAGGAGGTCCGTGGTCAGCGAGCCGCCGGTGGTTTGGCGACCGGCGGCCAGGCCGATGGACACCTTGGGTACGCCGGGCACGGACACCGGGACGAAGTAGTACATGCGGCGCTCACTGCCGTGCCGTACCCCGCTGTCCACCAACTGGCCCAACGGCTTCGCCAGTGGCGTGTCGCTGGCCAGCGTCGGAGGTGCCGTGCGGTCCGGCGACTTCTGCGCCGACGGCGAGTCAGCGACCGTCGGTGGAGCGACAGCGGCCGGTGGCAGAGGCTCGGTCGGCGTCGGATCGCCCGGCCCGGACACGCCGACCGCCACCGCGACGACCGCGGCGGCCAGGCCGGTCGCGAGCGTCGCCGCCCCGGCCGCGGCGACGCGCCGACGGGTACGCAACCGACGTCCCTCGCGCATCACGGCGCTCAGATCGAGCCCCGCGTCGGGACGCTCGGTCGCCCGCATGGCGTGGCGGAGCCGTTCCAGCTCGCTCATCGGCGCGCCTCCTCATCGGCCATCCGGGGGGTGGCGCTGCGCAACTTCTCCAGAGCCCGCGAACTGGTGCTCTTGACGGTGCCGACGGATACCGAAAGTTCCCGGGCCACCTGCGCCTCCGGCAGGTCGAAGTAGTAGCGCAGGACGACGATGGCGCGCTCCCGAGGGCTGAGCGCACCGAGGATGGCGATCAACCAGCGCCGGGTTGCCACGTCGTCGGCCACGTCGTCACGCCGCTGCTCCGGCACCTCGTCGGTCGGGTACTCCCGCATCGGCCGTCGCCACCCGTCCACCAGATGGTTGACCAGCGTGCGGCGCGCGTACCCGTAGGCGTCGTCGTCGTGGATCCGTGACCACGACGCGTAGGTACGGACCAGCGCGGTCTGCGCGGCGTCCTCGGCCTGGTGGTGGTCGCCGGTCATCAGGTACGCGGCGTGCACCAGTCGCGCGGACGCCGCCCGCGCGAACTCCACGAAATCCGCGTCCCCCCGCGCCACCGCGAACCCTCCCCGTGCCACAGAGCTAGAGACGGGCGGGGCCGGCAAAAGGTTGAGCGCTGGGTCACATCAACTTTTCGCCCCGGTCACCCGTCTTCTCCTCCGCGCCACCACTGAGCGTTGCGCGAGGGGAGAGACATGTCGACGAAGGTTACCCGCCGCTGGGGTCCCGCATCGATGGCGTCGCTGCTGGTGATGGTGTTGCTCACCGGATGCGGTCTGCCGGCCGCCGGGGAACCGGCCACCGAGCCGGTCGCCGCCGGAGAGCTGCCCGCCGGGCCGGCGACACCCGCCGGGCGGCCGAGCGCGACCACCGAGGTGCGGTCCAGTTCCCCAGCGGTCATCCCGGTGACCTACCCCGCCACCGGCGGTAACCGCTGGTCGGTGGCGTCGGGCGAGACGACGCCGGGACGCGCGACGGGCGGCCGGTTGCTGCGCTACCGGGTCGCCGTGGAGCGCGACATCCAGGGCCTGGCGACGGCTGACATCGCGACCGCGATCACCACGACGTTGAACGACCCGCGCGGGTGGACGGCGGGCGGGGCGTGGCGGCTGCGCCGGGTCGGTGCCGGTGAACCGACCGACTTCACCATCTACCTGGCGACCCCCGGCACCCGTGACACGCTCTGCCAGGACGTGCCGGACGCCTACACCTCGTGCCGCAACGGTGCCCGGGTGGTGCTCAACGTGGCGCGTTGGGTCAAGGGGGTGCCGCGGTACGGCGCGAGCCTCGACACCTACCGGCAGTACATGGTCAACCACGAGGTGGGACACAAACTCGGGTACGGCCACGAGCGGTGCCCCGGGCGGGGCCGGGCGGCGCCGGTGATGCAGCAGCAGACGCTGGGCCTGCACGGTTGCACCGCGAACGCCTGGCCGTACCCGAAGGGCAAGACCCGCTACAGCGGCCCGGTCGGGGCGTACGACGACGAGATCCCCCGGCGTGAGGGCGGCTACCCGGCGCGCTGAGACCGTCGGCGGCGGTGTGCCATCAGGTGCGCCGCCGCCGTTCCTGTTCGAGTCGCTCATCCAGCCGACCCATCTCGTAGATGGCGTTGAGGCTGGTCGGCAGGCGGCTGACGTTGTCGTTGTCCGGAACCGGGCCGGGATCCGGTGCGGGACCGGAATCCGGCACGGGACCGGGGTCCGGCGCGGGTGCGGCAACGGCGGGGGCCGGGGCCCGGCGGCGCAGGAGCAGCAGCGCCAGCACCGCGAGCAGCACGACGACCAACAGGTACGACGCGGGTGGCCAGGCGTCGCGGGTGGGGCTGGCGAACACCGGCGGGGCGGCCGGTTCGGGGGTGTCGCCGTCGCGCTGCGGCACGACGACCTCGCGGGTGTCGGTGCTCTCGCCGACGGGGCGGCGATCAGGGGCGGGGGCGGCGGGTGCGGGAGCATCACCCACCGAACCGGCGGGCGCCGGGACCGCCGTGGTCCGCACCGGGGTGGGCTGACCGGCGGCCGGTGGCCGACCGGGCGTGGGCACCCCGGTCGCGGTGGCGCTCGGCGTCGGAGCGGCACTGGGCGGGTCGCCGCCGAGCAGGTCGTCGACGATCTGACCGACCCCACCGATGATGTCGCCGAGCGGATTCGACGTGGCCGACGGCGAGGGCGCCGGGGCGAGGGCGAGGGTCAGCGCGAGAACGACGACGGTAGGCATGAAGCGACCTCCGATGTGCCGAGATGCCACGCACCGTACCGCGTCCGGCGAGCGCGTGGCGACACCGGCACACCCGGGCGGGGGGGGGGGGGGGGGGGGGGGCCCCCCCCGCGCCGGGCCCCCCCCCCCCCCCCCCCCCCCCCCCCCCCCCCCCCCCCCCCCCCCCGGGAGGAGGAAGT
>NZ_JBEZFX010000010.1:0-259377 GCF_040649675.1 Micromonospora parva | reverse complement strand
GCCGGGATCGCCGCCGGCAGCGAGTTGCTCGGGGCCTGGGTGCTGCTGGCCGCCGGGGCTCGCGCGAGCCCACCCGCCCCCGGCGGTGTCCGATCGTCAGCGCTGGAGGGTCAGCAGACCCGGCCGGTACGGCAGGAGGCCGTAGTCGCCGCCGGAACTGGGGGAACGACCCTGGTAGAGCAGTTGCAGGTTGCACGCGTCGACGGTCATGGTCTGGTCGGCGCTGGTCCGCAGCAGCTCACCGTGGCTGATGTCGTTGGTCCAGGTGGCACCGCTGTTGGCCTTGCCTGCGAACGGGTTGCTCTCACTGGTGGCCTGCGGCGTCCACGTGCCACCCAGGCTGCTGGCGGTGAACGAGCGGAAGTAGCGCCCGTTCGCGCCGATCGCTTCGACGATCATGAGGTACTTGTTCAGGCCCTGGAGCTTGTAGACCTGGACGGCCTCGAAGAGGTTGTTCGTCGAGTCGGTCATGATCGTCGTGTAGTTGGAGCCGAAGCTGCCCGGGAAGTTCCCGATCGGCATGCTCGCCCGGTAGATCCGACCGTTGTCGCCGGCGAAGAACAGGTACATGTTCTGGTCGTCGCCGATGAGCGCCTGGTCGATCGGGCCGGTGTTGGAGTTGGAGATGCTGCCGGTGAACAGCGTCTGCGCCGCCGACCATCCGTTCGGGTTGGTCGGGTCACTCGAGGTCCGGTACGAGAAGGCCGTGCCGCCCCACTGGTAGGCCAGCACCCAGATGTTGCGCGGGGCGAAGTAGAACAGCGACGGCGCGACGGTCGCCGAGTTCATCGCGTTCTGGCTGGCCGAGCCCATCTGCGAGTAGTTGCTGAAGAGGCCGAAGTTCATCGAGCCCCAGGTGGTTCCGGTGTCGTGCGTGGTGGCGTAGACGAGCTGCTGACCGTTGTACGGCGCCACGGTGAAGTCCTTCAGCGACACCCAGCCCGACCTCGGCTGAGCGAGCGCACCCGTCGACGACCACCGGTACGACGAGGGCAGGTCGCACGCGCCGCCGGTCGGCGGTGGCGTGGTCGGCGTCGGGGTGGGCGTCTGGGTGCCACCGCCGAGGGCGGCGAGCCGAAACTGCTGGTTGGTCTGGCCGTGGCAGTCGTACAGCTGGATCTGGGCTCCGTTGCTGGTGCTCCAGACGTCCAGGCATCGCCCGGACTGGACATTGCTGATGGTGCCGTTGGAGTTGACGTTCCACTGTTGGTTGGTCTGGCTGTGGCAGCTGTAGATCTGCACCGCCGCGCCGTTGCCGGAGCCGGCGGCGTCGAGGCACATGGTGCCGTACACCTGCAGTTGTTTGCCCGAGGTGTAGGTCCAGGCCTGGTTGGTCTGCTTGTTGCAGTCGTAGAGCTGCACCCGGGTGCCGTTGGTGGTCGCCGCGTTGGGCACGTCGACGCACCGGCCGGACTGGGTGCCGACGATTTCGTTGGCCGAGCCGGGCGGGTTGGTGGGCGGGTCGGTGGGCGGGTCGGTCGGCGGGTTGGTGGGAGTGGCGCTGTTCAGCGCCTCCAGGGTGGCGTTGTAGGCGGCCTTCTTGTTGCCGTTGCACTCGAAGAGCAGCGGAGTGCCACCGGAGCGCCACGAGTCGCAGTCCCGCACGCCCCACACGGTGACCCCGTTGCAGCGGGCCACGGCCAGGCAGTCGTTGACCACGTTGCGGTAGGTGTTGGCCTGCGTCGTGCCGGAGCCTTCGATGTCCAGCTCGGTGACCTGCACGTCCACCCCGAGGGCGGCGAAGCTGGACAGCGTCGTGCGGTAGTTGCTGTTGTACGGCGAGTTGGCGTTGAAGTGCGACTGGAACCCGACGCAGTCGATCGGCACGCCCCGGGACTTGAAGTCGCGCACCATGTTGTAGACCGCCTGGGTCTTGGCCCAGGTCCAGTTGTCGGTGTTGTAGTCGTTGTAGCAGAGCTTCGCGTTCGGGTCCGCCGCGTCGGCGGCGCGGAACGCGGCCTCGATCCAGTCGTTGCCGGTGCGCTGCAGGTTCGAGTTACGACGGGCGCCGCTGTTGCCGTCCTCGAACGCCTCGTTGACGACATCCCACGAGTGGATCTTGCCCCGGTAGTAGGTGGCCACCCGGGTGACGTGGTTCAGCATCGCGCTGCGCAGCGCCGAGCCCTCCATGCCCTGCATCCAGCTCGGCTGCTGGGAGTGCCAGGCCAGGGTGTGGCCCCGGACCTTCCAACCCCGGGAGGTCGCATGGTTCACGATCCGGTCCGCGTTGCCGAAGGTGAAGTTGTTCTGCTGCGGCTCGGTCGCGTCGATCTTCATTTCGTTCTCGGGCGTGACGCTGTTGAACTCGCGGTTCAGGATCGTCGTGTAGGCACTGTCACCGAGCTTGTTCGCGGCGACGGCGGCGCCGAAGTAGCGGCCGGACTGGGCTGCGGCGGCGCCGAGGGTCGTCTCGGCGGCCTGGGCCAGATTGGGCAGCAGCGACACGATCAGGGTCAGAATTATCGCGGCGGTTCCGGAAAGAGTGAGCGTTCGCAGTCGGGTATGCCCGGTGAGACGGGTCCGGGAAGGCATGCTGATCCTCCGGTGGTGGGATAGGAAGAGCTCTGGCGCTGTTCGAGTGGGTGGCCCCGCCAGATGGCGGTGGTCACCGTGCTGAGTCCGCCCGAGCGGGCCGGCAGCGGCCTCAGGTGGTGGCCCGGATGCGGGTCGCTCGGGCTACTTGACCAGCGGGTGGAGCGTTGCGATGAGTGGGTCCGGTCGCCCGCCGGGACATGGTCGCGGGCGCTGGTACCGCAGGGTGGTGGATGTGGTCACCTGGCAGGTGGGTGGGCCTGACGGTTGCGTGAGGCGCCTCCTCCGCGGAAGGATCTTGTTAACGTTCACACCTGTCGATGGCTCCCAGGCTGGCAGAAAAATCCCTGGTTTTCAACCGGTAGTTTCGGACCTGTTACGGATCAGGGCGCCACGATTCGCGCGCCTTCCGGCGCACAAGATCGAACAATGCGTGACCGGTGGGTGGGTCAGCCGTGGATCAGCTGCCCGATCGGCTCAGTCCGACAGTGGTCGACGGCGGATGACCAACAGGGCAATGTCGTCGTTCGGGTGTTCCTCCGCCGTGGTGGCCATGATGTGGTCGCACAACGCCTCGGCCGGCCCGGGCCGCACGGCGTCGGCGAGACGCTCGATCCCGGTGTCGATCACCTCGCTGCGGCGCTCGACCAACCCGTCGGTGTAGAAGACCAGCGCCGCGCCCGGCGGTAGGTCCAGAACCGTGGTGCGGCGATTGCTCACCGGCCGGCCCACCCCGAGTGGCCGGTCCACCGACACGCTGACGGGCACGCTGGGCTGGTCGGGAACGGCCAGCAGTGGGGGAAGGTGGCCCGCCGAGGAGACGTGCACCCGCGTGCGGTCGGGAGAGATCAGGGCGTAGACGGCGGTGGTGAGAGTGCCCGCCTCGAAGTGGTGGATCTTGCGGTCGAGTGAGGTCAGTGCCTGGGCGGGGTCGTCGGAATCCAGAGCGTAGGCGCGTAGCGCGCTGCGGATGCGTCCCATCACGACGGCGGACGGCAGCCCGTGACCGGAGACGTCGCCGATGACGGCGCCCAGCCACCCCGATGGCAACGTGAACACGTCGTACCAGTCGCCACCGATGCCCAGGTCGTGGCCCGGAATGTAGCGGGCGGCCAGGTCCAGGCCGGGGACGTCGGGCAGTCGGCCCGGTAGCAGGCTGTGTTGCAGCGCCAGCGCCGCCTGCCGGTCGAGGACCTGTGCGCGGGCCTGACCGGCGAGGCTGGCCCGATCGGCGACGAGCTGCAACAGCTGCACGTCGTCCGGGCCGAACCGCCGCAGCGTCAGGGAGCCGACGTGCAGTACGCCGACGAGGTTGCCGTTGACGAGCATGGGCACGCCCAGCAGGACACGGATGCCCTTGACGAGCAGGATGGGATTGACCACGTCGTCCGGCCCGACGTCATAGATCATGACCGGTCCGCGGGTCGCCGCCACCCGACCGGCGAAGCCGCGTCCGACCCGGATGCGGAAACCGCGGCGTACCTCCTCCTCCAGGCCCTTGGCCGCTGTCGCGACGAGCTCACCGGTGTGGTCGTCAAGCAGCAGGATGGTGGCGGTGTCGACCTTGAGCAGGTCCCGGATCCGTTCGAGCAGCTCGTCGAGCAACTCGGCGATGTTCAGCCCTGAGAGGGCCGCGTCGGTGATCGCCTCGATACGACGCAGCCGCTCGTCATTCGTCACCAGCTCGGCATCGGCCACGCAGGAAGCCTAGACGCCGGCCCGCCGCCGTCGGCACGCCAGCAGCGAGATCGACACTGTCCGTCGCCCGACGGCGAGTACCCGCCTCTGTCTCCGACCTCACCGACCCGATCTGAGCGCGGCCGTGCGGACCTGACTAATGTCATGTGTGCCTGTGCGCCATGCATCGAAGGTCATGACTAAGCGCACTGGAGACCGCCCCGTCCTGTCGATGAGACTCGATGCAACGCCGGAACAACAGCCGGCCGAGTTCGAAGGGCGGCGAGACGGTGGACGAACGCTACGACAGCTACTGCGCCGCAGATCGGCTGTTCTACGACTCGCTCGGCAGCGCCGTCGCGCAGCCCGTCTTCCCGGCCGCCGACCGGCCGGTACCGGCCGGCTGGCGCCGTGAGCCGCTCGACGACTGGCTGATCTACGCGCCCGACGGCGGCTCGCTGCCCCAGCAGGGCTGGAAGATTCACGTGTCGGCAGGTCTGGCGAACGCCGAGCGGGTGCTGGACGCGGTCTGGAACTACTGCGTCCCCCGCGGCCTGTCCTTCAAGTTCCTGCGCGGGCCACGCACGCTGCTGCTGCGCAACTCCAAGTACGCCGCCCGGGCGGCCAGCGGCAAGTTCGTCACCGTCTACCCGCGCGACGACGCCGAGCTGGAACTGACCTGCAAGGAACTCGACGAACTGCTCACCGGCGAGCCCGGACCGTACATCCTCAGCGACCTGCGCTACGGTGCCGGCCCCGTCCACGTGCGCTACGGCGGCTTCGCCGCCCGCTACTGCCACTCTCCCGACGGCCAGGTGGTCCCGGCGATCGAGGACGACTCCGGCACGCTGGTGCCCGACCGCCGCGAACCGGTCTTCCACGTACCGTCCTGGATCACCCTGCCCGACTTCCTCGGCCCGCACCTGGCCGCCCGCAACGACACCAGCACCAACCAGGTGCCGTACCGGATCGAACGGGTGATCCACTTCTCGAACGGCGGTGGGCTGTACGTGGGCCGGGACCTGCGTACCGACACCGAGGTGGTCCTGAAGGAAGCTCGACCGCACGCCGGCCTGGACGCCGACGGCACCGACGCCGTCGCCCGGCTGGCCCGCGAGGCGCAGGCCCTGCGGCAACTCGCCGACCTGCCGCAGGTGCCGCAGGTGCACGACGAGTTCGTCCTCGGCGAACACCGGTTCCTCGCGCTCGAGTTCATCGACGGCAAACCGCTGAACAAGGTGCTTGTCGACAGGTACCCACTGATCGACGCCGACGCGACAGACGGCGACCGGGCGGCGTACGTCCGATGGGCCCGCCATGTCTACCAGCAGGTCGAAACCATCGTCGCGGCGATCCACGAGCGCGGCCTGGTCTACGGGGACCTGCACCTGTTCAACATCATGATCCGGCCGGACGACCAGGTTGCCCTCGTCGACTTCGAGGTGGCCGCCCCGATCGCCGGGCACCGCCGACCCGGGCTGCGCAACCAGGGCTTCGCGGCGCCGAGGGACCGCAGCGGCCCGGCGGTCGACAAGTACGCCCTGGCCTGCCTTCGGTTGGCGCTGTTCCTGCCGCTGACCCAGCTGGTCCGGCTCGCCCCCGCGAAGGTGACCCACCTGGCCGACATCATCGCCGCGAACTTCCCGGTGCCGAGGTCCTTCCTCGACCCGGCGGTCGAGGAGATCACCGGCGCCCCACCGGTCACCACCGACCCACGCATCGGCGCGGACGACTGGCCCACCATGCGTCACCAGCTGACGACGGCGATCGTGGCCAGCGCCACCCCCGAACGCGACGACCGGCTCTTCCCCGGCGACATCGAACAGTTCCGCAGTGGCGGCCTCAACCTCGCCCACGGAGCGGCCGGCGTGCTGTACGCGCTCGACAAGAGCGGCGCCGGGCGGTGGCCCGAACACGAGGACTGGCTGGTGCGGCGGGCGACAGCACCCCCGTCCGGCACCCGCTGCGGCTTCTACGACGGGCTGCACGGCGTCGCGTACGCACTCGCCCACCTTGGCCGCCGACAGGACGCACTGGACGTTCTCGACATCTGCCTGCGAGAACCACTGGACGGGCTCGACCACAGCCTGTCCGGCGGACTGTCCGGGATCGCGCTCAACCTGGCCGAGTTTGCCGGGCGTACCGGGGAGGCGTCGTTGCGCGACGCCGCGTGGCGGGCCGCCGAGCGGGTGATCGGCCAGCTGGCCGACGACCCGGGCCCGGACGTCAGCGGCGGACACCACCCGTACGCCGGGTTGCTGCGCGGCCGGACCGGACCGGCGCTGATGCTGCTGCGCCTCTACGAACTCAGCGGCGACGGCGAGCTGTTGGAGCACGCCGCCACGGCCCTGCGTCAGGACCTGCGCCGGTGTGTGCTGCGGCCGGACGGTGCGCTGGAGGTCAATGAGGGCTGGCGCACCATGCCCTACCTGGCGCACGGCAGCGTCGGCATCGGGCTGGTCCTCGACCAGTACCTGCGCCACCGGGCCGACGACCGGTTCGCCGAGGCGAGCGCGGGAATCCGCCGCGCGGCCCGCTCACCGTTCTACGCACAGTCCGGGCTCTTCGCCGGACGGGCCGGCATCATCGCCTACCTCGCCGCCTCGACCGACCACGCCGACCGCCGCGAACTCGACGCGCAGCTGGACCGGCTGAGCTGGCACGCGCTGCCGTACCGGGAGGGGACCGCGTTCCCCGGCGAGCAGTTGCTGCGGCTCTCCATGGACTTCGGCACCGGCACCGCCGGCGTGCTGTACGCGCTGGCCAGCGCGCGGCACGACCAACCGCCGGCGCTGCCTTTCCTCGCGCCCCTGCCGGGCGCGCAGAGACTCCCTCGCCACAGCGAGGGCGACCTGATCAGCGAACGGATGGAAGGGAGGTGAACGACATGGCGCTTCTGGACCTCCAGGGCCTGGAGATGGCTCCGGCCGACCGCACGGGTGGCGGTAGCCGGGCGAGCCTGCTGCTCTGCGGCGACAGCTCGCTCTCCGTCACGACCTGCAACTGATCCACACACACGGGGCCCTGGGTGGGTAGACGTGCCCACCCAGGGCAACCGCGTACCAACGGGAGGACCGATGCCGACGTTCGCCTCGGGGGACAGGCTGCTGCGGCAGACGGTCCTGGCGGGCGGCGGCTGGACCGCCGGACTCGCGGCGGTCGCGCTGCTCGGCGCGGCCGCCGAACTGTTGCTACCCGCGGCGCTCGGCCGCGCCGTCGACGCCGCCCTCGGCGGCGGTTCCGGCTGGTGGGCGGTGTCCGCCTGCGGCCTGGTCGTCGTCCTCATCGGCGTCGACACCCTGACGGACCTGACCAGCGGGTACGGTGCGGCCCGCGCCACCGCCGGACTGCGCCGGCGTCTGCTGCGTCACCTGTTCGCCCTGGACATCCGCGCCACCCGCCGGCACCCGGTGGGTGATCTCGTCGGCCGTCTGGTCGGCCAGGCCGCCGACGCGGGACAGGCCGGCAACGCCGTGGTCCTGGCCATCGTGGCGGTGCTTCCGCCGCTGGGCAGCGTCGTCGCGCTCGCCATCATGGAACCGGTCCTCGGGATCACCCTGCTCGCTGGCCTCGGCCTGCTCGCCGTCCTCATGCGCGCCTTCGTGGCTGACGCCTCGGCGGCGACCGCCGGGTACCAACGGGTTCTCGGCACCATCGCCGGACGGCTGCTGGAGTCGCTGACCGGCGCCCGGACCATCGCCGCCGCCGGCACCACCCACCGCGAGCAGGACCGGGTGCTGGCGGCCCTGCCGGAGCTGGACCGGCACGGCCGGCGTTCCTGGGAACTGCTGGCCCGGGCGAGCGCCCGCACCGCGGCCGTGGCGCCGCTGCTGAACCTGAGCGTCATCGCGGTCGGCGGGTACGCCCTGACCGCAGGCTGGCTCACGCCGGGTGAACTGGTCGCCGCCGTCCGGTACGCGGCCATGGGCGCCGGCCTCGGTGGCGTGCTCGCCACCCTGAACCACCTGGTCCGCAGCCGCGCCGGAGCACACCGGGTCGCCGAGCTGCTGGCACAGTCCGCCGCGCCCGCAGGAGATCGGCCCCTTCCACCCGGCGCGGGCGCCCTGCGACTGCGCGGGGTGGGCGTGCACGCCGACGACGGTCGGCCCATCCTGGACGGCATCGACCTGGACGTGCCGGCCGGAGCCACAGTGGCCGTCGTCGGCGCGTCCGGTGCCGGCAAGTCGACCCTGGCGGCCGTGGCCGGCCGGCTGCACGACCCCGACCGCGGTGAGGTGCGACTCGACGGTGTGCCGCTGCGCGACCTCGACACGGCGGCGTTGCGCCGTGCCGTCGGCTACGCCTTCGACCGGCCGGTGCTGATCGGCGCGACAGTCCACGACGCGATCGGCCTGGCGCTGCCGGTCGACGCGGCGACGCCGCCGGCCGATCGGAGCCCGGCCACACCGGCGGTGCTGCGGGCGGCCCGCACGGCGGCGGTCGCCGACGTGATCGACCGTCTGCCCGGCGGCTATCGCACCCCGCTGGTGGACACACCCCTCTCCGGGGGCGAGACCCAACGCCTCGGCCTGGCCCGCGCGTTCGCCGCCGAGCGGCTGCTCATCCTGGACGACGCGACGTCCAGCCTCGACACCGCTACCGAACACCGGATCACCACCGCGGTCCTCGGGCGGGGCGGGGAGCGTACCCGACTGGTGGTCACCCACCGCACCGCGGCCGCCGCGGCGGCCGACCTGGTCGCCTGGCTGGACGGCGGTCGGCTGCGCGGCCTGGCGCCGCACCGGCAACTCTGGGCCGACCCGGACTACCGGGCGGTCTTCCAGCCGGCCGGCGGCGGATCGTGAGCCGTTCCGGCGTACGCCGGGTGACCTGGCGGGCGCTGCGGGCCCGACGACGGGCGCTCGCCGGGCTCGGCGGCTGGTCGCTTGTCGAGTCGCTGCCCGCGCTGCTCGCCGGCTATCTGGTCGCCCGCGCCGTCGACGAGGGCTTCCTGGCCGGACGTCCGCTCAACGGCCTGGCCTGGTTGGGGGTCCTCGCGGTGGCCGTGCTGGTGGGCGCGGCGGCCACCGGTCGGACGTACCGGAGCCTCGGCGCCGTGGTCGAGCCGTTCCGTGACGAGGTGGCCGCCCAGGTGGTCCGGGGTGCGCTGGGCGACGCCACCCGGGCGGGTGGCCGCCCGGACAGCGCCGCCGTGACCCGGCTGACCCACCAGATGGAGATCGTCCGCGACACCTTCGCCGGTCTGCTGATGGTGACCCGTGGTTTCCTCTTCTCGGCGGGCGCCGCCCTGCTCGGCCTGCTCGCCCTGGCGCCCGTGGTGGCGGCGCTGGCCGCCGTGCCGCTGGTCGCCGGTCTGGGCGTGTTCCTCGCGGCGCTGCCGGCGATGGTCACCCACCAGCGTGCGTACGTCCGGGCCGGTGAGCAGCTCGGCCAGTCGGCGGCGACCGCGCTGGCCGGTCACCGCGACGTGCTGGCCTGCGGCGCCCAGACCCGCGTGACGGCCGAGGTGGCCCGCTGGGTGTCGGCGCAGGCCGCCACCGAACGCATGCTCGCCCGGATGGCGGCGATCCGCAGCCTCAGCCTCGGCATCGGCGGCTGGCTGCCCCTGCTGGTGCTGATGGTGGCCGCCCCGTGGCTGGTCGAGCGTGGTCTCACCGCCGGCGCGGTGCTGGGTGCGCTGATCTACGTCTCCACCGGGTTGCAACCCGCTCTGCACACACTGGTGCAGGGTCTCGGCGGCGGCGGGCTGCGCTACGTGGTCACACTGGAGAACATCCTGCGCACCTATCCGGTGTCCGACGACCAACGCCCGCCGGCCCCCGCCGACCGGACACCCCACCGCCGGCCGCCCACCGCCCCCGGCGGACGGTCACCAACCGTCGAGGTCCGGGGACTGACCTTCGCCTACGGTCCGCGCGCCCGACCCGTCCTGCGGAACTTCTCGCTGACACTGGCCGACCAGGACCATCTCGCCGTGGTGGGACCCAGCGGCGCCGGCAAGTCCACACTGGCCGCCCTGATGGCCGGTCTGGTGGCTCCGCAGGCGGGCACTGTCCACCTGGCCGGCGCGCCGGTCACCGCTGTCGATCCGGTCGGCCTCGCCCGGATGCGCGTGCTGGTACCCCAGGAGGCGTACGTGTTCACCGGCAGTCTCGCCGACAACCTCCGCTACCTGCGGCCGGACGCCGACGAGCACACGCTGGAGGTCGCCCTCGACGCGCTCGGCGCGCGTCCGCTGGCCGCTCGTCTGGGTGGCCTGAGCGCGCCGGTCACGCCGGCCCTGCTCTCCGCGGGCGAGCGGCAACTCATCGCGGCGGTCCGGGCCTGGCTGGCACCCGCCCCGCTGATGCTCCTCGACGAGGCGACCTGCCACCTGGATCCGGCGCTGGAAGCGACGGTCGAGGCCGCCTTCGCCCGGCGGCCCGGCAGCCTCGTGGTCATCGCACACCGGATCAGTTCCGCGCTGCGGGCTGATCGGGTGCTGGTCCTCGATGGCGACGAGCCCCTGCTGGGCACGCACGAACAGTTGATGGCCCGCTCGGCCACCTACCGGATGCTCGTCGGCTGCTGGGACGACCCGGTGGTGCCGTCCCGGGCGACGTCGGCGCGGCCGGGCTGAACCCCGCCCGTCAGCGCCGACGCGCTGGTCAGATCCACCCCGCCTCGCCCGCCATCCGCACGGCCTCCACCCGGGTACGGGCACCCACCTTGCGGGCGATCCGACCGAGATGGTTACGGACGGTGCCGCGGGTGAGCCCGAGCGACGCCGCCACCTCAGCGACCGGCGCTCCCGCGGCCGTCAGCCTCAGCACCTCCGTCTCGCGGCTGGTCAGTGGGCCGTCCGAGCGCAGCGCCGCGACGACGAGATCCGCGTCCAGCACGGGTTCCCGGCGGGCGAGCCGGCGGATGCCGTCGATGACCCGGTGCGGGGCGGCGTCGTTGCGCAGGATGCCGACCGCCCTGGTCGGGCAGAGCATGCCTCGCAGTCGCCGCGCCCGGTGCGGGTGAGCCAGCAACAGCAGGGGGCACCCACCGAGGCGGCCGGGATCGATTCCCTCGACGAAGTCGAGGTCGGCCACCACCACGTCGGGGCGTTGGGTGTGAACGGCAGCGGAGACCGCATCACCGCGATCCACCTCCGCCACGACGCGGATGTCCTCCTCGGCGGCGAGGACGAACGACAGCGCACCCAACACCAGGGCGCCGTCCAGGGCGAGCAGGGTACGGATCACGATGGACCTTCCTGCACTCCGGTAGTGATCACTCAACGTCAACATTCAAACACGGGTCCGGCGGGTCCGCACGGTGACGGGGCGGGTCCGGACTGTCTCCACCGGACCCGCCCCGACGGCTACAGCCAGCCGTTACGCCGCGCGCGCGACACCGCCTCCAACCGGTTGCGGGCGCCGGTCTTGCGCAGGATCACCGACAGGTGATTGCGCACCGTTCCGTGCGCCAGGTAGAGGCGGACGGCGATCTCCTTGAGGGGCAGGCCTTCGGCGGCCATCCGCAGCACGTCCATCTCCCGGGGCGTCAACGGCATCTCGGTGGGACTCAGCGCCGCCACCGCCGCGCTCGGATCGATCGCCCGCTCCCCGGCCGCGAGGGCGCGGATCGCCCGCACCAACTCGGCCAGCGAGCTGTCCTTGCCGACCAGACCCCGTGCGCCGGCCGCCAGCGCCGCCTCCACCAGGGCTGGGCTCCACCGAGGGCTCATCGCCAGCACGGCGGCCTCCGGCGCCTCGACGTCGATGCGGGCGACCACCTCCACCGGGTCGGGCAGCTCCGGCGTCAGCGCCAGCACCACCACCTGTGGCCGGCACCGCCGAACCACTGTCAACAGCTCGCCGACACCCTCGACGTCGGCGACCACCTCCATGTCCTCCTCTCGTGACAGCGCGGCGCAGAGCGCCCCGCGAAGCAGACCCATGTCCTCGGCGACAACAACGTGGATCACCACGTCTTCTCCGATCTCAGGTACGCGTCACGGCGGCCACCGATCCCGGAGCGTCCACGGGTTGATCAGGGCGGTCGTGCGCGACAGACGGGCAGGCAGCGGCCCGCGGCGCCGTCGGTGTGGACGGGCGCGGGCACCGATCGACCGGCCGGCGGGTGGAGCGGGCCGTGGGGCCCGCCACCGAGGTCGGTCGACCCGCCCTCAGCCCGGGCGGGCGATCGCCGCCGGAGTGCGGCTCTCGACCAGGAGCGGCACGAGATCGCCGGGCTGCGCAGCACCGCTGTGCGACTGCCGGTCCACCGGCCGGGCCAGCCCCGGCCCGGGTTTCGATCGGTCGTCGACACCGGCGGCGTCCTGGTCGACGGGCATGACGGGTTGGCCCGAGAATTCGCTCGCGGCGTCCACCGGCTCCCGTGGCGCGGCCCGGTGCCCCGTCGTCGAGGCGGTGGGCGGTGCGGGGCCGACGACAGACATTTGCGCTGGCGCGGCCGGTGCCGGCGGCGCCGCGGCGGGCGCGGGGGGCACCGGCGGATCCGCCGGTGGCGTCGGGACTGTCGGTACGGGAGCCGGGTCGGTCACCGCGACCGCACCCGCCCCGAGCGCCGGCGGAACGGGCGGCGGAGGTGTCGCCGCGGGAACGACCACCGTGTCGAGAGCCGGTGGTAGCACGGCGTCGACGACGTGCAGGAGCGCCGTGACGAGGGGGCGGATCGGCACCGCGTGGACGGTGTCGACGACGTACGGCAGCGGGGCGGTGATCAGGCCCACCACCGGCGAATCACCTGGCACGTACAGCGTGGGCAGGTCGGGGACGGCGGTGGCCGGCAGGTCGGGGACGGCGGTGGCCGGCGGTCGCGGTGCGCCAGCGGCAGAGCGCGGCGGCTCGGCACGATGAGCTGCCCGATGGGCCGCGCGAGCGACCGGGGCCGGCTGGAGCGTGTCGGGCTCTGCCGCGTCGGGTGGGACGGACGCGTCGGCCCGGGGCGGCGGCACGGACGCGGGCGATGCGTCCGGCCCGCGTCGAGGCTGCGTGGTGGGTGTCTGCTCGCGGGGAGCGACGATGTCACCGACGAGCCCGGCCAGCGGGGCGCGCGGCCGGTCGCGGCGGCGCTCGTCGGCACGTGTGGCCCGCTGGCGTTCCTCATCGGGGCGCTGCGCGACCGTCAGCCGCACGACCGGCTCGACCAGACGGCCGAGCTTCCGTTGCGGCTCAGCGCCGGTCCCGCTGTGCGTACCGTCGGCGGCGGCCGGCCCCTGGAACAGGGCGGCCACGACGAAGCCGGCCCCGACGGCGACCGCGATCAGCACCATCCGCCGGGCGATGCTGCGCAGCCGGTCAGCGGCAAGCGGCGCAGATCGGCCCGGCGCAGACGCCGGCGCGGTTCCGTTGACGGGACTTCGCACGCGGGCACGACCCCTTCCTCTGGATTGCTGACCCATCGTAGCGATGCGCTTACCTAGCCGCATCCGGTGACGTGTCCTGCCCGCAGCGACGCAGGCCCGGTTATCGGGCGGTTTCGGGGCAGTCCGGGCCGGCGCCGGTGACAACAATCTGACTGATTGCTCAGGGCGTCGGGTCCCCGCCCGCTCCCGTGTGACGGTCAACCGGCTGTTCGGCGGCAACACGCCAGCGGGCACCGCGCGACGGTCCATCGTGGAACGCGGGCGGGTGTACCGTCGCCGCATGACGGTGCTGCAGGAGTTTGTCGCCGCTCTTTCCAGCGGCCGGATCCAGGTTGTCGACCTCACCGCTCCGCTGTCCGACCAGACTCCGATCCTGGGTCTGCCCGAGCAGTTCGGCCAGACCTGGCCGTTCCAGCTCAGCGAGATCAGCCGGTACGACGACAGGGGCCCGGCCTGGTACTGGAACAACTTCTCCACCGGCGAGCACACCGGCACCCACTTCGACGCCCCGGTGCACTGGGTCAGCGGTCAGCACGGCGCCGACGTGTCGCAGGTCCCGGTGAGTCAGTTGATCGCCCCGGCGGTGGTGATCGACCACTCCTCCGACGCCGCCGACAACCCCGACTTCCTGCTTCAGGTGGAGCACGTCAGGGCGTGGGAGGCGGAACACGGGCCCCTGCCCACCGGTGGCTGGCTGCTCTACCGCACCGGCTGGGACGCGTACGGCGACGATCCGCAGCGGTACGCCAACGACGGGCGTACCCCGGGCATCTCCGTGGAGTGCGCCCGCTGGCTGGCCGAGGAGTCACCGATCCGTGGCGTCGGGGTGGAGACGGTCGGGACCGACGCGGGCGCCGCGCACTCGTTCGACCCGCCGTTCCCGTGCCACTCGTTCCTGCTCGGCCAGGACAAGTACGGTCTGACCCAGCTCCGCAACCTGGGGCAGTTGCCGACCACCGGCGCGGTGGTGATCGCCGGCCCGCTGCCGATCGTCTCCGGCTCCGGCAGCCCGTGCCGGGTCCTCGCGCTGGTCGAACGCTAGGCCGGGCCACCGATGCGGGTAGCCGAGGTGGTCGGGCGGGTCCTGCACGGACACGGCGTACGGCACGTCTTCGGGGTGGTCGGCAGCGGCAACTTCCACGTCACGAACGCCCTCGTGGCGGCCGGTGCCCGGTTCGTGGGGGCCGCCCACGAGGGTGGCGCGGCGAGCATGGCCGACGGGTACGCGCGCACCTGCGGGCGGGTGGCTGTCCTCTCGGTGCACCAGGGTCCGGGCGTCACCAACGCGCTGACCGGCCTCACCGAGGCCGCGAAGAGCCGTACCCCGATGGTCGTCCTGGCTCCGGAGGCCACCGCACCGCTGTCGAACTTCTTCATCGACCTGCCGGCACTCGCCGCCGCGGTCGGGGCCGACTTCCACCGGGTACGCGCGACGCACGCGGCCGAGGACGCGGGCGCGGCGTACCGGGCCGCCGCCCGGGGTGCGACGGTGGTGCTGGGCCTGCCGTTGCAGGTGCAGAACGCGGCGACCGAACCGTGGTCCGGTCCGGTCCCCGTGGTCGCGCCGACCCCGAGCGCCGTCCCGCAGGTCGAGCCGTTGCTGGCCGCGCTCCAGGCCGCCCGCCGACCGGTCTTCATCGCTGGTCGGGGTGCCCGGGGTGCCCGGGCACCGCTGACCCGGCTCGCCGACGCGTGCGGCGCGCTGCTCGCGGTCTCGGCAGCGGCCAAGGGACTGTTCGCCGGGAACCAGTGGAACCTCGACGTGGCCGGCGGCTTCGCCACCCCTCTCGCCGCCGAGCTGATCGGCGCGGCGGACCTGGTCGTCGCGTGGGGCAGCACGCTGAACATGTGGACCACCCGGCACGGCGAACTGATCCCGCCCGGCGCCGTCGTCGTCCAGGTCGACAGTGACCCGGCCGCGTTCGGGGTGAACCGCCCGGTCGACCTGACGGTGGCCGGCGACGTGACGGCGGTCGCCGAGGCGGTGCTCGGTCGACTGGACGCCGACATCACCGGGACTACGGACGCCGGTTGGCGTACGCCGGCGCTTGCCCAGCGGATCCGCGACCACGGCCGGTGGCGGACGGTCCCGTACCGGGACGAGAGTGACGCCGCGACCATCGACCCGAGGACCCTCTCGGCCGCCCTGGACGACCTGCTGCCGCCCGACCGCACGGTGGTGGTCGACTCGGGCAACTTCATGGGCTACCCGTCGATGTGGCTGGACGTACCGGACGTGGCCGGGTTCTGTTTCACCCAGGCGTTCCAGTCGGTCGGGCTCGGTCTGGCCAGTGCGCTCGGCGCGGCTGTCGCCCGGCCGGACCGGCTCACCGTCGCGGCGGTCGGCGACGGTGGCTTCGTCATGTCCGCTACCGAACTGGTCACCGCCGTCCGGCTGGCGCTGCCCCTGCTCGTGGTGATCTACGACGACGCGGCGTACGGCGCCGAGGTGCACCACTTCGGCCCGGACGGGCACCCGTTGGACACTGTCACCTTCCCGGAGACCGACCTGGCCGCGATCGCCCGTGGCTACGGCTGCGACGGACTGACCGTCCGGACCGTCGACGATCTCGGGCCGGTACGCCGGTGGCTCGCCGGTCCCCGTACCCGACCGCTGGTGATCGACGCCAAGGTCTGCGCGGCGGGCGGCTCCTGGTGGTTGCAGGAGGCGTTCCGTGGCCACTGAGCCGGCACCGCCCGCGTACGGTGGCGCGGTGGCCACCTTCTGGACGCTGGGATGCGACGCCGACGATCCGCAGCGGATCGCCGCCTTCTGGGCGTTGGCCCTCGGGTACGTCAAGGAACCCGGTTTCGACGAGCCGGACAACGCGTCCATCGTCGATCCGGACGGTCGGGGCCCCGCCATCGCCTTCCTCAGGGTCCCCGAGCGGAAGTCGGCCAAGAACCGGATGCACATCGACATCCGCGTGGCCGGCCCGGGCTTCGGGGACGAGGCCGAGCGCGCGCGGTTGATCCGGCGGAAAGTGCCCGACCTGGTCGCCGCCGGCGCGACGGTGGTCCGGGAGGAGTGGTACGGCGAGGTCCTCGGGCACGTCGTCATGCTCGACCCGGAGGGCAACGAGTTCTGCGTCGCCTGACGCCATGATCGGGGCCTGTCGATCCGGCGGGGCCGTTTGCTGACCGATCCCGAGGGTAGGTGGGAATCCATGACGACGCCCGAGCAGAGTCAGCAGGAGCGAGCCCTCGAAACCGGTGCGGTGTACCAGGACGCCGAGGGGCGTCGGACGACGGACCCCGGCGCCGGTGCCACGCACGCCGACGATGAGGCCGACCGCAACGCGGAGCACCTCAGGCGGGGCGAGGTCGGCCCGCGCGTCCCGGAGGAGTAAAGCCGGTGCGCGTGTGGGGACCGGTTGGCGGGCGCCTACGCCACCGACACGTCGCGGGCCTGGGCGCCGCCCCCGGCGTGGAAGGCTGAGCACGCTACTCGGCTTGATACAGCCTCGGCTGTACTATCTGCGGAATGGAGGCGTTGACGCACGGGCAGGTACTGGCCCGCTTCGGCCACGCCCTGTCCGATCCGACCCGGGCGCGGCTCCTGCTGGCGCTGCGGGAGGGGCCCGGCTATCCGGCCGAGTTGGCCGACCTGCTGGGCACGACCCGGCAGAACCTGTCGAACCACCTGTCGTGCCTGCGTGGCTGCGGGCTGGTGGTCGCGGTGCCGCAGGGCCGCCGGACCCGCTACGAGTTGGCCGACGTTCGCCTGGCACATGCCCTGGCCGACCTGCTCGGCCTCGTCTTGGCGGTCGACCCGGCCGTGTGCCCGGACTCCGCTGAGAAGGGTTGCTGCTGATGACCCTGCCCCTGAGAACCGTGACACCCGCGGGGCCGTCGTCGGACCGCCACCAGGTCCTCGCCCGCCGGGTGCGGCTGCTGGTCGCGGCCACGATCACCTACAACGTCATCGAGGCGGTGGTGGCGATCACCGCCGGCACCATGGCGTCGTCGACCGCGCTGATCGGCTTCGGCCTTGACTCGATCATCGAGGTGTCCTCTGCGGCGGCGGTGGCCTGGCAGTTCGTCGGCCCCGACCCGCAGGCCCGGGAAAAGGTCGCGCTGCGGGTCATCGCGGTGTCGTTCTTCGCACTCGCCATCTACGTGACGGTGGAGTCGGTACGGGCGTTGGCCGGCGGCCCCGACGCCGAACACTCCCGCACCGGCCTCGTGCTCGCGGCGCTGTCGCTGGCGATCATGCCAGTGCTCTCGTACGCCCAGCGCCGCGCCGGCCGGGAACTCGGCTCCCGCTCTGCGGTCGCCGACTCCAAGCAGACCCTGCTGTGCACGTACCTGTCCGCGGTCCTGCTCGTCGGTCTCGGGGTCAACAGCCTGTTCGGCTGGGCCTGGGCCGACCCGATCGCCGCGCTGGTGATCGCCGCCGTCGCCGCCAAGGAAGGCCGGGAGGCGTGGCGCGGCGATGCCTGCTGCGTCGCCCCGCTGACCACCCCTCCGACCGACACCGCGGCCGGTGGGCCCGGCGACAGCGATGCCGGCGCGTGTGGGTGCGGGCCCGGCTGCTCCTGCTGCACGACCGATGCGACATGACCGGGTGGCCCTCGGCCGGGCCGTCCGCCTCGCGGAGACCGCACCGGATCCGCGCCCGGTGGTGGTCGATTTCAGCGTTGTGTTCATGGGCCGCTGCCGAGGCCGCCTCCAGCATCGCGTCGAAGAGCCCCGGCACACACCGGGTGACCGCCAGGTGTGGCGAACCAACCGGTAACGGATTGCCCATGCCACGCCAACCCGAAGCGTCCGGGCTGGCGTGAGCCGCCGCCCCGGCTCCGCCGGCTTGGAAAGCGACCGACGACGATGACGAGACGGTGGTCCACGACCCTCGGCTGCTGGGTCCCGACACCATGTCCGGGGCCGCCGACGGGCACCGGTACGTCACCGCCAACCAACCGCACCACCAGGCGACGTGCCAACCCGGGCAAGACCTGCGGCGCAAGCCGTACGCACTGTTCCGGATCCGGGCCGACGCGGGCCCGGTCCGGTGGCGCTGACCGGGCCCGCCCGCCCCTAGGAAACAGTCCCTAGGTGCGCGTGCTCCACTGCTGGTTGGCGCCGCCGTGGCAGGCCCAGAGGTGAAGTTGCGTCCCGTTGGCGGTGCCGGAACCGATGGCGTCGAGGCACAGCCCCGACTGGGCTCCGGTGATGGTGCCGTTGGCGTTCACGTTCCACTGCTGGTTGGCTTGGCCGTTGCAGTCCCAGATGATCACCGCGGTGCCGTTGCTGCTGCCCGCTCCGCTGGCGTCCAGGCACTTGTTGCCGTAGACGGTCAGGGTGCGGTTGGCGGTGTGGGTCCACCGTTGGTTGGTCCCACCGTGGCAGTCCCACAGTTGCGGGCGGACGCCGTTGCTGGTGCTGGAGTTGGGGATGTCGATGCACCGGCCGGACTGCCCGCCCGCGATCAGCACGTTCTGCTGGCCGGCCGGTGGGGTCGTCGGCGGGGGAGTGGTGGGCGGCACGTCGGAGCCGAACTGGGTGAAGAACCGCCACACCTCCTGCTTGACCCAGCTCCGCGCGCCGCTCTCGCAGCCGGCGCACCCGTCCACCGGACCCTGCTGGTGGCCGCCGTCGAACGCCGCCCAGAGCACCGGGTATCCGGGTTGGCAGGAGTAGGCAGTGGTGATGTGGGTCAGGCTGCCCGCCCTCGGCTCCGGCGGGGTCTGCGCGGCGCAGCCGTTGTTCCGGACGAACCTGTCACGCAGCGACCGTCCGCTGGCGATGTTGTCGTTGATGCCGTGAATCCCCAGGTACGCCACCGGTTGGGTGCCGCCGCTGCATCCGCTGATCGCTCCCGGGGCGGCGATTGCGGCGACCGCCCGGAACACCGTCGGGCGGGAGCACGCCAACGAGTAGCTCATCGCGCCGCCGTAGCTGAAGCCGACCGAGAAACGTTGGGTGGTGTCGACGCAGAGGGCGTTGTCGATCACACGGATCATGTCGTCGGTGAAGGTCACGTCTTCACCGTTGGTGTTGCCCCAGCCGTTGTTGAGGCCCTGCGGGGCGACGAAGATCGTGCTGTTGTTGGCCTGCGAGAGCATGCCGTAGTAGGCCCAGGCGGCCCCGTCGGTGCCGCCCGAGGCGACCTGGTTGGCGGTGCCGCCCAACCAGTGGAACCCGAAGGCCAGCCGGTGGGCATAGGTGTTGTTGTAGTTGTCCGGCAACCGAAGGATGAAGCTGCGGCTCTTTCCGCTGCTCTGGATGGTGTGGGTGCCACTGGTCAGCCCGGGTGCCTTGCCGCAGCCGGCAGTGGTGGCCGCGGCCGCCGGTGCGACGGTCGTGACGACGTACATGCCGACGGCGATCAGAACCAGGACGGCCAGGACTGCCCCCGGCCAGGGCGTGGTGTGTTTGCGAAGTGGCACGACTGAGTCTCCTTGTGCGTGGGTGAGCATCGGGAACGTCACCGGGCTCAGCTCCGGCTCCATCGTTGGTTGGCCGCGCCGGTGCAGTCCCAGATCTGGATGCGCGTGCCGTTGGCCGTGCCGTTGCCGACCGTGTCCAGGCACCGGCCCGAACCAACCCCGGTGATCGAGCCGTCGGCGTTGAGCCGCCACTTCTGGTTGGACTGGCCGTTGCAGTCCCAGATGATCACCGAGCTGCCGTTCGCGGTGCCGGCGCCGTTGACGTCGAGGCACTTGCCGCCGAAGACGCGCAGCTCCTGGGCGGCGGTCGAGGTCCAGCTCTGGTTGCTCTGGCCGTGGCAGTCCCAGATGATCGCCGCCGCGCCGTTGGTCTGTGAGGCGCCGTTGACGTCCAGGCACCGTCCGGAGGACGTGTTGCGCAGGGCCGACGTGCCGCTCGGCGGCGGGGTGGTCGGCGGTGGCGTGGTGGGGTCGGTGCTACCGAACTGGGTGAAGAACTTCCACACCTCGCCCTTGGTCCAGGTCCTGGCGCCGCTGTCCCCGCCGCCGTCCACCGGGCCGGGGGTGTGCCCGCCGTCGAAGGCGGCCCAGACCACCGGATAGCCGGCCCGGCAGCCGGAGTAGGTGGTGGTGATGTGGGTCAGGCTGCCCGCCCTCGGCTCGGGTGGGTTCTGTGCGGTGCACCCGTTGTTGCGCACGAACGTGTCGCGCAGCGACCGTCCGGCGGACACGTTGAGCACCGGGTCCCCGATGCCATGGATTCCCATGTACGCGACCGGCTGGGTGCCGCCACCGCATCCGCTGAGCTGCCCGCCGGAGTAGACCGCGACAGCGCGGAAGACGGTGGGCCGGGAACAGGCGAGGGAGTAGCTCATGCCGCCGCCGTAGCTGAAGCCGAGCGCGAAGCGTTGCGTGGTGTCGACACAGAGGTCCGCCTCGATCACCCTGATCATGTCGTCGACGAAGGTGACGTCCTGGCCGCCGGGGTTGGCCCAGCCGTTGCCGTTGCCCTGCGGGGCGACGAAGATGGTGCTGTTGTTGGCCTGCTGCCGCAGCCCGTAGTAGGACCAGGCCGCCCCGTCGGACCCGCCGCCGTCGACGTCGTTGGCGGTGCCGCCGTTCCAGTGGAATCCGAAGATCAACCGGTACGCGTGGTTGCGGTCGTAGTTGTCCGGGATCCTCAGGATGAAACTGCGGTTCTGGCCGCTGCTCTGGATGGACCGTTGGCCGCTGGTCAACGTGGGGGCCTTGCCGCACCCGGCGGTCGCCGCGGCTGCTCCGATCTCCGCCGCCGACGCCGTGGTGCGCACGCCACCGGCGAGCGCCGCCGCGCTGACGGTCACGACGACGGCCGCCGCCGTCGCAAGAAGACCAAGGATGGGTCTACGTCTTGTCATGAAGGGGCTCCCGCCACTCGGCACGAACTGATGGAAAGGGGGTCCGCGGGGCCACCCGCACACCGCCACGACAGACCGGGTCACCCGCGCCGACCGCGTTCGCCCCGGAAGAAACCCAGCGGATGTGATGTGTCCACGGGACCCCCGGCCGGCTCATCGACACAGGTTTCCGCCAGTGGTCTCGCCGCCCACGCGGGACCAGTCGGCCGTCGAATCGATTCGCTCAGACGCTAGAACGGACAGTGAAAGATGTCAATGCCGTGTCCGGTGTGTTGCGCCTGCGGTGACAGCGGTCAGGCGCGCGTGAGCTCGGCCGCGCCGAACGAGACCGCGAATCGCTTGCACCAGATGGAGACGCTCCGGAAGTCGCGTGGATCAACCGAGGCTGGTAGCTCGTACACCTGGTTGCCCTTGTTGCCCTTGAGCCTGGCCAGCTCGACCCATTCGCCGTCGTCGAACACCCGCCAGCCGGCAGTGCCCGGCAGGACGGGTTGGTCGGTCAGCCACACCCGCAGGTCTGGACCGTTCGACGTGTTCAGCTCCCGAATGACGAGCTGGTGGCGCCCGTCGGCGCGCCGGTGGATCTCGGCCGTGCCGGTCGTGCGGTGCTCATGGGTGACGAACTCGCCGACGGTCAGGATCTCGTTCGCCGCCGGGGCGGCTGCCGAGGCCGCGGGGGCCGGGGACGACGGGATCGGGGTGGCCGATGCCGGCGTCACCCCGGGCAACGCCTCGTCGACGTAGGTGTCGGTGACCAGCTTCCACGGCTGGAACCAGTAGAGGGCCAGCGCCGCCACGACGACAGCTGCGGCGAGACCAGCCCGGACCACCGGCGACCGGAACATCCGTTTTCCCACCCCCGCAGCGTACGGCCGCGCATGTCGTCGAACGCGTCGCGAACCCTTTCGGAACTCTTACGACGGGGTATCCGCCAGAGCCTGGCCGCACGGGCACGCCCCCTGGCCCGCCGGCAACAGTCTCACCGCCTCGCCGAGCAGGACGCGCAGCCGATCGACGTTCCGGGCGAAGACGGTGAACACCTCCTGCTGCGTCACCCCCTGGCCGACCTCGACGCCCGAGTCGAGGTCGGTCACCAGTGACAGCGCGGTGTAACACAGTGCCAGCTCACGTGCCAGCACCGCCTCGGGATGACCGGTCATGCCGACGACCGACCAGCCCTCCCGGCCGTACCACTGCGATTCGGCGCGGGTGGAGAACCGGGGCCCCTCGATGACGACCATGGTGCCGCCGTCGACCGGCCGCCAACCGGTGGTGCGGGCGGCGTCCACCACCGTGGCCCGCCCGACCGGACAGTAGGGGTCGGCGAAGGGCACGTGCACGACCGGGGGGAGTTGCCCGTCCGCGCCGGCCCGTCCGTCGTAGTAGGTCTGCTCGCGGCCGCTGGTCCGGTCGACCAGTTGGTCCGGTACGACGAGGGTGCCGGGGCCCAACTCCGGGCGCAGACCGCCCACGGCGCCCGGCGCGAGCACCTGGCGGACGCCGAGTGCGCGCAGCGCCCACAGGTTGGCCCGGTAGTTGATGCGCTGAGGAGGGAGCGTGTGCCGGCGTCCGTGGCGGGGCAGGAACACCACCGGCCGTCCGGCGAGACTCCCGACGGACAGCAGGTCGCTGGGCGCTCCGTACGGTGTGTCGACGGTGACCTCGGCGACGTCGTCGAGGAACTCGTAGAAACCGGAACCGCCGATCACGCCGACCGGCGCGCCATCGGTCGGGCTGATCTCTGCTGTAGACATGGGGGTGACCCTCCTGGGCGACGGATGGCAGAAACACGTGGGGCGGGTTCAGCGACTGTCGCTTCGTCGATGCGTGACGCGCCGGTCGACAGCGGTGGCGACGACCAGCACGATCGCGATCGCGGCCCAGACGACAGCCAGCCCGACGGCGAGCCCCAGCGGGTAGTCGCGGTCCGGCAGGCCCGGGTTCGGCGGCGCCGACGGCGGTCGCCACAGCAGCGGCACCGCGATCAGCAGCAACGTGGCGCTGGCCAGCAGGCCGGCGGCGATCCAGGCCCGGCGTCGCCGGTCGGTCACCAGGGGGCCCAGCGCCAACCCGACGAGCCCGACCAGCGGTGCCACCAGGACGTCGTGCAGCGCCGGGCCGCCGATCAGCCACGGCAGGGCGGTGCCGAGCTGGGGGAGCAGCAGCCAACCGCCGTACGCCGTGGCCGCGGCGCCGAGCACGAACAGGAGCAGCCGGACGGCCCTCACCGCCACACCTCCAGCCGGGCCACCCACTTGGTCTGCAGGACGCCAGGGCGGCTCGGGGCGATGAGCCGGCAGGGGTAACCGTGGTCGGGGGAGAGTTGTTCGCCGTTGATTCTCAGCGCGAGCAGTGTCAGCGGGTCGCTGGCGTGGACGGCGGGGAGCGTGCTCGCCGCGTACAGGCCCTCGGTTTCCAGTGAGGTGAACCGAACCGGTCGGCCGGTGGGCGCGCCGGCCCACCGGAGCAACTGCACGACGGGCACGCCGGTCCAGTGGGCCGAGGCGCTCCAACCCTCGACGCAGGCGATCGGCAGGTGCGCCGTGCGTTGGGGCAGGGCCGCCAGCTCGGGCAGGGACACTGTGCGTCGTCCACCCGGCCAGACGATCTCCAGTCGCCAGTCCGGTGGAACGACGATGCGCGCGGCCGCCGCCGTCCGGTTGATCGGAACGCCCTGCGGCCCGGCGGCGGAGCGCCACGCCAACGGCGACACCCGACGCAGCCACGGCACGGTGACCCCGGCGGTGGCCAGCACGGCGATGCCGGCGGCCCCCGCCGACGTCCGCAGGAACGCGCGTCGCTCGACCGAGTCGTCAGGCCCGGGTGCCGGGGCACCGCGCCGCAGCGGCGTCTTCAGCGCCGCGCGGGCGACCGGAAGCTTCACCGCGACGTGCAGCAGCACCGCGCCCGCCACCAACCAGGCGACCGCGTAGTGCGCCGTCGGGAAGAAGAACCCCCACGGGTACGACTGGGCGACGTTGAACAGGCCGGTGACCAGTTCGAAGAACGCGGCGCACACCAGCACCAGGACGGAGATCCGTTCGAGGGCGTGGGCGGAGAGCCGGATCGGCTGGCGCACTGGCGGACGGACGAACAGTCGCGGGTAGACGCTCCACAGCTTGGCCAGCAGCAACGGGATCGCCGCGACACCGGAGAGCACGTGCACGCCCTGCGTGATCCGGTAGAGGTTGACCGGTCGGGTCGGCCAGCTGAACCAGCCCGGTGGGTGCTGGATGTAGTGGCTGAGCAGCCCGGTGCCGAAACACAGCCCGAACGCCACCCCGAGCCAGAGGCCGAGCCGGGCGGCGACCAGCGGGGAGTGTGACGACGCGGTGAAGTCCTCCGGCGCGGGGATGCGTGCTCGGCGGATCATGCGCGGGCCAGCTCGGCGAACCAGCGGGGGCCGCACCGGAAACGGTCCGCGACCCGCAGGCCGGCGGCGTCGGCGGTACGCGCCACCGCCTCCGCCCCGACCCGCGCCCACCGAAACGCCGACCCCCGCAGCTCCCGTTCACCGGAGCGCCCGGACAGGACGTACGCCTGTCCCCGCCACAGCCCGGCGCCCGGGGGTTCCACCTCCACCATCAGTGTTCCGTCGGCCGCGATCAGGGCGCCGCAGCGGCGCAGCAGTCGGACCGGGTCACCACCGATGCCGATGTTGCCGTCGATGAGCAGGGCGTGTGCCCATCTCCCCTCGCCGGGCAGTGGCGCGAAGACGTCCCGGCGCAGGGCGATCACGCCCCGGCCCTGGGTGAGGCGTACCGCCTCGGCGGAGATGTCCACACCGAGGGCGACGAGACCTCGCTGGGCGAGCGCCCTGGTCAACCGGCCGGGGCCGCAGCCGAGATCGATCGTGGGTCCGGTGCAGCGGGCGGCGACGGACTCGACCGCCGGTTCGGGCGGGCCGTGCCAGCGCCGCACCGGCAACAGGTCACGCCGCCCGTCGGTGTGCACCAGCCAGTGCTCGGGTCGGGCCGCGGGCAGCGGGCCGACCGGGGTACCGCCCGGGTCACTGTCGGCGGGCCACCCGTCGGGCCGGCCCAGCGCCACGTCGAAACCGTCGAGGCTGATCGTCGCGTTCACCGGGGGCGTCCGCTCGTCAGGTGGCCGCCCACCGACCCGACGGCCTCCGCGAACCGGGTGCCGGGCAGGTCGGCCGCGACCGCCAGCGCTGCCGACCACTCGTCGACATCGCGCTGAACGGGCAGGATCGCCGGGTGCAGACCGCGCCCGCGCAGAGCGGTGAGGGTGCGGCGACCGGTGTCCGCCGTCGACATGGGAACCTCGCGCAACGCGCTCGCGTACGACGGGTCGCGCAGCCCGAGTGCCCACCAACCGCCGTCGAGCGCCGGCCCGAACACCGCCTCGTGCGTGGCGAGCCGCTGCAGCGCGGTGCTGAGCAGGGCCGGGCGGATCTGCGGCGTGTCCATGCCGATCTGCAGCACCGGTCGGCCGGGAAACGCCTCGGCGGTGTCGGCGTGGGCGTTCGCGAGGCGGTCGGCGAACGTGCCGCCGCGCTGGTCGAGCAGGTGCCAACCCCGCAACGCGGCGGTCAGTTCCGCGCCGTACTCGGCGTCGGCGAACCGACCGGTGTGGGCCAGCACGGGAATGGTCGACGCGGTGGCGCGCACCACCGCGAGGGTGTCCAACAGCGACGCCGCCGCGACCCGGGCCGCCTGGGTGGGATCAGCGGGCGGGCAGAGGCGCGTCTTGGCCAGCCCGGCAACCGGTGCCTTCGCGACCACGAGCAGGACGTTCACCGGGCACCGCCGGCGTCCGCGCGCAGCACCCCGGCGAAGTCCCGGGTCGCCCGTAACGTGCCCCGGACCGACCCGGAGACCTTCGATCTGGTGCCGACGGCCCGGGGTGCGTACCCCACGTCCAGTTCGATGATCCGCCAGCCCGCCCCGGCCGCGCGGAGCAGCAGCTCCAAGGGGTAGCCGAACGCGCGGTCGTTGACGCCGAGCCCCAGCAGCGCCGCCCGGCGGGCCACCCGGATCGGGCTGATGTCGGACACCGGCACGCCACGACGCCGCAGCAGCGCGGCGACCAGCGCGTTCCCGGTGCGGGCATGCCACGGCCAGGCGTCCGCCGAGACCGGCCGACGCCGCCCGACGGCGAGATCGGCCCGACCGTCGAGCACCGCCGCGACGAGCCGGGGCAACTCGGCCGGATCGAACGAGCCGTCCGCGTCGAGCACGCAGACCAGCTCCGCCCGCGCCGCCAGCAGACCGGTGTGCACTGCCGCGCCGTACCCGCGTCGCGGTTCGTGGACAACCTGGGCGCCGTGCTCGGCGGCGACGGCCGGCGAACCGTCAGTGGAGCCGTTGTCGACCACGATGGCGCGGTAGCCGGACGGTAGCCCGCCCAGTACGGCAGGGAGCGCGGCCGCCTCGTCCAGACAGGGCAGCACCACGTCGATCGTTGTGTGCATACCGGCGACGCTAGGCCCGCCACGGGCGGTCCGGAGCGCTGTGGCTCCTTACGAATCGCTTACCCGCCAACGACTCCTTACGACTCTCTGACGTCTCGCCGTCTGGCTGTCGGTTGCCTGGTCGCAGGTCGTACCGTCGGCCGTCACCATGACCATGATGACCCGGCCGGGACGACCCCGGTCCGCCGACCTGATCGTCCTCGGTGCCGAGGTGGCACTGCTCGCCGTTGCCGTCTGCGTCGGCGCGCTGCTCAACCACCAGGGCGTACGGCTGCACGCCGACACGGCGCCGCTCTACGCCTCCTGGCAGCCGCACCTGGGGCCCGGCACCCCCGCCGCGCTGCTCGTCGCCGCGCTGGTCGTCTGGCGGGGCACGCGCTGGGCAACCGACCTGCCGTGGCATCGGCTGCTGGTCGTCGGCTACCTCGCCGCGGTGCTCTGGACGCTGTCGCTGGCCCTGGTGGACGGCTGGTCCGCGGGGTTGACCGAGCGGCTCACCGTGCAGGCCGAGTATCTGCACGAGGTGCCCGGGGTGACGGATGTCGGCGTCCTGCTGTCCGGCTTCGCCGACCGGATCCTCGACTTCCAGCCCGACTCGTGGTCCACCCACACCGCCGGTCATCCACCGGGGGCGTTGCTGGTCTTCGTCTGGTTGGAGCGGGTCGGCCTGGGTGGCGGGACGGCGGCCGGGCTCGCCTGCGTGGTGCTCGGCGCCACTGTCGCCGTGACGGTTCCGGTGGCGTTGCGGGCGCTCGGTGTCGAGGACGCGGCTCGGGCGGTGTGGCCGTTCCTGGTGCTCTTCCCGGGGGCGGTCTGGGTGGGCGCTTCAGCGGACGGGATCTTCACCGCGGTGGTCGCGGCCGGGCTGGCGCTGCTGGCGGTGGGTGGCCGGCCAGCGGCCGCGCTCGGCGGGTTGCTCCTCGGCTTCGCGCTCTACCTGTCGTACGGGTTCGTCCTGGTGGGGTTGCTCGCGTTGGCGGTGGTGCTGCTCCGGGCGCGGGACCGCCCCGGTGTGCTGCTGGTCGCGGCGACGGCGGTCGCGGTCGTCGTCGCCGTGTTCACCGTCGCCGGCTTCTGGTGGCTGGACGGCTACCACCTGGTGGCACGTCGTTACTACCAGGGTTGGGCGGCGGAACGTCCGTACGGCTACTGGGTCTGGGCGAACCTCGCCGCTCTGCTGCTCTCGGCCGGCCCGGTGCTCGGGCCGGCGGTGCGCCGGGCGGTGGCCGCCGTGACGATCCGACCATCGGGCGCGGCGGCCCTCCGACGGCGGATCACCGGCGCCGGACCCATCGTGTGGCTGCCCGTCGCGGCGGCCGCAGCGGTGCTCGCCGCGGACCTGTCCGGGCTCAGCAAGGCCGAGGTGGAGCGGATCTGGCTACCGTTCGCCGTCTGGTTGCTGGTCGCCACCGCGCACCTGCCCACCCGCCACCGCCGGTGGTGGTTGGCGGCCCAGGCCGCCACCGCCCTCGCCGTCAACCACCTACTGTGGACGGTGTCGTGACCGACGCCGGCTCCCGCATCACCGCGGTGGTGAAGTCGGCGATGCCGGCGGCGAAGCCGACCCGGGCGGTGAAGCCGAGCAGCCGGGTGGCGCGGGCCGGGTCGGCCACGACGTGCCGCACGTCCGCCGCACGTCCGCCGCCGACGGTGACCGGCGATGGGCCGCCCATCGCCACGGCCAGCTCGTGGGCCAGGTCGCCGACGGTGTGCGGTTCACCCGAGCAGACGTTGACCGGCGTCAGCGGATCCGGTGCCGGTGTGGTCAGGGCCAGCAGGTTGGCGGCGGCCACATCGCTCACGTGCACGAAGTCGCGCCGTTGCCGGCCGTCCTCCAGGACCCGGGGCGGTCGCCCGCCGGCCAGGGCCGACCGGAAGATCGACGCGACCCCCGAGTACGGGGTGTCACGTGGCATTCGCGGACCGTAGACATTGTGGTAGCGCAGGGCCCAGACCGATCCACCGGTCTGCCGGGCCCACGCGCCGGCGAGGTGTTCCTGGGCCAGCTTGGTGGCGGCGTACGTGCTCCGCGGCTCCAACGGCGCGTCCTCGGGCACGAGACCGGGGGAGAGCGACCGGTCGCAGCGCGGGCAGGTCGGCTCGTAGCGGCCCTCGGCCAGGTCGGCGGCGCGACGGCCGGTAGGCCGGACGACCCCGTGGGCGGGGCAGTGGTAGCGACCCTCCCCGTAGACGACCATCGAACTGGCCAGCACCAGTCGGCGTACCCCGGTGGCGTGCATCGCGGCGAGGAGGGTGGCCGTGCCGAGGTCGTTGTGCGCGGCGTACCGGGGGGCGTCGGCCGGGTCGAGGCCGTGGCCGACCATGGCCGCCTGATGGCAGACCGCGTCGACGCCGGCCAGCAGCCGGGTCAGCAGCTCGACGTCCCGCACGTCACCGACCGCCAGGTCGTGCCGCTCGGTCCAGGACGGTGCGCTCGCGCCGTGCGCCTCGGGCAGCAACGCGTCCACGGCCACCACCTCGTGCCCGTCCTCGGTGAGCAGGTCGGCGACGTGGGAACCGATGAACCCGGCCGCACCGGTGACAAGTATCCGCATTCCGGTCACCGTATGACAGCGGGCCGGCCCGCTCGGGTCTGCGCGCCCAGCCGTAAGAACCTCGCAAGGTTTGCCGGTGCGGGCGGGCCCGGGTGCATGGCTACGCTGGGCCGATGGGCATCCGAGGGGCGACGGCGACCGGTCGGAACGGGGATGGTTCGTGACACAGCGCGTGCTGGTGGTCGACGACGACCAGACCGTGAGCGACGTCATTCGTCGTTACCTCGAGAACGACGGCTTCCAGGTGAGCCTCGCGGCGGACGGCGCGGCAGCGCTGGCGGCGGTGGAGCGTCACGCACCCGACCTGGTGGTGCTCGACCTGATGCTGCCCCGGATCAACGGCCTGGAGGTGTGCCGGGCGTTGCGGGTACGACCCGACGGCGTACCGATCGTCATGCTGACCGCCCGCGGTGACGAGGCCGATCGCATCCTCGGGCTGCAACTCGGCGCTGACGACTACCTCACCAAGCCCTTCTCTCCCCGGGAACTGGTGTTGCGGGTCCGGTCGGTGCTTCGCCGCGCCGGCGGTCACCCGCCAGCCGAGCGGCCGGAGGCGCTCACCGACGGCGACCTGGTGGTGCACACCACGTCCCGAACCGCCCGCCTCGGGGGCACCGATCTGGCTCTGACACTGCGGGAATTCGACCTGCTCGTCCACCTCATGCGGCATCCGTCCCGGGTGTTCGACCGGGCTGAGCTTCTCGAGCAGGTCTGGGGCTGGAACTTCGGGGACCACTCGACAGTGACAGTGCACGTACGCCGACTGCGGGAGAAGATCGAGACCAACCCGGCCGATCCGCAGCGGATCGTGACCGTCTGGGGCGTCGGCTACCGCTACGAGCCGGCCGATGCGTGACGTACTCCTGATCTTCGCGATCGCCCTCGGCGCGGCGCTCGGTATCGGGCTCGCCGGAGCGGTGCTGCTCCGCGCCCTCCGCCGCAGCTCGATCACCGTGCATCTCAGCGTGCTGCTCACCACCACCGTTGTCGCCGTCGCCGTCGGGGTGATGGCGGTCGCGGAGGCGATGTTCCTCTCCACACACGACAGCGAGGTTGTCCTGATCACCGTCGCGGCGGCGGCGGTGGTCAGTCTCGCCGTCGGCGGGCACTTCGGCCGCCGGCTGGCCCGCGCCGCGGTCTGGCGCGACCAGGCCCGGGAGCGGGAACGGCAACTGGAGAAGGGCCGGCGCGACCTGGTCGCCTGGGTCTCGCACGACCTGCGGACCCCGCTGGCCGGGCTACGGGCGATGGCGGAGGCGCTGGAGGATCGGGTGGTTCGCGATCCGGACACTGTCGACGAGTACCACCGACGCATCCGCGTGGAGACCGACCGGATGACCCGGCTCGTCGACGACCTGTTCGAGCTGTCCCGGATCAACGCGGGAGCGCTGCGGTTGTCGTTGACGGCGGTGCCGCTCGGCGAGGTGGTCTCGGACGCGCTGGCCAGCACCGTCCCGCTGGCCGAGGCTCGCCGAATCAAGCTGATCGCCAGCGAGTCGGGGTGGCCGACGGTCGCCGCGAGCGAACCCGAACTGGCTCGGGTCGTGGCCAACCTGCTGCTCAACGCGGTCCGCTACACCCCGGCCGACGGCACCGTACGCATCGAAGCAGGCCGAGAGGAGGACCAGGCCTGGCTGTCGGTCGCCGACACCTGTGGCGGAATTCCCCCGGACGACCTGCCCCGGCTGTTCGACATCGCGTTCCGTGGTGAACCGGCCCGCACCCCCGGCCCCGGCGACGGTGGGGCGTCCGGAGGGCTCGGCCTGGCCATCGTTCGTGGCCTGGTGGAGGCACATGGAGGTCGGGTCGAGGTACGCAACACCCCCGACGGCTGTCAGTTCATGGTCCGACTGGCGACCGCCTGAGCAGAAACGGCGGGCTTTCCATCTGTCGGAGCCGCCGTCGCGGTGTCTGCGCGTGGCCCGTCAGACCAGCCAGTGACCATCACGCATCAGGTCACGACCGGCGATCTCGTTCTCCTCCCGCCACGCCTGGATCCGCCGAGGTGTCACCCGCAGGTACGCGTACCGGGTTGCGCCGACCCGCGCGTCCCAGAGTCTCGCGGCGAACGCGTCGGCCAGCTCGACCGGCACGGTGTCGCGGGTGAACGTCTCGGCGGTGCCGTCGATGAGAACCACGTCGCGCGTCGTGCCGAGCGACATCCGCACCCGCCCGGAGGCTCGCAGATTGCGGGCGGTCGGGCTGGACTCGGCGGTGGCCAGGGTGAGGGCCGTGCTGTCCCAGAGGAACGAGAGCGGCACCAGGTAGGGGTTGCCCTCCCGGTCCGCCGAGGCGACCCACGCGTCCAGATCGTGTTCGAGGCGAGCGAGGGTGTCCCGCTTACGCTGCGCCAGTTCGCGCGGTGCTTCGAATTCCACGTCTGAGTCCTCCATGCGGTCGGCGTGGCGTCACCGGGCGTCCAGCCCCCGATGGCGCGGTATTCCGGAATGAATGCGGGCTCAACCGACCCGCTGGGCCAGCACCTGCCCGGGCCAGGAGCCGAACAGGAAGGTTTCGGTGCGGGTGAACCCCTGGCGCTCGTAGAACGCCACCAGCTCGCCGCCGCCGCCCGCCCAGCAGTCGACCCGCAGCAACCGCACGCCGGCTCGCCGGGTCTCCTGCACGGCGTGTGCCAGCAGGGCCGACCCGAGGTTCCGGCCGGCGAACCGCCGGTCGGAGACCAGGAGGCGGACGTACCGCTCGGGTTCGTCCACGGGCGCGATCGGTACGCGCGTGTCGGGCCCGGAGCCCAGCACCATCGCTGCGGCCGGCGTTCCATCCAACTCCGCGATGAACGGGGCGTTCTCGGTCAGGTAGCGATCGACCTGCTCGACCCTCGCGGGCTGCGTGGAGAACGGCGTCGTGCCCCACTGCTCGGTGTTGCCCCGGTCGTTCATCCAGGCCACCGCGGAGTCCAGCATGGCCAGGACGGCAGGCGCGTCGGCGGGGCTGCCACCCCTGATGTGTACGCCGTGGCTGGTGTCGTTCATGGCGGAATGGTAGTCCGTGGCTGGTGGATCACGACCGTGGTCGTCAGCCGGTCGGGCTGCCGCCCTCGGGGCCGCGATCCGGAGAGGCCAGGTTCCGATCGATCGCCGCCAACAGGCGTTCGAGGGCCGTTCGGTCGCTGTCGGTGAGGCCGCGAAGGATGGCCGCCTCGTTGGCCAGATGCTCCTCGATGAGCCGGTCGGTCAATGCCACACCCGCCGGAGTCAGCCCGACCACTCTGCCGCGCGCGTCGGCCGTGGAGACCGAGCGGGACACGAGTCCGCGGGCGATCAGTCGGTCCACCCGCTTGGTCACCGCCCCGGTGGTGACGAGCATCCGTTGGCTCAACTGCCCCGGGGTGAGCGTGTACGGCTCGCCCTCGCGGCGCAGCGCCGCGAGCACGTCGAAGTCGCCGTTGCCGAGGTCCGCGGCGGCGAACGGCGGTCGCAGGGCCGCGTCGAGCGCGGCGGCCAACTGTTGGATGCGACCGATGATCAGCAGCGGAGTGGGGTCGAGGTCTGGTCGTTCGCGACCCCACTGGCCGACGATGTCGGCGATCCGGTCGTCATCCACTGTTGCATCTTACCTTCCGGGGAAGATAAATTATCTTCCGTGGAAGATAACGTGACGTCAACGTCCGCTCCGGTAGCCATCACCTACGTGGATCCGTCCTGCCCGTTCGCCTGGATCACCTCACGCTGGCTCATGGAGGTCGCGAAGATGCGGCCGCTCACCCTGCGGTTCGAGGTGATGAGCCTCTCGGTGATCAACGAGCATCGCGACCTGGAGCCGTGGTACCGCGAATTCAACGACCGGGCGTGGGGGCCGGCCAGGGTCTGCGTGGCGGCGGCCGAGCAACACGGCGCCGCCGCCCTCGCGCTGCTGTACCCGGCGCTCGGCCGCCGGATCCACGACGGCGGCGACAAGGACTTCGACACCGTCGTCCCGCAGGCCCTGGCCGAAGCGGGCCTGCCCGCCGACCTCGCCGACGCCGCCCGGCGCAGCGACCTCGACCCGCACCTGCGGGCCAGCACCGCTCGCGCGCAGCAGCTGGTGGGCGAGGACCTCGGCACCCCGACGGTCGTCATCGACGACGTGGCCTTCTTCGGCCCCGTGCTGACCTCGATCCCTCGTGGTGAAGAAGCCGTCCGCGTCTTCGACGGTGCCCGCCTGCTCGCCGGCTGCCGGGCCTTCTCCGAGCTCAAACGCGCCCGAACCGGCGACCTCACCTTCGCGTAGCCGCGCCACCGCGCCCCTCAGCGCTCGGGATGCCCCCGGTGCGCCGCCCACTCGGGCGCGAGGATCGACATCACCGTGGCATCGACCCAGTCGTCGCCGTCGCGCAGGACCTGCCGCAGCACACCCTCGGCGACGAAGCCGACCTTCTCGTACACCCGGCGGGCCCGGGGATTGAAGGCGAACACCTCCAGCGAGATGCGGTGCAGGCCGAGCCGCTCGAAACCGTGGCCGACGACCAGGCGTACCGCCTCGGTGCCCAGGCCGCGGTCGCGGCCGGCGGCGGTCAGCAGCGTGCGGAAGTTGCAGTTCCGGTTGCCCGGATCCCAGTTGTTGAGCACCACCTCGCCGACGCAGGCCCCGCTGGCGCGGTCGACGACCGCCAGGTCGAGTCGGTCGGTCTGCGCGTTGCGGCTGCCGTACCAGGAACGCATCCGCTCCTCGTCGGGGGCGTCGTCTGCCGGGCTGCCGGTCAGCCGGGCCACCTCGGGGTCGGCCACCGCCGCCCGGAAGGTGTCCAGGTCGTCGTCCACGAAGGGACGCAGGATCACCCGTTCGCCGGTGAGCGTGGGTTTGATCGAGAAGTCGGGGGTCGCCTGGTCACTGAGCATCGACTGATCCTCGGCGTGACACCGACGAGTGGCAATCAGTTTCCGGGTCGGCAGCCGCCGGGGTGAAGGGATCGAAGCTGCCGGCTCGCACCCGTACCCGGTCGGAGGTCGGTGCTGTCGGATGCGACGGTTCGGGGGTCACGGCCACAAGACCCGCTGCGCTTCGCGGATGACCTGCTCCGAGGCGGTGGGGCTCCACGAGGCGAACAGTTCCCGGAAGTAGGCACCGTGCCGGTCCATCATCGCGGGATCGTGCTCGACGACGTCCAACTCGTTGACGATGCTCAGGTCCACCAGCGACCGAAGTTGACAGTCATCCGGCGTCCGCACCTGGCGCGTGAAGCGGTCGAAGACCTCGCCGGTCCTGGCCAGCTCCCGCCAGCTGCGTTCACGGTCGCAGGCACCGTACAGATAGACAAGCTCCTCGGCGTCGGCGCCCACGAGATCCCGCAGTACGGCCCGATCGGCCCGATCAAGCAGGGTGCGGTCGAATCCGTCAGTGCCGTAGACGGCGTGGGTGAGGCCTGCGGTTTGCACGTCACGGCTGCGGCCGAGCGCGGCGAGTCGTTCGCTGACCCGGCAGAGGTGGGCGTACAGGGTGCCACCGGGATGGGCGATCTGTTCGGCCCCATGCCGGCGCAGCCAGGCCCGCACGCCGTCGTCGGTGCTCATGGGTCCGACTGTAGGGATCGGCCGTGGGATTCGGCGGCCCGAGGCGTGGGCGATTTGTCACAGCGCCGTGGCCACCTCCGGCGACACGGCGGCCGCGCGCGTCGTCGCGGCCAACAATCTGCGGTACGCCGGCAGCGGCTGCCTGAGCCAGCGGTGGCCGGGCGGGGGAGCGACGGCAGTCGATGCCTTGACACTGGTAGTTGCGATCGCTAACACTTGTCCGCAACGCGACCTTAACGAACCGAACACATTGTGTCGTGGCGGCGTGCGCCCCAGTGGTGTCCCGTCCGGGCACGTCACCCCACCGCTGAAGCCTTCAAAAGCCCGAACCTGGACGCGGCCTGATGTTGTTAACGCTAACATAGATGATCTTGCGGAGAGGGGTCGTGCCCGTGGTTCCACGACGGATGGCAGGGTCCCTGTCGGGAGCATCGAGCATGCGGCTGCGTGCCCTCCTCGTGCTGTCCACAGTGGCCGCGGCGGCTGTCGTGGTGGTGGCCGAGGGACCGGCGCATGCCGCCACCCTGCCGACCGGCACCGTCTCGCTGGAGGCCGTGAACCAAGCCGGACGGTACGTGCGGCACATCGACTATCTCGGTCAGCTCGACCCGGTGAGCTCCAGCAGCGCCAACCAGGTGAAGCTTGACGCCACCTTCACCGTGGTCAACGGTCTGGCGTCGCCGACCTGCTACTCGTTCCAGACCAGGACGGGCATGTTCCTGCGGCACCGCGACTACCGGCTCCGGGTCGACCCGAACACCGGCGACGCGACGTTCCGGGCCGACGCCACCTTCTGCGCGGCGGACGGCTCGGTCAGCGGATCGGTGGCGCTCGTCTCGTACAACTACCCGACCCGGCGGATCCGGCACCGCGACTTCGCCCTCTGGCTCGACGCCTACCAGGACACTGCCGCGTTCCGGGCGGACAGCTCCTTCCGCCTCGTCGCGCCCTGGGCGCCCAGAACGACCAGGGGCCCGGTGATCCCGGGCCTCTTCGCCGACCCGCACCTCGCCGTCTTCAACGGCCGCTACTACCTGTACCCGACCACCGACGGCTACGCGAGCTGGGCCGGCACCTACTACAAGGCGTTCTCCTCCACCGACCTGGTCAACTGGACCGACCACGGCGTGATTCTCGACCACGGTCCGGACGTGTCCTGGGCGGACAACTCGGCCTGGGCGCCCGCGGTGGCCACCGCCAACGGCCGCTACTACCTGTACTTCAGTGGCGGCGCGGCCAGCGGAAACACCGCCAAACAACTGGGCGTGGCGGTGGCCGACAGCCCCACCGGGCCGTTCCGTGACGCGCTGGGCCGACCGCTTGTCCGCAGCGACCAGTTCTCGGGCGGGCAGGCGATCGACCCGATGGTGTTCACCGACGACGACGGGCAGTCCTACCTGTACTGGGGCCAGGGCGTCGCGCGGGCGGTGCGGCTGAACCCCGACATGACCTCCTTCGACGCAGCGCAGGCGCGGGTCATCACGCCGTCGGGCTACAACGAGGCGCCGTTCGTGTTCAAGCGCAACGGGCTCTATTACTTCATGTGGTCGGAGAACGACACCCGCAGCGAGGACTACCGGGTCGCGTACGCCACCGGCCCCGCACCGCTGGGGCCCTGGACCAGGCGCGGCGTGGTGCTGCAGAAACGGCTCGAGGTCGGCGTCAAGGGCACCGGCCACCACTCCGTCGTCCGGGCACCCGGCACCGACACCTGGCACATCGCCTACCACCGCTTCGCCGTGCCCGCCGGCAACGGCACCAACCGGGAGACCGCCATCGACCGGATGGAGTTCAACGCCGACGGCACCGTCCGGCCCGTCCTTCCGACCCTCTAGCTGACCCGTACGCCCCTGCGCGAAGGAGAAAGACACATGTCGAGAGTCCTCGCCCGGCTCTGCGCGGTCGCGGTGGCCGCGAGCCTGCTGTTCACCACGTGGTCAGCGGCGACACCGAAGGAGGCGGCAGCGCTCGACCCGACCGTCGGCTATCTGATGGCGCACTTCACCGGTGAGTCCTCGACCGACCAGCAGATCTACCTCGCCCACAGCACCGACGGCCTGCGCTGGACCGACCTCAACAACGGCGGGCTCGTGCTGCGCTCCACCGTCGGCACCCGGGGCGTGCGGGACCCGGCCCTGGTCCGCTCACCGGCCGGCGACCGCTACTGGATCATCGCCACCGACCTGTGCATCGGCTGTGGTCAGGACTGGTCGACAGCGATCAACAACGGCAGCCGCAACCTCGTCGTGTGGGAGTCCACCGACCTGGTCAACTGGTCGACGCCGTGGCTGCTGAACGTCGCCGGTGCGATTCCGGACGGACGCAACGCCTGGGCCCCGGAGGCGATCTGGAACCCGGCCACCGGCGACTACGTCCTCTACTGGGCGACGAACGTCCCGCTCAACGGCGCGACCAAGCACCGCATCTACTACGCGCGTACGGCCAACTTCCGCAGCGTCACCACACCGCAGGTCTACATCAACCGGCCCGGGAACCAGGAGATCATCGACACCCAGATCGTCGAGGTGCCGGCCGGCGTCGGCGGCTACCGCTACGTCCGGGCCTCCCGCGACGGCCAGATCGCCATCGAAGGCAGCAACTCCATCCTCGGCACCTGGACCGCCCTCGGGAACCTCTCCGGCATCGGGCTGACCGGCGCACAGGTCGAGGGCCCGATGTGGATGAAGGTGAACAGCCGCAACGAGTGGGTGCTCTACCTCGACCAGTACGCCAGCGGACGCGGCTACCTGCCGGTGCTGACCACCGACCCGTCGAGTCCGGGCAGCTACCGACTGCCGGCGTCCGGCTCGTACGCCATGGGCGGCACCAAGAAGCGGCACGGTTCGATTCTGAACCTGACCGCCGCGGAACAGAGCCGGGTGCTCGCCCGCTGGCCCGCCACCGCTGTCAACCGGATCCAGTCGTACAACTTCCAGGATCGGTACGTGCGGCACTACGACTACGACGTCCGCATCGACCCGAACGTCAGCCCGGCGCAGGACGGCCAGTGGCGGCTGGTGCCCGGCCTGGTCGGCTCCGGCACGGTCGCCATCCAGTCGGTCAACTACCCGGGCTACTACCTGCGCCACTACGGGTTCGACTTCCGGTTGGAAGCCAACGACGGCAGTGCCGCCTTCGCCGCCGACGCCACCTTCCGCCAGGTCGCCGGCCTGGCCAACTCCTCGTGGACGTCGTTCCAGTCCTACAGCCATCCGGACCGCTACCTCCGGCACTACGCCTACCTGCTGCGGCTCGACCCGGTCACCGACGCGCAGAGCCGCGCCGACGCCACCTTCCGCGTGACCAGCTGACCCTGGTCCCTGTTCAAGGAGTTCCGACTGTGGCACCACATCGACGGGTGTTGTCCGCCCTGCTGGCCGCGCTGACCGTGCTGGTCGGCGTCGTGGTCGCGTCATCGCCGGCCACCGCGGCCACCAAGCAGTTCCGAGGCATGAACTGGGCGGTTCTGGGTGACAACTTCAGCACCGGGCCGCTGGTCGTGCAGGGCCTGAGCTCGTCCGACAGCAACGCGACGGTGCGGGCCAAGGCCAACGCCCTCTACGACGACATGGCGTCCGCCATGGGCGTCAACACCGTCCGGCTGCCCATCAACACCCACACGGTGGGGACGGCGTGGTGGGAGGCGTACCGGGGTGCCATCGACGCGGCCACCGCCCGTGGATTCAAAGTCATCCTCGCCTACTGGGAGGACGGCGCGGCCTCCGGCGGCAGGATCACGAACCTCGCCGCGTGGAACGCGATGTGGTCCACCGTCACGAACACGTACGGCTCGAACACCAACGTCTACTTCGAGCCGATGAACGAACCGCACGGATACAGCTCTGCCGAGTGGCGCACCGTGGCGGCGAACTGGCTCAGCTACCACTATTCGGCGGTGCCCAGCCGGGTGCTGATCGGCGGCACCGGCTTCAGCCAGGACCTGCGCGACATCTGCAACGACAGCCGCTTCACCTCGACCCTGCTGTCCTTCCACCACTACGCCTTCTTCTACGGCGCGATGACCTACGACGCGTTCCGCAGCCACATCCAGACCCGCCTGGGCAACTGCGCCTCCCGTGCGGTCGCGACCGAGTTCGGCGCACCCATGAACGACGGCCGCAACTACGCCGACGCGGGAAGCACCGACAACTTCGTGCGCCACATCCGCGCCATGTCGCAGGTCATGCGGGACAACCAGATGGGTGGCACCTACTGGCCGGCGCTCGGCGGCAAGCCCGGCACCATCGGCTACGACTGGTACTCGATGTTCGCCCTCAGCGGCAGCGGCACCGACCTCAACCTGAGCATCCGCAACACCTCCGGCGCGGACCAGATCCGGTACGCGTGGGGCGACACCATCGGCGGCGGCCCCACCACGCCTCCGCCGGCGACGGGAACGTTCTACCGGATCACCGCGCGGCACAGCGGCAAGGCCATGGACGTCCAGCAACCGAACACCGACAACGGCGCGCGCGTCGGCCAGTACACGTACGGCGGCAACGCGTGGCAGCAGTGGCAGTTCCAGGACGCCGGCAGTGGCTACTGGCGCATCATCAGCCGGCACAGCGGAAAGTGCCTCGATGTGGTGGGCGCGTCGACCGCCGACGGCGCCGAACTCATCCAGTACACCTGCGGCGGCGGCACCAACCAGCAGTTCCAGCTGGTCACCAACGGCGGCTACTTCCAACTGCGGGCACGACACAGCAACAAGTGCGTGGACGTACCGGCCGCGTCGACAGCGGACGGGGTGGTCCTCAAGCAGTACACGTGCAACACCGGCGCGAACCAGCAATGGTCGCGTACCACCGTCTGACGGTCGTCCGGACAGTGCGGACCGGTCCGCGCCGCGGACCGGTTCCATGTCGGCAATCCGTCGTTGTCCGGGCGTCGGGCGGCTCCGTAGCGTCGCGGCTACGGAACGCTGCCCGGCGGAAGGACCCCTGATGACCGAACTCGTCGCTCCGCAGCTCGTCGTGAACAGCAGAATGATCTACTTCGGTTGGCTGCCGGCCGACCCCGACGCGGTGGCCGCCCTGGTGCCCGACGGGCTCACGCCGGCACCGAACCGCCAGGTCTTCATGAACCAGTACGTCGTCGACGAGGCCGGGCAGACCTCCGGCTTCGGCGCGTACTCCCTGACGTACATCGGGCCGGACCTCGCCGGGGTCGACGCTCCCGACGGGGTCACGCCCGGTCGCTGGTGGACGCACTACGTCAACTCCAGCCCCGACGTGCGGGCGTACGCCGCCGCCCGGGGCGTGCCGGCGACCCCGGGCAAGACCACCATCGAGGTACGCGGGCATCGGCTGGTCGCCACCACCGAGGCGGACGGCGTACCCGTGATCAGGACGACGGCTCGCGTCGGGCGTACCGGCGACGCCGTCAACCGGGGCCAGCTGCGCTACCTCACCCGGCTGGACGGCCGGCTGCTCAGCGGCAACTACCCGTTCGTGGCAGAGCCGGTCGACCCGTTCGCCGTCGAGTCGCTGGAGTTCCTCGAACCCGACCACCCGGTGTACGCGCTGCGCCCGGCCGACCCGCTGGAGATCGTCTGGGGCTTCTACTCACCGCGCGCGTCGTTCGCCTATCCGGGCGGCGAGTCGGTGCTCGACTGACCCCGTCGCCTCGCTCGTCCCGCACGGCCCGCCCTGCGTCGTCCGGTACCGCCTGGGCGTTGCCGGACCCGGCTCGGGCGTGACACCGGCCCGCCCGACCGTTCACTGCCTGGCCTGTTGCCATTCACGATCCGGAGTGGGTCGCGATGCCATGATCCACGCGGCCCACACCAAGATCGGTTGTGGGCCGGGTGGCGATCCGATGACGACGGGGCGCTCTGGCGCCAACAGGGAGGGTCAAGAACATGAGCAAGAGTGCGCTGGTCAAGAGGGTGGGTGTTGCCACGGCCGTGGCCGCCGCCCTCACCGTCACGATGGCGCAGCCGGCCTTCGCGGCAGCCTCGATCTCGCACCACCAGACGCAGGCGCAGGCAGACAACAACCCGGGAAGCGGGACCGCCTGGGTGTGGGTGTACTCCGGCAAGGAGCGCGAGGCGACCGGTGGCAAGGTCGAGTACCAGTTGACGAACGGCGGCAGCGGCTCGCTGCAGGTCGGCCGGGGCCAGAGCGCATCGAAGGACCCGGGCAGCAAGATCAGGGCATTCCGTGCCTGCACCAACTACTACGTCGACGGCTATGACTTCACGGCCTGCTCCAGCTGGGCCTACTTCAGCTGACCGCCCCGCTGCCGGGTCGTGAGCACGTGACGTCCCGGCAACGCCGTGGCGGTCCAATCCGGCGGGACCGGCACCTCTGTGCCGGTCCCGTACCCATGTCGACGGTGGCCCGCGTATGCAGACCGTGCACAGTGGAATTCGAAGGCCGACGGACGGCGGTTTGTCGGCGACCACGGGTACGGTGAGGTGCTCGACGCGCACGGGCATCGGCGGTGCGCCGCCGGGGCGGGAGCGGCCAGCCCGGTGGTGACGGACCGTGGGAGGGAGCGAGAGTGACGCAGCAGAGGGCACTGGTGGTTCGCGGCGGGTGGGAGGGGCACCAGCCGGTCAAGGCGACCGAGTTGTTCCTCCCCTTCCTCGAACGCAGCGGCTATGCCGTGCGGGTCGAGGAGTCGACGGAGGTCTACGCCGATGCCGCCGCGATGGCCGAGACGGACCTCGTCGTGCAGTGCATGACGATGTCGCAGATCACCGCGGAGCAGGTGGCGGGTCTCAGCGCGGCGGTCGTCGCCGGCACGGGCTTCACCGGCTGGCACGGCGGCATCGTGGACTCGTTCCGCGCGTCCTCGGAATACCTGCACCTGGTGGGCGGCCAGTTCGCCACCCATCCGGGCCTGGAGCCGTGTGAACGTCACGGCGGCCCGGAGGACAACTTCCTGCCGCACACGGTGCGCGTCACCGACCTCGGCCGGGAACACCCGATCACCGCGGGGATCGAGGACTTCGACCTCGTCACCGAGCAGTACTGGGTGCTGCACGACGACCTCATCGACGTACTGGCCGAGACCACCCACCCGACCCAGGCCTGGCATCCATGGCACCGGCCGGTCACCTCGCCCGCGATCTGGACCCGGCTCTGGGGTGCCGGGCGCGTCGTCGTGACGACCCCGGGGCACAGCCTGGACGTGCTGGAGCACCCGAGCGTTCGTACCGTCATCGAGAGGGGGATGCTGTGGGCGACCCGCACCGCGTCGGCGTCGTAGGTCTCGGGGTCATCTCCCACGTCTACCTGGACACACTCGCTGACCACCCCGAGGTGAGCATCGTCGCGGTGGCCGATCTCGACGCCGCCCGGTCGGCTGCGGTCGCCGCCACCATCCCCGGCGCCGAGGCGATGAGCGTCGAGCGTCTGCTGGCCCGCCCGGACGTGCAGACGGTGCTCAACCTGACCATCCCCGCAGCGCACGCCGACATCTCGCTGGGCACGATCGAGGCGGGCAAGAACGTGTACGTCGAGAAGCCGCTCGCCGTGACCTTCCCGGACGGGCGCTCGACCATCGAGCGGGCCGCGTCGGCAGGCGTCCGCGTCGGGTGCGCGCCGGACACCGTCCTCGGCACCGGCACGCAGACGGCACGGGCGGCGATCGACGCCGGGCTGATCGGGCGCCCGATGTCCGCGTCGGCCGTCATGGTCACCCCGGGGCACGAACGCTGGCACCCCAACCCCGACTTCTACTACGCCCCGGGTGGCGGCCCGATGCTGGACATGGGGCCGTACTACGTCTCGGCGCTCATCCACCTGCTCGGGCCGGTCCGCGCGGTGACCGGAGCCGCCAGCCGCCTGCGCGCCGAGCGCGTCATCGGCTCGGGCCCGCGCGCCGGCCAGCGGATCCCGGTCGGGGTGGACACCCACCTCACCGGCGTGCTCGAACACGTCAACGGTGCGCTCTCCACGATCACGACGAGCTTCGACGGCGTCCAGACGACGGCCGCACCGATCGAGGTGCACGGGGAGGCGGGCACGCTCGCCGTGCCCGACCCGAACTACTTCGACGGCGAGGTCCGCCTCTTCGCCCTCGGCGACACCGAATGGCGCGCTCTGGAACCACGGGCCGGTTACGCCGACGGATCCCGGGGCATCGGTCTGATCGACCTGGTCAGGGCCGACGATCAGCGTCCGCCGCGCGCTGGCGGCGACGTCGCGCTGCACGTCCTCGAAACGATGACCAGCCTGCTCCGGTCGGCGGCGGAAGGCCAGCGGATCGAGCTGAGCACGATGCCGGAGCGGCCCGCTGCGGTTCCGCTCACTCCGGTCGAGCAGTGGAAGGCGCACCACGCGTACGGACACTGAACGGGAGCCTGGCAGGGGCACGAGCGGCGACGGCCGAAGCCGAGGCGGTCGGCGCGCGCCCGGCCGGGTCGGCGCGGGCTCAGCCGGGTCGGCGCGGACCGGCAGGGTGCGCTGGTGGCCGTGCCCGGTGGTCATCGTGCGTTGCCGAAGTGGTGGGCCAGCGCGGCGCGCAGCGTGTCGACGTTCCCGGCGGACCAGGCGATGAAGCAGTCGGGGCGCACGAGCAACGCGGCGGCGGTCGTGCCCTCCAGTTGCCCGGTGACCACGTCGACGCGGTCCCGCCAGGGCGCGGCGACGTCCGCGTAGGCGCCGGTGGAGTCCAGCAGCAGTGGCCGGGCGGTGCGGGTCAGCTCCGCGAGGCGCATCGGCCCGTGGTCGCCGTGCACGATCACGTCGGGGGCGCAACGACCGGCCAACGGGTCGGCGGGGTCGGCGGGGTAGTGGATGTCCGCGCCGGACATCAGCGCGGCGATGTGCCCGGTCACCTCCGGCTTGCGCAGCAGTTCGGCGAAGAGTTCCCGCAGGCCGGTGATCTCGTCGCCGGGGCCGATGAGCGCCGACTGCGCCTGAGTGGACATCACGACCCGTTCGGCGACGGGGCGACGCTCCGTCTCGTACGTGTCGAGCAGGCCCTGCGGCGCCCAGCCGCGCACGGTGGCGGCGAGTTTCCAACCCAGGTTGACCGCGTCCTGCAGGCCGAGGTTGAGGCCGGGGCCGCCGATCGCGGGGTGTACGTGCGCGGCGTCACCGACCAGCAACACCCGGCCGGCGCGGTAGCGGGCGGCGATGCGGGTGTTGCGGCCGGTCAACCGTCGCAGCAGGCCGGGGCCGTCAGGCGCGTCGAGGGGAATGTCGGCGCCGAGCACCCGGGCGACGCTGGCCCGCAGCTCCGCCAGGTCCATCGAGGTCTCGTCGTCCGTCGGTGTGTCGGGCCACTCCGTCGTGCTCAGGATCGCCGGGCGGCCGGGAAACGGGGCCCAGGCGATCAGGCCACGGGCGGTGCGGGTGTGCTGGAACGGTGGGACGACGCCGTAGCCGGGGACGCGCAGACCGCCCGTCTGGGGGTCGACTGATGACGCGGGCACGGTCACCGTGGCGGTGCGGGAGACCGACCGGTCGTTGGTGACACCGGGAAAGTCGATGCCGGCCAGACGGCGTACCGCGCTGCGGCCACCGCCGGCGCCGACGAGGAAACGGCTGCTGAGCCGCGTACCGTCGGCGAGGTAGACCTCGACCCCGTCGGGGCGTTGGTGGAGGTCGACGACCTCGTGGCCGCGGCGCAGGTCGACGCCGAGTTCGACGGCCCGGGCGGCGAGGGCGGCCTCGAGCTGGGCCTGCGGCACCCCGAGCACGTAGTGCGGGTTCTCCGCGATCACCGTGAGGTCCAGCGGGAACGCGCCGAAGGTGAAGGCGGGTTGGGGGACCGGTGGAGTGCTCTCACCGCTGAGCCGCGCGTAGAGGCCGCGCCGGTCGAGCAGGCGGACGACCTGGCCCACGAGGCCGTTGGCACGAGCTTCGCCGGTCGGCGCGGCGTGGCGTTCGAGGACGACGGGGCGCACGCCGGCGAGGGCCAGTTCACAGGCGAGCATGAGGCCGTTGGGGCCGGCCCCGACGATGACGACATCGATCATGACGATGATCCTTTCGGGGTGCGCGTCATCACCACGGCAGGCGCGGCACGTGGCCGGCCCGCCGCGGGGGTGTGACGCGGCTTGTGGCGTGGGTGAGGTGGGGCCCTGGACGACGGGCGGCTCAGTGCGACGGGGCAGGGAGGCCGGCGGCGACCTGGGTGAAGGCGTCGGTGATGAGGTGTTCGATCGGGGTGGGTGGGTCGGCGCTGTCCAGATAGTGCTGCATGGCAACGGCGACGGCTGCGCTGGCGGCGGCCGCGACGAGCCGCGGATACATGTCGGTGGCGAGGTCGGTGGCGGTTCGCTCGGCGACCGCGGCGGCAAGCTCGGCCTCGGCGAGCGCTGTGGCGCGCAGCCGTTCGCCCTGCAACGCGGGCTCGGCGAGCATGGTGCGGACACCGGCGACCCACTGCGCGTGGTCGGGGGAGGGCATCGCCTCGACCTCGGGGCCGCGGGTGAACTGCTCCAGCGCGGCCTGGGTGAGCGCAACCCAGAGCGGCTCGTCGGCGGGACGTTCCCGCAGTGCGGCGGCGGTGCGCAGGCTGCGGTCGAGGTGACGCGAGGCGATCGCCTCGGCCTTGCTGGAGAAGTAGTTGTTGAAGGTGCGTGGGGAGACGCCGACCGCCTCGGCGATGTCCTCGACGCGGACGTTGTCGTAGCCGCGCTCCGCGGTGAGGTGGATCGCCGCCCAGCCAAGCGCCGCCCGTGTCTCGGCCTTCTTGCGTTCCCGGAGCCCCGTCATGCCACCACGTTAGCACTAGTTGCGCGTCACGCAAATATGCGTGCCACGCAAATTCCTGAGCCGCAGGCGTTCCGCTCACCCGGGGCCCGCGAGGTGCTCGCGTCGGCCGGCGGGACGGCCGTCCGGCGCCGAGAATGGGGCAGTGGCACCCGCCTTCGTCCTGCACGACCACCGCAAACCGCGACCGCACTTCGACCTGCGGCTCGAGGAGGACGGCGTGCTGCGCTCGTGGGCGGTGCCCCGCGGTCTGCCGGACAACCCCGGCGACAACCGGCTCGCGATCGCCGTGCCCGACCACGACCTCGAACACCTCACCTACGAGGACGTCGACAAGTCGATCGCCGACATCGGCACCTGGGAGGAGCACGATCGCACCGACCGCCGGATGCTGTTCACCCTGCACGGCCGCACCGGCAGCCGGCGATACGCGTTGATCCGCACCGGCGAGGGGTGGCTGCTCCACCTGACGAAGCAGCAGCCTCCGGACGATCTTGAGGCATCGCCGTAGACGTTGGCTTTACCGCAGACACCAATCTATGGTGGGGGCATGCCGTCGGTGACCTTCCGCTCGCCCGCCGCCACCATGGTGGCGGTGAGCGGTGCTGTCCGCGTGCCGACGGTCACACGCCGCAAGGCCGACATGCGGGTGCCGGTTGTCCGCGCGCCGCACACCGCGCTCGCCGACAGGATGTCGAGCCCGGTGCGAACCGGCCGAGGCCCACCCGCGCAGTCGTTGCACACCCAGAACGACCGCTAGGGCGAAGCTATCCAAGCTTCGGCCCTTTTTGTTTTCCCGTCCATTTCCCTTTGAAGGGGCAGACCATGAGTGTCGATCATCCTCGCACCATCGATCAGACCTGGCTCGCCGACATGCGAGCGTCCCTGACGGACGACTTCGCCGCCCAGACGGCCCGGCTGCGGGAACTGACCGAGCTCAACGCCGACACCGGCGACCCGGGCGAGGCCCACAACCAGGCCGCGCTGCTGGCCGCCACCCGTCAGACCATCGAGCAGATCACCGGTGCGCTGAGCCGCATCAGCGACGGCACCTACGGTGCCTGCCAGAGGTGCCACCGGAGCATCCCGACCGAGCGGCTCGAGATTCTCCCGCACGCCCGCTTCTGCGTGCCGTGCCAGGAGAAGCAGAACAGGTGAGGCCCGGTGTGGCTGCCGCGCCGCCGGCACGGCAGCCACACCATCCCGTGCGAGAGAGCCACGACCGTCATCCCGCGCACCGCGCGGCATCTCGGTCCCGGTGCCAAAGCAGCCGCTACGAACGCCACAGAGCCTGACAACGCGCTACTACGACGAGATCGCCCGTGCCCACGGGGCGAGGAGGCGTTCGAGGCCGGCCATCAGGTAGAAGAGCAGCGCGCCCATCAGCGCGAGCAGGGTCAGCGCCGCGAACGCGAGTGGAGTGTCGGCGGACTGGCCGGAACTGGCGATCACCGAGCCGAGGCCGGCCTCGGGGTTGATCACCTCGCCGATGGTCGCGCCGATGATGGCCAGCGAGGTCGCGACCTTCAGTCCGACGAAGACCTGCGGGAGGGCCCACGGGAGTCGTACCTTCACGAAGGTCTGCCACCACGAGGCGGAGAGGGATCGGGCGAGTTCGCCGAGTTCGTTCGGGGTCGAAGTCAGCCCAGCCATGGTCGAGACCAGGATCGGAAAGAAGCAGAGCAGCACAACCATCACGACTTTGGTTTCGTAGCCGAACCCGATCCAGACCAGGAGCAGCGGTGCGAGCGCCACCTTCGGCACCGCGTTGATTCCGGCGATCATGGGGAGGGCCATCCGCTCGACCGTCCGGGAGGCGGCGAGCATGACGGCGAGCAGGAGCCCACCCACGGCCGCGATCCCGAACCCGATGACGGTCTCCAGGAAGGTGACCATCGTCTGCTCTGCAAGGTAGCCAGGGAGCCGGACGAACGCGTCGACCACGTCCGGGGGTGCCGGCAGGAAGAACGGCTCGATGTCGAAGGCCCAGGTGGCCAGCCACCAGAGCGCGATCGCCAGCACCGCACCGAGCGCGGGCAGCCCGACGTGGGGCCAGCGTTGTGACAGCGGGAGGCGGTCAGGCACGATGATCTTCCGTCAGGACTTCTTCACGAACCTCAGGTCGACGATCTCCTCCGGGGTCAAGCCGGGCGGAATCAGGTCGGCGCCCTGTAGGACGGTGATTGTCTGGGCCACCTGCTTCTCATCCATGAAGCCGATCGGGGCGCCTGACGCGGGGCGAACGTGCGGGGACATCGCCTCGATCTCGCCCTTGCCCGCCGCCACGGCATAGGTGGGCTTCACCTTGTTGAGGATCGCCGCGGCCTCGTCCGGGTGCTCGATGATGTACTGGAGCCCCTTGAGCACCGCGTCGGTGAATCGCTGCACCAGGTCGGGGTCTTTTTCGATGAGCGAGGGAGTGGTGATGATCGCGTTGCCGAAAAGGTCCCGCAGATAGTCGCTGTAGGGCAGCACCACCACCTCCTTCTTGGAGGCGGCCTGTAGCGCGTTGCGGCTGAGCAGGAAGGTACCCAGCGCGTCGACCTTCCGGCTGGCCATGAGTCCATTGAGCGCCGTGGCCTGGACGCCCTCGATCTTCACCGTCTTCGGGTCGAACCCGGCCAGCCGGGCGTAGGCCGGGAAGAGCAGCTCGGTCACCGACCCGGCGCCGGTCGCCATCGTCTTGCCCTGCAGGTCCTTCGGGGTGGTGATGTTGGTGTCCGCGGTGGTCATCACCGAGATCAGCGTCTGTTGGTGCACGGCGGCGATGGCCCGCCAGTCAGTGAACTCGCCCTTACCCGCCTGAATCACGGCACCGGTGAAGTCGAGCGCACCGAACTGGACCTGACCGGACTTGAGGGCCGTCAGGTTCTGCTGATTGCCAGCGCCCTCTTTGATGTCGACTTCAATGCCGGCCTCGGCGAAGTAGCCCTTCTCCTTCGCCACCCAGGCGAACGCGTCCCGACCTACAGCGCCGAAGGCGGTGATGTAGGCGACCCTGTCGGTCTCCTCGCCGGTCGGGTCGCCACTGGCGTCATCGGAACCGCTGCAACCGGTCACGCCAAGGGCCGCGGCGAGCAACGTCACTACCAGGGCGCGAGAGCGCTTGACCATGTGCTGCCTCCAGCTTCAGAGTCTCGGAGAAGGCGCCGGCGCGCCATGCCGACAAAGACCGCACGGGCCGGGGCTGTCCACATTGCTATTCCCGATGAATGATCGTAGATGATGATCGCTATGACTGTCACCGGACCGGTTCACGGATTCCTTTCCCTGGGCTCTGCGAAGGAGTCATTTCTGCAGTTACAGGGCTGTCAACAATGGACAGTCGGTCCGGGAAAGCCGCGAGAACCTTCGAAGGAGCACGATGTCTGACCACCCTGCCCCGTCCGCCCGGGCCCGCGCCCTGGTCCGCGGTGCCTACGACACGCACGTCCACGTGGCCCCTGACGTCATGGCGCGGCGGATCGACGATGTCGATCTGGCGTACCGGTGTGCCGAGGTCGGGCTCGCCGGTTTCGTCCTCAAGTCCCATTACGTGGCCACGGCCGAGCGGGCGGCCGTCGTCCGCAAAGTGGTCCCCGGCGTCGACACGCTCGGCGCGATCACTCTCAACGGCGCCATGGGCGGCATCAACCCGGTCGCCGTTGAGGTCGCGGCACGGCAGGGCGCGCGCATCGTCTGGATGCCGACGGTGGACTCCGGAAACCAGCGGCGTAACACCGCCGCCGACCTGCCGGGTGCCACGCCGGCGATGTGGGGGGCGTTCCAAGCCGATCTGCACAGCCAGGGCATCGTGCCGGAGCCGGTCGAGGTCGTCGACGACGAAGGGCGCGTTCTCGAGCGGGTACGCCAGGTGCTGCGGGTGATAGCCCGGCACGACATCACACTCGCCACCGGACACCTGAGTGGCGACGAGATCGTCGCCGTCGTCCGGGCCGCCCGCGAAGAGGGCGTACGCCGGATCGTGGTCACCCATCCCGAGTTCACGTCCCAGCGGCTGCCGGCCGAGCAGCAGCGGGAGTTGGCCGAGGCGGGTGCCCTGTTGGAACGCTGCTTCACCACCCCGCACTCGGGCAAGGTCGCCTGGCTGGAGCTGTTCGCCACCATCCGGGCGGTCGGCACGGCGCACTCCGTCCTCTCCAGCGACCTCGGGCAACCCTTCAACCCGCCGGTCGAGGACGGTCTGGCGCTCTTCGCCGACCGCCTGCTCGACGCCGGCTTCACCGATGAGGAGATTCACGTCATGGCTGTGGTCAACTCCCGTCGTCTGGCGATGCCCAAGGCGACGGTGCCAGCATGAGCGCGCGGCGACTGCTTGTGGTGGGTGCCCACTCGGCCGACTTCGTCTGGAGGGCCGCGGGGGCGATCGCCAAACACACAATGGCGGGTGGTGAGGCTGTCGTGCTGGCACTCTCCTACGGAGAACGGGGCGAGTCCGGCGAGCTCTGGAAAGACCCGAACCAGACGGTGGAGAACGTCAAGCGGCTGCGGCACGCGGAGGCGGAGCGCGCTGCCGCCATGGTCGGCGCCCGCCTGGAGACGTTCGATCTCGGCGACTACCCGTTGCGGATCAGGGACGAGGACATCGACCGCCTGGCCGCGCTGATGCGGGAGTACGCGCCGCACGTGGTGGTCACCCACCCGGACCGCGATCCCTTCAACCCGGATCACCCGGTGGCGCACACCGCAGTGGCGACCGCCCGGCAGCTCACCGCGGGAGCCGGGGTGTCCAGCGGCTTCCGGACCGCCCCGCCCTCGGAGTTCCTGGTCTTCGAACCGCACCAGCCCGAGCTGTGTGGGTTCGTCCCCACCGTCTTCGTCGACATCACCGATGTGATGGCGGCCAAGCAGGAGGCGATGGCGTCGATGGGCGCCCAGGGCTACCTGCGCGACTACTACACGCAGCGGGCCGATCAGCGTGGTAACCACGCCCGCCGGGTGACCGGCGACCCCGGCATTCGGCAGGCCGAGGCGTTCCAGCGATTGATCCCGAACGTGGTGGGGGCTCTGTGAGCGAGTTTCGTGACGTGGCGGTCGTCGGACCGGGTGTGATCGAGACATTGGCTGCCGGCGGGGTGGCGACCGTCTACGAGGCTGCCGGCAGGTCTGGCCTGCTCGACGTCGACCTTGTCCAGATCGTTCCGGGCACTCGGGTCGCCGGTGTGGCCCGGACCGTCCGCTGCGGTCAGGACGACAACCGGGCCGTGCACGAGGCGATGACGCTGGTGCGCCCCGGCGACGTGCTCGTGCTCACCATGCCCGAGCCCGCCCCGGTAGCCCTGATCGGTGAGCTGCTGGCCAGCCAGGCCAAGGTCGCTGGCGCGGCGGGCCTGCTGGTGGACGCGGCGGTACGCGACCTGGATGAGCTCCGGGAACTCGGGCTGCCGATCTGGGCCCGATGGCAACGGGTCCGAGGCGCGACCAAGCGGGCGCGGGGCTCGCTCGACGTCGCGGTCCACGTGGGTGGGACGACCGTCAACCCGGGAGACGTGGTGGTGCTCGACGCCGACGGTGCCGTGGTCGTAGCGCGGGAGAGTGCGGCCGAGGTGGCCGCCGCGACGCGGAGTCGGATCGAGAAGGAGACGCGGCTGCGGGCCCGGCTGGATGCCGGTGAGTTCAGCTACGACCTACACGGAATGCGGGCGCAGGACGAGGCCGCCGGGTGAGCAGGAGCGCCGATCGTCGGGCGCCGAGCAGCGGCAGTTGCAGAAGTCCGGCGAGGGCTGAGCGCTTCGGCTTTCACCCAGTGAAAGCGCCAGTCCCTACCGTGGGCACCACACGCGATGATGCGACTCCATCGACGTCCGTGCGCATGGAGGTCCGGTCGCATGGCATTCGCGCGTAACCAGTGGTATGTGGCGGCCTACGGCAGTGAGGTGGGGCGCAGCCTGCTCGCCCGCACGGTGCTCGGTGAGCCGCTGGTGCTGTACCGCACCGGTGCCGGGAAGGCGGTGGCGCTCGCCGATCGGTGCGTGCACCGGCGCTTCCCGCTCTCGGAGAGCCGGCTCGACGGCGACACGATCGTCTGCGGCTACCACGGCTTCACCTACGACCCGAGCGGTGCGTGCGTCTTCGTACCCGGTCAACAGCGCATCCCCCGCACCGCGCGGGTGGTCTCGTTCCCGGTGGTGGAACAGGACTCCTTCATCTGGGTCTGGATCGGCGACCTGGACCGGGCCGACCCGGCCGCGATTCCCCGCGCACCCTGGCTCGCCGACCCGCGCTACGCGGTGGTGCGGGGCATGGCGCCGCTGAACGCGCGGTACAGCCTGCTGGTGGACAACCTCCTGGACCTGTCCCACGAGACCTACCTGCACGGCGGCTACATCGGCACACCGGAGGTGGCGAACACCCCGATCACCACCGAGGTGGACGAGGACCGGGCGATCGTCTACGTCAGCCGGCACATGGACGACGCCGAGTGCCCGCCGTTCTACGCGCGCTCGACCGGCATCCAGGGCCGGATCACCCGGTGGCAGGACATCGAATACCACCCACCCTGCCTCTACCTCCTGCACAGCCGCATCGCGCCGCAGGGTGTCTATCCGCCCGCCGAGGGCGAGGACAGCGAGGCGTTCCACGCCGAGATCGTGTACGCCATCACCCCGTCGACGGAGCACACCACCTATGACTTCTGGGCGGTGGCGCGCGACTTCGCCATCGACGACGAGTCGGTCAGTGAGTACCTGCACCACAGCAACCACACGGTGGTCATGCAGGACGTGACCGCGCTCAACATCCTGGAGCAGGTGCTCGTGACCGAACCGGACCGGTACCAGGAGCTGAGCATCAACATCGACACCGGTGGCCTGGCCGCCCGGCGGCTGCTGGCCCGGATGGTCGGGTCGGGGACGGTGGGAGCGGCGCGGTGACGTCCCGGGCCGGCACGCTCACCGGGGAGCGGGTCTACCGGATCCACTGGGTGCCCGGCACCGACACCCTGCGCGGGATCTGCCACTGTGGTGCCGAGCGCCTCGCCGAGGAACCGGTCGAGTTGTGGGAGTGGCTGCTCGCCCACCCGCAGGGCCACCAGGGCGGCGCCGTGCCGGTGCCCGGCCCGCCGAGGCGGCTGGCGATGCGCGGGTGACAGTGGACGTGCTGACCGGGGTGGAACTGGTGGTCACCGGACGCGATCAGGTGGCCGCCGACGTGGTGGCGCTGCGCCTGTGTCGCGCCGACGGCGGTGAGCTGCCCGAGTGGACGCCCGGCGCGCACATCGACCTGGAGTTGGGCGGCGGACTGGCCCGTCAGTACTCCCTCTGTGGCGACCCGGCGGACCGGTCCGTCCTGCGGATCGCGGTGCGGCGCGAACCGGACGGACGCGGCGGCTCCCGGCTGGTGCACGAGCGGCTCACCGTCGGCGCGACCGTCCAGGTGAGTGGACCCCGCAACACCTTCCCCCTGGTCCCGGCGCGGCGGTACCTCTTCGTCGCCGGTGGCATCGGCATCACCCCCCTCGCGCCGATGGTCGCCGCCGCCGACGCCGCGGGCGCGGACTGGCGGCTGGTGTACGGGGGACGCACCCGCGCCACCATGGCCTTCGCCACCACCCTGCGGGAGAAGTACGGCGACCGGGTGAGCCTGCACCCGCAGGACGAGACCGGGTTGCTCGACCTGGCCGGGTTGCTGGGCCGGCCCGGCACCGGGCTCGTCTACTGCTGTGGGCCGGAACCACTGATCACCGCGGTGGAGGAGCTGTGCCGCGGTTGGCCTCCCGGCTGCCTGCACGTCGAGCGGTTCACCGCGCGGGGCGACACCGGCGCGCCGGACACCACGATCGAGGTCGAACTCACGCTCTCCGGGCGGACGGTGACGGTGCCGCCGGGCACGCCGATCCTGCGGGCGGTGGAGGAGGCCGGCGTGCAGGTCCTCTCGTCCTGCCGGGAGGGCACCTGCGGTACCTGCGAGACCCCCGTGCTCGCCGGCGTGCCGGAGCATCGCGACAGCCTGCTCACCGCGCGGGAGCGGGCCGCCGGTGACACCATGATGATCTGCGTGTCCCGGGCCCGTACGCCCCGACTCGTGCTGGAGCTGTGAGCGCCCGGCGTGGGCGGGGATGATGACGGGGTGCGCGCAGAGCCGGGGCGGTCGGTGACGAGCAAGGTGCTGGCGCTGCTCGACGCGTTCAGCCCGGCTACTCCGGCGTTGACCCTGAGCGAGTTGGCGCGGCGCACCGGGATGCCACTGCCCACCGTGTACCGGCGGGCCGCGGAGCTGGTCGCGTGGGGGGCGCTGGAGCGCGGCGACGACGGCCGGTACCGGATCGGTCTGCGGCTGTGGGAGGTGGGTTCGCTCGCTCCGCGGGGCCTGGGGCTGCGGGAGCTGGCCCTGCCGGTGATGGAGGACCTGTACGAGGTGACCCACGAGAACGTCCAGTTGGCCGTGCGGCAGGGCCTCGAACTCGTCTTCATCGAACGGATCGCCGGGCGGCACGCGGTGCCCGTGCTCACCCGGGTGGGGGGTCGCTTCGCGTTGCACGCCACCGGGGTCGGGTTGGTCCTGCTCGCCCACGCGCCCGCCGAGGTGCAGGAGCAGGTGCTGGCCGCGCCGCTGGAGCGATACACCGAACTGACCATCACCGACCCCCGGCGGCTGCGCCGCTGCCTCGCCGAGGTGCGCCGGGCCGGGTACGCGGTCAGCGACCGTCAGGTCACCATGGACGCCCTGTCGGTGGCCGCGCCGATCCGCGTACCGGAGGGTGTGGTGGCGGCGATCTCACTGGTGGTCGCCCACGACCGAGCCGACCCGGTGGCGCTGGCCCCGCTGGTACAGGCCGCCGGCCGGGTGGTCTCCCGGGCGCTGAACAACGCCACCGGCCCTGCCGTCTGATGTAGACAGACTGCAAATCGTTGACGCCCGGTCAAATTCTGCATTACGTTGCCGGTGCGCGTGTTACTCCCCACCTTCGTGCGCGGATCGGCATCGACGAAAGGGAGCACCTCATGGCACTGGACGGCAAAGTCGCCATCGTCACCGGCGCCGGACGGGGTCTCGGCCTCGCCTACGCGCAGGAGTTGGCGCGCCACGGCGCCTCGATCGTGGTCAACGACGTCGACGCCGAGGCCACCGCCGAGGCCGTGGCGGCGATCGAGGCGTCCGGCGGCCGGGCCGTCGCGGTGGTCGCACCGGTCGGCCCGACCGAGACCGCGAAGGAACTCGTCAGCACGGCCGTCGAGCGCTTCGGGCGGCTGGACATCCTCGTCACCAACGCCGGCGTGCTGCGCGACACGGTGCTGTGGAAGATGAGCGACGACGACTTCGACACCGTCATCAACGTGCACCTGCGCGGCACGTTCACCACCGTGCGCGAGGCGGTGCGGCACATGCGGCAGGCCGGCGAGGGCGGGCGGATCATCTGCGTCGGGTCACCCACCGGGCAGCGCGGCACCTTCGGCCAGACCAACTACGCCGCCGCCAAGGCGGGCATCGTCGGCATGGTCCGTACGTGGGCGCTCGAACTCCAGCGGGCCGGCATCACCGCCAACGCCGTCGTACCGGTCGCGGCGACAACGATGACCGCCACCGTCCCCTACTTCGCCGCGGCGGTGCGGGCCGAGGCGAACGGCGAGCCGATGCCCGCGTTCTTCCGGCACGAGCTGGGGTTCGGCACGGCGGACGACGCGGCCGGGCTCGTCGCGTTCCTCGGCTCCGACGCGGCGGCCTCGGTGACCGGGCAGGTGATCGGGGTCGGCGGCGACCGCCTGCAGATCTGGACCCACCCCGAGGCCGCGCTGACCGCGCACCGCGAGGGCGGCTGGACGTACGACGCGCTCGTGCAGGCCTGGCCGACGACGTTCGCGGGTTCCGCGCAGAGCGTCGGTGAACGCTTCCCGAAACTCCCCGAGGAGTTCGCGCCCCCGACATCCTGACCGGCCCGAACAGCCCCGCCGACGGAGGTGGCCCGATGTACCAGTCCGCGATCGACCTCGACGACGTCACGGCGATCGACATGCACGTGCACATCGAGGTCGACGACCACGGGCACACCTCACTGCCCGAGCCGCTCGTGGCGGCGGCGTCGGCGTACTTCAAGACGGACGGCCCACGGCCCGCTGTCGACGCGGTGGCACAGTACTACCGCGAGCGGCGGATGGTGGCCGTCGTCTTCACAGTGGACGCGCGTACCCAACTGAAGCACCAGCCGCTGTCGAGCACCGCCATCGCCCGCGCGGCGGCCGAGCACGCCGACGTGCTCATCCCGTTCGGGTCGGTCGACCCGCGTACCGGGGGAGCGGCAGTCGAGCTCGCCGACCGGCTGATCCGGGAGGAGGGGGTCCGGGGCTTCAAGTTCCACCCCACGGTGCAGGGCTTCGATCCCCGCCACGACGAGTACGCGCCACTGTGGGGCCTGCTGGAGCGGGCGGGGGTCCCGGCGCTCTTCCACACCGGGCAGACCGGCATCGGCGCGGGTACGCCGGGCGGTCACGGTCTGCGGCTCGGCCTGTCGAACCCGATGCTGCTCGACCCGATCGCCGCCGACTTCCCCCACCTGCAGATCATCATGGCGCACCCGTCGGTGCCCTGGCAGGACGAGGCGTTGTCGGTGGCCACGCACAAGCACAACACCTGGATCGACCTGTCCGGCTGGAGCCCGAAGTACTTCCCGGCCGAGTTGGTGCGCTACGCGAACTCGCTTCTGAAACGACGGGTGCTCTTCGGCACCGACTACCCGATGCTCACCCCCGACCGGTGGCTGCGCGACGTGCAGAGCACCGACCTCAAGCCGGACGTGCTCCCGGGCATCCTGAAGGACAACGCGGCCCGACTGCTGGGCCTTGCCGCCCGGTGACGACGAGAGGACATGCGATGACGACGACAATCACCTACGACCGGCTCGGCGACCTCGCCGGCACCGACCTCGGTCACACCGGCTACCGCACCGTCACCCAGGACCAGGTGGACCTCTTCGCCGACGCGACCGACGACCACCAGTGGATCCACGTCGACCCGGAACGCGCGAAGACCGGCCCGTTCGGCGCGCCGATCGCGCACGGCTTCCTCACCCTCTCCCTGGCGGTGCCCTTCTGGACCGAGTTGCTCGAGGTCAAGGGTGTGACCACGAAGGTGAACTACGGCCTCGACAAGGTGCGTTTCCCCGCACCGGTGGTGGTCGGGGCGCGGGTGCGGATGCGGGCCACCGTCGCCGAGGTGGTCGAGGTTCCCGGCGGCTACCAGCTCACTGTCGACCAGACGATCGAGATCGCGGGCGGGAGCAAGCCGGCGGTCGTCGCGCGAGGGCTGTACCGCTTCTACGCCTGAGCCCGGGGGCGACCGTCGAGCCGGGCGAGCACACCACCTCCACCCCCGGGAGAATGATGATGCAGCAGCACGGAATCGGCGCCTGGGTGGCCAGGCGCCGGCTCAAGTCCCCGGACCAGATCGCGATCATCCACGACCGTTCGCCGCTGACCTACGGACAGTTCGCCGACGCCACGGACCGGATCTCGGCGGTGCTGCGGGAGCGGGGCGTCGGCAAGAGCGACCGCGTCGCCTACCTGGGCGAGAACAGCCCCGAACTGCTCCAGGTGATGTTCGCGGCGGCGCAGGTCGGTGCCGTCTTCGTCCCGATCAACACGCGGCTCGCCGCCCCCGAGATCGCCTACGTCCTCGCCGACTGCGGCGCGCGGGTGCTGATCCACGACCCGGACTTCGCGGTGCCGGTGGCCGCCGCCGTGTCGGCCGCCCGGACCCCGTACGTCATCGTCAACGGCGACGGCACCGCGGACCGACCCGGGCTGGCGTACCTGACCCGGGCGGCCGCCGGCCTCACCGACCATGCCGACACCACCCACGAGGATCCGGCGGCGATCGTCTACACCTCGGGCACGACCGGCCGGGCCAAGGGCGCGGTGCTGACCCACGGCAACCTCACCTGGGTGGCGCTCAACTGCGTGGTCGACTACGACGTCGTCTCCACCGACGTCGCGCTCATGATCTCGCCGCTGTTCCACGTCGCCTCGCTCGGGATGGGCGCCCTGCCGGTGATCCTCAAGGGCGCCACGATGGTCATCGAGAAGGGCTTCGAGCCGGGGCGCGCGCTCGCGCAGATCGAGCGGTACGGGGTCACCATGCTCAGCGGCGTACCCACCACCTACCAGCTGATGGCCGACCACCCCGCCTGGGCGTCGACCGACCTGTCGACGTTGACGAAGCTCACCTGCGGAGGTTCGGCGGTGCCGGCCCGGATCCTCAACGCGTACGAGGCGCGGGGTCTGTCGTTCTCGCAGGGTTACGGCATGACCGAGGCCGCGCCGGGGGCCACCGCGCTGCCGCCGGCGATGACCCGCGTCAAGCAGGGCAGTGTCGGCCTGCCGCACTTCTTCACCGACGTGCGGATCACCGACGCGGCCGGCGCGGTGGTGCCCACCGGCGTCGTCGGTGAGATCGAGGTCGCCGGACCCAACGTCTTCCCCGGCTACCACGGGCTCGCGGAGGCGACCGCCGAGGCGTTCACCGCCGACGGGTGGTTCCGCTCCGGCGACCTCGGCCACCTGGACGCCGACGGCTACCTCTACATCACCGGCCGCCTCAAGGACATGATCATTTCGGGGGGCGAGAACATCTACCCGCTCGAACTCGAGCAACTGCTCACCGAGGTCGACGGGGTCACCTCGGCGGCGGTCATCGGCGTACCGGACGAGCGTTGGGGGGAGGTGCCGTGGGCGATAGTGACAGTACGGGAGGGCGCGTCAGTGGACACCGCCACCATCCGGGCTCACCTCGACGGCAGGATCGCGCGCTACAAGCTGCCGAAGAACGTCGTCATCGTGGACGAGCTGCCGCGGACGGCGTCGGGGAAGGTGCGGAAGGCCGATCTGCGGGCCCGATTCGGCGCCTAGCCGCGGGCCGGGCCGCGACGAGGTCGGCGAACTCCGCCGCGGACGCCCCGGCCAGCTTCTCGTGCATCCGGCGGTAGGTCTCCACCGACCTGGTGGCGGGCCACTGCGCGTCCATGAACTCGGCGGGCAGCCTCGGATCGGCGCGCAGCAGCGCAAGCCAGTCCGCCACCAGCATCGTCCGTACGGTGAGGGCGCTCGGCGCCAGCGTCGCCGCGGACGGGTCGTCCCACACATCGATGAAGGCGAGGTGGGCGCGCCGGATCGCCTCGATGTCCCACGCCGCGCGGACGCTCTCGCCGATCGGGAACCCGGCGAGTTCGCGGGCGTGGAAGGCGACCACGGTGTTGGGTGCGAGGTCCTGGCGCAGCGGCTCCAACGACCCGGCGAGGTCGACCTCGCCGGGCGCGAGCCAGAGCCCGTCGCGGATCGGCGCGAAGCCCTCCCAGGTGAGGGTGGAGCGCAGCCGGTGCCGCAGCATCCGCTGGCCCTCCGGGATCGAGAAGGTGACCAGGGTCCAGCCGCTGCCCTGCGGGTCGAACGGCCGGGGGCCGCGAACGCGGTCCTTCGCCTCGCGCAACACCGCCGCGCCGTGTTCGGTCAGCGAGAACAGCGTCTCCCGGCCGCTGCGGCTACGGGCGAGGATGCCGCTGTGCACGAGCCGGTCGAGGGTCGCGCGGGTGGCCGGCGCGGCCACGTCCGCACCCTCCAGCACGGTGATCAGGACGCTCGCCCGGATCGGCCCGGTGTCACCGTCGACGACGTGCTCGCCGAAGAAGGCGAGCAACAACTGCTTCGGCTGACGACTACCCACAGCCCTTCCCTTCGGCGAACTCGTTGACCTGGCCGTCGGTCACGGCGCGGATCACGGGGCCACCGCCTGCCCGCGCTTGGCCCGCTGGATCTGGTCGTAGACGTGCGTCCGCAGTTGCGTGAAACGGGGCAGGGCGCGGGTCGTGATCTGATCGCGCTCCGGCGGCAGGTCGATCGCGAGGTCCTCCTGGACCCAGGTCGGCGACGTGGACAATACTAGAACCCGCTGACCGAGATACACCGACTCGTCGATGTCGTGGGTGACGAAGACAACTGAGATGCTGCGGCTGGCGTGCAGCTCCCGCACCAGGTCCTCCAGGTCGGCCCGGGTCTGCGCGTCCACAGCGGCGAACGGTTCATCCATGATCAGGACGTCGGGCTGGTAGGCGATCGCCCGCGCGATCGCCACCCGCTGTTGCATCCCCCCGGAGAGCTGCCACGGGTGGCTGCGTGCGGCGTGCGCGAGGCCCACCGCCTCAAGGGCGTCGACGACCAGCCTGCTCCGGGCCGCGCGGGTCAGCTTCTTGTGCCGCAACGGAAGCTCGACGTTGCCGCGCACGGTGAGCCAGGGGTAGAGGCTGCGTCCGTACTCCTGGAACACGACGGCCATCGCCGGGCTGGGCCCGGTCACCGGCGCGCCGTCCATCTCGACCACGCCGCTGGTGGGCCGCAGCAGGCCGGCCAGGCACTTCAGCAGGGTGGTCTTGCCGCACCCGGACGGCCCGACGACGCAGATGAGCTCACCGGCGTCCATCGTGAAACTGATGTCCCCGATCGCCTCGACGTCGCCGGTCGCGGACTCGTAGACCTTCCGCAGGTGCTCCACCCGCAGCAGGGTGCGCCGGTCAGACACGGTTGACCTCCCTGATTCCGTGGTACCAGCGCAGCACGCGCCGTTCGACGAGACCGAAAGCGACGGCGAGGAAGACGCCGACGAGACCGAGCAGGAGGATGCCGCTCCACATCTCGGCGATCAGGTAGTTGCGCTGGAAGTAGGCGATCCGGTAGCCGAGGCCGGACGACGAGGCGAACATCTCGGAGATGACCATCAGGATCAGCGCCACCGAGAGGGCCTGGCGGACCCCGACCATGATCCGTGGGCTGGCGGCCGGGAGCACCAGGAACCAGAGCCGCTCCCACCGGGAGACCTGGAACGATCTCGCGGTCTCCTTCATGACGCTGTCAGTGCCCCGGACACCCTCGATGGTGTTCAACAGGATCGGCCACACCGCGCCGGAGACGATCACGACCACCTTCATGGTGTCCGTGATCCCGAGCAGGAGCATGGCCACCGGGATCAGCACCGGTGGCGGGATGGCCCGGAGGAACTCCAGCAACGGTTCGAGGAGGTCCCGCAACCACTGGGTCAGGCCGATGACGGTGCCGGCGGCGATGCCGAGCACGATCGACGCGGCGATGCCGAGGCCGAGTCGGGCGAGGCTCGGCAGCACGTCCTCGACGAACGCCGGCCCGACCCAGGTCTGCCGGAAGGCCTCGGCGATCGTCAGCGGGTCGGGGAAGAACGTGCTCGTCGCCCTCGTCGCCACCACACCCCAGAGCACCAGGAGCAGAATCGGCAGCCCCAACGGGTACGCGAGGCCCGCCGCGATCCGGGACCCGACCGTCCGACCGCGCCGCGTGGCGGCGATCCGCCCGGTGTACGCGGTCACAACGGCTCCTCCCCTCGTACCGACTGGTGCCACGACAGCACCCGACGCTCGACGAACCGGAAGACGATGTTCACCGTGAGGCCGAGCAGGCCGGTGACCACGACCAGCGCGTACAGGCCGGGGGCGTCGCCGGCGGACCGGGACAGTTCGATCATGCGCCCGAGGCCGGGGTTGCCGATCACCATCTCCGCGGTGATGGCGAGGATGAGCGCGACCGCCGCCGCGAGCCGCAGCCCGGTCATGAGGTACGGCAGGGTGGTCGGCAGGACCAGGTGCGACAGTTGCTCCCGCCGGGTCAGGCCGAAACTGCGGGCGGTGTCGCGGGCCACCGCGTCGACGTCGGCGACACCGTAGATCACCTGCACGAACACCTGCCAGAACGACGCGTAGATGATGATGACGAGGGCCGCCTGCCGCTGGATGCCGAACATCAGCACGGCGAGCGGGATGAGGGCGACCGACGGGATCGGCCGCAGGAACTCGACCATCGTGTGGGTCGCGCGCCGCAGGAAGGGCACCAGCCCGACGACGGTGCCGAGGACGACGGCGGCGATTGTCGCCACCGTCAGGCCGATCGCCCAGGACGTCATGGTGCTGCCCAGCCGCCGCCAGAACGCGAGGTCGACGAGCTGCTCGAACAGCCGCGCCAGCACGTCCGTCACGTACGGCAGGTACAACGGGTTGATCAGGCCCAACGTCGGGATCAGTTGCCAGATGAGGAGGAAGCCGGTCAGGCCGACGACGCCCAGCATCGCCCTGCGCAACGCGCGCAGTCGTCGGGTGGAGGGAACGCGCATGTCACTCCCGTCGTCAGGCGGTGCGGCGAGGCCCTCCCCGCACCGGGGCCGGGGAGGGCGGGATCGCGCCGGCTACTGCTGCTGGATGAGACGGTCGAGGTTGGGTTGCTTGTCGAGCACCTTGTACTTCAGGGCGAGTTCGGCGAGCGTCTGCAGGCTCTGCCGGTCGACGTCCCAACCGAACTCCGGCAGCCGCACCGAGTCGGCCACCGGTGGCGGCAGCTCCAGGTTGTCCTTGATGGCCTGCCGCAGTGCCGCCTCGTTGGCGGGGTCCTTGGCCCACTCCAGCGTCTTCTTCATCGCCGCCGTGAAGTCCTCGACCAGCTTGGCGTCCTTCCCGGTGCGTTCCTTGGTGGTGATGGTGGTGAGCGTGGTCAGGCCGGGCACCACCGCCTGGTAGGGCGCGACGACGAAGGTGTCGCCGCGGCCCTTGAGCTGCGTCACGAACGGTTCCGGCACCCAGGCGGCGTCGATGTTTCCGGATTCGAGTTGGGCCGGGGCGTCCGGGAACGCGACCTCGACGAACTTGATCGTCGACGGATCGCCGCCGTCCTTCTCGACCGCCGCCATGATCGTCACGTCGCCGGCGGCGCCCAGGCTGTTGACCGAGACCCGTTTGCCGGCGAGGTCGGCCGGGCGCTTGATGCCGGACTTCGCCGAGGCCACCACGGCGTTGATGTCGTCGCCGTCGGCGTACGAGGAGGCGTAGTTGCCGATGATGACGACACCGAGGTCGCGCAGGTCGGCCCGGAACGGGCCGAACGGCTGGCCGATCGCGAAGTCGATGTCGCCGTTCATGAGCGCGGGAATGGCCTGCGCGCCGCCCTGGGCGGGCAGCACCTCGACCTGGAGGCCGCGTTCGGCGAAGAGGCCCGCCTTGATGCCACCCCACAGCGCGGCGGTCTCGGTGATGGGCAGCGCCGCGACCCGGACCGGGCGCAGGTCGCCGGAGTCCTGATCGGACGGTGTGGACGCGTCGGAGTCGGTACATCCGGTGAGGGCGATCGCGGTAGCGGCGATCAGCCCGAGAGCCATGACCTTCTTCATTGACGAGGCCCTTCCTGGGCGGGGGTGGTGGGTGCGTCGGAAGTCGGCGGATGCCTCGGATCTGCAGGTGAACTACCGCTGCGTGGGGGCGCACGCCGCTGTGGTGGCCATGGTCAGTCACGCCGGCATCGAAAGTCAATAATTTCTGACGCCCGTCATGGATAAGTTGAACAACGCGACGTCACGCCGGCTCCCGTTCACACCTCGGGCAGGCCCACGTAGTTCTCCGACAGGCTCCTGGCGTACGCCTCGGAGGTGGTGACATACCTCAGCGTGGCGATCTGCAGCTTCGACTCGTACGGGTCGTCGCGCTCCAGCCGGTGCAGCATGGAGGTCATCCACCAGGAGAAGTGCTGGGCCCGCCAGACCCGGCGCAACGCCGTGGCCGAGTAGCCGTCCAGCAGATCGGTGCGGCCCTCGTCGTACCACGCGGCGAACGCGTCACCGAGCAGCGCGACGTCGGCGAGAGCCAGGTTCATTCCCTTGGCGCCGGTCGGTGGGACGATGTGGACGGCGTCCCCGGCCAGGAACAGCCGCTCCCACCGCATCGGCTCGACCACGAAACTGCGCATTGGCGTGATGGACTTCTCCAGGATCGGCCCCTCGTTGAGTGACCACCCCGGCACCGTCTCCAACCGGGTCCGCAGCTCCGCCCAGATCCGCTCGTCCGGCCACGCGGCGATGTCCTCGTCCGGTGCGACCTGCAGATACAGCCGGGAGATCTCGGGGGAGCGCATGCTGTAGAGGGCGAAACCACGCTCGTGGTTGGCGTAGATGAGCTCGTCCACGGCTGGCGGCGCGGCGGCGAGGATACCCAACCAGGCGAAGGGGTACGCTCGCTCGTAGGTGGTCAGCACACCCTCGGGCACCGCGCCCCGGCTCACCCCGTGGAACCCGTCGCAGCCGGCCACGAAGTCGCAGCGCAGCTCCTCGTCGTGCCCGTCGCGTCGAAAGTGGACCACCGGCGAGTCCGAGTCGAGACCGTCCAGACGTACCGCGTCGGCCTCGAAGAGAATCGAGCCACCGGCCGCGAGCCGGGCGGCGATCAGGTCCTTGACCACCTCCTGCTGCCCGTAGACGGTGATCGCCCGCCCGGTCAGGTCCGCCATCGGCACCCGGTGCGACTCCCCGGCGAAGCGCAGCTCGATGCCCTCGTGACGCAGTCCCTCCCGGCGCAGCCGTTCACCCACACCGCTGCGACAGAGCAGGTCGACCGAGCCCTGTTCGAGCACGCCCGCCCGGAGCCGGTGCTCGACGTGGTCGCGGCTGCGGCTCTCCAGCACCACGGACTCGATGCCGCGCAGGTGCAGCAGGTGCGACAGCATCAGCCCCGCCGGTCCCGCGCCGACGATGCCGACCTGGGTACGCATCTCCGGCATGCTCCTCTCCTCCGGTGTCAGAACGGGTAGCGCGTGATGGTGCCCTGCACGGTGAGCCACTGGGTCTCGGTGAACGCCTCGACGTTCGCCGCCGGCCCGCCGAACCGCGAGCCGGTGCCGGAGGCTCCCACCCCACCGAACGGCGCCACCGCCTCGTCGCTCACCGTCTGGTCGTTGATGTGCACGATTCCGCTGGGGATCCGGTCGGCGAGCGCCATCGCCTTCATCACGTCGCGGCTCAGGATGCCCAGTGACAGGCCGTACTCGGTCTGCCGGGCCAACTCCACCGCCTCGTCCTGGTCGGTGAACGTGATCACCGGCGCGACCGGGCCGAAGACCTCCTGGGCGTACGCCGGGGTCGCGGGGGTGACGTCGGTGAGCACCGTCGGCCGGTAGAACAGCCCCTCGTACGTGCCCCCGGCCGCCAGCCGGGCGCCCGCGTCGACGCTTGCCGTGACCAGTGCGTGGATCTTGTCGCGCTGGTGCTCGTCGATGATCGGTCCGAGCGCCACCTGCTCCTTCGCCGGGTCGCCGACGGGCAGGTGGTTCGCCTTCTCCGCCAGCCGCTCGACGTACCGTTCGGACAGGCTCTCGTGCACCAGGTGCCGGCCGGTGGTCATGCAGATCTGGCCCTGGTGCAGGAACGACCCCCAGGCTCCGGCGGAGACCGCGAGGTCCAGGTCGGCGTCGTCGAGCACGATCAGCGCCGAGTTGCCACCGAGTTCGAGGTGGGCGCGTTTGAGGTGGCGTGCCGCCGCCTCGCCGACCAGGCGACCGGCCGCAGTCGAGCCGGTGAAGCTGATCACCCGCACGTTCGGGTCGGCCACCAGCGCCTCGCCGACGTCGACCCCGCCGGGCAGGACGTGCAGCAGCCCGTCGGGCAGGCCGGCCTCCTCGAAGACCCGGGCGATCGAGATGCCACCGCAGACCGCCGTGCGCGGATCGGGCTTGAGCACCACCGCGTTGCCCAGCGCCAGGGCCGGGGCGACGGAGCGGGTGGCCAGGATGAGCGGGAAGTTGAATGGCGCGATGACTCCGACGACGCCGACGGGCAACCGGCGAGCCAGGCTGAGTCGCGGTTGGGCGCTCGGAATGATCTCGCCGAGCGGGTGCGAGGCCAGCGCCGCCGCCTCGTAGCACTCCTGCGCCGCGGTGTCGGTCTCCACGCCGGCCTTGGGTGCGATGGACCCGGCCTCCCGCACGATCCAGTCGCCGATCTCGGCGGCGTGCCGCTCGAACAGGTGCCCGGCCCGGCGCAGCACCGCGGCCCGCTCGGCGTATCCGGTGGCGGCCCAGGCGCGCTGGGCGGCGGCGGCGCGGGCGCAGGCGCGCGTCACGTCCTCGGCGTTCGCCACGCCCACCTGGGCGATCTCCTCGCCGGTGGCGGGGGACCGCACGGGCGCCGTGCCGCCGGCCGGTTCCACCCAGCCGTCGCTGTGCAGCGTGCCCTGCCAGGTCATGGCGTCCAGCAGTGTCATGGCGGTCCTCCTCGGAGCGTGGGGCCGGTGGGGTGGTGACGGGTGACCCGGTGGGCTCTCCGTTCGCGCGCAGGGGCCCAGACGTGTTCGCTGACCGAACGGGCGTTCTCTGTAAGAACGTTGGCACGTGGTCGGTCCCGCGTCAACGCATCGTCGACGGTGAGCGCCGAGCACTGTGGACGGCGTGGCCGGGCCCGGTGAACCTGTCGTTGACTGACGCCATCCGCCCGTCGTACGTTCGAGATGAGCACGGCAGTCCGCATAGCGAACAGCGGGCAGCACTGTTGTCGCGGGAGGCGGGAGGCCCATGGCGAAGCTCGTCTCGCTGGCCGAGGGCGTGGCGCAGCTGGTCCACGACGGTGACGTGGTGGCCCTGGAAGGGTTCACCCACCTCATTCCGTTCGCCGCCGGTCACGAGATCATCCGTCAGGGGCGGCGGGACCTGACCCTCGTGCGGATGACCCCCGACGTCATCTACGACCAGCTCATCGGCGCCGGCTGCGCCCGTCGCCTGGTCTTCTCCTGGGGCGGCAACCCGGGCGTCGGGTCGCTGCACCGCTTCCGCGACGCCGTGCAGCACGCCTGGCCGCGCCCACTCGAACTGGAGGAGCACAGCCACGCGGGCATGGCGAACCGGTACGTCGCCGGGGCGTCCGGGCTGCCGTTCGCCGTCCTGCGCGGCTACACCGGCACCGACCTGCCCCGGCACACCACCAACATCCGCCCCATCACCTGCCCGTTCACCGGCGAGACGCTCACCGCCGTCCCCGCCCTGCGTCCCGACGTGACGGTGGTGCACGCCCAGCGCGCGGACCGCAACGGCAACGTGCAGATGTGGGGCATCACCGGGGTGCAGAAGGAGGCGGTGCTCGCCGCCCACCGGTCACTGGTCACCGTCGAGGAGATCGTGGACGAGTGGGAACCCGTACCCGGGCAGGTCGTCCTGCCCGGCTGGGCGGTCACCGCGGTGGCCGAGGTGCCCGGCGGCGCACACCCCTCCTACGCCCACGGTTACTCGGTGCGCGACAACGACTTCTACCGGGACTGGGACGCCGTCAGCCGACACCGCGACACCTTCCGCGCCTGGCTGGACGAGCACGTGCACAGGGCCGGCGCGGCGGCATGAGTCAGCGCAGCGAGCGAGGGGAACGCGATGGCGGACTGGACCGCGGACGAGATGATGACCGTCGCCGCGGCGCGGCAACTGCGCGACGGCACCGCCTGCTTCGTCGGGATCGGGTTGCCCAGCACGGCGGCGAATCTCGCCCGGGCGACGCACGCCCCGAACCTGGTCCTCATCTACGAATCCGGGTGCCTCGGCGCGAAGCCGGACCGGCTTCCGCTCTCCATCGGAGACGGGGTCCTCGCCGACACCGCTGACGCGGTGGTGTCGGTGCCCGAGGTGTTCAACTACTGGCTCCAGCCCGGCCGGATCGACGTGGGTTTCCTCGGCGCCGCCCAGCTCGACCGGTACGGCAACATCAACACCACCGTCGTCGGCGGTGACTACGACACCCCGAAGGTCCGGCTGCCCGGAGCCGGTGGCGCCCCGGAGATCGCCGCCTCCTGCGGCGAGGTCGTGGTCATCGTCCGGCAGGACCTGCGGACGTTCACCGAACGGGTCGACTTCGTCACCTCGGTCGGGTACGGGACGGGCCCGGGCGACCGGGAACGGCTCGGCCTGCGCGGCGGCGGTCCCCGCATGGTGATCACCGACCTCGGCGTGCTCGAACCCGACCCGGTCACCCGCGAACTCACGCTGACCCACCTGCACCCCGGCGTGACGCGGGAGCAGGCACGGGCGGCCACCGGCTGGGACCTCGCCGTCGCCGAGGAACCGGCCGCCACTGCGCCACCGACGGCCCACGAACTCGCGGTGTTGCGGGCGCTGGAAGCGACGAAGTCCGACAGGAGACGACAATGACCACTCAGGACACCCGGGCCGGCGGCGGCCTGGTGCTGCCGCGGTACCGACGCGACGACGTCGACGCCCACCCGCCGTTGCTCAGTCCCGGCTACAGGTCGACGGTGGCGCGGGCGCCGAAACACCCACTGATCCACCTGCCGCAGCGGCTGACCGAGATCACCGGGCCGTTGCTGGGGGAGGGGCGGCTCGGCCCGCTCGACCACGACCTGACCCGCCAGCACGACGGCGAACCGCAGGGACAGCGGATCATCGTGCACGGCCGGGTCCGCGACGGTGACGGTCGACCGGTACCCCGCACGCTCGTCGAGATCTGGCAGGCCAACGCCGCCGGACGGTACCGCGACGCCCGCGACACCTGGCCGGCCCCGCTCGACCCCCACTTCACCGGGGTGGGTCGGGCGCTCACCGACGACCAGGGGCGGTACCGGTTCATCACCGTGCAGCCCGGCGCGTACCCCTGGCGTAACCACGACAACGCCTGGCGGCCGGCGCACATCCACTTCTCCCTCTTCGGCCGCGCGTTCACCCAACGGCTGGTGACGCAGATGTACTTTCCGGGCGACCCGCTCTTCTTCCAGGACCCGATCTTCAACTCGGTCCGCGACCCGAAGGCCCGGGAACGGATGATCGCCCGGTACGACCACGCCACCACGACACCGGAGTGGGCGCTGGCGTACGAGTTCGACATCGTGCTGCGGGGCTGGGAGAGCACCCCCTTCGAGGACGAGGACGACGATGAGTGAGCGGTTGGGTGTCATGCCCGCGCAGACCGTCGGGCCGTACCTGCACATCGGCCTGCGCTGGCCCGACGGCCCGTACGTCGTGCCCGAGGGCACGCCCGGCGCGTTCTGGATCAGGGGCCGGATCGTCGACGGCACCGGGACGCCGGTGGTGGACGCGATGGTGGAGAGCTGGCAGGCCGACCCGGACGGCCGGTTCGACCACCCGGACGACCCTCGGGGGGCCCGGCCGCCAGTGCTCGCCGGCTTCCGCGGATTCGGGCGCAGCGAGACCGACGGGCAGGGGTGGTACCGGTTGTTGACAGTCAAGCCGGGGGCGCTGCCCGATCCGGAGGGCGGCACCGAAGCCCCTCACCTCACCCTGTCCGTCTTCGGGCGTGGGCTGCTGCACCGCCTCGTCACCCGGCTCTACTTCCCCGACGAGCCGGCGGCGAACGCCGTTGACCCCGTGCTGCGCGGCGTCGACGCCGACCGCCGCGACACCCTGCTGGCGACACCCGCAGCGGACGGGTTCCGGTTCGACATCCACCTGCAGGGCGCGCATGAGACCGTCTTCTTCGCCGTCTGACGGGCTGCTCGGCGGCCTCTCCGGCACCTCGGACGTCGACGCGGAACTCAGCGACCCGGCAGTGCTCCAGGCGATGCTCGACGCGGAGGCCGCGCTGGCCCGGGCCGTGGCGGACGCCGGCATCATGCCCGCACCGGCCGCCGACGCGATCGTCGCGCAGTGCCGCGCCGAGCGGTACGACCCGGGGGCCCTCGGCAGGGCGGCCGACGCCACCGGCAACCCGGTCGTTCCGCTGGTGGGTGAGCTGACCGCCGCAGTGCCGGAGCACCACCGGGCCTGGGTGCACTTCGGAGCGACCAGCCAGGACGTGCTGGACACCGCGCTGGCCCTGGTGGCGGTGCGGGCGCTCGGGCCGCTGCTGCGGCACCTCGACACCGCGGTGGACGCCGCCGCCCAGCTGGCCGACGCCCACCGGGACACCGTGACGGTCGCCCGGACCCTCGGCCAGCAGGCGGCACCCACCACGTTCGGGCTCAAGGCCGCCGGCTGGTTGACCGGGCTGGCCGAGGCCCGGGACCGGCTGCGGCAGGCCGGCGTCGCGCAGCCCGCGCAGCTCGGTGGCGCGGTCGGCACCCTGGCCGCGTACGGCCCGGCCGGCGCCGACGTCGCCGAGCGGTTCGCGGCGCACCTGGGCCTCCCGCCGAGCCCGCTGCCCTGGCACACCCGCCGGCAGCCCTGGCTCGACCTGGCCACCGCCCTCGGTGGGCTCCTCGTGGCCGCCGGCAAGGTCGCGCTCGACGTCGGCCTGCTCGCCCAGAACGAGATCGCCGAGGTCGCCGAGGGTGGCGTCGGCCGGGGCGGCTCCTCGGCCATGCCGCACAAGCGCAACCCGGTGGACTCGGTCCTCGTCACCGCCGCGACACGACGCGGTCCCGGTCTCGTCGCCACAGTGTTCGCCGCGGCGGTGCAGGAGCACGAGCGGGCCGCCGGCGCCTGGCACGCCGAGTGGGAACCACTGCTCGACCTGCTGCACGTGACCGGTGGCGCCGCCGCGCGGTGCGCCCGGATGCTCGTCGGGCTGCGGGTCGACGCGCGGCGGATGCGGGCGAACCTCGACGCGACAGGGGGCGTCCTGCTGGCCGAGGCGGTCGCCGCGCGACTGACGCCCGCCGTCGGTCGCCGCGCCGCGCACGACCTGGTGACCCGTGCCGCCGCCGCGCCCTCGTTCCGCGCCGCGCTGCTCGCCGACACCGAGATCCGCGCTCACCTGTCCGACACCGAGATAGCCGAGGCGCTCGACCCGCACCGCTGGCTCGGCTCGGCCGGGCGGTTCGTCGACAGGGCCCTTGTCGCCGTTCGGGGAGCGGACGGATGACCGCCCGGCTGCATCTCACCGTCGACGGTCCGGCCGTCGCCCCGGTGCTGCTGCTCGGCAGTTCCCTCGGCACCGCCGCCGCGATGTGGGACCCCCAGGTGCCGGCGCTCGCCCAACGGTTCCGGGTCATCCGGTACGACCACCTGGGCCACGGGCGCTCGGCGGTGCCGCCCGGGCCGTACACCCTGGACCTGTTGGGCCGGGAGTTGCTGCGGACGCTGGACGACCTCGACGTGCCGTGGGTCCACTACGCGGGGCTGTCCCTCGGCGGCATGGTGGGCATGTGGCTCGCCACGTACGCGCCCGAGCGGGTGCGCCGGCTGGCGCTGCTCTGCACGTCGGCGTCGCTCGGCCCACCCGAGCAGTGGCGGGACCGGGCGGCGACGGTGCGGGCCGAAGGGTTGCCGACGATCGCCGACGCGGTGGTGGCCCGCTGGTTCACCCCGGCCTTCGCCGCCGCCCGGCCGGAGGTGGTCGCCGCCCACCGCGCCATGCTGACCGCGACGCCCCCGGACGGGTACGCCGCCTGCTGCGAGGCGATAGCCGCGATGGACCTCCGACCCGACCTCGGCCGGGTCGCCGCGCCGACGCTGGTCATCGCCGGCGCGGACGACCCGGCCACCCCGGTGCCGCACGCCCGCGAGATCGTCGGACGCATCCCACGGGCTCGGCTGGCCGTGCTCGACGCGGCGGCGCACCTGGCCAACGTCGAGCAACCCGAGCAGGTGTGCCGACTCCTGTCGGGACACTTCCAGGAGGGACGTGATGAGGAATGAACGACAGCGAGCGGCACGAGGCGGGCATGACGGTACGTCGACAGGTGCTGGGCGACGCGCACGTGGACCGCGCGATCGCCGGCACCGACGAGTTCACCGCCGACTTCCAGGACTTCATCACCCGCTACGCGTGGGGCGAGGTGTGGAGCCGGCCCGGCCTCGACCGGCGTACCCGTAGTTGCATCACCCTCGCCGTGCTCGCCACCCTGCACCACGACGACGAGTTGGCGATGCACGTCCGGGCCGCGCTGCGTAACGGGCTGAGCCCGCAGGAGGTGGCGGAGGTCCTGCTCCAGGTCGGCGTCTACGCTGGTGTACCGGCGGCGAACCGGGCGTTCACGGTGGCCCGGGAGACCCTGCGGCAGGAGGCCGGGTGAGTGTGAGCGAGGAGGCGACCAGGTCGCCGGAGTTCGTTCAGTCGCTGGAGCGCGGCCTCGCGGTGATCCGCGCGTTCGACGGCGACCATCCGCAGCTCACCCTCAGCGAGGTGGCCAGGAGGACCGGGTTGACCCGGGCCGCCGCGCGCCGGTTCCTGCTCACCCTGGTCGAGCTGGGCTACGTGCACACCGACGGGCGGCTCTTCTCGCTGCGGGCCCGGATCCTCGAACTCGGCTACGCGTACCTGTCCAGCCTCAGCCTGCCCGAGGTCGCGCAGCGGCACATGGAGGCGCTGGTGGCGCGGGTGCACGAGTCCTGCTCGGTGTCGGTGCTCGACGGCGACGAGGTCGTCTATGTCGCCCGCGTGCCCACCAAACGGATCATGACGGTGGGGATCAGCGTCGGCACCCGGTTCCCCGCGTACGCCACCTCCATGGGCCGGGTGCTGCTCGCCGCGCAACCGACGGAGTGGCTCGACGACTACCTCGCCACGGCGCAGCTGCGCCCGCTGACCCGGCGCACCGTCACCGACCCGGCGAAGCTGCGCGCCGTCCTCACGAAGATCGCCGCCCAGGGGTACGCGATCGTCGACCAGGAGTTGGAGGAGGGGCTGCGCTCGGTGGCCGCGCCGATCCACGGCGAGAACGGTTCGGTGATCGCGGCGGTGAACGTCTCCGCGCACGCCACCCGGGGGTCCTTCGAGATGATCCGCCGGGAGCTGCTCCCGCCGCTGCTGGCCGCCGCGAAGCGGATCGAGGAGGACATCCGTGGCGGTCTGAGCCGGTCACCGACGGCCGACGGGCTCAGCTCAGCGTGAGGGCCGGCGCGGTGACCGCCCGGGCCGGGCGCCGCAGATACCATTCGGCCACCGCAAGGTTGATCAGCCAGCCGGCGACCACCAGGCCGGCCCGGAGGTTCCCGTCGGGCTGTTCGCCGACCGCGATGAGGTACGGCGCGTGGGTGAACGCCTGGGTGCCGGCGCCCAACCCGATCGCGTAGCCGCGCACCATCCACCTGCGGTGCCGGTCGATGTCCTGGCGCAGCACGGCGGCGAGACCGAGCAGGATCGCACCGGCCATGACCGAGCCGAAGACGAGCCGCATGCCGGCGAGCACGTCGTTGTCGTGGGCCGGCAGGTCGTACCCGACGGCCATCCACATGCCGCTGAACGCGACAGTCAGCCCGCACGGCACGAGCACCCGACCGGCACGGCGGTGCCAACGGTGGCGGCGCAGCCGGGGTACGAACTGGAACGCGCCCAGGACCGTGTAGACCACCGCGCCGACGATGTGCAGCACCACCGGCAGCGGATCGGCGACGAAGCGGGCGTTCTCCGGGGTGACCTGCGGCCCGGTGCCCAACTCGGTGAGCCGTCCCGCTCCGGCGAGCATCGGTATCAGGCCCAGCAGGATCAACGCGGCCGGCAGCCGCCACTCTCGCATCGTCATGCCACCGATGGTGGACGCCGTACCCGGCCCCACTCATCGGCACATGGGCCGCGATCCGGTCGGCCCATGGTCGGACACCGCCGTCGTACCTATGTCGCTCACCAGTGCCGCCGGCCGCGGTTGGTCTCGTACGCCCACATCGCCACCTCGACCCGGTTACGCACCCCCAGCTTGGTCATCAGGCTGGTCACGTGCGACTTGACGGTGCTCAACGTGATGTGCAGCTCCGCGGCGATCTCCTGGTTGGTGCGTCCCCGCGCGACGGCGACCAGGACCTGCTCCTCCCGGTCGGTGAGCGCGTCGATGGGCTGCTGGCGCGGCGCGGCCGGGTCCGCGTCGGCGAACGCCTTCAACAGCCGGGTGGTGACGCTCGGCGCGATCAGCGCGTCCCCGTTGGCCGCCGCGTGCACGGCCTGGCTGAGCAGCTCGGGACCGGCCTCCTTGAGCAGGAAGCCGCGGGCGCCGGCCCGCAGCGCCGCGTACACGTACTCGTCGAGGTCGAAGGTCGTGATGACGACCACCGCGAGCGGCTGCGCGACCGTTGGGCCGGCGAGCGCCCGGGTGGCCTCGATGCCGTCCATGCCGGGCATGCGAATGTCGAAGAGGCACACGTCGGGGCGCAGCCGCCGGGCGAGCTCGACCGCCTGCCGGCCGTCGCCCGCGCCGCCGACGACCTCGATGCCGGGCTGAGTGTTCAGGATGATGGTGAGGCCGGTGCGAACGATCTCCTGGTCGTCCGCCACGAGCACGCGAACCGTCACGCGCCGACCCCCTGGCGCGGGAGCACCGCCGTGACCGTCCAGCCACGGTCGGGATTGGGCCCGGCCTGGCAGGTGCCGCCGAGCAGGTCGGCGCGTTCCTTCATGCCCGTCAGGCCGAAACCGGGTGAGCCGGTCGGCCCGGCGGCCCCGGCCTCGCCGTCGTCGCTGACCCGCAGCCGCACCGACGTGTCGTCGGCCGCGACGCTGACCTCGATGCGGGTGGCGTGCCGGGCGTGGCGACGGGCGTTGGTGACCGACTCCTGAGCCAGGCGGTAGAGCGCGGAGCCGACACCGGGCGCGAGGTCGTTGAGGTCGCCGCGCAGATTCACCTCGACGTTCGGCCCGGTGCGGAACTGGCCGGCGAGCCGCCCGATGTCGGCGACCTGCGGGTGTGGCTCCCGGTCGGCGGGCTGGTCGTGGCGCAGGACGCGGACCATCGCGCGCATCTCGGCGAGCGCACGGGACGCCTCGGCCTCGATGGTGCGCAGCGCCTCGACGGCTGCGTGCGGCTGGCTCGCCGACACGGCGATGCCGGCCTGGGCGCGGATCGCCATCGCCGACACGTGGTGGGCCACCGTGTCGTGCAGGTCGCGGGCGAGTCGTTCCCGTTCCAACAGCTTCACCCGATCGAGCTCGCGCAGCCGGGCGGCGGCCCGGAAGCGGATCGCGACACCCAGCGTGGCGGCGGCGAACATCACCGCGAAGCCGGCGACGAGTTCCCCGCCGTCGATCGAGCCGACCACACCGGCGGCGGTCACCTTCGCCACCACGAAGAACGACCCGATCACGGCATCGCGACCGGAGCCCCACCGCAACAGCGCGTAGACCAGCAGGACCAGAAAGCTCGCCGTGAACAACTGACAGGGATCGCCGGGCAGCACGAACGGGGCGACAGTCGTGCCGCCGAACGCGATCACCACCATCGCGAGCGGCCTGGTCCGTCGCCAGAGGATGGTGGGCAGCAGCGCGAGCGCGACGACGACGCAGCCCACCCGCCACGGCAGATCGGGTCGGAGAGCGCCTTCCACCAGCATCGCCGGCGTCAGGACCGCGATCACCGCCCAGTCGCGCCACAGCCGGGACGGGGCGGGTGAGACACGCGGCTCGGCCAACACCGCGTGCAGGCGAGGGTGCATGGGGTCCATCGTACGAACGGTGGTGCGACTCCAGATCGTCCCAAAGTACGACCGGTGGCTAACGGGTGGCCTGCTCGCCGGATGGGAGGCGTCTCTCAAGGCGGGTGGAGTCTGGTCCGGACGGCAGCGCCGGCACCGGTTGCCAGTAGATCTCCGCGGCGTTACGTTGAGACGCCATCGACGTATGTCTACATCGCTAGGTACGGGGGCCCGCATGTCCACGCCTGTCACTCGTCGCACCGTGCTGGCCGGTGGGGCCGGCGCCGCCATCGGCCTGGCAGTGCCCGGCCTCGCGGCCGCCCACCCCGACGGCCACCATCGCACCAGCGTGAGCTTCACCCTCGACGCGACAACCCTCGACGGCGGCGAGCAGGTTACCTCGGTCACCCTCGACACCAGCCGGCTCGGGCCGATCGACCCGGCCGGGCTGACCCCCGCCACGTTCACCGTGCACGCCAAGGCCACCAGCCCGATCCCGATCGCTCCCGGCGACCTGATCTTCAGCGAGTACGACCTGGACCGGACGGTGACCGCGGCCCGGCTCGACCGGCGCGGCAACATCGTGCTGGAGTTGAGCCACGGCGAGGGTCAACCCGGCGGCGGCACCCTCGGGTACATCCTGAGCAGGGGCCGCAACGTCCAACTGGACCTCGTCTACACCATCACCCAGAACACCCCGATCGTCCGACGCCACGGCTCGCCGGTCACCATCAGCCGCTTCGTGCAGGCGGGGCTGTCGAACCCCGAGGTGGACGCCTTCAGCTACCACGTCTCGGGCTCCGGCCTGAAGTACCGGCTGTACTCTCCCGACCACTCGCCCCGACGCGGTCGGCGGCCACTGATCGTCTGGCTGCACGGCGGCGGTGAGGGTGCCTCGCTGCCCGACGACTACTACGACAACGAGACCACACTGCGTGCCAACCGTGGAGCGCTCGGCTTCGCCACCCCGCAGGCACAGCAGATCTTCTCCGGCGCGTACGTCGTCGCTCCGCAGAGCACCTCCTACTGGATGGAGGACGGCCCCCGGTTCGCCCCGCTGATCCGCGAGATCGTCCAGGACCTGGTACGCCGCAAGCGGGTCGACCCCGACCGGATCTACGTGGTCGGTTGCAGCAACGGCGGCTACATGTCGCTGGAGATGACCTCGACCTATCCGGACCTGTTCGCCGCGTCGGTGCCGATCTGCGGTGTTGTCGAGCCGCTCGACGGGGAGGGCCCCCCGTTGCTCACCGACGCGGAGCTGGCCGGGATCCGCACGCCGACCTGGCTGGTCACCTCACGCGACGACGACACCGTGCCGCCCGAGACCAACACGATCCACGCGCACGACCTCATCCCAGGGTCGCTGATCACCCTGTACGACCACGTCGTGTGGAACGGCTACCAGTTCCCCGGGCACTGGTCCTGGATCTACGTGGCCCGCAACGACCCGAGCCTCAACGGCACCCACATCTGGCAGTGGATGGCCCGTCGTCGTCGGTGATCCGTCGTCCGGCCCGGATGGATCACCGCCTGCGGCGCAGTTCGCGCAACACCCCGTGTCGACGCAGCGCCCAGACGAGACGCCGCACGCGGGGGTGCCACACCACCAGCACCGCCGCCCGGCGGATCAGGCCGATCCGGTTGTCGCTCACCTGGTTCTCGATCGCCTGCCAGATCAGCTCGCGCACCTTGGCGCTCGCCAACACCGCCCGAACCTCACGCCGTACGGTGGGATCCTCGGCCGCCGACGCGATGGCCGCGGCCTGACCCGGCCGGTCCGCGAGCGGCTCCACCGCCGCCGCGACGAGGGGCCGGCGTACCTCGTCCCGCTCCAGCAGCAACAACACCGCTTCCCGGATCTGCACAGTGTCCAGGGCCGACCGCAGCAGCCGGAGCAGGCTGCGTTCCACCTCGTGGTCGTGGTCCGGAACGGTGAGGGTGGCCAGCAGTCCCGCGACCTCGTCGAGGTCGACGACGTGTCGCACGCCGGTGCGGAACTCCGGCAGCTCCCACGCCACCTGCAGCGCCTTGACGAGATTGCGGTTCATGGGCCACCCGCTACCCGCGAGCGCCGGCCGGCGAAACCCCGCGACCGGTCCGGGGCGGCGCGCCAGCCACGATTTCCGTGACGGGGTGAGCGGCCGCCCGGGGTCGGGCGGCCGCTCGTCATCGGGTCAGCACCAGGTCAACGTCGAGTTGATCCGTGTGACGTTGCTGATCGTGTTGTTCGCTCCACCGCAGGGGTTCTGGGTGATGTTGGTGTTGGTGACCGTCAGGTTCTGGAAGCGGATGCCGGAGGAGATCGGGAACTCCGATCGCGAGGCGATCCGCACCTCGCCACCGCCCGTCACCGTCCCGGACACTCCGGCGATGACGACGTTGTAGCAGTTCTCCACCAGGATCGAGTTGTTCCCGGTGTTCGAGATCGTCACCCGGTCGATGACCGCGCCACCGGACTCGGAGACACAGAAGATGCCCCGACCGCCCCCGGACGCGATCACGGTGCCGACCCGGATGTTGGTCGGGTACGAGCTGCCCACCCGGCCGTTGCGGTTGGCCATCCGGAACGCCGCGTACCCGGTGCCGGTCCCGGCGCCCTGCGCGTCGACAGTGCCCACCGTGGCGTTGATCGTGTCGTTGAGCAGCAGCCCGGAGTCCCGGGTGTTGCGCGCCGTGACCGTGCCGATCGTCAGACCGTCCACGCCGTACGTCTCCACCCCGTGCGTCCCGGTGCCCGACACGTACACGTTGTCGATGCGGATGTTGCGCACCTTGACCGCCCGATCTCCGCCGTGGTTGTCGATGCGTACGCCCAGACCGGCCGAGAGCCGCATGTCGATCTGCCCGAGGGTCAGGTTGTTCACGTTGCGCATGAAGATCCCGTACAACGGTGAGCCAGTCAGCGTGAGGTTCTGCACCTCGACGTCAGTGGTGCCGCGCGAGTAGACCGGCGCCTGGTCGCCCGAGCCCGACCCGGTCACGTTGATCGTGCCGCACACGGCCAGTGTGGTGTACGACGGCAGCGACAACCGGGAGCCGGCGCTCATCGAACCGGAGCCGCGAACCACCACCCGCTGCTTCGACGTACGACCCGCCGAGAGCGAGTTGACCGCCGCCTGCATCGCCGACAACATGTCCGAACCCGAGTAGACAGTCGACGAGCCGTTGCGGGCCGTCCAGGTGCTCCCGCTCAGCACCGCCTCGGCGTTTGTCGACCCGCTGCCGCAGCCGGTGGTGGGTGGTGTGCTGACACCGCCCACCGCGACCAGCTGCCACTGCTGGTTCGTGCCGTTGAGGTCGGTGTACTGACTGATCCGGCCGCCGTCGGCGGTGGACCGCTCCCAGACCTCCAGCACCTTGGCGGAGTGGCGGTTGACCAGGCGGACGTGGCCGCTGTCGGAGTCGAGGACCTGGAACTGCTGGTTGGTGCCGTTGAGATCGGACCACTGCCGGTACTCGGCGCCGTCGGCGGTGTTCCACTCCCACAGGTCGACGACCTTCCCGCTGTGCCGGGCCTTGAGGCGGTAGTAGCCGCCGCCGGAGGAGACGAACTGGAACTGTTGCCACGCCCCGTCGTTGCGGGACCACTGCTGGATCACCGCGCCGTCCGCCGTCGAGGTGTCCCGGACGTCGAGGACCTTGCCGCTGTGCCGGTTGACCAGGACGTAGTAGGCGTTGGTGTCGATGGTCGCCGCCGCTGCCGGCGGTGCGCCGACCAGAACCACGCCGGCCGCGCCGACCAGCGTGGTGATCATGGCGAACACCAGGCCGGTACGCCATCGGCGACGGACCGACCCGCCGCCGGACCGTTTTCTCGTGAGGGGGAAGGGCATCGCTCCTCCTGGCTGGATGGGCTCGGGGTGAGACGGGACGGGTGCCGAGGCCGGCGGGCGCTACTCCAGGTGGAAGGTCGCCGATGCGCGGTCGGCGCTCGAACTGACCGCCTCCACGTAGAGCAGTCCGCCGCGATGGCGCACATGACGGCCCGGGAAGTTCTGCGACTCCAGGGAGATCCCGGCGCCGTCGGCGAGGCCGGCCTGGCGGTGGAAGCTCGCATCGCCAGCGAACAGGGCTGAGCCGTCGCTCTTCTCGACGTACAGGGCGAAGCCCCGGTGACGCAGGTAGTACCCGGGGAAGTTGGTCGACTCCAGCGACACCGATCCGCCGCCGGCGAGGCCGCTGACGATGCGGAACTGGGAGTCGGCCAGGTTGGTCACGTTCGGCTCGATCCGGGCCCGGTAGTCGTAGTGCCGGATGTAGCTGCTGGTCTGGTCGTGTGACCGCAACCGGACCGGGGTGGCACCGTCGGGCACCGGGATGCCGAAGTTCGGGGTGCCGTCGGCGTTCCAGTACACCTTCTGCAGCCGGGTGCGCCGGTTCGGGTCGTTGAGCGGATCACCGGAGATGTCGCGGTAGCTCCGGTCGTGGTAGACGAGGATGTCGCTCTGCCCGTCCTCGGAGACGGTGAACGAGTTGTGGCCGGGGCCGTACTGGCTGGTGGCCGCGTTGCTCGCGAACACCGGGCTGGGGCTCTTGCTCCACGAGGCGGCGTCGAGCAGGTTCGCGGTGACGGAGGCGCTCAGCATCCCGAGGCAGTAGTTGGCGTCCGTGGCGCTGGCCGAGTAGGTCAGGAAGATGCGGCCGTTGCGTTGGATCACCGCCGGTCCCTCGGCGACCCGGTAGCCCCGGGTCTCCCAGTCGTACGTCGGCACGACGAGGCGAGTCACCGTGCCGGTGATCTGCCACGGGTTGGCACCCATCCGGGCGAGGTAGACGTTGGAGTTGTTGGAGATCCCCGGCTCCTGCTGGGCCCAGGTCAGGTAGCGCACCCCGTTGGCGACGAAGGTGGAGGCGTCCAGACTGAAGGTGTCCCAGGGGGTGCTGATCCGGCCGCGTTCGGTCCAGGAACCGGTGAGCGGATTGGCGTTGGCGTTCTCCAGCACGTACATCCGGATCCGCCACACGTCATCGGTCCGCCCGGCGGCGAAGTAGACGTACCACCGGTTGTTGATGAAGTGGATCTCCGGTGCCCAGATGTGGGCACCCATCTCTCCGCTGGTGTGGCGGCTCCAGATCGTGGTCTCCGCCGCCGTCGCCAGCCCCTGCAGGGTGGTCGCCCGGCGCAGCACGATCCGGTCGTACTGCGGCACCGTCGCGGTCAGGTAGTAGTAGCCGTCGGTGTGCCGGAAGATGTGCGGGTCGGCCCGCTGGTTCGCCAACGGGTTGGTGTAGCTGACGGCCGGTGCGGCCTGAGCCGGCCCGGCCACGGGCAGGCCGGCCGACACGGCCAGCACCACCAACACCGCGGCCAGCGCCGACCGCAGTCGTCGATGGCCGCCGCGGCCGGCGGGCCCGTGGCGGACGGCTCGGCGGGTGGTGGGGTCGGTGGGAGCGAGTGGCAGCGGCATCTGTCCTCCGCGAGCGTGGGAAACGGCCATTGACCGGCGCGGGACGACACCCGCCGTGCGGCGTGCCGATGCGGTCGACGTCACCCGGCGATGTCGGGAAGGGCCGGGGGAGAGGCCCGAAAAGGCGGGAGTGTGACGGTGGCGTTGCGGGCAGGTGGCGGACTCATGTTGGCGTTAACATCGATGCATGTCAAGGTGTGAAAGTCACTGACCTGGCGGCGGCGGCCACCCTCGTACCTGCGGGTAGTGTCCTCGGCGTGCTGCGACGGTGGGTTCTGGCGATCCTGATGGCGGCCTGCGGCGTGTTGGTGGCGGCGAGCCAACTGACCGCCGGGCTGCCCGCCGTCGGCGCGGTCGAGCTGGTGGTCTTCCTGGTGTTGGCACTGCTGCTGTCGCCGTGGGCCTTCCCCCGCTCGGTGAGTGCCGCCGAAGCGCGGCGGGCCAGCGCGGTGGACGGCCGGCCGATCGTGTACTGGCGTCCCGGCTGTCGCTACTGCCTTCAGCTGCGGTTCTCACTCGGCCGGCTCGCCCGGCGGGCCCACTGGGTGGACATCTGGCACGACCCGGCCGCTGCCGCCGCCGTCCGGGCGGTGGCCGGCGGCAACGAGACGGTGCCCACCGTCGTGCTCGGCGAACGGGCTGTGGTCAACCCCGACCGGGCCTGGTTCCGCCAGCAGCTCCGCTCGTCCTGACCCGGCGTCACCCTCATCCCACCGGTTGGCCGGCACGGTACACGGCCAGCGGGCGACGCAGCGCCCTGATGTCGCTCGTCGGGTCGCCGTCGACGATCAACACATCGGCGTCGAACCCCGGGGCGATGCGGCCCTTGCGTCGCGCCAGGCCGCACACCTCGGCACCGACCGAGGTGGCCGAGGCGAGGGCGGCGGTGGCGGGAATGCCGCAGGCCACGTACTCGACGAGCGTCTCGGGCAGGATCCCGTGCGGCTTCGCCGGGCCGAGGCCCGCGTCCGAACCGGCGACCAGTCGGACCCCGGCCCGGTGAAGGGTGGCGACGCCGTCGCGCAGCGCGGCCTCGCTGAGCCCGGCCCGCGCCGCCATCGTCACCACCTCCGGCGGCGTGACCACGGCCGGGTCGGTGCCGAGCGTGGCGCAGACCGCCACCCCGTACCTGGCCAGCCGGTCCGCGAGGTCGTCGGGAACGCGGGCACCGGACGGGGTCACGCAGGTGCAGTGCTCGATGCCGTTCACCCCGACGCGCAGCGCCTGCTCGACGGCGCTCAGCGCGTGCGCGTGCGCGGTCACCGGCAGGCCCAGCTCGTGGGCCTGGGTGAGCGTGGCGGTCAGCTCCCCGTCGGTGAACTGCGGTCTCGTGGTGTCGGTCCCCGGGGTGAACGCCCCGCCGCTGGCCATCACCTTCACCAGGTCCGCGCCGGCCGCCGCGCGCCGGCGAACCGCCTCGCGGACCCCGTCGACGCCGCTCGCCTCGCCTCCCAACGACCAGCAGTGCCCGCCGACGCTGGTGAGTGGTGCGCCCGACGCCACCACCGTCGGAAGGTCGTCGCGCACCCCCGGACCCCGCCACCGGAGCACCGCGTCGCGCCGGTCGCCCAGGTCCCGGACCGTCGTGACGCCGGCCGCCAGGTGCGTACGCAGCGACGTCTCGACGACCCCGTCGAGGTCGGCCTCGGGACGCTCGGCGAGCCGGCCGAGCGCGTCGGGGCCGGCATCGGCGCACAGGTGCACGTGCGCGTCGACCAGGCCGGGCAGCAGCGTGCCGTTGGGCTCCTCGCGTACCGGCCAGCCCGCCGGCGCCTCGGCCCTGCCCCGGTGTACGTCGGCGATCCGCCCGTCGGCGAGCAGGACCAGCACCCCGCCGTCCACGAGCCGTTCACCGTCGAACATCCGGGCGACCCGGAGAGTCGTCATCGTCATCGTCACCCCAGCCACCCCGCTCGGACCCGGCTGACGTTCATGGCGTCCTCGTCACCGGGCGTGGCCTGACCATCGCACCGTCACGTGCGCGCGGCCTCCCCCGCCAGAGCGATATCTCATCCCCGAACAGTGCCGCAGCGCCCCGCCGTCGACGGCGCGGATCCGCAGGGCGAGGCCGAGCAAGAGCAGCGCGACCGCCGGCTCCCGTGAACCCGGGGCAGGTGTTCCACAATCGGCGTCACCTCAGGAGCGGTGCGCTGCCACGTTGATGACGTTGCCGTCCGGGGCACGGACGAAGAACCGGCGCACCCCCCACGGCTCCGTGGTCAGCGGGTGCACGATCTCGTAGCCGAGCCGCTGTGCCTCGGCATAGGCGGCGTCCACATCGTCCACCTGGACGCTGATGACCGAGTCCTCGGGTGCGGACGCGTCACCGGAGACGAGCTGCACGGCCACGTCGGGGTCGGGCGAGGTGTAGCGGGCCACCCAACCCAGATTGAACGCCTCGGTGCTCAGACCGAGGAAGTCGGTGTAGAAGCCCTTCGCGTCGCTGATGTCAGCCACCGGAAGGTTGGGCAGGATGCGGACGACGCGCATGGGGACCTCCAGCTCGGGTCCGATGATTATCCGCCTGACACCGCACGCGCCACGGTGCATCCTGACGCGATGGCAGCCGATGACATGATCGATTCCGAGAACTGGGCCGGCGGGTTCTACGAGCTGATCCTGGTCCTCGGGCCAGCCGATGATGCCCGACTCGACCGGGCCGCGGGTGCTCTCTGGCGGGCCGCTGACGTCCGTGGGTGCCGCGTCGGGGTTGACCTGGTCGAGGTGACCCCCGGCGCGCAAGCGTTCACGACAGGCGGGCACCTGCGCGGGACGCTCACGCTCCCGTCCGGCGCGCGGGTGGTGTGCGGCAGCTACACGACCAGGTACGACAGCGTCGACAACCTGGTGCTCTACCTGCCGCTCGGCGCGCTGGCCCGGGTGGACGGGAGGATCGGCGGGTACCCGTTCGACCAGCGCAGCGGCGTCGAGTCGCTGACCTGGCGCGCCCCACTCGACCGTTGGCTGGCCGACATCGCTGTCACCGTCCACGCCGACGTGCCGTTCACCCGCGCCATCATCGGCTTCGAGGCTGACGACGACACCGACACCACCGCCGGTGCGAGCTACACCGCTCGCCTGGTACCCGGGACCAACGGCATGGACTATCACCCGGCGACCAACTGACCGGGCACCGAATCCGGCGCGGTCGCCGTGCGGGTTGGCTGTGTGCTGGGCCGCCCGGGTACGGCCGGGCCCCGACTATTCCGCTGGTCGCACCCGGGCGACGCGTCGGCGGTAGTCGGCGGCCACGGCTATGACCAGCGGACCCCACGCCAGAAGTGGGGCGTAGAAACGCAACACCTCCCAGCCGGGGGCCGGATGTGCCGGTTCGTCGTCCCCGATTCCCACCCAGCCGCTCTGCACGACGTGGAACCGCTGATTCAGCAGGAAGTACACGCAGACGGCGACGAGCAACCAGCCTCCGGCCAACGCCACGCCCACGACCGGACGCGCCGGGATGCGACGGCCGCCGAAGCGGGGTATCCACGGCGGAACCCGCTGGCCCCACCCGTGCACCAGCCCGAGTGTCGACAGCGCCAACCCCATCGACACCGCGGACAGCAACAGCATGTACCAGTGCGAGACGGCATCGTCGGTGAACACCAGCGACAGTCGCCAGAGCGCGGACGGCAGGACGCAGAGCGGAACGGCGTAGGCGGCCCAGACCGCCCAGGGCGGCGCGGCGGTGCTCGGGTACGCCGGCGCCGGTGGTCCGGTTCGGGTCTGTTCGTCAGCGGCAGTCATGGACCAACGATCGCCGGCTGTGGGTTCGCTCTCCTCCCCGACGCAGGGGAAGTGCTTCCCCTGCTGGGGGCAGGTCGTCGGGGTGGGGACCCGTTCGCCCGGGACCGCCTAGGTCGTTCTCTGCTGGGCGAAGAAGGACTCGGCCGCCTCCAGCCGGGGCACCTCGACATTCAGCCTGCGCGCCTCCGCCAGGGTGTCGCGGCAGACCGCGCGCAGTTCCTCGGGGTTGGCGTGCGCCTCCATCACCACGCGCATCGGCGGGAAGTGCCCGAACAGCCAGGCGAGCGCCGGCGCTGCCAGCCAGACCGGTGCCGTGAAGGGCAACAGGTCGGCCCGGTGCCGCCGCAGGTCGACGCCACGGGCCTCGACGAGCGGGAGGAGTTCGCGGATGGCGAGGATCGCCTCGCGCATGGTGCTGGTCGTGAGCTTGGACAACGAGCCCAGTTTCAGGCTCTGCGTGTGCAGGCCGGCGTTCTGCACGAAGTGGATCGACAGCCAGCCACGGAAGTCCCGGTTCTCCCGGAGCCTGAACCCCGCCTCGCGAAACACCTGGCGCACGGCCCGCTCGCGTTCGGTCGGTGCCCCGCCGAGGGTGCCGAAGGTGACCACGGGCAGGAGACTTCCACGAAGCACACCGTCGTCGCCGAAACCGCCGCCGGCCCCGGGGAAGCCCCAGGCCACCTGGTCGGCGGGAAGGTGCGCTGTCGCGGCCAGCGGCTCGACCCACAGGTTGTTGAAGACGAGCACTGTGGCTCGGCCCACGCGCGGTCCCAGGAAGGCGGCGGCTTCCGCGAAGCTGTAGTGCTGCACGCTCAGCACGATCAGGTCGAAGTCGTGGTCCGGCTCCAGGGACTCGCGATAGCGCACCGGCCACCTCTCGGTGATCCGCTTCCCCCACGGCCGTCGGCGCGCGTCCAGCAGATCAAGATCGATCGCATCGCCGTACGCCGCTGCCCGCCCTGGCCGGACGTAGAACTCGACGTGGTGCCCGGCCTGCTCCAGCGCCCACCCGTACACCGCGCCGATCACGCCGCGACCGAACATCAGAATCTTCACGTGGCACCTCGTACCCTATAATTGGAGGTCATCTCCGCTTTCAAAAATATGGAGACAGTCTCCACTTGTCAACCCTGGGGCCCCTGTGACCGATGCCAAGCCACTGCGCGCCGACGCCCGCCGCAACCGCGACGCCCTGATCGCCAAGGCTCGCGAGCTCTTCGCCGACGGCCGCTTCGACCTGCGCTTCGACGACTTCGCCAAACTTGCCGGGGTGGGCACCGGCACGCTCTACCGGCACTTCCCGACCCGTGAAGCGCTGGCCGAGGCGGTCTACCGTGAAGAACTCACCGCCATGTGTGAGCGCGCCCACGAGATGCAGGCCACCCTCCCCGCCGACCAGGCGCTGGAATCCTTCCTGCGCGGCTTCGTGGACCACCTGCACCACCACGAGGGCCTCGCCCGCACCCTCGCGACGCTGATGGCCACCCAGTCCGGCGCGCTGGCGGAGGGCACCCAAGCTCTGGGCCAGGTCGTCGCCGATCTCCTGGCCGCCGCCGCCAAGACCGGCGCCATCCGCGACGACGTGGGCGCCGGCGCCGTCATGATGACCCTGCACGGCATCTGTGCGGCCTACGACCACCCGAGCTTCCGCACCGACGCGGACGGTGTCGTCGCCCTCGTCCTCGACGGCCTGCGCCGCGGAGAACCCTGAGCAACGGGTCCCCGCGCCGACCGGCCATCTCAGTCACCGCCCAGCGCGGCCGCCTTGCCGAGCAGCACCGAGCGCTCGCGCTGATTGGCGCAGAGCCGGGCGGCCAGCGCCAACTCGGCGCGGGCCTCCGACCGCCGGCCGAGGCGGGTCAGCAGCTCACCGCGTACGGTCGGGACGAGGTGCGAGCCGGGGAGCCGGTTCGAAGCGATCAGCTCGTCCACGACGGCCAGGGCTGGTGCCGGACCCGAGGCCATGGCCACCGCGACGGCCCGGTTGAGCTCGACCACCGGCGAGGGCGCGACCCGGCCGAGCGCCTCGTAGAGCCGGACGATCCGGGCCCAGTTGGTCTGCTCGACCGAGGGCGCCGACGCGTGGGTGGCCGCGATCGCGGCCTGCAGGCCGTACTGGCCGAGGCCGCGCTCCGATGCCGTGGCCAGCGCGGCCAGCCCACGACGAATCGCCGACAGGTCCCACAGTCGGCGGTCCTGGTCGGCGAGGAGCACCGGCGCGCCCTGCGGGTCGGTCCGGGCCGGGAAGCGGGCCGCTGTCAGCTCGCACAACGCGAGCAGGCCGTGCACCTCCGGCTCGTCCGGCTGGAGCGCGGCCAGGGTGCGGACCAGCCGGATCGCCTCCTCGGCGACGTCGGGGCGCAACAGCCGCTCACCCGAGGTGGCCGTCGACCCCTCGGTGAAGATCACGTAGAGGACGCTGAGCACGCCGCCCAGCCGCTCCCGGCGCGCGCCGGGCGGCGGCAGTTCGAACGGCACCCCGGCCGCCGCGATCGCCTTCTTGGCTCGGGTGACGCGGGCCTGCACGGTCGGCACGGGCACCAGGAACGCGCGGGCGATCTCCTCGCTGGACAGGCCGCCCACCACCCGCAGGGTCAGCGCCACCCGCGCCTCGCGGGGGAGCACCGGGTGGCAGCTGACGAACATCAGCGCCAGCACGTCGTCGTCGATCCGGTCCGGATCGATCTCCTGGTCGATCACGGGGTCGGCCGCCAACAGGGCATACCGGTCCTGGAGGGCGGCCCGGCGGCGGATCGCGTCGATCGCCCGCCGCCGGGCCGTGGCCATCAACCACCCGGCCGGATTGGCCGGAGATCCACGCGGCCAGGCCACCAGTGCCTCGGCAACCGCCTCCTGGGCGGCATCCTCGGCCAGCCCGAAGTCACCGGTGAACCGGGTCAGCGCGGCGACGATCCGCGCCGACTCGATCCGCCAGACGGCCTCGATGTCGGCCGTACCCATCAGACCTGGCCGTCGCTCTCGCCGCCCAGCGGAACCTCGTCGGCCTCGGCCACCCGACGGACCTCGATCTTGGAGCCGCGGACCGCCGGGACCCGTTTGGCCCACTCGACCGCCTCCTGCTTCGTGGCGACGTCGAGCAGGAAGTAGCCGCCGAACAACTCCCGGGTCTCGCCGTACGGGCCGTCGGTGACCACCGGCGTCTCGCCACCGAAGTCGACAACGACGCCCTGGCGCGGATCGTCGAGACCCTCGGCCGCGACGAGCACGTCCGCCTTCATCATCTCCTCGATGAACCGGCCGGTCGCCGCCATCGCCTCATCAATCGAGGCCATCATGGCCGCGTTCGTCTCGTCGGTGCCCCGCATGATCAACATGTACCTCGACATCGTCTTCTCCTCATCCGACGGGCCGCCTCCCGACCCTCGCACGCACTCGTCGAACGAGCGGCCCGCGAATCGACATCGCCAGGAGATTCTCTCGCCGCGACACCTCCGATTCCCCGAACCACGGGTGGCGGCCCACCGAACCGGACGCCCGCCGGTGGTCACCTTGCCCCACACCGCTTGATTGAATCGGCGTACATCAATAGATTGAGGGTGGGCGCCGCCGAGGCCCGGGAGACCGGGCCGTCGGCGGCTGACAGGTCCGCCCCGAGCCGGGCATCTCGGTCGTCCGCACGACCGGCAGCTGTGGCGCACCGCCGCGCCGCATCCAGGGCACGTTCTCGCGTCGCGTCCGTCCAGGACACGCCGCGGTCGCGGCCTCCGCTCAGCTCGATTCAGAAGGACCTTCCATGACGATTTTCCGTGCCCGCCCCGCCGCGACAGTGGTCGTCGTCGCCGCGCTGGCCGCCGCCGCGACCACAACCGGCGCGGCGGTGCTCACCGGCCCGGCGTCGGCCGCCCAGGGTTGCCGGATCGACTACACACCCAACCAGTGGCCCGGCGGGTTCACCGCCGCCATCAAGGTCTCCCCGGGGGACACGGCCGTCTCCAGTTGGACCGTCACCTGGACGTACGCGGGGGACGAGCGGGTCACCAGCGGCTGGAACGCCACTGTCAGCCAGTCAGGATCGACGGTGACCGCCCGTAACGCGTCGTACAACGGCAGCATCCCGGCCGGCGGCTCCACCGAGTTCGGGTTGCAGGGAACGTACGGCTCCAGTCCCGGCGCACCGACCGGGTTCGCGCTGAACGGCGTCGCGTGCAACGGCGCCACCCCGCCGCCGACGACGCCCCCACCGACGACGCCTCCGCCGACCACCCCACCGCCGACGACGCCGCCGCCCACCACCCCGCCGCCGACCACCGAGCCGCCGACCGGGTGTGCCGGCGCGGTGCTCTGCGACGGCTTCGAGAGCCAGACCGGTTCGACGCCGTCCGGTGACTGGGCCGTGGTCAGCCCGGACTGTTCCGGTGCCGGCACCGCCACCATCGACACCACCACCACGCACAGCGGCAGCCGGTCGGTCCGGATCAACGGCGCAGCCGGGTACTGCAACCACGTCTTCATCAGGTCCACCAAGAACCTCGGCAGTGTGGGCACCGTCCGCTACGGGCGGATCTGGGTCCGGCACACCAGCGCCCAGCCCACCGAACACACCACGATGATGGCGATGGTCGACGCCGCCGACGGCAACAAGGACCTGCGGTTGGGTGGCCAGAACGGTGCCCTGCAGTGGAACCGCGCCTCCGACGACGCGACGCTGCCCGAGCAGAGCCCGGCCGGGGTGGCACAGAGCGTGCCGCTGCCCACCAACCGATGGACCTGCCTGGAGTTCATGGTGGACGGCGCGGCCGGTCAGCTGCGTACCTGGTTGGACGGCACCGCCATCGTCGGGTTGACCGCCGACGGCGCGCCGACGCACGACATCGACGGCCAGTGGTACAACCGCACCTGGCGACCGCAGCTCACCGACCTGAAGCTGGGCTGGGAGAGCTACGGCGGCGGAGCCGACACCCTCTGGTACGACGACGTCGCGGTGGGGTCCAGCCGGATCGGCTGCTGACCCGTCGGGGTCGTCGACGGCGCCCGGCAGCGGTGCGCCGTCACGCCGACGGTGCTGTCTAGGGTGTGACCCCGAGGGTGGGTCACACCCTGGACCGCGTCGGCCTCGACCTGGCCGGGCCCCGCAGGAGAGAGCGACAATGGACCGCAACCTGGCCGACGTCCTGGACGCGGCGGCGCACGGGCACTTCCCACCACCGGACGGCGGAACCACAGTGGTGCCGCAACCCAGCCGCCGGGACGCCGGAGTCATCGCCTTCACCGGGCACTCGGTGGTGTTCACCGACGAAGACCCCCAGTGGGTACGCCGTCTGCTGAGCAGCACCGACTGCGACCCGTTGGCGGCCACGATGAACCCGCGTTTCCTGGGTGCGCTGCTCGACCGCACCCGACGGTCCATGGACACCATCGACCTGCTGACCGTCGCGAGCAACCTCGCCGGGCCGCCGCCACTGCGGCTGACCGAGCTTGCCGACGGCGAGCATCCCCGCGAGGTCAGGGCCCGTCGCCGCCGTGACGACGTCCGGGTCTGGGCCGCCGAGGGTGGAGTGGTCGTGCTCGGCCGAGGGGTGGCCGGCCGTTGGGAGGCGGCGATCGAGGTCGACGACGAGCGTCGCCACCGGGGCCTGGGGCGGGCGCTGGCGACGGCGGCCCGGCATCTGGTGCCCGACGGCCAGCCGGTCTGGGCCCAGCAGGCCACCGGGAACGCCCGCAGCGTGCGCGCCTTCCAGGCGGCGGGATTTCGACCGGTGGGCGCCGAAGCACTTCTCCTCCAAGCCTAGGCACACCACATTGACGGACCCCGCGTCCACTGTGCGCATACCGTGATCCGGGGGACGTTTCCACGATCACGTCCGGGGGCATCCCGGCGGATGAAGGCAGCCGCCTCTACCCCCTGATCGAGGAGAACACCATGTCGGTCCAGGCATTTCTCTACGTCGTCGCCGTCATCCTGATCGTGCTCGCGGCCCTGCCGTTGCCCACGAGGGGTGTCTCGCTCGCGCTTCTGGGTGCCGCCTGCGCCCTGCTCGCCTACGCCTGGCCGGTGATCACCGACTGATCCTGCCGTGAGTCATCGTGGGGTCGGTCCTGGCCGGCAGCCCTAGCGCGATCGGGGTGCCGGCCACGACCGTGAGTCTGTTGTCCTCATGGTGCCGGGGTGCGCCGTCGCTGGCGGTACGCGGCCGCCTTGGCGCGGTCTCCACAGCCGCGCATGCCGCACCAGCGCCGCCGCGCGCCGCGCGACCGGTCGACGAACGCTCGGGTGCAGTGCTCGTCGGCGCACCAGCGGAGGGTCAGGCGGTCGCGACTGGCGTGCAACTCCAGGCAGTCGCGCGCCAGGACCGCCAGGACGGCGGCCAGGTCGCCGTCGCGGTGCACCCCGTCGGCCTCAAGGCGCAGCGCGGGTAGCGGCTTCGCGGCGGCTGCATTGACCAGCTCGCGGTCTGTCGGGATCGGCCCGGTGCCGTTGATCAGGGTTTGGACCAGGCGGAACATCGCCTCTCGCAGCGCCTTGGCGTGGCTCAGCCCGGCGTCGTCCACAGCGGGCGGTCGTTCGACGATGCCGGCCTGGACGGCCCAATCCGCTACGTCTCGCGGAGCGGCCAACTGCTCGACATCGGTGTGCCCACGCTCGGCGAGCGTGGGGAGGAAGTCCAGTACCGGCCGATCGGCGATGAACTCGAACCTCACGTCACCATATTGACCGGTGACGTGATGCGATGCAAGAGTGATGCGATGGCATCACCGGTTGAACGGGTGACGAGAGCGGGTTCCGGTAGCCGTCGGGACAACGCTCGACTGGTCCGGTACCTGACCGCGGCGCTGCTGGCGCGTACCGCCGACGAAGGCGCACGTGTGGCGCTGGTGATCCTCGCCCTGGACCGAACCGGCAGCGCGGCCGTCGGCGGAACGTTGGTCGCCACCCTGCTCCTCCCACACGTCGTGGCTGCGCCCCTGGTCGGTGCGCTGGTCGACCGCGCGCGACGGCCGGCGGTCGTGCTCGCCGGCGCGATCGCCGTCTTCGCCGCCGGCCTCGCCGCCCCGGTCGCGATGCTCGGCCATGCGCCGCTGTGGCAGACCTGCCTCGTCCTCGCGATCGCGGGGTGCTGCGGACCCGCGCTGACCGGCGGACTGACCAGCCGACTGGCGGCACTGGCCGGACCCGGACAGGAGGCTCGCGCCTTCGCGCTGGACTCGTTGTCCTACAGCGTCGCCGGCATGCTCGGGCCGGCCACGGTGGGGCTGCTGGCGGCGGCCGATCCCGGCGCCGGCGTTCTCGCGCTCACGGTGGCCGCCGGGCTCGGCGCCCTCGGCGTCACATCCCTGCGCCTGGTCGCCTCCACCACGACGGAGCGGACACGAGCCGCCGGCCTGTTCGACGGTGCCCGCGCGATCGCCCGGATCCCGGACCTGCGAACGATCACCCTCACCACCAGCTTCGGTCAACTGGGCCTCGGTGGTCTGGCTGTCGTGGCCACCACCCTTGCTGCCGCTGCACAGCAACCGACCCAAGCCGGGCTGCTCCTCAGCGTGACCGCCGGTGGCGCATTGGTGGGATCGCTGCTCTGGGCATGGCGGCCGCTGCCCGCCCGCCACGCACCCCGGGTGACAGTCTGGGCGATGGCCGCGGTCGGCGTACCGCTCGCGTTGGCCGCCGCTGTGCACTCCCTACCACTGGCCGCAGCGCTGTTCGCGCTGTCGGGTCTCTGCACTGGACCGCTCGGCGCAGCGCTGTTCCTGGCCCGGAATCAGTTGGCCGACGAGACGATCCGCACTCAGGTCTTCACCATCGGCGCCGGGTTGAAGGTGGCGGCCTCGGCGATCGGGGCCGGGCTCCTGGGCCTCGCCGCCCCCCTCTCGGCGAGCGCCCAACTGCTGCTGGTCGCCGCCTTCCCGATCGTCGCGGGGATCGCGGGCGGCCTGCTGGTGCGGCGCCGCCCGCAATTGTGTGCGAGCGGACTCATCGACCCTTGCTGAGTTTCTTTCACAAGCGTAGGAAGAACACCACCACCGTCAGCCCCGCATCGGTCCGCCGTCCAGCGTCGAAGGAGATGCCTGTGACCACCCCCAGAGGGCTCCGTCTCGCCGTGTCCGTGCTGGTGACCGCGGGCGCGGTCCTGCTCGGCACGGCGGCCCCCGCGGCACCGCCGACGGCACCCGCACCGGCCGGGCACCCGTCCTGCGACCCGATCGACCCGACCGCCTGCCTGCTGCCGTTCCCGAACGACTACTTCACCGTTCCGGACCGGAGCAGCCCCACCGGCAAACGGGTACGGTTCGCCGCCGCCGCGATGCCCGCCAACGTGCAGGGAACCCCCATCGACCCGACGGAGTGGAACCGGCAGGACGGATTCAGCCCGGGCTCGCCGATCCTGGTGCGCGTACCCGGTCTCGACGCCACCGCGAGCGGTATCGCCCCGGTCACCGACATCGGCCGTTCGCTGGCACCGGACGCCCCGATCGTGCTGCTCAACGCCCGGACCGGCACACGCACGCCGTACTGGGCAGAGCTGGACGCGCACGCCGTCGGCCAGCCCGACCGGCAGCTGCTGATCATCCGGCCGGCGGTGGCGCTGGCCGAGGGCACCCGCTACGTGGTCGGGCTGCGGGGCCTGCGCGACGGAAACGGGGCCCCGATCCGAGCGCCGAAGGCGTTCACGGCGTACGTGACGGGTGCCGGCGTCACACACCGCGACCCCCGGGCGCCGCAGATGCGCAGGATCCTCACCGATCTGACCCGGAGCGGCGTCAACCGGCACAGCCTCTACCTGGCCTGGGACTTCACGGTGGCCAGCCGGCACGGGCTGACCGGCCGGATGCTGGCGGTCCGCGACGACGCGTTCGCCGACCTCGGCCGGGCTGTCCCGTCGGTCACCGTCACCCAGGTGACCGACTACCGGCCGGAGCAGGACCCGCTGATCGCCCGGCAGGTCAGCGGCACCATCGGCGTGCCGTCCTATCTGACCGGCGACGGCGGCCCCGGCTCCCGGTTGCACTACGGCCCGGCCGGCGGCGCCGGGACACCGCCCACGCCCAACGCCCTGCCCACGCCGTCGGGCACGACACTGGCGGCGGACTTCGTCTGCAACATCCCGCGCAGCGCCTCGGCCGCGAAGCCGGCGCACCTCTCGCTGTACGGCCACGGGCTGCTCGGCCGGCCGACCGAGATCAACGCCGGCAACGTCAAGACGATGTCGAACACCCACAACTTCACCTTCTGCGCGACCAGTTGGATCGGCATGGCCGCCGCCGACGTTCCCTATGTGGCCGGCGCCTTCACCGACCTCAGCGCCTTTCCCGCGGTGGCCGACCGGTTGCAGCAGAGCTTCCTGAACTTCCTCTTCCTGGGCCGCGCGATGATCCACCCCAGCGGCTTCGCCGCCCACCCGGCGTTCCGGGACGCCGCCGCCCGACCGCTGATCGATCGCGGTGGCGGGCTGCACTACGACGGCAACAGCCAGGGCGGCATCAACGGCGGCGCGCTCACCGCCATCGCCCAGGACTGGACCCGGTCGGTGCTCGGCGTGCCGGCGATGAACTACTCCACGCTGCTGCAACGCAGTGTGGACTTCGCGCCGTTCCAGAGCGTGCTGGACGGCTACTACCCGGACACTGTCGACCAGCAGCTCATTCTCGCGCTGCTGCAGATGCTGTGGGACCGGTCCGAGGCCAACGGGTACGCCCAGCACCTGACCGACCAGCCCCTACCGCGCACCCCCGCCCACCAGGTGCTGATGCACGTGGCCTTCGGCGACCAGCAGGTGTCACCCGCCGCTGCGGAGGTGCAGGCGCGCACCATCGGCGCTCGGCTGCACACCCCCGCGCTCGCCGACGGCTGGTCACTGGACGTGCACCCGTACTGGGGTATCGCGCCGATCCGCCGCTACCCGTACACCGGATCGGCAATGGTGATCTGGAACAGCGGCGCGGCCCAGGCGCCACCGCCGACCAACCTCGCCCCGGCCGGGCCCGAGTTCGGCGACGATCCGCACGAGTTCCCCCGCGCCCAGATCGGGGCCCAGAAACAGAAGGCGGTCTTCCTGCTCACCGGCACTGTCATCGACGTCTGCGCGCGGACCCCCTGCCCCTGACCCGGACATCGTGACCCGGTGGGGCGCTGGACCGGCCAGCACCCCACCGGGGTACGTCGGACTCGTCAGGTCAGCAGCGCACCTCGGTCTCCTTCTGCGCCACGTCCGAGATGCCGCCGAGGGCGCGGGTGCACACCGACAGCGTGTTCGCGCCCAGCGACCAGACCTCCGGGCCGCTGGAGCACTGCAGGTCGCGCAGCGTGCTTCCGGTCACGATGGAGGTGCACACCTGGTACGCGCCGTGGCTGGCCCGGTACTGCTGCCACACGTACGTGTAGGCGTAGTTCTTACCGCAGCCCTTGTACTGCTTGACCGATGCCGCGGTCTGACCGCCGACGGTGACGTACGCCGTCGCACCGATCTGCACCGAGCCCGCACAGCGCGGGTTGGTTTCGGCGTGCGCGGGTCCGGCGAACGCCAGCGTCGCGGGCAGAGCCAGACCGGCGGCCGCGAGGATGCGTACGCCACGTCGGATATGGCTTTTCATCGGGTGACCTCCTTCAATGCACCGGGGCGTCGCCCGCCGGTGTCGTCGATGCACCACATTGATGGCGGCCACCGCCCGTTCGGTACCCTCTGACACGCTCTGACAACGCCTGACAACGTCGTCTGACATGGGGGAGTGATGAAGGACCAACGTGCTGCCACGGAGTCGACTCAGGACAGACGGGCCGCCGAGCGGTTCGCCGAACAGCTACGGGCCCTGCGGGCCGAGGCGGGCGACCCGTCGTTCCGGAAGATGGCGGGGCGCTCGGGCCGGATCTCGCACACCACGCTGCACGAGGCGGCCTCCGGAACCAGGTTCCCCTCCTGGGAGACCGTCCGGGAGTTCGTGCGAGCCTGCGAGGCGGACGAGGTCCAGTGGCGGCGTCGATGGGAGGACGCACAGCTCCCCGGGACGGTCCCCGGCATCGCGGACGCCGAGGTGGCACCGATCGGCACCGCTTCCCCGGCCGGCGTCGACACCCCGCCCGCCACCGCTGACAAGCAGCCCGACACCAGGGTCGACGCCCCGCAGACCCACCGGCCCGTCGTCTCCGGCGTCCCCGTGACGCCGCCCGGGGATCGGGGCACGCTGGTCATCACGGGCTACCCGCGGACCGACGAGGAGGTGGTGGGTGCGCGGCGGCACCGGCTGCCGTGGCTCGCCGCCGCCTCGGTCGTGCTGGTGGTGGCGATGGTTGCCGTCGTGGGTGTCATCGTCCGCGACAAGTCCCGGGACGACCCCGGTGCCGTGGCCGCGTCGCCCGCACCGCCGACGTCGCCCTCCGAGTCAGCGTTCTCGGACTCGCTGATCCCCGGCGACTCCAGCAAGTTCATCTCCGACGTGACCATCCCCGACGGCACCCGGGTGCGGGTGAACTCCCAGTTCGTCAAGGTGTGGGCCCTCAAGAACGTGGGGAAGGTCGCCTGGCACAACCGTTTCCTCGCCCGGACCAACCCGACCGCCGACGCCGACGGTTGCCAGGTGCCGGACCGGGTGGCGATCGGTGACACGCCTCCCGACGAGCAGGTGATGATCAGTGTTCAGGTCACCGCACCGAGCCGCCCCGGGAAGTGCTGGGTCAGTTGGAAGATGGTCGACGAGAACGGGCAGGAGTTCTTCCCCACCCGCCGGCCGGTGTACTTCATGGTCACCGTCATCGCCTGAGCGCACCCCCGGTCGCCGGTGTCAGCGCACGATCAGCCGGTGTCAGCCCCGGTGCCGCCGAAGCTGACAACACCACATCCGTCGAGGTCGATGACCATCTGACGGATCTGACAGGACGGCGGGGGTACCGAACAGCAGGTCGATTCTCGCAAGGTGATGTCCGTTCCGAACGACTCACCAACCGCGAGGAGAATCGACAGTGCGTCGTCAGTGGTTGTCCGTCGGGCTCGCCGCGCTCTGCGTGGCCGTCGGGGTCCCGGCCCACGCGTGGGCCGCCACATCCGGCACCACCGCGCAGCGAACCGTCACCACGGCCGTGCGGCCAGTCGTGGACATGGAAGCCACCGTCCTGGCCGCCCAGATCGACCCCCGTCGGCCCGACAACACCCTCACCCCGGGCGCGAAGAGCTCCGTGCTCGCCGTCGAGCAGGCGTTGCAGGCGCAGGGCCTGCTGAACGCGCAGTGGGTCGACGGCTACTTCGGCACCGTGACCATCTCGGCGTACGCCGCGTACCAACGCACGCTCGGCTACACCGGGCTGGCCGCGAACGGGCTGCCCGGCACGACGTCGCTGACGAAGCTCGGGCAGAACCGCTACACCGTCGTCAACACGATCGGCCCGGGCGCGAAGGTCCCGCGCGACGGGTACGTCGTCAACGCCCGTACCCAGGCGATGCTGGCGCAGGCGCAGCGGCTGCTCGGCTACCCCCTGGTGCTCGACCAGGGCTCGTACAACCCCGGCGGCGACCCCACCTCGGCCGGTACGCACGACGGCGGGGGTGTGGTGGACATCGCGGTCACCGGCATGACCGCGGCCAGGCGCACCGCAGTTGCCCGGGCCCTGCGCCAGGTCGGCTTCGCCGCCTGGGTCCGCAACCCGGATCAGGGCGACTGGCCGTGGCACATCCACGCCACCGCGATCAACGACACGGACCTGTCCAGTCAGGCGCAGCACCAGGTCGGCGACTACTACCTGGGCCTGAACGGTCTGGCCAACCAGGGTCCGGACGACGGCCCCCAGGTCCCGATCAGGACCTGGGAGCAGTACCAGCGCGGGCAGTGACCCGCACCCCTCACCAATTCTGAAAGGACACCATGAACATCCGGAAGAGCCTTGCGGCCGTCGGCGTCGCGCTGGCCGCGACCACATCGATCCTCAGCGTCGGATCGCCCGCGTCGGCGGCGGCCCGAGACGGGGTCTGCGAGAGCGGCGAGTTCTGCTACTACTACAACAGCGACAACGCGGGGTCGGTCTCGGACTTCACCGGCTCGCTCGACGACTACGGCACCGAGCAGCCCTCGTGCTACGACTTCAAGGGCGCCGGCGCTGGCAAGGGCCTGTGCATCAAGAACGAGGCCGCCTCGGTCTGGAACCGCAGCACCAAGACCGTGCGCGTCTACTACAACAGCGGCTACGCCGGTTCCTACCAGGACTTCGCGGCCGGCGCGAAGGGCAACCTCAACGCCACGCTGAAGAACAACAACGCCTCGCACGAGTTCTCGCCGTCGACGCGCACGAACCTGTCGTACGCGCTGTACCAGGCCAGCGGCGGCTCGGTCACCTGCGCCTTCGACGGTTACACCACCACGCCCGGCCGGCACGAGGGCATCGACATCGCCCGCAGCGTCGGCTCGGACGTGCGTGCCCTGGTCTCCGGAACTGTCACCTACGTGGCGCGGGGCGCCACCGGCAGCGGCGGTCTGTCCACGATCTCCGTCTACAACTCCTCGCTCAACAAGACGGTGATCTACCTGCACACCGCGCCGAGGTCCGGGGTGAGCGTGGGCGACGCCATCAGCAAGGGCCAGATCATCGCCGACGAGTCGTGGCACGGGGTGTCCTCCAGCTCGGGCGCGCACACCCACGTCGAGGTCCGGGCCGGCCGGCAGACCCACGCGGCCGTCAGCGTCGGCGACCCCACCCTGGACAACGCCGACCCGACCGCGTTCTGGAACTCCCAGGGCTACAACGAGAGGTAGGACGCCGTGAATTTTCGCAAGGGCCTCGCCGTCGTCGGCGCCGTCCTCGCCATGTCCACCTCCATCCTGAGTGTCGCCTCGCCGGCAGCGGCGGCGGGACGGGACGGAACCTGCGACAGCGGCGAGTTCTGCTACTACTACAACAGCGACCAGGCCGGCTCGGTCTCCGACTTCACCGACTCGCTCGATGATTACGGCACGACCCAGCCGACCTGCTACGACTTCAAGGGCGCGGGCAGCGGCAAGGGCCTGTGCGTGAAGAACAACGCCGCGTCGGTGTGGAACCGGACCGGCAAGACGGTGCGGGTCTACTTCAACAGCAACTTCGCCGGTTCCTACCAGGACTTCGCAGCCGGCGCTATGGCAAACCTCAACGCCACGCTGAAGAACAACAACGCCTCGCACGAGTTGGTGAGCGGGGCGACGGGCTGTAGCACCGACGGCACCAACACCAAGCTGCCGAGCACGATCCTCGTGTACCGGGTCAGCCTCGGGCGCGTCGATCGGGTCGACTTCAAGACGTACGTCAAGAACGTCCTCCCGAACGAGTGGATCACGAGCTGGCCGGCCGCCTCGCTGGACGCCGGTGCGATGGCCGTCAAGAGCTACGGCTGGTACTGGGCGTTGCACTCGACCCGGAAGACGTCCGGTGGACAGTGCTACGACGTCCGGGACGACACCGGCGACCAGGTCTACCGGCCGTCGACGGCAGTCTCGTCCACGTCCGCCGCTGTGGACCGGACCTGGTCGGCCCGGATGACCCGCAACGGCAACATCCTGCGGGCGCACTACTGCGCGACGACGACCGCGTGCGGTGGCTGGGTCGACGGGGACTGGTTGTCGCAGTACGGCTCGCGTGACCTCGCCAACCAGGGCAAGACCTACCAGGCGATCCTGCGCTACTACTACAGCGACATCGCCCTGTCCTGAGATCACGTACCAACCGCGCCGCCCGCCGCAGTTCGCGGCGGGCGGCGTGCGCGTGCCGGTTACGCCGGCGGCTCGACGGCCTCGACGAGAATTTCCAGCACGTGCCGGTACGACTGCCCGGTGGCCCGGCTCATGCCCAGCTCGCAGGTGCGGTTGCTGGAGGCGTACGCGTCGTGGCCGCGCTGGTTGATCTCGGTGGCCTGCGCCGCCGTGGCACCGGCAGTGACCTCGGGGTGCAGCAGCCCCCGGTCACCGGCGAAGGCGCAGCACCCCCAGCTGTCCGGCACGGTGACGGTGTCGGCGACCGCCCGGGCCACGGTGCGCAGGTCGTCGATGCCGTCCAGGTGCACAGTGGAGCAGGTGGGGTGCAGGGCCAGCGAGCGCAGTCGCCGGGGCTGCGGCAGCGCCGGCAGGAGGTGCTCGGCGGTGAAGCTCACGCTGTCGACGACGCGCAGGCCGGCGTAGCGGGCCCGATCCTCCTCGGCCAGCGCGGCGGTCAGCTGTGTGAGCCCGTGCGTGCAGGACGACGCGTCGCAGACGACGGGCAACCGGCCCTCGTCGCTGGCCGCCCAGAGCGCGGCCAGGGTCCGTTCGGCCATCGCCCGGTGCCCGGCGGGGTAGCCCTTGGACTGCCACGGGGTTCCGCAGCACAGGCCCGCTGTTCCGGTCGGTACGACCAGCGGGACTCCGGCCAGTTCGCAGAGGCGCAGGAACGCCGTAGCCGCTCCGCCGGACCGGCCGTCCTCGGGAGCGAAGAGGCTGCCGACGCAGGCCGCGAAGAACACCGCCCGGGCGTCCGGCTCGCTGCGGGGCGCGGGGCGGGGCGCACCGGCGCGCGGCATGTCGTCGCTCCACAGCGGCATGAGTTCGGTCCCGCCGAGCCCTCGGATCACCCCGGTGGCGGCGCGGGTCAGCGGCGCCGGTACGGCGTGCGCGGCGGTCAGTCCCACCCGGACGCCCGTCACGGCGGCCTGCCAGTGCCGTGCGGCGGTGCGGGCGGTGCGCTGGGCGCGTGGGCTGTGCCGCTCGGCGCGCAGCCGCTTCATCGCCGCCCCGGTGTCGATGCCGACCGGGCAGGCGGTGACGCAGAGGCTGTCGGCGGCGCAGCTGTCCACAGCTGCGTACGTGTAGTCGGCGGTGAGTTCCCGGCGGCGTTCCTCGTCGCCGGCGGCGGTGGCGAGGGCGATCTGTCGTTGCAGGACGATGCGCTGCCGGGGGGTGGTGGTGACGTCGGCGGTGGGGCAGACCGGCTCGCAGTAGCCACACTCGACGCAGGCGTCCAGCTCGGGGTCGACGGTCGGCACGGCCTTGAGCTGCCGCAGGTGCACTGTCGGGTCGTCGTTGAGCAGGACGCCGGGGTTGAGCAGGTCGGTCGGGTCGCACAACCGCTTCAGCTCGCGCATCACGTCGTACAGCTCGTCGCCGTACTGCCGCCGGACGAAGGGTGCCATGGCCCGGCCGGTGCCGTGCTCGGCCTTGAGGGTGCCCCCTTCGGCCAGCACCAGGTCGACCATGTCGTCGGTGAACCGGGCGTAGCGCTCGATCTCGGCAGCGGTGTCGAAGGACTGGGTGAGCATGAAGTGCAGGTTGCCGTCGCGGGCGTGCCCGAAGATCACCGCGTCCGGGTAGCCGTGCCTGTCGAACAGACGGATCAGCCCGTCGCAGGTGCCGGTCAGCCGTGGCATCGGCACCGCGATGTCCTCCAGCAGGGCGGTGGTGCCGGGCGGGCGGGCACCGGCGACGGCGGTGTAGAGGCCCTTGCGCAGGTGCCAGAGCTGGGCCCGTTCGCGCGGGTCGCGGGTCAGCTCGGTGCCCGCGACGGCCGGCAGCCGGTCGAGCACTACCCGGGCGTCGGCCAGCGTCGCGGCCAGCCGCTCCGCGCTCTCCTCGGTGAACTCGACCAGCAGCGCGGCGTGGCCGGTGACCGTCAGCCCGCGCAGGGCCGGGCTCGCACCCGCGTCGCGCTGGCTGACCCGCAGCGCTGCCGCGTCGAGCAGTTCGGCGGTACGGGCACCGGCGGCGAGCAGGGCGGGCAGCGCGTCGGTGGCGGCGGTGAGACCGGGCAGGATCAGCAGGCCGGTGGCGGCGTGGTCGTGGATCTCGACGGTCCGGAAGACGGCCTCGGCCACGAAACCGAGCGTGCCCTCGCTGCCGATCATCAGGTGGGCGAGCATCTCGACCGGGCTGTCGTGGTCGAGCAGCGAGTTCAGCCCGTACCCCATGGTGTTCTTCATGGCGAACAGCCGCTCGACGGTGGCGCGCGACTGCGGCGTCGAGCGCACCCGGTCGCGCAGCCGCAGCAACCCGGCGTGCAGCTCGGGCTCGTCGGTCCGCAGCCGGTCGTCGGCGTCGCGGGCGCCGGAGTCGACGACGGTGCCGGACGGGAGCACGAAGCGCAGCGATTCCATCGTCCGGTACGCGTTGTCGGTGGTGCCGCAGGTCATCCCGCTGGAGTTGTTGGCCACCATGCCACCGACGGTGCAGGCGGCTTCGCTGGCCGGGTCCGGGCCGAGCCGGCGTCGGTAGCGGGCCAGCCGGGCGTTGGCCTGCCGGATCGTCAGGCCGGGTTGCAGCCGGATGCGCCGGCCGTCGTCGAGGACCTCGGCGTGCCGCCAGTCGGTGCGGACGTCGACCAGCACGCCGGCGCCGCCGGCCTGCCCGGCGAGGCTGGTGCCACCGCCGCGCAGGGTCAACGGCACGCCTGCCTCCCGGGCGCCGGCCATCAACGCCCCGACCTCGGCCGCCGAGGCGGCGCGGACCACGGCCTGCGGTTCGAACAGGTACGGCGAGGCGTCGTGAGCCGCCGCCAGCCTCCGGGGCAGCTCGGCGCTGGCCCGGCTGGGATCATCGAGGCGCTCGCGCAGCAGTTCGGCGACCGCACGGGCGCGGACGCCGGCCGAAGTTGGCGCGGGTACGGCGGTGCTCATGGGCGATCCTCCCGGGCGAGGGGGCGGTCAGTCGGCGACGATCTGCAGCCGGTTGGGAGTGGTGCTGACCGGCGCGGGCAGCCGTAGCGGCTGCCGGCCGGGCGTGATGCTGCCGAGTACGGACGGGTGCCGCGCGCCGGTGCCCGAGCGCAGGGTGCCCGGCAGCCCGTGCACGGTCAGGTAGCCCAGCAGCGCGAAGGCCAACGCCTCCTTGGCGTCCGAGGCGATGCCCAGGTCGTCGCTCGACGACAGGTCGACGTCCGGCAGCTCGTCGGCGATCATGCGCATCAGCGTCGGATTGCGCGCCCCGCCGCCGGAGACGACGAGCCGGGTGACGCCGTGATCGCGGCAAGCGTCGGCCACCGTGACCGCCGTCAGTCGGGTGAGCGTGGCCAGCACGTCCTGCGGGTCCGGGGTGGGCGCGTCGGCGAGGGCGGCCAGCAGGTAGGGCGTGTGGAACAGCTCCTTGCCGGTGCTCTTCGGGCTGGGCAGCCGGTAGTACGGCTCGTCGAGCAGTCGCCGCAGCAGGGCCGGGTTCACCTGCCCGGCGGCCGCCCCGCGTCCGTCCCGGTCGTAGTGCTCGGTGCCTCCGCTGAAGTGGCGGGCGGCGGCGTCGAGGAGCGCGTTGGCCGGGCCGGTGTCGAAGGCGAGCGGGTCGGCGTCCGGCGCGACGACGGTGATGTTGGCGATGCCGCCCAGGTTCAGGGCGGCCGGGACGCCGGGCAGGCCGCCCAGCAGCAGCGCGTCGAAGAGGGCGACCAGGGGGGCACCCTGGCCGCCGGCGGCGACGTCGCGGCTGCGCAGGTCGGCCACCACCGCAAGACCGGTGGCCTCCGCGATCCAGGCCGGCTGACCCAGCTGGAGGGTGCCACGCACCGTGCCGTCCTCGACCCAGTGGTGCATGGTCTGCCCGTGCGAGACGAGCAGGTCGGCGTGGCCGTCGCAGAGTTCCGCGAGGGCCCGCACGCCAGCCTCGGCGAACGCCTGGCCGATGCCGGTGTCGAGTACGCAGATCGCCTCGGTGGTGGTCGGGGCGGGCGGCAGGGCGGCGGCGATCCGGGTGCGCAGCTGCTCGGGGTACGGGTGACTGAGCCGGCCCAGCGTTCGCATCCGCAGCGTGTCACCGCTGAGGTCGAGGTCGGCGGCGGCGGCTTCGATGCCGTCGTAGGAGGTTCCGGACATCAGGCCGATCACGCGCATCACGTCCTCCTTCAGGCCCGGCCGGCGGGCGCTGCCGTCTCGTCGACCTCGTCGGTGCGTCCATGGTCGTACGGCGTCTCCGGGGCCGGGTGGAACCGGCTCGACACCGCGCCGACGACCAGGGTGATCAGGACGCCGATCGGGACCAGCCACTGCGCGGCGATGGCGGTGGCGGTGGTGGTCCCGGCCGTCGTCACATCGATCTTGACGTAGCGGACGATGTAGGTCATCACCGCCACGGTGACCAGGAAGGCGATCACCGCGTCGACCTGGTTGGCCCGCTTGACCAGGCGGCCGAGCAGGAAGGCCCCGAGCAGTGCGCCGTAGGTGTAGCCGGCGATGGTCAGACCGGTCAGGTAGACGTTTCCGGTGCTGGAGCTGAACGCGCAGGCGAAGACCGCCATCAGCACCGCCCACACCAGGGTCATCACCCGGGCGAGCCGGAGCATCACGTCGTCCGACGGGACCGTGCGGAAGAAGCTGTGGATGAAGTCGGCGACGGTGGAGTTCGACATCGAGTTCAGTGCCGACGACAGCGAACCCATCGCGGCGCCGAGGATGCCGGCCACCAGCAGACCCGAGATGCCCACCGGCAGGGCGTGCAGGATGAAGCTCGGGTAGAGGTTGTCGCTACTGGCCAGGCCGAGCTCCTTGAAGCTCTGACCCTTGTTGTACGACCACAACAGCGCCCCGACCAGGGAGAACGCCGCGAACTGGATCACCACGAAGATGCCCGAGGAGATCATCGCCTGCTGCCCCTCGCGCAGCGTCCGGGTGGACAGGATGCGCTGGACGATCAGCTGGTCCGACCCGTGGCTGGCCATCGCGAAGATCGCGCCACCGATGATCGCGGTCGGCAGGGCGAACGGGCTGGTGAGCACGTGCGCGAGGTCGAAGTTGGTGTCGAAGAGCTGGAACTTGCCGGCGTCGAATGCCTGCGAGTAGCCGTCGAAGCCGACGGCGTGGCTGAGCACCGCGATGGCCAGGATCGCCCCACCCAGGTACAGCCCCATCTGGATGGCGTCGGTCCAGATGACCGCTTTGATGCCGCCGAGGTAGGTGTAGACCACCGTGATGAGCGTGAGCACGATGATGATGGCCTGGTAGCTGACGTTCAGCCCGAACTCGTCGAGGAGCAGCTTGATGGGGATGGCCGAGGCGAACAGCCGTACGCCCTCGGCGAGCAGGCGGGTGAAGACGAACGTCACCGACGCCAGACCCTGGAGTTTCAGGCCAAACCGCTCACCGAGGTACTGGTAGGCGCTGACGAACCCACCCCGCTTGTACAGCGGGATGAGCACCGCGGCCACGACGACCCGACCGATGACGTAACCCAGGGCCAGCTCGACGTTGCCGAAGCCCTGACCGCTGTAGGCGCCGCCGGGAACACTGATCACGGTCAGGACGCTGGTCTCGGTGGCGACCACGGAGAACGAGACGGTCCACCAGGGCAGTCGGCCCTCGCCGACGAAGTAGTCCTTGGCGGACTTCTGTTTGCCGGACAGGCGTAGTCCGACGAAGGCGATCACCACGAGGTACAGCACGATCACGACGAGGTCGAGTTGACGCACGGCTCGCTCCCAACCAGCGATTGTCAAGAAGTGACGTTGGACCAGGGTAACGCGAAACTTTTTGCCACCGCCCGGCCGGGCTGGTTACGCTGTGGTTTCAGCCTGCTGATACGGGGACTGTTCGCAGCTGCGCCGCGGCCTGGCCGTGGCGGCGGGTCGCGAGGACGCGCTCGACGACGAGCCGTCCCGGGCCGCCGGGCGACCGGAGATCCGCGCCCCGCCGGCCGGCGACTGCACACCAGCGAGAGGAACGAGCACCCCGTGGACCTCAGCACCCTCGGCACCGAGACCCGCAACGACAAGACCAGCGACCTCGACCGGATGTCTCCCACCGAGTTGCTTCTCGCGATGAACGACGAGGACCAGACGGTCGCCGAGGCCGTCCGCCGGGCCGTGCCGGACATCGCCGCCGCCGTCGACGTCATCGTGGCGTCGCTACGCCAGGGCGGACGGCTGATCTACCTCGGCGCGGGCACCAGCGGCCGGATCGGCATGCTCGACGCCGTCGAGATCCCACCCACCTTCGGCACCACGCCCGATCGGGTCGTCGGGCTGCTCGCCGGCGGGGCACGCGCCTTCGGTGTCGCCGTCGAGGGCGCCGAGGACGACCCGACCCGCGCCGTCGCCGACCTCGACGCGGTCGGCCTGACCGCCCGCGACACGGTGGTCGGGCTCGCCGCCAGCGGCCGTACCCCGTACGTGGTCGGCGGGTTGGACCACGCCCGCGCGCGCGGCGCGGCGACCGTCTCGGTGGCCTGCAACACCGACGCGGTGACCAGCCGGCACGCCGACGTCGCCATCGAGGTGCCCACCGGGCCCGAGGTGCTCACCGGCTCCACCCGGCTCAAGGCCGGCACCGCCGAGAAGCTGGTCTGCAACATGCTGTCGACCGCCGCGATGGCCCGGCTGGGCAAGGTCTACGGCAATCTGATGGTGGACATGAACGCCACCAACGAGAAGCTCGTCGACCGGGCCCGTCGGATCGTCGCCGAGGCCGCCGACACCGACCTGGACACCGCCGCGCGGGCGCTCGCGGCGGCGCGCGGGCACGCCAAGACGGCCATCGTGCTGCTGCTGGCGAACTGCACCGCCGAGGAGGCCGCGGCCCGGCTGCGCGACGCCGACGACGACGTCCGGGCGGCCGTCGCCGCCTGACCCGTCGGGAGGCCGGCCTTCGGCGGGGCGAGCTGTCCCGCGGCTGACCCGCTACCAGATCGACGAAGCGCCCCGTTCGTTGCGGACGGGGCGCTTCGTGGTGTCAGTGCTGCTGGGTGTCGGGAGCCGGCTGGTCCCCGTCCGCATCGTCTCCGGTGGCGCTGGCCAGCTCGATCCGGGGGGACCGGTCCGGCGGGAGGTGGGCGAAATCGGCGATGACGACGACATCCACCTCCCCGTCGATCATGCTCTGTTCGACGGTCTCCCACGGTGCCCGCACGGTTCCCGCGAATCGGTACGAGTGTCGGCGAAGGTGGCGGAGACACTTCGCGACGGCGGGCTCCGACGGCTCGATGTCGGCGGGGATCCAGATGACGGCGATTTCCATGAGTCTCTCCTGATCAACGTCGTGGACGTGAGTGGGCGATCAGGAGCTACCGGGGTGGGGGAGGACCCCGCTCCACCGGTAGACCGGTAGCGCGCAGGTCGACGGCGCTGACGGTGAACCCGGCCCGCAGCAGCGGGATGGATGGCGGAGCTTCGGCTGTCGACGGAGGTGGCTCGGCACCGCCGGTGCTGGTGGTGGCCGGCCCGGTGGCGAGCGCCACGACGAACACCGGCGGCCCCGGTGCGGGACGGGCCGGCGGGACGGGCCGCTCACCGGTGACGGTGGCCGTCGTTGGCCGCGCCCGATCCGACGCGCGGCCATCGGACCTGCCGTGGGCACCGCCCGGGGACACCGTCGACGGCGCCGACTGGTCAACGCGTACGGCAGTCGGGACCGGGGCGGCTGGCGTCGGCGTGGTGCGCGGCGACGAGGGGGCACGGGCCGGACGACGTGGCGCGGTGGTGGCCGGCCTGGCCGACACTGTCGGTACCGGCCTGGCCGACAGTGTCGGTACCGGCAGGGGCGGCGGCAGGGGCGGCGGTTCTATCGACGGCAGGGGCAGCGGGTCCGTGGACGGCAGGGGCAGCGGGACGGCAGTGGTCCGCACAGGCAGTGGGACATCCAGCTGCACCTCGACGACGTCGTCCACCGAAACCGAGAGGGCCTGCGGCGAGGTGGCGACCTCCAGCGGCGGGAGACGCGACGGTGACGGGCTGTCGGCGTGGGCGGGGCTGGCGCCCAGGGCCGCCCCGAGCGCCGCCGCCCCGAGCGCCATCGGGGGAAGGCTGTGCCTCAACCGCATCAGCCGGCGGCCGTCGGCAGCGACGTCGCCGGCCCTGCCCGGCCGGGCTCGCCGGTGCGGTGCCGCTGGTCGGGCAGGTACCCGTGCCGCAGTGTCGCTTGCCTCATGTGCGGGTTCTTGCCCCGGTGAACCGTTGGCTACACCTTCTGTCGATGTCCTGGCCGAGCACTGTGGACGGAGCGGGGGTGGGCTTCACACCCTGGCCTCGGTGGGGGCCGGCGCGCTGTCGAGTGGCAGGTCGCGCAGGCCGCGGATCGGCGTCGACAGGTAGATGATCGGGGACAGCACGGTGAGCGCCCCGAAGATCAGCAACGTGGTGCGGGCACCGAGCGGCCCGGCCAGGAGGCCGGCGAGCAGGCCACCGACCGGGATGGCGCCCCAGGAGACGAACTTGACGGTGGCGATCACCCGGGACAACAGCTCCGGTGGGCTGGCGAGCATCCGGTACGTGCGGGTGGTCACGCTGAGCACCACTGTGGAGCTGGCGAGGATGAGGTTTCCGGCCGCGAAGGCCAGGAATGCGGCGGTGCCGGTGCCCAGCGGGATGATGAGCGCGCCGGCCACGCCGACGAAGGCCGCGATGATCAGGCCGCGGGCGGTGCCGAACCGGTTGGTGAAGCGGGTCGTCAGCGCGGCGCCGATGAGTGTGCCGAGACCGTCGGTGGCGATCAGCAGCCCGACCAGGATCGGCGATGCGTGCAGCTCGCGCACCAGGTAGAACGGGAAGAGGGCCAGCATCGCGCCGCTGACGAAGTTCGTCGCGGTGGCGTCCCACATGGCTGGTCCGATGATCGGGTGTCGGAGCACGAAATGCCAGCCCTCGCGGATCATCGTGACCATCGGTGGTCGCTCGGCCGGTCGCTGCACCCGGCGAGCCGGCAGGGTGCGCAGCAACACCGCGGAGACCAGATAGCTGACGGCGTCCACGAAGAGCGTCGGCACCGCGCCCAGCACCGCCACCGCGAAGCCGCCCAGGGACGGCCCGCCCAGCGTGGTGGCGGCATGGGTGCCGGAGGTGAGGCTGTTGCGGGCCTGCAACTGCGCGGCCGGCACGATCTCCGGCAGGAACGTCTGGTTCGCCACGTCGAACAGCACGTTGGCGAAGCTCACCACCAGGGCGACAGCGATCAGCTGGGCCACGGTCAGCATGCCGAGCCACCAGGCCAGCGGGACCGACGCGATGGCGAGGGCCCGGACCAGGTCCAGGCCGACCTGCATGCCGCGCAGCGGCACGCGCTGCACGATCACCCCGGCCGGCAGGCTGATCAGCAGGTACGCCAGATAGCCCGCCGCGGTGATCAGACCCATCTCGAAGGCCGACGCGTGGAGCACGTTCAGCGCGGTCAGCGGTAGGGCCAGCGCGCCGACCGCCGAGCCGAGGTGGCTGGTCGTGCCGGCGACCCACCACCGCCAGAAGGTAGTAAGTCCCATAATGGAACTCACTATAGGGACGAGTGCCGGACGGCGTCGACCCCGTTCCGAGGGCTCGTCCGGGAAGGTGCTGTCTATCCCGCGCGGCGGACCATCTCGGTGATCCAGATCGGCGCGAACGGAGACGTGCAGCCGGGGGAGGTCGGGTAGTCCCTGAGCACCCCCAGGCGTTCGCCGATGTCGATCGCCCGAGCGCGGTGCTCGGCGTGCTCGATCCCGATCTGCGCCAGGCAGTGGTTCATCGCCCACTGGAGGCGATCCGGCGCGTCCGCCATCTCGGTCTCGATCACATCGAGCAGTCCCGGGAGGTCGAGACTCTCGGGACTCTTCGTCACGCGTTCGGTGGTCAGCGCCCACCCGGCGCTCGCGACCACGGGATCCGCGTCGGCGAACCAGGCCAGCCGCAGCTCGTCGGCGTGCCGGTTCTTCTTCACCACGTAGTTGACCAGCCAGTCGTGCACCTTCGGGGTGCGCGCCTCGCGCACCATGACGTCCAACTCGTCACTCGTGAACGCCCGGGGACGACAGATCAGGATCGCCAGCAGTCTCGCCGCGGACTCACCCGTCGCCCAGAGTTGGCGCGCGAGATCGTGCTGCGTCTTCAGCCGCTTCGCGAGCGCCCGAAGCGCGCCGAGGTTCACACCATGATCGTCACCGTGTCTGGCGTTCACCTCGCGTGCCCTCGGGTCCGCCAGCTCGGCCAGCTCGGCCATCACCTCGGCCACCGTCGCAGTGTTCGTCGTCGCCGCCACCGCAGCCTCCTGCCCATCGGGGTTGATGCAGCTTACGGCGCTGGCCCGCCGACCGACGCGTTCGGCAGGACCGGTGCAGGCCACCGGGACCGGACGTTTCACATTCGCGTGACGGGTATCCAGGCGTACCAGTGCGACCGGCGGTGAACAGCTTCACGGAGTGAGGGGGCACCAGTCATGCCTGATCCACAGCCCACCATCGTGCTCGTGCACGGGGCGTTCGCCGAGTCGGCGAGTTGGAACGGAGTGCTCGAGCGCATGGGCGCCGCGTACGACTCGGTGGCCGTCGCGAACCCGCTGCGCAGCGTCGCGGGCGACGCCGCGTACGTGCGGGACGTCGTACGCGGGATCGGTGGACCGGTCATCCTCGTCGGCCACTCGTACGGCGGCATGGTGATCACGCAGGCCGCGGCCGGCGACACCTCGGTGCGGGCCCTCGTGTACGTCAACGCCTTCGCCCCGGACACCGGGGAGTCGGCACTGTCGCTGTCGGGCAAGTTCCCCGGCAGCACCCTGGCCGACACGCTGGTGCAGTACCCGGTGTCGACGGGTGGCAACGAGGTGGCGATCGCCCAGGACCGGTACCACGCGCAGTTCTGCGCGGACGCGTCGGGCGACATGGCCGCGCTGATGGCCCGGACCCAGCGGCCGATCACCGAGCAGGCACTGGGGGACCAGCTCACCGGCGACCCTGCCTGGCGGTCGCTGCCCAGCTGGTTCGTGTTCGGGGACCTGGACAAGAACATCCCGGTCGAGGCGCACCGCTTCATGGCCGAGCGGGCCAACCCTCGGGGGCAGCGCGAGGTCGTCGGCGGGTCGCACGCGATGGCGGTGGCCGACCCGAGTGAGGTCGCCGAGTCGATCATCGAGGCGGTTCGGGGGGTGAGCTGACGGTCCGGACGCTCAGCTGACGGGGGGGGCCGACGCCGGAAGGCCGCCGGCCCACCCCGCCTGCTTGTCTAGCGGACCCGCAGCTGCTGGTGGACGGCCGCGGTGGGGGCGTGCACCGGGTCACCGGAGTAGGCGACGTGCACCGGGTACACCCCCGCGGACAGTCCGTCGGTCGGCAGGTCGACGACGGCCGCACCACCGCGCAGCGCCACCACGTGGGTCGCGCCGCCGAAGCTGACCGCGACCTCGCCGGTCACCGTCGGAGCCTTCGGGTGCGGCGACTGTGCCCGTACGTCGACGCGCAGTGTGAACGTGTCACCGCGAACGACCGAGGCAGGCGCGGCCTTCGCCTTCACCGTGACCCGTGCCGTGCCCGCCGGCACCACTGTGACCTGGGCCGAAGCGGACTTGGTCGGATCGACCACCGACGTGGCCACCACCGTGAGCGACGACGCGGTCTCCCCGGCGGCGACCGAGAGCAGGCCCGCCGCGGAGATGGTGGTGTCCGGGGAGGTCGCCCCCCGCACCGACCACGTCACCGCCGGGCTCACGCCCTCGTTGGTCGTCACCCGGGCGCGGAACTGCCTGGCCCAGTTCCACCCTGTCGTCAGGTTCACCGACGCGGGCGTCACCGACACCGAGTCCACCCCGGACCACAGGTGGTCCCGGGCGAAGATCGTGAACAGTTGGCCCGCCGTCATCCCGTCGTGCGCGCCGGGAACCTGGGCCGTCGCGGCGGCGTATCCCCGGGCCCGGAAGTTGTCAGCGATGGCGTTCTGGGTGTTGAGGTTGCCCTCGAAGACGCCGTTGCCGAGGAAGACGGAGAGGTCGTCGTCTCCCACCGCGTTGGCGATGGTGTCGTAGTCCCCGGTGGTGAGCGACGGGTTGCCGGAGAAGTGTCCGTAGAACCCGAAGGTGGTCGGGTAGTTCCTGATCACGACGCCGCCCGTCATTCCGCCGTACGAGAACCCGGCGTAGGCGCGCCCGGAGCGTTCGGTCGAGACGTGGTAGCGGCCCTCGATGAGGGGCAGGATCGTCTGGACCAGGTTGTTGGCCGCGTTGGTCTGGTTGTAGGAGGCGAAGCCGAGGCTGGTGCCCGTGAAGTGGTTGCCCATGGTGACGACCACTGTGGGCTCGATCTCGCCCTTGGCGATCATGTTGTCCAGGATGTTCGGGACGTTCGCGGGGACCATGAAGTCGGTCTCGTCGCCGAAGATGCCGTGCGCGAGGTACGCGACCTTGTACGGTTGCGCGCGGTTGGCGTCATAGCCGGCCGGCAGGTACACGCCGAGGTAGTGGCCGCTGTCGCCCAGGATCGTGGTGTACGGGATGTAGGTGACCGTGCCCCGCTTCGCGCGGTCGGCCACCGGCAACTCGTAGCCCGCGCGTTCCTTGAGCACCGGGTCGTTCTGCTTCTCGGCGTACGGCACGGACACGGCGTCGAGAACGTCGTTGTTCCTGACCCGGAACGAGGACTCGCCCGGGGGCCGCGGGTTCGTCGAGGCGGGATCCCAGATGCGCTTGTTCTCCCAGCCCTGGGTCGGGTCCCAGACCCGGTACCAGTAGCTGAGGCCTCCGGCGTGCAGCGGGACCGAGACCGACCAGTTCCCCTTCGGGTCTCTGGTCATGTCGCGGAGGAACTCGGTGCCGCCGGAGTGGTAGCGCCCCGGTTGCCACTGTTCCGGCTGGTAGCGCGTGGTGCCGGTGTTGACGTCGAGCAGGGTCAGGTCGCCGGCGAGGCGGACCTGGGTGGCGTGCGGGTTGCGGTAGACGAACGTGACGGTGTAGCCGGTGGGTGAGGTGCGGTCCGCCTTGACGGTCGCGCCCGGCGCGGGGGTGGGCCTGCCGGCGGCGGCAGCTGGCGCGGGGACGACGGCCCCCGCTCCGAGTGCCGTGAACGCGAGAATCGAGATCGCAAGCCGGAGCCTGCGTCTTCCGGTCGTTTCCCTCATGCGCGAAGACTCCTCTGTGGTCGCACGTCGCGGTCTGGTCCGGGCACTGGCAGTCGAGGGGTTTCGATGGACGCTAAATCGAATTAGCATCGGGAAGTCTGGCGGGGTATGCCGTTCGGTGTCAAGGTTTGCGGCGCCGACGCCGGGCTCGCGCCCCGCTCACCCGAGCATGCCCGCACCCCCGGCAGCCTGCGGGTTCGCCCGGCTGGCCGCCGCCGGGGTGGCAAGGTGAATTCCATGGACCGCACGCACGTCGAGGACTGGCTCGCCGCCTACGAGCGACTCTGGCGTACGCCGGGCACGGACGGCCTGGTCGGGCTCTTCACCGAGGACGCGAGCTACCAGCAGGGCCCGTACTGGACGCCGGTCGTCGGGCTGCCGGCCATCGCCCGGATGTGGGAGAAGCAGCGCAAGGGTCCCGACGAGGTGTTCCAGATGACCACGGAGATCGTCGCGGTCGAGGGTGACACCGCCGTGTCGCGCCAGGAGGTCCGCTACGGCGACCCGGTCGAGCAGGAGTACCGCGACCTGTGGGTCATCCGGTTCGCCGGCGACGGCCGGTGCCGGTCGTTCGAGGAGTGGCCGTTCTGGCCGGGGCAGCAGCCGGCCAGCTCTCCGGACGGGTCGTGACGTGGGAACGCGGCGCCCGTCGGGTGGTGTGCTCCGTCACGGCGGCGGGCATGGGCAGGACGTTGGGGTGCCGCGAGGCGACTGCTACAGTCGAGATTGTTGCGGCCGCAAATTTATCGACAGCAACTACTTTGGGAAGGGATGCCTCCGATGACCAAGCTTTCCGTCATCTACTACTCGTCCACCGGGACCCTGCACGCCATGGCCAAGCGCCTCGCCGAGGCTGGCGAGAAGGCCGGCGCCGAGGTGCGACTGCGTCAGGTTCCGGAACTCGCCCCGGGCGAGGCCATCGCCTCCAACGCCGCCTGGAGCCAGCACTTCGACGCCACGAAGAACGAGCCGAAGGCGACCGCCGACGACGTCGTCTGGGCGGACGCGGTGCTGTTCGGCACCCCCACCCGGTACGGCAACGTCGCCAGCCAGCTCAAGCAGTTCATCGACACCCTCGGTCCGCAGTGGGCGCAGGGGCTGCTCGCCGACAAGGTGTACGCCGGGTTCACCGCGTCCATGACCGCGCACGGCGGCCAGGAGTCGACCCTGCTGGCGCTCTACAACACCATCCACCACTTCGGCGGCCTGATCGTGCCCCCGGGTTACACCGACCCGCTGAAGTTCGCCGACGGCAACCCGTACGGCGTCTCGCACGTCACCGGCGGCAACAACGACGCCCCGCTGGGCGACGCCCAGTTCGCCGCCCTGGACCACATGGCCTCGCGGGTGGTCAAGATCGCCGGGAAGCTCAACGCCTGAGGGTGCTGCCGCCGAACCGGACGCCGGTTCGACGCGGGTGCGCAGTTGCGCGAGGGCCGGCCTCCCGGGAGGGGAGGCCGGCCCTCGGCGGCCTCACACCACCACCGCGGCCATGGCGGCGTGCGGTCGGTGCTGGTCGTCGCCGGCTCGGGGTAGGCGTTCGACCTCCCGGAAGCCGGCCTGGGTGAGTCGCTCGGAGAGCGCGTCGAGCGGCCACCGATAGGCGGTCACGACCTTGTGGTCGAAGGCGCCGACCTCGTCGGCGGAGAAGGTGCCCAGCACCAACCGCCCGGCCGGGACCAGCGCCCGGTGAAACTCGGTGAGTACGCCGTCGAGTTCCTGCGGCGGAAGATGGATCAACGAGTACCAGGCCAGGATGCCGTCGACGGACCCGTCGGCGACGTCGAGGTGGGCCAGCGACCCGAGCCGGAACTCGACGTCCGGGTGGGCGGCCCGCGCGTGCGCGATGAACTCGGGGACCAGGTCGATCCCCGCCGCGTCGACACCGAGTGCCCGGAGGTAACCGGTGAGGTGGCCGGGCCCGCAGCCCAGATCGAGCACCGGGCCCTGTCGATCCCCCAGGTGTCGCTCGATGAGGGCGAGGTCGTCGGGGTGTACCTGCTCCTTGGTGCCGAACATCTCGATGTACAGCTCTGCGACGGACGTGTAAGCCTGCCGTACCGGGTCCGTTTCCATCGCGGCACTATACGGGTCACCACACCTTGCGGGTCGCGCCTACCGTGATGGCCATGACACGTCGAGCCACGCTGGCCGGCATCTCTGTGGGCCTGCTTCTGCTGGGTTGCTCGGTCGGCACGCGGGCGGAGCGCGACCCGGAACCTCGAACCGCTCCGGAGTCGACCGCCAGCGCCAGCGCCAGCGCCGACGCCGCCGCCACCGCCGAGGCGGTCGGTTTGCTGCGGGCGGGCACGGCGTTCGTCAATCAGACGAGCTTTCGCAGCGACGTCGACATCGCCAGCCAGATCACCTCGCTGTCGCACACCGACAACGTCAACAAGCGTGTGAACGCCACGATCACGGCGCCGGGCGGGACGATCGAGATCCGGATGATCGACGACGACGTCTACCTGAAGGCCGGTCAGCTCCTGCGGGGCGTGGGCGACCAGTGGATGGTCCTCGACCCGGCCCGAGTGCCGGCGGGCTTCGCCCTGAGCTTCGCGCCGGGCAGGAACGACTCCGGCGGCTCGGGCCGCCTCATCGACGCGATCGTCACCGCACGTGCCGACGGCCGTCAGATCACCGGGACGATCGACGCGAGCCGGATCGGCGTCGGTAACGGGATCAGCTTCCGGCTCGATCCCGGTGGTGTCTTTCCGGACAGCGCACGGCGACACGCGTTCCGGGCGATGCTGGACACCGAGGGTCGGCTGGTCAGCTTCCTGATGCCGGAGGCCAGTGGTCTGCCGAGCGCGTCCCTGCGCTACAGCGACTTCGGGTCGACGGTCAGCGTCGTCCGGCCGGCCGGGGCGGTCGTCGCCCCCGAGGCCCTCTATCCCCAGCTCGGCATGGGTGGCGGCGGGTAACCGGGCCAGCCGTTTGCCTCCTGCGGCTAATGCGGTTAGCCTTAAGCTAATCGCATTAGCTCGCTGTGGAGGCGTCATGACCGAATACCTGGACATTGCCGGCAACACCATCGCCTACGACCTCACCGGGCAGGGGCCACTGGTCGTTCTGGCGCACGGCATGGGCGACAGCCGGCACTCGTACCGGTTCGTCGCTCCGGCCCTGGCCGCCGCCGGATACCGGGTCGCCGCCGTTGACATCCGCGGCTGCGGTGACTCCAGCCTCGGCTGGGACGGCTACAGCCGCACCGACATCGCTGACGATCTCGTCGCCGTGGTACGCCACCTCGGCGGCCCGGCGGTGCTCATCGGCCAGTCGATCAGCGGCGGTGCCGCGACCATCGCGGCGGCGACCGCGCCCGACGTGATCTCCGGCGTCATCGAGCTGGCGCCGTTCACCCGCGCGCAGTCCATCGACCTCGCCGGGCTGGTGAGGGTCAAGCGCTACCGGGCCGGTTACCTGCACCTGGCGCAGGTGCTGCTGCGGGGCAGCGTGGCGAGCTGGCGCAACTACCTCAACCTGGCGATCCCGACCAAGCCCGCCGACTGGGACAGCGAGCTGGCGCGCATCGAGGCCAAGATGAGTGAGCCCGGCCGGATGAAGGCCCTCCAGGCCATGGCCAAGACCAGCGCCGCCGACGCTGGTCGGCAGCTGCCCAACGTCACCTGCCCGGTCCTGGTGATCCAGGGCAGCGTCGACCCCGACTGGGCCGACCCGCGGGCCGAGGGCGAACGCATCATCGCCGACCTGCCGCAGGGGCTCGGCGAGCTGGCCGTCATCGAGGGCGCGGGACACTACCCGCACACGCAGACGCCCGACGAGGTCGTCGCCCTGGCCCTGCCCTTCCTCGCCCGGACGCTGACCAATGCCTAAGGCTCGGCTCACCCCGGCGTCGGTCACCGAAGCCGCCGCCGCGCTTGTCGACGAGGTCGGCTTCGACAACCTCAGCATGGGCCTGCTCGCCGAACGGCTCGGGATCAAGACCCCCTCGCTCTACAAGCACGTCAGCAGCCAGGCCGACCTGGCACACCGGATCGCGATCCTGGCCATGACCGAGGCCGGCGATGTCATCCGTGACGCCATCCAGGGTCGGGCCGGTAGCGACGCGCTCGCCGCGGGGGCGCAGGCGATGCGCACGTACGTGCGGGAACACCCCGGCCGGTACGCGGCGGCCAACGCGGTCCGCCCGACCGGCCCCGACGACCCGTTCATTCCGGCCAGCGAGCGGGTGCTCGCCTCCTGGGCGGCCATGCTCAGCGGGTACGGGCTGGACCCGGGCCAGGAGATCCACGCCATGCGGACGCTGCGCAGCGTCCTGCACGGGTTCGCGACCCTGGAGGCGGCCGGCGGGTTCCAGATCGACACGTCGGTCGACGAGAGTTTCACCTGGCTGATCAACTTTATCGATCAGGGCCTGCGTGCCGGCGCCAGCACCGGCGCCGCTGACACCGGGTCGACCCCTCAGCCGTACGCGAGCAGGAAGTCGACGGTGCCCGTGCCACCGGGTTGCCCGGCCGGAACCGGCAGGCCGGGCTCACTGTTCAGCACGTAGAACCCGCCGCTTCCGGTCAGTCGGGGCGTCACGGCCAGCATCTGCGCCGCCATGGTCGTCCCGGTCGGCCGCACCACGCTGTCCAGGAGGAGCCGGAAGAGGTTCCCGTTCAGGTTCGCGACGTGCAGCACCCGGTACGAGCGGGGGGCGGGCAGGCCGGTGCTGGTCAGGCCCCAGACCGGCACGATCTGGTTGCGCCACCGCGTCGGATCGTTGCTGATCGCACTGTCGTGGTTGTTCAGTTGCGTCTGGATTCCCGAGTGGATGCCGGCCAGGTGGATGTGCAACTGGTCCTGCATCCGGATCGTCGGGTCGGCGGAGTTGACGCCCAGCCCGATGTGCGGGTAGACGACGTGACCGGGCTGCCCCGGCTGGGCGTTGTTCCACGCCTCCAGCCAATAGTTCGGGGCACTGGCGGTGGTGATGAACGGACACTCGATGCCGCTGATCCGGCAGCTGGGGAGGAGCAGGTAGTCGTGGTTCGACCCCGACCCTCCATTGAGGACCACGTACGTGGGAGTCGTGCGCAGGCACTGGGGAAACGGTGGGCCGGTCTTCGTACCCTCGCAGACCTGGACCCGGTCCCGTGGTTGCCGTGCTGGGGGCGAACGTGAACGTTGTCGAGATTAGGGCGAAAGCGGGCAATTGACGCGACGGCCGGTGAACGGGTCGCCTGATCGTGTCGTCGTCGTGCGACGATTTCCGGCGTGACAGAGACCGCTGTGACACTGACCGAGATCCGCGCTCGGATCGACGAACTCGACGGTGACCTGGTCGGCCTGCTCGCCCGGCGCGAGGCGCTGGTCCGGCAGGCCGCCCCGCTCAAGAGCGACGGTCAGGCGGTCCGCGCACCGGAGCGCGTGGCGCAGGTGGTGGCCCGGGTCCGCGCGCTGGCGGGCGAGGCCGGCGCCGACCCGGATCTGATCGAACGGATCTACCGGGGCATGATCCAGGCCTTCATCGACATGGAGACCGACGAGCACCACCGGATCACCGGCGGGTCGGCGCCGCCGACGCGGTGATCGTCCGGGCCGGGCGCGCTCAGGTCGCGCCGTGGCCGGCACCTTCCGGGCTCGCCGTCGCTGGCGGTGCGTAGCCGAGCTCGTACGAGATCTTGTTGGCGGTCTCCAGCAACAGCGGAAGGTTGCTTTTCAGCTGATCGAGGCTCGCGATGACCTCGATCGCCGTGATCGAGGCGGCGGCGATGACCTGACCCCGTGAATCCCTGATCGGCGCGGCCACGCACATCACGTAGGCGTCGTGCTCGCCGTTGTCCATGGCCCAGCCGCACTGCTGGATGCGGGCGAGTTCGGCTTCCAGGGCGTCGTGGTCGGTGAAGGTGGTGTCGGTGAATTTCTCGAAGACGACGTGGGAGAGCAGGCGGTCGCGCTCCTGCCGGGGCAGGTACGCCAGGATCGTCTTGCCGACGGCGCTGGCGTAGATCGACACCGCGCGTCCCACCCGTGACGGCAGCTTGACGGCGTCGAACGCCGGGCTGTCCACCTTGTCGATATAGATGATCTCGTCGCCGGTCAGCTGCGCCAGGTGTACGGTGTGGCCGGTCTCGCGTTGCAGCGCACGAAGGTGCGCGGCCGCGGGCTGGCGGAGGTCCATCGAGCCGAGCGCGAGCTCGGACAACTCGATCAGGCCGCTGCCGAGCACGTAGGTGCCCGCGCCGGTCCGACGGACGAAGCGCGCGGACTCCAGTGTTTGCAGGATGCGCAGGGCTGTGGACTTGTGGACGCCGAGCACGTCCGCAGCCTCGGTAAGGGACAGCGGGTGCTCCGCGGATCGCCGGATGAGGTCGATCGCGCGACGAATCGATTGCGCCAAGGCTGTTTCTCCCCTCGCGCGACGGATAGCGCCGTCGCTGTCATTGCATATTGTGCAATATAGATGACGCGATGCGCAATCGCCACTTGACACCGTTGCACATGGCGCTACGATCGTTGCAATTTCACCCCCTTGACGCCAACTCGTAACAGTGGAGTAACGATGGGTAATCAGCGCTCTCGCTTCGGCATCGTCAGGGCGACATGTGCCCTGGGCTTGGTTGCCGCTCTCTTGACCGGTTGCGGCTCGGACGGCGACTCCGGTGACGGCGTCACCAAACTGACCTTCGCCGCCTCGACCTTCGGCGACCCCGGCCGTGGGCCCCTGTTGACGAAGTGGCTCGAAGAGTTCAACCAGAGCCAGACCAAGGTCCAGGTCTCCGCCGCCGCGGTGCCGTACCCGACCTTCGGCCAGACCGTGCTCACCCAGATGGGCAGCGGCAAGGGCCCCGACCTGGTCCGCTTCGACATGCCCGAGTTCGAGGCGGCCTCGGACGCCGGCCTCGTCGCGCCGCTGGACAAGGTGATCGACGCCAGCAAGTACGACCTGCTCAAGCAGCCGGACCAGTTCATGGTCCACGACGGTGTCCGGCACGGCGTCATCTTCGAAGCGTCGAACTACGCGATGTTCTACAACGCGGACCTGATCCCGACGCCGCCGACCACCTTCGAGCAGTTCACCTCGACGGCGAAGTCGCTGACCAAGGGCGACGTCTTCGGTCTGGCGTTCCGCCAGACCGAGGCCGAGGAGGCCGGTGTCTGGCAGGACATCTTCAACTACGTCTACGGCTTCGGCGGCGCCTGGTCCGACGGGAAGAACCTGACCATCAACTCGCCCGAGAACCTCAAGGGCCTGCAGGCGTTCAAGGACCTCTACGACGCGAACGTGATCCCGCGCGGAGCCGACGCGGCGACGTTCCGGCGGATGTTCGCCGAGGGCAAGGTCGGGATGGAGCTCAACAACGGCGGCTACGTGACCGCCACCCGCGGCCAGAACGCCAAGCTGAACTTCAGCGTCGCCCCCATCCCGTTCCCGGTCCGCAAGCAGGGCGCGATTCTCGCCCCGGTCGTCATCAACGAGGCGAGCGAGCACCAGGAGGAGGCGGGCACCTTCATCAAGTGGGCGCTGGAGCCGCAGAACCAGGTCAAGCTGCAGGAGATCCTCGGCGCGAGCAGCGTCGCCACCACCACGCAGCGCAGCGCGGAGACGCTCAAGGAGACCCCGTTCCTCACCGTCTTCGACGGGCTCACCGAGACCAGCCTGCCGCAGATCGTGTTGGGGTTCGAGGCCAAGACGCCGGACATCCGCAAGGTGGTCGTGCAGAACGTCGTCGCTGCCCTGCAGGGCAAGACCGACCTGAAGTCGGCACTGGACCGCGCCCAGCAGCAGGCGACCGAACTGGTCCGCTGACCGCTCGACACGGCGACGCTGCCGGCGCGACGATCCGTGCGCCGGCAGCGTCCTTCCCCAGAAGGATCGAACCCGATGACTGTGGTCGAGCAGACCGGAGCACCGAAGACAACATCCCCAGGCCGGGCCCGGCGTCGGCCCAGCCCCCTGGGTAGCAAGTGGACGCCGTACCTCTTCCTGGCCCCCGCCGCGCTGTTCATCCTCGTCTTCCAGGCGGTACCCCTGCTCCAGGAGGTGTACCTCAGCTTCACCAGGACGAGGCTGCTCAACCCCACCCGCAGCGAGTGGGTCGGGCTCGACAACTACAACCGGATCTTCGGCGACCCCGAGTTCCACCGCACCCTGCTGATCACCATCGTCTACGTGATCACCTGCGTCGTCGTCGCGATCGGCGCCGGGCTGGTCGTCGCGCTGCTGCTCAACAAGAAGTTCCGGGGTCGTGGCGTGGCGCGGGCGCTGGTGACGGTGCCGTGGGCCGCCCCCGGTATCGCGGTCGCGCTCATCGCCACCTGGATGCTCAACGCGCAGTACGGCATCGTGAACCGTTTCCTCGACGCCGTGGGGCTCGGGGTGCCCGGCGGCGCCATCCTGGACAGCCCGCGCTACGCGCTCCCGGCGGTGCTCGCCACGACCATCTGGCAGCTGTTCCCGTTCACCTCCGTGGTGCTGCTCTCCGCGCTGCAGTCCGTTCCGCAGGACCTCAACGAGGCCGCGACCGTCGACGGCGCGGGACGGTGGGCCACCTTCCGCGCCGTCACCTGGCAGGTCATCAAGCCGACAGTGGGTCTGCTGGCCCTGCTGATGACGATCTGGTCGCTGCGGCGGTTCGAGCTGATCTGGCTGATGACCAAGGGCGGGCCGGTCGGGGCCACCGAGACGCTCGTCATCGACCTCTACTCGCAGGCGTTCGACTCCAAGGAACTCGGATCGGCGGCGGCCATCGGCATGGTCGGCGTCGTCATCTCGCTCATCGTCATCATCGGCAGCCGCCTGGTCGCCCGTGCCGTGGAGAAGGGGGACGTCCGATGAGGCGCTTCCGTTTCGGTGTCACCGCACGGATCGTCGCCGTGCTCGTCGTGCTGGGTGTCGCGGTGTTCCCGCTGTACTGGATGTTCGTCACGGCGCTGTCCAGCAACAGCGACCTCTTCGCCGACCAGCCCCGGCTCACGCCGGACCTCGGCCAGTTCGGGGTCTTCGTGGACGCGCTGGCCGAGGGCAAGGCCGCGGGTTGGCTGCTCAACAGCCTGATCATCGCCGTCGGCACCATGGTCGTCTCGGTCGGCCTGGGCATCCCGCTCGGCTATGCGCTGTCCCGGTTCTCGTTCTGGGGCAAGGCCGTGCTGACCGTCGTGCTGCTGTTCACGCAGATGCTTCCCGAGGCGCTCATGGTCGTCCCGCTGTTCGCGCTGTTCCGCCGCTTCGAACTGCTCGACTCGCTGGCCGGCCTCGTCCTCGTCAACTCCGCCTTCGTGCTGCCGATCGTCGCCTTGATCCTCAAGGGCGCCATCGACGGCATCCCGAAGGAGTTGGAGGAAGCCGCCCGCGCCGACGGCGCCCGGCCGTTCACCACCCTCACCCGCATCAACGTGCCGCTCATCGCCCCGTCGATCGCGGCCACCGCGGTCATCGCCTTCTTCCACGCCTGGAACGAGTACGTGTTCGCGGTGACCTTCATCTTCAACCCCGACCTGCAACCCGCCTCCGTCGGCATCGCGAACTTCATCGGCGAGCTGGGAACACCGATCCAGACGGTGATGGCTGTCGCCTTCCTGTTCACACTGCCCGCCGTCGCCTTCTACCTGTTGGTCCAGAAGTACGTGGTGTCCGGCATGACCGCCGGTGCGGTGAAGGGTTGAGCCGAAAGATGAAGATCATCTCTGTCGACACGCTGGTCGTCGACTTCTACCGCACGAACCTCGTCATCGTGCGCGTGCGCACCGACGAGGGGATCACCGGGCTCGGTGAGGCCACCCTGGAGGGCAAGGAACGCGCCGTCCAGGGTGCGATCGCCGAGCTGGCCGAGGCGGTGGTGGGCCTGGATCCCACCAGCATCTCGAAGATCCTCTACGAGACCGCGCGGGACTGGTACTGGCGCGGCGGCCCGGTCATCATGACCGCGTTGAGCTCGCTGGAGATGGCCCTGTGGGACATCTCGGCGCGTGAGCTGGGCGTCCCGGTCTCCCGGCTGCTCGGCGGCGCGACCCGGGACCGGGTCCGCGCGTACGCGAACGGTTGGTTCTCCGGCGCCGTCACACCGGAGGACTACGCGGCCGCCGCGCGCCGGACGGTGGAGTCCGGCTTCCGGGGCCTCAAGTGGGACCCGTTCGAGAACTACGACCTCACCATCACCACCGCACAGTTGGACCGGGTGCTGGCCCAGATCGACGCCGTCCGTCAGGCGGTGGGCCGCGATGTCGAACTGTTCGTCGAGGGGCACGGCCGCTTCGACGTCCGCCACGCCATCAAGGTCGCCAACGAGATCGCCCAGTTCGACCCGGTGTGGTTCGAGGAGCCGTGCCCACCGGACAATCTTGACGCGCTCGTCGACATCCGTCGCGCGTCGCCGGTGCCGATCGCGGCGGGGGAGCGGTGGTACGGCCGGCAGGGTTTCGCCCCGGCGCTGGCCCGCCAGGCCGTCGACTTCGTCCAGCCCGACGTGACGCACGCCGGTGGGATCGCCGAGCTGGCCTTCATCTCCACGCTCGCCGCGACCAGCTACGTGGGGTTCGCGCCGCACAACCCGAGCGGCCCCCTCAGCACCGCCGCGACGCTGCAACTCGGGGCGACGCTGCCCAACTTCCGGTACCTGGAGATCATGGCGACCGACGTGCCGTGGCGTCCGGAGATCACCAACGAGCGGCTGGTGCTGACCGAGGACGGCGACATCCTCATCCCGAACGGGGTCGGCCTGGGCATCGAGGTGGATCTCGCCGCGATCGAGCAGCACCCGTTCACACCCCATCCGCTGCGGATGTTCCAGGACGCCGTCTACGACATCCGTCCCCGCGACGAGCGGTCCTTCTTCAACCTGGAGAGCGACTCATGACGGTGCCACGGCCGCGAGGGCAGGCCGCGGGTGCGGACTGGGTCGGCACCGCCGCCGAGGCGTTGCCGGACGACCCCGACAGCGTCCTCATCGGCCGGATCTGGGATCCGACCGGCGACGGCCCCTCACCGGTGACCGTCCGCGACGGCGAGGTCATCGACCTCAGCCACCGGTTCCCGACCGTCCGCGACATCTGCGAGCTGCCCGACCCGGCCGCGACGATCGCCGGGATCGACGGGCCGAGGGTGGGTGACTTCGGGGAGATGCTGGCCAACACGGCGCCCGCGACCCGGGACCGCGACCACCCCTGGCTGCTCGCCCCGGTCGACCTCCAGGCGCTCAAGGCCGCCGGCGTGACCTTCCCCATCTCCATGATCGAACGGGTGATCGAGGAACGGGCGCGGGGAGACCTCGCGCTGGCGGCGGACATCCGTCAGCGCATGCTCGACGACGTCGGCGTCGACCTGCACAACCTGGCGGCCGGCTCACCGGAGGCGGACCGGCTCAAGAGCCTGCTGGTGGCCGAGGGCATGTGGAGCCAGTACCTGGAGGTGGGGATCGGCCCGGACGCCGAGATCTTCACCAAGGGACAGATCCTCTCCGCCGTCGGCACCGCCGTCCCGGTCGGCGTGCTCGCCGCGTCGACCTGGAACAACCCGGAGCCCGAGGTCACGCTCATCGTCGCGTCCAGCGGCCGGGTCGTCGGCGCCACCCTCGGCAACGACGTGAACCTGCGCGACATCGAGGGCCGCTCGGCGCTCCTGCTCCCGCTGGCGAAGGACAACAACGCCTCCTGCGCCCTCGGGCCGCTGATCCGGCTCTTCGACGACCGATTCGGTATGGATCGGGTCCGCGAACTCGAAGTGCGCCTGGAGGTTCGCGGTGTGGACGGCTTCCACCTGGAGGCGGTCTCGGAGATGACCCGGATGTCGCGTGATCCGCAGGAGCTGGTCCGGCAGCTGATCGGGCCGCACCACCACTATCCCGACGGCGCCGCCCTGATGCTCGGCACCATGTTCGCGCCCATCCAGGACCGGGACCGCCCCGGCGAGGGCTTCACCCACAAGGTCGACGACGTGGTACGGATCAGCTGCCCGGCGCTCGGCACCCTGGTCAACCGGGTGCGGCACGCGGAGGAGTGCGAGCCCTGGCACTTCGGAGTCCGCGATCTGATGGGCAATCTGGTGAGGAGAGGACTGCTGTGAACGTGGTCAGCACTGTCGATCCGCGCGACGGTCAGCGTCGCGCGACGGATCTCAGCGAGACCGACGAGTCTCGGCTGGAGGTGATCGCCGGTCAGGCGTCCGGGGCGGCGCAGTGGTTGGCCGCCCGCGGGCGGGTCGGCCGCGCGGAGCTGCTGGACGCGATCGCCGCGTCGCTGGAGTCCCGGCGGGCGGACCTGGTCGCCGCCGCCGAGGTGGAGACCGGGCTGAGCCACGCGCGACTCGACGGGGAACTCACCCGGGCGGCGGTCCAGTTCCGGATGTTCGGCGAGGTGCTGCGCGACGGAGCGTACGTCGAGGCGGCCATCGATCACGCCGCCGACACACCACTCGGGCGCGGCCCGGACCTGCGGCGGATGCTCGTGCCGCTCGGGCCGGTCGCCGTTTTCGGGGCCAGCAACTTCCCGTTCGCCTTCTCGGTTGCCGGCGGTGACACTGCCGCCGCGCTGGCCGCCGGGTGCCCGACGATCCTGAAGGCCCACCCGTCGCACCCGCTGACCTCGCAGGCCTCCGCCGCCGCGATCGAGTTGGCCGTCCGCGACCTCGGCGGGCCCGAGGGCGTCATCTCGATCGTGTACGGCGAGCAGGCCGGTCGCTCGCTGGTGCGCCACCCGGCGATCCGGGCGGCCGCCCTGACCGGCTCGGTCGGCGCCGCCCGCGCCATCCAGGCGGCCATCGACGAACGACCCGACCCCATCCCGCTGTACGCCGAACTGAGCAGCGTGAACCCGATCGTGGTGCTGCCCGACGCGGCCGGCGCCCGGGCGGACCAGATCGCCGAGGGGCTGTTCGGGTCCTTCACGAACTCGGGCGGTCAGCTGTGCACCAAGCCCGGCCTGGCGTTCGTCCCGTCGGATCCGGGTGGTGACCGTCTGGTCGACGCGCTGCGGTCGAGGGTCGACTCGTCGGGCGGCGCGGTCCTGCTCAACGAGCGCATCCGGGACGCGTACGAGAGTCGGGCCACGGAGTTCGAGCGGGCCGGCGCGCGGGTGGCGGCGCGGCCGCAGGTCGACCGGGGCGCGGGCTTCACCGTGGCGCCGACCCTCCTGGAGGTCGGCCTCCCCGGCCTGACCGCCGAGATCGCCGACGAGTGCTTCGGACCGCTTCTGGTCGTGGTCCGCTACGAGGACGACGCCGACCTCGACGCCGCGCTGAACGCCGTTCCGCCGTCGCTGACCGGCTCGCTGCACAGTGGACCGGGCGACGACCCCGACGTGGTACGCCGCCTGGCCGACGTGTTCGCCGCCCGCGCCGGTCGCGTCGTCTTCGACGGCTACCCCACCGGTGTCCGGGTGTCGTGGGCCCAGCACCACGGTGGGCCCTGGCCGTCGACGAACGCCGTGCACACGTCGGTCGGCGCCACGTCGATCCGACGGTTCCTGCGCCCGCTGGCGTGGCAGGACGCCCCGGCCTGGGTCCTGCCCGAGGAGTTGCGCGACGAGTACACCGCCATTTCCCGGCGAATCGATGGGAGGTTGGTGCCAGCGGCCGGGTAACCGCCTCCGCCGGTCGTTGCGGGTGCGTTTTCGCGCCACCTGTGGCTGGCGCGCGAATTCCTTGCCGAAATTGACCAGACAGGGAATTCGCGCGCCGGTCGTTCTGGCGCCGCCGAAGCGTGCCCAAATTGTTTGTGGCGCAATCTATTTGGTCCGGGTTCACGGACCCTTCTTGACCATCAATGCAATTCATGGTTTTGTTTTCGACAGGGAACGATGTTAGCGCTCGCATCGCTGCATCGCTCGTTACTGGTATCCCTTCGCCTCACCATCGAATGGTCGGTCGGCCGCTCGGTTGCGGTCTGACCACACGCCGAAGAGGGAGCAGGACATGCCCGTTGCACCTCCCCGTCCCCTGACGCCGGCACCGACGCGCCGGCTGATGCTCGCGCTGCTCGCCGCCATCACCGTCACGGCCGGCACGGTCGCCGCACCGGCGGCCTCGGCCGCACCGCCGGCGCCGCCCGCGCCGCTGGGCCCGACCGTCACCCGCACCGACCAGGCCCCCACCGGCTACACAGTCACCTTCCGGTACCAGGCGCCAGCCGATGTCCAGCAGGTCCACATCTACGGCGACTGGTTCTACTCCCGACCGGAGAACATCGGCTGCCAGGACTGCGGCGACGCGCGCCCGCCCGCCGAGTGGCAGCCGGGCGACGTCGCGGCCACCCCGTGGCACACCCAGGCCATGCGGAAGGGTCCCGACGGGGTGTGGACCTTCACCACGCCACTGCCGGCGGGCACCTTCCGCTACGCGTTCACCCACGACTGCGCCAACGAGCTCGCCACCGGCTGTGCCCTGCACGACGACCCCGCCAACCGCTGGCAGATCCAGCCGCAGTACCCGGGAGCGCCCGGCGCGGTACGCAGCACGATCTACGTCCCGGCCAGTCGGAAGTTCCCCACGTACGACACCGGTTACCAGGCGCCGGTGGCCAAGGTCGGCCGGCTGGAGTCCCGGCGGTACCCCTCGCCACTGTCGACCAACCCGGCGGGAGTGCACGACATCGTCGTCTACCTGCCGCACGGCTACGACCCGAACCGGGCCACGCCGTACCCGACGCTCTACCTGAGCCACGGCAGCGGTGACCACTCGACCGCCTGGACGATGCAGGGCGTGGCCCACCTGATCCTGGAGAACGCGGTCAAGGACCGGGCGGCGCAGCCGATGGTGATCGTCTCCACCGACTTCAACGGCCTCCCCGGTGGCAACGAGGGCTACGTCAACGAGCTGCGCGACAACATCTTCCCGTTCGTCGAGCAGAACTACCACGTCTCGACCCGGGCGCAGGACCGCGCCTTCGCCGGCTTCTCCGCCGGTGGCAGCCGGGCGTACACCATCATGTACAACCACACCGACCTGTTCGGCTACCACGCGGCGTGGAGTGCGGGCGGTCCGGCAGCCACCCCGGCGCAGGTCGACAGCATGAAGGCGGTGACCGGTGGCATCATGATCGGCACCGGGCTCCAGGACCGGCTGGGCAACATCGCCGAGAACTCCCAGCGCAACGCCGCCGCGCTGCGGGCGGCCGGCGTCGAGTTGGACGAGTACAACGTGCCGGGCGTGCACACCTGGCACGTCTGGCGCCCGCTGCTGGACCACTACCTGCGTACCCTGGCCTTCCGGGCCACCACCACCGGTCTCGACGTCACCACGTCGTCGGCGGGCGGGTCGCGGCTGACGAAGGTCACCGCCACCGCGACCGTCGACGCGGTCAGCACCAGCGCGTCGGCACCGGCCGGCCGGGTCGACTTCTTCGCTGGTGACACGCGTCTCGGGTCGGCCCCGGTGCGCCACGGCGTCGCCCGGTTGACGACGACCGTCCGCGGTGAGCTGAACGCGCCGGTGGTCGCCCGCTACCAGGGCGACAAGCTCTTCAACGATTCGCACAGCGATCCGGTCGACGCCCGGTAGTCCCCGGCTCGACCCCGTACTCCCTGTGGTGGGGAAGCCCCGGCCGCGCACCCCTGGTGAAGCCAGGATGTGCGCGGCCGGGGTGGTTCGTCAGCCGATCACGCGCTGGTGTCGGTGGCGCGCAGCCGCAGCATGGTCCAGGACGCCTGCGGAAGAGTCAGTCCGACGCTGCCGTCGGCGCCGCGTGCGGTGCCGTTGGGGCGCGGCGCGGCGTGGTCCGGACCGTCGGCGGTGTTCTTGGCGTGCAGGTCGGTGCCGCCGACGGTGACGCACTCGATGATGTCGGTGACCTGGGCGCCGGCGACGTCGATGGTCACCTCGGCCGGGGTGTCGAGGGCCCGGTTGACGAGGAAGACGCTCATCTCCCCGGTGCTGTCGTCCCAGGTGGAGACCGCGTCGACCGCGTCGACCTCGCCGTAGCGGCCGGTGGTCGTCGTGCTGCCGTCGCGCAGCACGTCCAGCACGGTGCCCTGGGCGTGCCGGGCGGTGCGGGCGAAGGGGTGGAAGATGGTCTGCCGCCAGGCCGAGCCGCCCGGCTCGGTCATGATCGGTGCGATGACGTTGACAAGTTGGGCCTGGCAGGCCGCTGTCACCCGGTCACTGTGCCGGAGCAGGCTGATCAGCAGGCCGCCGACGACGACCGCGTCGGCCACGCTGTAGTGATCCTCCAGCAGCGGCGGCGCTACCGGCCAGTCCTCGCCGCTCGGGGGCGTGGACGGGGCGGCGGACTGGTACCACACGTTCCACTCGTCGAACGCGATCATGATCTTCTTGGTCGACCGGCGGATCGCGCCCACCGAGTCGGCGATGGCGGTGACGGCGTCGATGTACCTGTCCATCTCCTCGGCCGAGGCGAGGAAGCTGGCCAGGTCGTCGTCGACCGGCTGGTAGTAGGCGTGCAGCGAGATCAGGTCGACGTCGTCGTACGCCTCGGTCAGCACGTCGCGCTCCCATCTGCCGAAGGTCGGCATGCCGAGGTGTGAGGAGCCGCAGGCGACGAGTTCGAGATCGGGGTCGAAGCGGCGCATGGCCTTAGCGGTCTGCGCCGCGAGACGCCCGTACTCGGTCGCGCTTCGCTGGCCCACCTGCCACGGGCCGTCCATCTCGTTGCCCAGGCACCACAGCTTGATCCCGTACGGGTCGGTCGCGCCGTTGGCGCGGCGCTGGTCGGCGAGGTGACTCCCGCCGCGGTGATTGGCGTACTCGAGCAGGTCGACGGCCTCGGCGGTGCCCCGGGTGCCGAGGTTGACCGCCATGATCGGGTCCAGGTCGGCCTTGCTGACCCAGCGCATGAACTCGTCCAGCCCGAACGCGTTGGTCTCCAGGCTGTGCCAGGCGAGGTCGAGCCTCGTCGGTCGTTTGTCGACCGGGCCCACGCCGTCCTCCCAGCGGTAGGAGGAGACGAAGTTGCCGCCCGGATAGCGCACCGTGGTGACGCCCAACTCGCGCACCAGTTCGAGGACGTCGCCCCGGAAGCCGTCGGCGTCGGCCCTCGGGTGGCCCGGCTCGTAGATTCCGGTGTAGACGCAGCGACCCAGGTGCTCGACGAACGAGCCGAAGAGCCGGCGTGGCACGGGCGCGACTCGTCGGCGGGGGTCGAGGGTCAGGCGGGCCGTGTTCACGACGTGCTCCGGCGCGCTGTCGGGGTGGGTGTTCAGGGCTGGCTCCCTTCGTGCGCGGTACGACGCGGAGATCTCTACCCGAGCGCCGAGACCGAGGGGTGGTGGAGGCGGTGTGAGCTCTGGACAACGTGATCGCGCTCGATTACGTTGTCGATCGATGTAAACGTTACCGATTACGTTTACGTAAGGGAACACGGCGCCTGGATCAAAGTGTGGACGGCCCACCCGACGGAGGGCTGCGCCGCGCAGCTGGCCGGGCGTCCGGCTCCCGCGCCTCGCCGCCACCCGGCCCGCCGCCCGCAGCGCGCGGCCCGGCGCCGGTGGCGTGGTGACCGACGAGGCCGGAAGACCAGCTTGTCGCGGTGATTGGGGTGACCGGGTGACCAGTGTTGAGCCGGCGATCGAGGCGACCTACGCCGACGCGAACGCGCCCGTCGACGAACGGGTGGCGGATCTGTTGGCCCGGATGACCCGCGAGGAGAAACTCGCGCAACTGGGCAGCACGTGGGCGTTCACTCTGTTGGAGAGCGGGCGGTTCGCACCGCAGCGGGCCCGGTCGGTGCTGGCGCACGGCCTGGGGCACGTGACCCGCGTCGCGGGTGCGACCAGCCTGAAGGCGGCGGAGGTGGCCCGGGCCGCCAACGCCATCCAGCGGTTCCTGGTGACCGAGACCCGGCTGGGGATCCCGGCGATCGTGCACGAGGAGGTCTGCTCGGGGGTGATGGCCCGCGAGGCGACCATCTTTCCGCAGGCGATCGGCGTCGCGAGCACCTGGGAGCCCGAGCTCAACCGGCAGATGGCCGACGCCGTCCGCGCCCAGATGCGCGCCATGGGCAGCCACCAGGGCCTCTCGCCGGTGCTGGACGTGGCGCGCGACCCACGGTGGGGCCGGACGGAAGAGACCTACGGCGAGGACCCGTACCTGGTGTCCCGGATGGGAGTGGCGTTCGTCCGGGGCCTGCAGGGCGCCGACCTGACCGACGGTGTGCTCGCCACCGCCAAGCACTTCGTCGGGTACGGGGCGTCCGAGGGTGGGTTGAACTGGGCGCCGGCGCACCTGCCGCCGCGGCTGCTGCGCGAGGTGTACCTGTACCCGTTCGAGGCGGCGGTCCGCGAGGGCGGCCTCCAGTCGGTGATGGCCGGCTACCACGAGCTCGACGGCGTCCCCTGCCACGCCAACCAGGAACTCCTCGCCGACGTGCTCCGTGGCCAGTGGGGCTTCACGGGCAGCGTGGTCTCCGACTACTTCGCCGTCAACGACCTGCACACGTACCACCACTTCGCCCCGGACAAGCAGCAGGCCGCGGCGGTGGGTCTCGGCGCGGGCGTGGACGTCGAACTGCCGGCGACGGACGCGTACGCGGACGCCCTTAGTCGCGCCCTGGACGCCGGCGAGGTCAGCGAGGCCCAACTCGACGAGGCGGTCTCGCGGGTCCTTCGGCACAAGGTCGAACTCGGGCTCTTTGAGAACCCGTACGTCGACGAGGACGCGGCCACGACGACGGTGAACGCCGAACGGCACCGGGATGTGGCGCTGGAGATCGCCCGCCGCAGCCTCGTCCTGCTCAAGAACGACGGCGTCCTGCCGCTGCTCGCCGAGGCCGGAACCGTCGCGCTCATCGGCCCGAACGCGGACAACGCCCGGCACCTGCTCGGTGACTACTCGTTCGTGGCCCACATCGAGGCGTTGATCGCCGCGCGCAAGCGGCGCGGGCTGCTCGGCGAGATGATGACGATCCCGGACGACCTGGAGATCGACGAGAGCATCGGCGGGGTGCCGACGGTGCGCGACGAACTCGCGGCGCGGCTCGGCGAGCGGCTGCGCTTCGCCCCGGGCTGCGACGTGCTCGATCCGTCGACGGAGGGGTTCGCCGAGGCGGTCGCGGTGGCCGCGGCAGCCGACGTCGCGGTGCTGGTCCTGGGGGACCGCTCGGGGGTGACGCTCGGGACCACCACGGGGGAGTCGCGCGACCGCTCCAGTCTGGACCTGCCGGGCGTGCAGGAAGAGCTGGTCCGAGCCGTCGTCGCCACCGGTACGCCAGTCGTGGCGGTGCTCGTCGCGGGTCGACCCGTCGGCACTGACGTCCTGCACGAGGAGTGCGCCGCGGTGCTGATGGCCTGGCTGCCGGGGGAGACCGGGGCGCGGGCGATCGCCGAGGTGCTCCTCGGCGAGGTGAACCCGAGCGGGAAGCTGCCCATCTCGTACCCCCGTAGTGTGGGCCAGATCCCCGTCTTCTACGGCCACAAGGTCTCCGGCGGACGGTCGCACTGGCACGGCGACTACGTGGATTCGCCGGTCGCCCCGCGCTACGTCTTCGGCCACGGCCTCGGGTACACCTCGTTCGCGATCGACGACGCCGTGGTGGAGAGCGCGCAGGTCCGCGCCGGGGACAGCGTCGAGGTCGAGGTCACGGTCACCAACACCGGGCAGCGGGCTGGGGAGCAGGTCGTGCAGCTCTACGTCCGGGACCCGCAGGCGACGATCACCCGGCCGGTGCTGGAGCTGAAGGCCTTCGCCCGTGTCGCGCTGCCTGCCGGTGGGCGGGTGGCGGTGCGGTTCGCGCTGCCCACCGGCCAGCTCGGTTTCTACGACCGGCGCATGGCCTACGCGGTGGAGGCCGGGCAGATCGAGGTGTACGTCGGTTTCTCGGCTGCCGACCACACTCACGCCGGCACCTTTGTCATCACCACGGACCCGGGCCAGCCGACGCCGAAGGTCTTTACCGGGACGGCAGAAGTTCGGCAGCTGTGATCGCTCACCCGGTCCCGGGAATGGTTCTTGACGCAGCGTGCCGTCCCGTTGTCAACGAGTAGAAGCAGCGCGGAAAACGGGGCTTAGTGGCCTCTTCTGCACTGTCGACTATGGGCGAAGAGGTCTTGTGTTCGTAATCGTTCTCCGTTACGTTGGCAACATCCTGGAAACGTAACCGATAACGATTGCAGTCCAGAGAGAGCGGGCATGATTGAAGCCAATACGCCGGTAACAATGAGTGATGTCGCCCGAGTCGCCGGCGTTTCCACCGCCACCGTCTCGCGCGTCGTCAACGGGCATTACGGCGTCAGCGCTCGCACAGTCGCTCAGGTCCGCTCCGCCATCGACCAACTCGGCTACGAGTCGAGTCTGGTGGCCACCAGCCTTCGGCGCAGCCGCACCAACGTTCTGGGTCTCGTCGCGCACAGCTTCCAGTCGTACACGGCAGAGGTGCTCAAGGGCGTCATGAAGGCGCTGAGCCGCTCCGGCTTCGATCTGATCATCTACGCCAACAGCGACCTCTACGGCTCCTATTCGGAGGGCTGGGAGCAGCGGCACCTCACTCGGCTGTCCGGCACCCTCACCGACGGGTGCATCGTCGTCACGCCCTGGGGTGAGGTCCGCAGCCGCACGCCGGTCGTGGCCATCGACCCGGTGCGGGGCTCGACGGCGCCGTCGGTGATGGCCGACAACCTCGCGGGCGCCACCACCGCTGCCGAGCACCTGCTCGGGCTGGGCCACCGGCGCATCGGGTTCATCGCCGGGCGCGACAGTCTGGCCTCGGCCTGGTCGCGGGAGGAGGGATACCGGGCCGCGCTGACCGCCGCCGGCGTGCCGGTCGATCCGTCGCTGATCGGTCGAGGGGATTTCAACCCGGAGTCGGCGACCCCCCTGGCGCGGGTTCTGCTGCAACGACCGGACCCGCCATCGGCGATCTTCGCGGCGAGCGACGGGATGGCCCTCAAGGTCCTCGAGGTCGCCCGCGAGTTGGGGTTCTCCGTTCCGGGGGACCTGTCCGTCGTCGGGTTCGACAACATTCCCGAGTCGGCGTTGACGGAGCCGGGTCTGACCACTGTGGACCAGTCGATGTACCAGCTCGGGTACGAAGCCGCCCGGATGCTGAAGTCACTGGTGACCGGCGAGTGGGACGAGCCACGCCAGATCGTGCTCCCGACCAACCTCGTCGTGCGCAGCTCGACCGCACCACCGACGAGCGCGGCACGACCATGACATCCGCCCATGGGCGCGCACGCCTGATCGCTCCCGACAGAGCGATCAGGTCGGCTGTGCCCGTGGCAGCAGCCTGAAGGAGGTGCACGCAGCACACACGGCCAGATCCACCGTTGAGTTGAGCCGGTCAGTCGGGTCGCATCCGCTGCCGGCACATGAAAGGAGTGGAGCGTGACTACCGAACAGTATCATGGGCGCTTACGCCGTCCGGGCGTGCGTCGACGGCTCTCGGCGGCGTTCACCGCCGGAGTCATCGCCACCGCGGCGGTTCTCCTCGCGCCGCAGCCGGCAGCGGCGGACACGCCGTGGCTGGACGTCTCCGAGGACCGCTACGCCTCGTTCACCGTCCCGGCGGCGTACGTCCAGGAGAAGCTGGGCACCGTCTCGCAGGTCGTCGTCGAGGGAAACTTCGGGCCGTCCGCCAGCTGGGCGGAGTTTGGTCTGACCCGCCGGGGTGACGTCTGGTCGGGCGTTCTCGGCGCGCTGGAGCCGGGGCTGTACAACTACCAGCTCACCGCGGACGACACCTTGACCATCAAGGACCCGACGAACAGCACCGGTGTCGCGTCCGACCCGCTGCTGAGCACCTTCCTCGTCGCTGGTGACTCGGCGCGGTGGCTTGTCGACGCGCCAGCGGGCACCGGCGGAAAGATCGAGACGCTGACCTACCGCACCGGGAACGCGCAGCGCTCCGCGGTGGTCTGGACGCCACCGGGTTACGCGGCCAAGGGTCCGAACGGTTACCCGGCGCTCTTCCTGCAGTCGGGTGACGGTGTCGCCGCCACCGACTGGCTCGATCTCGGTCGGTCCAAGCAGATCCTCGACAACCTCTCGGCCTCGGGCGCGATGAGCCCGATGGTCGTGGTGATGAACAACGCCGACGTTTCGGACCACAAGGAGTTGAAGGACCTCCGCAAGGCGGTCACCGACACCTACCGGGTCCTTCGCGACCCGGCGCACCAGGCGATCGCGGGTGTGTCCGACGGCGGCACGCAGGCGTTGCGGGCCGCCCTCACCAAGCCGGGCCAGTTCGGTCACGTCGGCTGGTTCTCGGGCAGGTCGGCTCCGGAGATCGACCGGAAGGACGCCAGGGCGATCAACCGCGGCACCAGGTTGCTGCGCCTGTACACGGGCAACGTCACCGATCCCGCGTACAACGCCACCTACCGCCTGACGAAGGCGCTGGACCGCGCCGACGTCCGGTTCGAGTTCGACGGGGTCAACCCGGACGGCGGCGCGAACTGGACCACCTGGCAGGAAAACCTCGTCGACTTCCTGCCGCGACTGTTCCGCGACGTGCGCGACCACGGGCCGAGCCCCGGTCACCAGCCGCTCAAGCGAGAGTTCACGCCACCTCCGGCCGGCACCACCCCGACGCCCTTCGTCACCGAGGACGGGTTCGTCACCTTCGAGACGACCACCGAGTTCACCGCCGCCCAGCACGTCACGGTCTGGGCGAACGTCGCGCCGGGCGGCAGCTGGCTGCGACTGCCGCTGCACCGCGACGGTGACCGGTGGCGGGCGACAGTGGGCCCACTGGAGCCCTGGTTCTACTACTACCGGCTGATCGTGGACCGGGTCGCGGTCAAGGACACCTCCAACCCGACGAAGGTGACCACCGAACCGATGTGGAGCACCTTCTTCATCCCCGGGCCCGGCGCCCGACTGCTGTCGGACGTGCCCGCCGGTCAGGGCGGAACTGTCGAGAGCATGACCTACTCCAGCACCGTGGCCGGTCAGGACCGCACCGCGCTGGTGTGGACCCCACCCGGGTACGACCCCGGCCGGGAGCAGCCGTACCCCGTCCTCTACCTGCAGCACGGTGGCGGCCAGAACTACACCGACTGGGTCGAGATGGGCCGGGCCAAGCAGATCCTCGACCACCAGTTCCTCGACGGTGATCTCACGCCGATGGTGGTCGTGATGGGCAACGGCAACTCCTCGAACTTCAACAGGGAGTTGCGGGAGAACATCGTTCCGACGGCCCGTGCCCGCTACCACATCTCCAGCGACCCGTCCCAGCAGGCCCTCGCCGGCCTGTCGATGGGCGGCGGGCAGGCGTTCGGGGTGCTGAAGGCCTACCCGGGTGAGTTCGCCTACGTGGCGGCCTTCTCGGCCGGGTTCGGCAGCAGCACCGGCGTCGACGCGGCGGCGATCAACAACGGCACCAAGATGCTGCGCCTGTACGTCGGTGACCAGACCGACTTCGTCTACCCGAGCTTCATGGCCTCGCTGACCACGATGGACAACCTCGGTATCCGCTACGAGTTCGACGGGGTCACCCCCGGGCCGCACGGCTGGGACGTGTGGCAGAAGAACCTCATCGACCTGGCGCCGCGTCTGTTCAAGCGCTAGGAGCCGTTCCAGGCGACGCCACCGGGAGCAGGTTTCCTGCCCCGGTGGCGCCCGCCACGGCACGGCCGCCCCCCGCACCGCCACCCGAAGGGAACCACCTCAATGAAGAGAAGACGGATACTCGCCACGGTTGCCATGCTCGCGGTCGGGACCGGCCTCGCGGCCTGCTCCTCCGACGAGGGCGGCAGCGACGCGAGCAATTGCACCAACACCATCACCAAGAAGGACCTGCCGGTCGTGACGATGTGGGGTTGGTACCCCAACACCCAACTCGTCGTCGACAACTTCAACAAGCTGAACAACGAGGTGCAGGTCTGCTGGACCAACGTCGGGCAGGGCGGGGACGAGTACGACAAGTTCCAGACGGCCATCTCGGCGGGCACCGGGGCGCCCGACGTGATCATGGTCGAGGCGGACCGCATCCCGACCTTCCAGATCCAGGGCGCGCTCGTCGACATCAAGAAGTACGGCTACGACGCGGTCAAGGCCAACTACAGCGAGGGTGCCTGGAAGGACGTGTCGGTCGGTGACGCGGTCTACGGCGTCCCGGTCGACGGCGGCCCGATGGGCATGATCTACCGCAAGGACATCTTCGACAAGTACAAGATCACGCCGCCGAAGACCTGGGCCGAGTACGAGCAGGCCGCGCAGAAGGTCAAGGACGCCGGTGGTCCGCTCTTCGGGGACTTCGGCGCCAACGTGCCGGCGGTCCTGATGGCGCTCCAGATCCAGAAGGGCGCCACGCCCTTCACCTCCGATCCGGCGCAGCCGAACGCCATCGGTGTGAAGCTCAACGACCAGGCGTCCAAGGACGTGCTGGACTACTGGGGTGGCCTGGCCAAGAAGGGCCTGGTCGGCACGCAGAACCAGTTCACCCCGGAGTACATCTCCGGCGTGATCAACGGCAACTACGCGACGTACATCTCGGCGGCGTGGGCACCCGGCTACCTCACCGGCGCGGGCGTCGGCAAGGGCCAGGACACCGGCAAGTTCGCGGTGGCGCCGCTGCCGCAGTGGGACCCGGCCAACCCGGTGCAGGTGAACTGGGGCGGGTCGGCGTTCTCGGTGACCAAGCAGGCGAAGAAGCCGGAGCTGGCCGCGAAGGTCGCCTACGGGCTCTACGCCGACAAGGAGTCGCTCACCGACGGCTGGACCAACCAGATCATCTTCCCGCTGAACCTCACGGCGCTCAAGGATCCCGCCTTCGTCGACCTGAAGGTGGCGTTCTTCGGCGGCCAGCAGGCGAACAAGGAGGTCTACGTCCCGGCCGCCGACGCCTACCAGGGCGTCCAGTACGCCCCCTTCGGCCAGTACTACCTCGACGCGATGGAAAAGCAGGTCAGCGAGGTCATCAAGGGGTCCATCACCGGATCGCAGGCAGCCGACCGGCTCCAGGAGGACGTGGCGAAGTACGCCAAGGAACAAGGCTTCACCGTTCAGTGACCAGCTGGGTGGGCCGCGCCGGCACCGCTCGGCCGGCCCACCCTCCCCCCTCAGCGTCCACGTCCCGGAGACCGCAATGACATCCCTGACCGAGAAGCGCGCAGCGCGTACACAGCCTGAGACGCGCACGATCCGTGGCAAGGTACACCTTCGCGAGCACCTGATGGGATGGCTCTTCGTCGGGCCGTTCGGGGTCGTGTTCCTGGCGTTCCTCATCGCGCCGCTGGCGTACGCGCTGTATCTCAGCCTCTTTCAGAAGAAGCTGATCGGCGGCACCAGCTTCGTCCTCTTCGACAACTACGTGAAGGCGTTCACCGACCCGAGCTTCCTGTCCGGGGCGTGGTTCGTCATCCGCTTCTCGCTCGTCTCGATCCCGGTGCAGATCATCATCGCGCTCGCGATGGCGCTCATCCTGGACTCGGTGACCACTCTGTTCGCCCGCTTCTCCCGCCTCATGATCTTTCTTCCGTACGCCATCCCGACGGTCATTGGCGCGGTGATGTGGGGCTTCCTCTACAGCCGGGGCTTCGGCCCGCTCACCGACATCTTCGGGCTCTTCGGCGCCACCGCTCCCGACTTCCTCGGCAGCGACCTGATCTTCTACGGGCTGCTCAACGTCGTCACCTGGCAGTGGGCCGGCTACTACATGATCATCCTGTACGCGGCCCTGCAGGGCGTCGATCCGACGCTCTACGAGGCGGCCCGGATGGACGGCGCCGGACGGTGGCAGATCGCGACGCGGATCAAGATCCCGCTGATCGCGCCGGCGCTGATCCTGATCCTGGTCTTCTCGCTCATCGGCACCCTGCAGTTCTTCAACGAACCGCAGATCCTGCGTTACCTCGCCGCGGGCACGATCGGCTCGGACTTCACCCCGAACATGTACGCGTACCAGCAGGCGTTCTCGCTCGCCAACTTCAACTACGGGTCCGCGATCTCCTTCGCCCTCGGCGGGATCGTGTTCATCTGCGTGTACGCCTTCCTGTTCTTCACCCGCAAGCGGAGGAGCTTCCTCTGATGACCGACCACAGCAGCCTCCGCGCCGGCGCCCGCCGACCGCAGCGCTATCTCCCGATGCAGATCCTGCTCGGCTTCCTGGTGATCTACTTCCTCGTACCGTTCTGGTGGGTCATCGTCAACAGCTCCAAGGACGCGCCCGGCCTGTTCGGCGGCGGCAACACCCTCTGGTTCACCGACCAGATCGACTACCTCGGCAACCTCAGGCAGCTCTTCACCTACGACGGCGGCATCTACCTGCGGTGGATCCTCAACTCCACCCTGTACGCCATCGCCGGCGGAGTCGGCGCCACGGTCCTCGCGGTCATGGCCGGCTACGGGTTCGCCAAGTACCGGTTCGCGGCCCGACGCTTCAGCTTCGCCGTCGTGCTCGGCGCGCTGATGGTGCCCGCCACCGCCCTGGTCATCCCGACCTTCATCATGTTCTCCCGGCTCGGCCTGACGAACACGGTCTGGGCGGTGATCCTCCCGTCGCTGCTCAACCCGTTCGGTGTCTACCTGATGCACGTGTACGCGCGCGACGCGGTTCCCGACGAGCTCCTGGACGCGGCGCGGGTCGACGGTGCGGGGGAGCTGCGGACGTTCTTCCAGATCGCCCTTCCACTGATGCGTCCCGCGGTGGTCACCGTGCTGCTGCTGTCGGCGGTGGCGTCCTGGAACAACTACTTCCTGCCCCTGGCCATGCTCTCCGACAACCGGCTCTTCCCGGTCACCGTGGGCCTCGGCCTCTGGCAGGGAATCGCGTCGGCGAACAACGCGGGAACCACCTCGCTGTGGAGCCTCATCATCCTGGGCTCCCTGGTGTCGGTGATCCCACTGATCATCGCGTTCTTCAGCCTCCAACGACACTGGCGCGGCGGCCTGTCCGTCGGAGGCCTCCGGTAGGCCACGCCACCAGCCAACGCACCACACGCGCATGGATCGCCGCACTGGACGCGGCCGGACGGATGACAGAGAGGTGTGCTGATGTCGACGACGAATCGACCGCTGCGCAGCGGGGAGTGGTTCGGTGCGGAGGGCCGCAACGGGTTCATCCACCGGTCCTGGATGCGCAATCAGGGTTTCGCGGACGACGTGTTCGACGGTCGCCCGGTGATCGGCATCGCCACCACCTGGTCGGAGCTGACGCCCTGCAACGCCCACCTGCGCGACCTGGCCGAATCGGTGAAGCGGGGGGTGTGGGAGAGCGGCGGCCTGCCGCTGGAGTTTCCGGCGATGAGCCTGGGCGAGCCGCTCATGCGACCCACGACCATGCTCTACCGCAACCTGCTGGCGATGGAGTTGGAGGAGTCGGTCCGCGCCAACCCGCTCGACGGGGTGGTCCTGCTCTCCGGCTGTGACAAGACCACCCCCGGTTTGCTGATGGGAGCGGCGAGCGTCGACCTGCCGACCCTGATGCTGACCGGCGGCCCGATGCTCAACGGCAAGTTCCGGGGTCAGGACATCGGCTCGGGCACCGTCGTGTGGCGCTTCACCGAGGAGATGCGGGCCGGCCGGATGACCGCTGCCGACTGCTCCGAGGCGGAGGTCGGCATGTCCCGCAGCCGGGGGCACTGTATGACCATGGGTACCGCCTCCACGATGGCCTGCGTGACAGAGGCGCTGGGCGTGCAACTGCCGGGGGCGGCCGCCGTGCCGGCGGTCGACTCGCGGCGGTACGCGCTCGCGCACGCTGCCGGACGCCGGATCGTCGCCATGGTCGAACAGGACCAACGGCTGTCCTCCGTGCTCACCAGGCAGGCATTCGAGAACGCGGTACGGGTCAACGCCGCGATCGGCGGCTCCACCAACGCGGTCGTCCACCTGCTCGCGATCGCCGGACGCCTCGGCGTCCCGCTGTCGTTGGCGGACTTCGACACACTCACCGCCGACGTGCCGATGCTCGTCAACCTGATGCCGTCGGGGGCGTACCTGATGGAGGACTTCGCCTACGCGGGCGGCCTGCCGGTGGTGATGAAGGAGTTGGCCCCGCTGCTGCACATGGATCACGTCACCGTCAGCGGCAGGAGCGTGGCGGAGAACGTCGACGGCGCCCAGTGCTGGAACCGGGACGTCATCGGCACCCTGGAGGAGCCGTTCCAGCCCGCCGGCTCGGGCACCGTGGTGCTGCGCGGGTCGCTCGCGCCGTCCGGTGCGGTGTTGAAGGTCTCCGCCGCCTCCGCGAACCTCCTCACGCACACCGGCCCGGCGCTGGTCTTCGACCGGATCGAGGAGTACGTCGCCGCCGCCGACGACCCGGACCTCGACGTCACCCCCGACACGGTGATCGTCGTCCGCAACGCCGGCCCACGGGGTTACCCCGGCTTCCCGGAGGTGGGCAACGTGCCCATGCCACGACGACTGCTCGCCGACGGCATCACGGACATGGTGCGGATCTCCGACGCCCGGATGAGCGGCACCGGCTACGGCACCTGCATCCTGCACGTGGCACCGGAGGCGTCAGTGGGTGGCCCGCTCGCGCTGGTCCGTACCGGTGACCTGATCTCCGTCGATGTCCCGACGCGCCGGCTGGATCTCCTGGTCGACGACGGGGAACTGGCCCAGCGCCGCGCCGCCTGGCAGCCTCCGCAGCCGGTGGCCGACCGGGGTTGGGTACGGCTGTACAGCGAGCACGTCCTGCAGGCCGACAGCGGCGCCGACCTCGACTTTCTCGTCGGTGGCAGCGGCAGCGCGGTGCCCCGTCACTCACACTGACGACCACGGACGGACGAGGTCCACGAGGAACTGATCCCATGGAAGAACGGACGGCCCGCCAGTGCGAGTTCACGCAAAGGCCGCTGTGACAGGGGCCGACCGGCCACCGGTCATGGCCGACGTCGCTCGCCTGGCGGGCGTGTCACACCAGACGGTTTCCCGGGTCATCAACGGGGCACCCAGCATCAGGCGCGAGACGCGGGAACGGGTCCTGGAGGCCATCCGTCGGCTCGACTACCGCCCCAACACGGCCGCCCGTGCGTTGGTGCGCGGGCGGTCCGGGATGATCGGCATCATCGGCACGGCCCGGACGCTGTTCGGCCCGACGAGCATCCACCGCAGCGTCGAGGACGCCGCCCGCGCGGCCGGCTACTTCGCCACCTCGGTGAGCCTTTCCGAGGTGACGGTACGGGCGCTCAGCGACGCCACCGAACACCTCATGCGCGTCGGCGTGGAGGGCGTCGTGATGATCGCCGGCAACGACGAGGCTCTCGAGGTGGTGCGGATGACGCGCTCGAGTGTCCCCTTCGTCGTGGTGGAGGGCGACCTGTCCCGGGCCAGCGTGACGGTCGGTGTCGACCAGGTGCTCGGTGCCCGGATGGCCACCGAGCACCTCCTCGACCTCGGGCACCGGGAGATCGTGCACGTGAGTGGCCCGCTCAACTGGGCCGAGGCCCGCGCCCGCCTCACGGGTTGGCGTCAGGCGATGAGCGCGGCGGGCCTGCGCCCGCCGGAGCCGGTCGAGGGCGACTGGCGGGCGCACAGCGGCTACGTCGCCGGGCTGCGGATCGGTGCGATGCGCGCGACCACCGCGGTGTTCGCCGCCAACGACCAGATGGCCATCGGCGTGCTGCGTGCGTTGCACGAGCGCGGCCGGCGGGTGCCGCACGACATCTCCGTCGTCGGATTCGACGACGTCCCCGAGGCGCCCTACCTCATCCCGCCGTTGACGACGGTCCAGCAGGATTTCGACGCTGTCGGTCGTCGGGCTATCACCGCTGTCACCCAGGCCATCGACGACACGGTGCCGCAGCGCCTACCGCTGGTCGTCCCCAAGCTCGTGGTGCGGCAGAGCACGGCGCCGCCGGCCGGGGCCGGCGGCTGACCTGGGTGGGCTACGCGATCGGGCGGGAGCCCCGGCGGATGACCGGGGCCCCCGGCGACGACGATGGTCCAGGTGCTCAGAGGGTGAACACCACAGTGGAGATGCTGCGCGCGCCGACGTTGATGGTGGCCTGACCGCCGTTGACGGTGGTCGGTTGGCTGGCCGCGTTGGCGTTCTGCGAGGTGAGGTAGTGCTCGGCCCGGGTGACGTTCTGCGGTGCCTGGATCACGGCGTTGTTGACCGCGCTGTTCGAGCGGTTCAGGATCACCAGGGTGATCTTCCCGTCGCCCTGGTAGGCGGTCACCTCCAGTGGCGAGGCCTTCGTGCTCTTGGTCAGGGCGACCCGCTGGTAGCCGGGACGCACGTACTTGGCGTACTGGGAGAAGGCGTACCCGCGCTTGAGGGGGGCGCCCGCGACGGTGCCGTACGCCGACTCGCCGTCACCGATGAAGGAGTAGTAGCGCTTGCCGTACCACCAGATGTAGGCGTTCCAGTTGGCCTCCATCGACTTGTGCACGGTGCGCATGATGTCGTCGAGCGTCTCGTTCCAGACCGCCGTGTTGGCGGGGTTGCCCCAGATGTTGGAGCCGCCCCCGTCGGCGGCGTGCAGGTTCCACTCGGTCATCCACACCGGCTTGTTGTGCTGCTCCGCCAGGGAGTACGGCCGCAGTCGGCCCGACTCCTCGGTGCCGTACAGGTGCCCGCCGATGTAGCCGATGTTGTTGCGGGCTGTCGCGTCGTTGAGGGTCGGGTCGGTGAAGGTGTAGTTCATGTTCACCGCTTCGGCGACCATCAGCTTGGTGTTCTGCACCCTCGCGCCCTGGTCGCGGACGAAGGTGCGTAGCTCGGTGCCGCTCCAGTCCATCGAGTCGTAGTCCGGGTGCCAGTCGGGCTCGTTCTGCACCGACGTGACGTCGACGGTCACGCCCTGGCCGCGCATGTACTGCACGTAGCTGTTCAGGTGGTTGGCGTAGTCGTCGTAGTAGTCGGTCTTCAGCTTGCCGCCGTTGACCCGACTGTTGTTCGTCTTCCACGCCGCCGGGGCGGTCCACGGCGAGGCGAGGATCTTCACGTTGGACCCGTACGACTTCGCCGTCTTCAACGAGTTCACGTGCGTGGCCCACTCGCTGGACACCGGTGACAGGCCGGTGCGCACGATGGACAACCCCAACTGGTTGGCGCCCATCCCGACCAGTGTCTGGGTGTCGGTTGTCGACCAGGCGCTGCCCCAGATGGACTGCGCGGCCCCGAAGCCGTCGACGGTCTGGTACCGGGTCGCGCTGTTCACCGTGATGTCGGCCGGCCCGTTCGGGGGTGGAGTTGTGGGCGGCGGGTCCGTCGGCGGGGGCGTGGTCGGCGTCGTGGCGCCGGTGCAGGCCACCCCGTTCACCGCGAAGGTGCTCGGATCGGGGTTGCTGCCGGTCCATGAGCCGTTGAAACCGAACGAGACCGTCCCGTTGGTCGGCAGGGCACCGTTGTAGTCGACATTCTTCGCGGTGACGGCGGCGCCGCTCTGGGTCACCGTCGCGTTCCACGCCTGCGTGACCGTCTGTCCGGCGTCGTAGCGCCAGGTCAGTGTCCAACCCGTCAGCGCGTCACCGAGATTGGTGATGGTGACGTTCGCGCCGAATCCGCCCTGCCACTGCGACGACACGCTGTAGTTCACCGAACAGCCGGCGGCCGCGGCACCCGCCGGCACCGCCACGGCGACCGCTGCCGACGCCAGCAGGACGGCGCCGGCCGACACCAGGGCGGTGTGTGTCACTCGTCTTCTCATGAGTCTCCTCCGGAAAAATGGTGGTGGTTTCCACGCCTCGGGAGGGCTCGTCTGCGGTGAGAATCAGCGACGGTCGGACGGTGGGGGGTTGGGAGCGCTCCCAGGTGCTGATCTCAGAAAGCTAATTCGTATAACGATTCCTGTCAATGCATCTGAGCCGGGGCCTGCGGGTGCCGTCACCGGCCGCAGGTCCTGCACTGCCCGCGTGTGCGCAGGTGGTAGTCGGTGGACGCGACGACCAGACCCAACCCCATGACGAGGTACGCCGAGATCGCCACCCACAGGAACGCGTCCGAGAACTCGCTGGGCGAGCCCGAGATCACCTGCGCCATCCCCATCCCGAAATAGGCCACGATGCCCGCGCCGAGCCCGAAGCCGGGCACCAGCAGCAGCGGTCGAGGAATCACGCGGCCCGCCACCAGCGGCACCCAACCGGGCCAGACCTCACCCCAGTGGTGCACCAGCGCCAGCGGCAGCAGCACTCCCGCCAGCACCAGCCCGATCTCCAGCCCGAGCACCGAGGCGTCCTGGTCGACGCTGTCGAATCCCACCACGAACTGGGCCGCGAACCGGGTCACGAGGCCACCCACCACGGCGTACGCGGCCCAGCGCGCCCACCGCGCGGACGTCGAGCGCCGCGCACCCGGCCGGACGGTCCGGCAGCAGTCCGGACAGTCGCCCCGGGTGCGCCGCTGGTAGCGCGCGGTGGACAGAGCGAGCAGGACCGCTCCGGTGACACAGCCGAGCCGGCTGGCGAACGCCGTCGGATCGAAGTACGGGCCGACGGTGAACAGCAGGAAGTCCACCAGCTCCGGCAGGAGGATCGCGGCCGCCGCGACGAGCGACCCGGCGACCGTCCAGGCGAGCCCCGCGAGCGCGGGCCGCCAGGTCGGCACCCACTCCAGGGCAACCGCCAGCCCGCCCGCCGCCGCGCACAACAGCACCGACCACCAGCCGGTGAAACCGAGCAGGTCCAGCCCCAGCCGTCCGAACTCCGGAGCCTCGCCGACCGTCCAGGCCAGACGTACGCCCCCGTATGCCACGGCCCAGCCGAGCACTGCGTACGTCAGACCGTGGACGCCCCGACCGCTGATTGGTGTCGATGCCGCCATGCACCCGATCCTTGCGGCGTCCGGTGGCGGGCGAACCCCGCTGGCAGGGGACCGCCCTCCCTCCCGGGAGGGACGGTGCTCAGCTGGACGGTGTGCGCCGTCCGCTCAGCGTGAGCGGGTCGCGCCGCAGGGTCTGCTGTGGAGCGACCGGTGTGGTGCGGATGTCCGACCTTCTATACCGTGGCACGGTCACGGGCGGTCACTTCCTCCACGTGGGCCGTCCCGGGGACACCGTCGCGTACGCATACATATGGGGGTTTCGTCGTGACCATGGAATCGTCGACGAGCGGCCGGCCCGAAGCCGGTGCGGCTGGCAGTCCGCAGAAGATCGACACGTCGGTGCCGCATTCGGCGCGGATCTGGAACTACTGGCTCGGTGGCAAGGACAATTTCGCTGTCGACCGCGAGGCCGGGGACCAGTACCGGCAGGTCTTCCCCGGCGTCGTCGACGTGGCCCGGGCCTCCCGGCAGTTCCTGGTCCGCTCGATCATGTTCCTCGCCGCCGATGCGGGCATCCGCCAGTTCCTCGACGTCGGCACCGGCCTGCCGACCGCCAACAACACCCACGAGGTGGCCCAACGGATCGCACCGGAGGCGCGGATCGTCTACGTCGACAGCGACCCGCTGGTGCTGGTGCACGCCCGTGCTCTGCTGGTGGGCACCGCCGAGGGCCGGACCGCCTACATCGACGGCGACCTGCACGACCCGGCCGCGGTGATCGCCGAGGCCGGCAAGACGCTCGACTTCGCACAGCCGATCGGCCTCATCCTCAGTGGGGTGATGGGCCACGTGCCCGACTACGAGACGGCCCGCTCGATCACCCGGCAGCTGGTGGCGGCGCTGCCGAGCGGCAGCTACCTCTCACTCAACGACGGCACGAGCCTGATCAGCGCCGAGATGCAGCAGGCGCAGGACGACTACAACGACAGCGGGGCGACTCCGTACACGCTGCGCTCGCCGGACCAGATCGCCGGCTTCTTCGACGGGCTGGAGCTGGTCGAGCCCGGCGTCGTGCCGTGCCCGCAGTGGCGACCCGACGACGCGGTCGACACGCCTGTCGACATCGACGCCTTCGGCGGGGTGGGCCGCAAGCGCTGACGCTGTCTAGACGGCGCCGGACAGGTACTCGCGACGACGCCGCGGTTCGAACTTCTCGATCGCGTACCGCAGCATGACCCGTGGCATCACCTGGTAGCGGCGGGCGAGGAACTCCTCCTCCGCCGCTCTGTCCCGGTTGCCCACCTCGCGCAGCATCCAGCCCACCGCCTTGCGGACGAGGTCGTGCGGGTCGTGCAGGAGCCGGTCCCCGAGTCGGAAGGTCCACTCGAAGTCACCGACCTTGATGAAGGCGAACGTCGCCATGATGGCGATGCGGCGGTCCCACACCAGGCTCGACCCGGCCAACCGGTCCAGAACGCTCCGGTCCCTGTCGATCAACCAGGGCCCGACGATGTACGGCGCTGACGAGTCCACCAGGTCCCAGTTGTTGATGTGGCGGGTGTTGGCCAGAACGGTGTCGAAGATCTGGCCGCGTTCCCGCTCGTCGCCAGTGCTGAACTTGCGGACCAGGATGAAGAGCGCGGTCAGCCGCTCCTCGTGCACGTCACCGCTGAGCAGCCGTGTCGTCTCGGCCAGCGCGAGGTCGCGCCAGTAGCGCGCGGCGACCTTGCGCTGCTCCGGCACGGAGACCCCGATGGCCCGGTCACCCTCGCCGTACCCACCGGCGACCATCTGCAGGAACCGGCTCGACGCCTCGGCTCGACGTGGGTCGGCGAGGCTGGCGAGTGCCCGGCGTACGTCGACGCTGGTGACCATGACCGTCAACGCTACCGGGGGTCAGCCCGCGCGGCGTAGGCGTCGGAGCATTCCGTTGAGGTCCTGGACGAACAGGTCGTGGCGGAAGAAGTGCCCACCGGCACCTCGCGCCACTACGGCGTCCGGTTTGGGTCGTAGCACCAACTGATGAGGCCGTTCTCGTTCCCCGTGTCGATGGCACGGCCGACATTCGGGGCCAGAGTGAATGCAGCGTCGTCGCGCGGTCGGCGGGGGTCCTGGCACCAAGGTCGAAAGAGGTCATCCGTGAGTGGGGAAGAGCAGCAGAACGGCAAGTGGGCGCCCTGGTGGATCTATGTCCTCGTCATCCTTGGCAGCAACTACGTCAAGCAGTACCTCGTTCAGGACCTGCCCGTGGCGGTCAACGCCGTGATCACCCTCGTGCTCGTCGGCACGCTCTTCCTGATCATCACCGTGGTGTATCGCAGCATGAGACGCGTCGACCGGTAGCGACGTGGAAGCGGGCGCGGTGGGGGTTCTTGTCCTGGAGGTGACCACCGATCAGCCGGCGCTGGCTGATCGACGCGGACGGGGGAACGTCGAACATGTGCGGTCTCCCTGGGGTCAGAGGGTGGTCTCGTTGGGCAGGCCGAAGAAGTCGTGCCATCTGGTGGCGCCGAGAAAGCTGGTGCCGGTGGACAGGCCGACGTGGACGTCGTTGAAGCTGCCCTTGGTGAAGGCGACGATGTCGTCCTTGCCGTCGCCGTTGTAGTCACCCAGGTAGGGGAACTCCCCGGGCAGGCAGAAGAGGTCGTTCCACTTGACCGTGGTGCCGACGAACGAGGTGCCGGTGGAGACGGCGGCGTAGACGTCGGCATCGGCGTTGCAGGTGAACGTGACGATGTCGTCGCGACCGTCGCCGTTGATGTCCCCGACGCGGGGTTGATCCGTCCCGACGGCGAACAAATCGTGCCAGGTCTGTGCCGCCCCGAACGAGGCTCCCGTGGACAGGGCGACGATGACGTCCGATGCCGATACCGGGCCCTGGGTGAAGGTGATGATGTCGTCGCGGCCGTCGCCGTTGACGTCACCGAGCGCCGGGTACTCACCGGCGATCGAGAAGTACTCGTGCCACTTGAGCGCTGTCCCGACGAACGACGAACCGGTGGACAGTGCGACGTACACGTCCCCGGCGGCGTCATGGGTGAAGGCGACGATGTCGTCGCGCCCGTCGCCGTTGACGTCCCCTACCGCGGCGACCTCGGAGTTCGGCGCGAACCAGTCATGCCACTTCGTGGCGCCGGCGAACGACGACCCGGTCGACAGCGCCACGTACACGTCGGCGAGCGAGCCGTGGGTGAACGCCACGATGTCGTCGCGGCCGTCGCCGTTGAAATCGCCCGACAGCAGCGTCTCGTCGTTGAGCCCGAAGAAGTCGTTCCACTTCACCGACGTCCCGGCGAACGAGGAGCCGGTGGACACCGACACGTACACGTCGTTGAGCGAGCCACGGGTGAACGCGACGATGTCGTCACGGCCGTCGCCGGTGAAGTCCGTCGGTGACCCCGCCAGGTACCGGCCGCCCGAGCCGCCGGCGTTGACCAGGGAGATGTAGTAGTTCCAGTTCCAGTTCGGACCGGGGTCGGTGTGATCGTTGCCGGGCATCTCGTTGTGGCCCCTGATCGCCGCGCGGGTCTTCGGCAGCCCGTACCTGTCACAGAGGTAGCGGGTCAGCGCGGCGGACGACCGGTACATGGCGTCGGTGAACCAGGCCGGGTTGTCCACGAACCCCTCGTGCTCGATGCCCACCGCGTACGGATTGGCCGAGCGTGCGTGGTACGCGGTGTCGCCCTCGCGCACCATCTGGGTGATCTCGCCGTTGCTCGATTTCACCACGTAGTGCGCGCTCACCCCCGCCGACGGGTTCTGGAACCAGCTCACCGTGCCGGCGTAGGACCCCTGCGTCACGTGCACCACCACAGTGGTGATTCGCGCCGACCGACCGACCTGGTAGTTGCCGGCGTAGGCGGGCACCCAGCGGGCGGGCGCGTACTCCGGGAGCGCCGCCGCGACGCTCGCCCCGGCGGTGCCCGCGGGGGCGACGCCCGCGTATCGGCCGAGGTCGGGTCGCAGTGGGTGCGCCGCGACAGGTACCGGGCCGGCGGCGATACCGGTACGCAGCAGGTCGTAGACATGGTCGGCGTAGAGCCGGGCGGTCGACGCGTCGACGGCGGCGCTGTACCGCGCCACCACCGGGTACCAGGCGGAGATCCGGTCGCGTGCGGCGCTGGTCATCCCCTCGGCGTCGGCCAGGTCGCGGAGCACCGCCGCACCGCCGCGGACGTTGGCGGAGGTGACCGAGCGCAGGCGGTCGACCGGTTCGCCAGTCAGCGTGGCCGCCCGCTCCAGGCTGTGCTGGGTGGGGTTGCTGACCAGGTGCATGACCCCGTACCCGTTGGCCTGGCTGGGCAGACCGCCGTGCCCGTCCAGGCGGGACTCCCCGTAGGCGACAGCGACCAGTAGGTCCCGGGGCACGTCGAACTCGGCGGCGGCCCGGGCGAAGTCAGCGGTGAGTGAGCCAGGGGCCGCGGGTCCGGCCGCGTCGGCCGGCGCGGCCGCGACCTGACCGGCCAGTGCCGCCGTCAGGAGGAGGGCGCACGTGCGCCTGGTCAGTCGCATGAGGTCTCCACTCCGTTGATCACAGCGTCGTCTCGCCGTTGAGGCCGAAGAAGTCGTGCCATTTGGTGGCGCCGAGGAAGCCGGTGCCGGTGGAGAGCGCGACGTGGACGTCGTTGGTGCCGCCCTTGGTGAAGACGACGAGGTCGTCGCGGCCGTCCCCGTTGGCGTCAGCCAGGTACGGGAACTCGCCGGCCAGGCAGAAGAAGTCGTGCCACTTCACTGTGGTCCCGGAGAAGCCGGTGCCGGTGGAGGTCGCGGCGTACACGTCGGCGTTGGGATCACAGGTGAAGGTGACGATGTCGTCCCTGCCGTCGCCGTTGACGTCACCGACGCGGGGTTGTTCGGCGCCGACGGCGAACAGGTCGTGCCACTTCTGCGCGGCGCCGAAGGAGCTGCCGTTCGACAGCGCGACGATGACATCGCTGGCGGTGGCCGGGCCCTGGGTGAAGGTGATGATGTCGTCCCTGCCGTCGCCGTTGACGTCACCGAGCGCGGGGAACTCGCCGAACGGGCTGAAGAACTCGTGCCACTTGAGGCCGGCGCCGAAGCCGGTCCCGGTGGAGACTGCGACGTACACGTCGCCGGCGGGGTTGTGGGTGAACGCCACGATGTCGTCGCGTCCGTCGCCGTTGACGTCGCCGACCGCGCCGATCTCCGCGCCGGGCGCGAACCAGTCGTGCCACTTCAGTCCGGCGCCGAACGACGTGCCGGTGGAGAGCGCGACGTAGACGTCGCCGGTGTTGCTGTGGGCGAAGGTGATGATGTCGTCCCTGCCGTCGCCGTTGACGTCGCCGGTGGTGGCGGTCTCGCCGCCGAGGGAGAAGAAGTCGTTCCACTTCGCCGAGGTGCCGGTGTAGGAACTGCCGGTGGACGTGCCCACGTAGACGTCGGCGAGAGCGTTCTGGGTGAAGGTGACGATGTCGTCCCGGCCGTCGCCGGTGACGTCGGTGGCGGATCCGCCGGCGATGGCGTGGGTGCGGGCCGCCTCGGTGAGCTGGGCGCGGGCGGTGATGGCCGCCTGGTCGTACCGGTCGGGGAAACCGGAGCGTTGGACGCACTGGGCGACCTGGCCGGCACTGTAACCGGGGTTGTCGCGGTCGCAGACGATGGCCCGGGTGACGTACTGGGTGCTGGCGTAGACCGGGTCCATGATCTGCTCCGGCGTGCCCCACCCGTAGTCCCAGCGTTGCTGGAACACCCCGAGCGACGACTTGTCGCCACACGGCAGGTTGTTCATGTGCGACTCGACCCAGCCCGCCTCGAACGCGGACAGCATCACCTTGTCGTTGGCGTTGTGGGCCCGGGCGACCCGATAGACGACCACTGTCACCGCCGGGTCGCGGTTGGCGGGGATGGAGGGGCAGGCCAGCGTGCCGACCGGGTCCGCGTGCGCCAGCGTGGCCGGGACCGTCGTGCCAGCGACGCCGAGGGCCGTCAGCAGGGCCAGGAGAGTACGTCTCACGCTGCTCCTCGTCGGGTCGGGGATGGTCAGCTGGTGGCGTCACCAGACCGCCGCTGACCGGGAACCGAATGCTGAGAGTTTCTTCAGGGCGATGATGGCTGTCAATCTTCTATGAAGAATTCCTTCAATGCATCGTTCAGGGCGGGCAGGTATTGACAGTGGCGATCGTCGGCGGGTTTACTCGCCCGCAACCGCTGTCCATCCACACGGCACGGCCGTAACGAGTGCGACAGGAAGGGGCAGCCATGGGGATACGTCGTCGCTCGGTGCTCGGCCACGCCGCCGCGATCGGGGCCGCCAGCGCGGTCGGTTCCGTCGGCGCGATCCTGGCCAGCGCCGCTCCGGCCCAGGCGGCGGTCTGGAAGAAGCGGCTGACCGGCGCGGACCTGGACACCAACAGCCGCTGGCGGGTGGCCGGCACCGATCTGGGCATCCCGTACGTGTTGGAGAACGGGTCGATCGGCTACCTCTTCGGCGACACCTTCGACACGCCGTGGCCCGAGGGCCCGCCCCTGCCGAACGACTGGCGTTCGCCGGTCATGTTGCGCTCCGCCGTCCACCCCGGCGCGCCGGGCGGAATCGTCTTCGACAGCGCCGCACGCGTCGCCGGCAACGGACGGGCACCGGAGCTGATGCACAACGGCCACCACGGCATCGGCATCGACGGTCTTCCCGAGGTGACCGTCATCCCCAACGACGGCATCAGCTTTCCGGAGACCGGTCGGCAGCTCATCTCCTACCTGAGCATCGAGAACTGGAACTCCGCCGGCCCGGCCGGGCCGCACTGGAAGTCGCGCTACGCGGGGCTGGCCTACTCCGACAACGGCAACGACTTCATCCGTACGCCGCTGAAGTGGTGGAACAGCCCGGACAACAAGGACCCGTTCCAGATGTGGACCATGCAACGCGACGGCGAGTACGTCTACGTCTTCTCGGTCCGGTCCGGGCGGCAGGACGGCCCGATGATGCTGCGACGCGTCCGGTGGGACCGGCTGTTCTACCCCGAGTCGTACGAGGGCTGGGGCTGGAACGGCACCAACTGGGGCTGGGGGAGACCCTGCACAGCCATCCTCACCGGCCGCTTCGGCGAACCGTCGGTGCGCCGGCTGGCTGACGGGACCTGGGTGATGTCGTACCTGAACTGCCAGAACGGGTGCCTGGTCACCCGCACCGCCGCCGGACCCGACCGGGCCTGGTCGACGGAGAAGATTCAGGTGACGAGCTGGCAGGAGCCCGCGCTCTACGGTGGGTTCATCCATCCCTGGTCGAGCCGGAACGCCAACGACCTGCATCTGATGGTCTCGAAATGGACCCGCACCCCGGACGGCCGCAGCACCGCCTACCACGTCAGCCAGTTCACCGGCACTGTGTGACGGGCCGTTTACCGACCGCCGTCGAGGCTCAGGGATGGGCTGCTCCGGCCCCCTGAGCTGACCGGCGCAGCCGTGGGCCGCCCGGGACTGAACGGGGTGTGAGCGGGTGATTCAACGGGTAGCACCAAGATTGCTGAGGACCGCCCGGAGCGGAGCTGCGTTGGGCACCTGACGAGGTGCCGGCCATGCCGGAACCCCCGTTCCGACGGATGCCGACCGAGGAGGGCACTGCGATGACGCAGCCGACGAAGGACCCCGCCGACGCGTTGGCCGAACTGGGCCGGGTCAGACTCGACGAGGTCAGCCTCGATGACGTGCTGCTTCGGATCGCCGAGCTCGCCAAAGGGAGCATTCCCGGGACGAGGGAGGTGACGGTCACCCTGGTACGGGGTCGGGTCGGTTGGACCGGGGCGTTCACCGGCGAGTTGGCCCGTCAGTTGGACGAGTGGCAGTACGAGCAGCACCGGGGCCCGTGCCTGGACGCCTCCGCCAGCGGTGACACCATCTCGGTGCCGGACATGGCCGCCGAGGAGCGCTGGCCGGCCTGGGCGGAGAGGGCTCGCGCCGCCGGCGTGCAGAGCTCTCTCTCGATCGGGCTTCCGATCCAGGGGTCGGTCGTCGGTGCGCTCAACGTCTACAGCGATTCGGTGGACGCGTTCGACCCATCCTCGATCGCCAGCGCCGAGGGCTTCGCCGCGTACGCGGCGGTGGCGCTGGCCAACGCCCACCTGTACGAGAACGCCGCCACGTTGGCGGCGCAGATGCAGGAGGCGATGCGGAATCGGGCGGTGATCGAGCAGGCCAAAGGGATCATCATGGGGGGACGGCGGTGCTCGGCGGAGGAGGCGTTCGCGCTGCTGTCCAAGATCTCCCAGGACACCAACCGGAAGGTGCGCGAGGTCGCGGAGGCGCTGGTCGCCCAGACGGTGGGTAACACCCGCGGGTGAGTATCGGCCGTTGCCGGCGGGCAGGGCCGCCCACACGGGGTGGGCGGCCCTGTCATCCCGGTCAGCTCTCCGAAGGCTTGCGCACCGCGTCGCGTACCCGGTCGATGACCGCCAGCACCGGGCCGGCGGCCAGGTTGCCCTTCGCCGACTGGGCGCTGGGATGTGGTCGGGTCGGCGCGGACGCCTCCGCCGCCCGAACGGCCGTGGCGAGGCTACGGAGCCGGTCGACCGGTACGTGCTGGCGTAGCTGGGGGAACTCGTAGCGCTCCTCGTGTCGGGCGTGCAGGAGCACCGCCTCGCGCAGCAGGACGATGCCGGTCTCGAAGCCGTCGGCGTCGACGCCACCCTCGATCAGGGTTTGCAGGGTCTCCTTCGCCTGCCGCTCCTCGTCGAGCCGGTCGTCGACCATCGCGTCACCGCCCCCGCCGGGCAGCGTCCGGGCGAGCGGGTGCACGACCTCCTCCTCGGCGGTCTCGTGCGCGGCGAGGAGCTTCACCAGGTCGTCGAAGGCGTCGCGCCGGGTGTCGCCGGTGCCGCCGATGACCAGCAGGAAGAGCTGCTCGATCTGGGCGTGCTGGGCGAGCAGCAGGTCGACCACGTCCTCCTCGGGGCCCGGCGTGGCCGAGGTGCCGGTCTCAGGCATGGCTGCCACCCTCGGAACGCAGCGCCTCGACCGGGTGCGGCCCCTCGGTCTCGATGCGGTACTCGTCGCCGAAGCGTTCCCGGTGCAGGTCGATGACCTGCTCGCTCGGCGGCTGCTGGCCGTCGTGCAGTTGCTGCTGCATCCACTCGAAACGCTCGTGGGCCTCGCGGACGTAGCCTTCGCCGAGCTTCGTCAGGTCCATCTGGGTGGCCAGCAGGTGACGCAGGTAGTCCTTGTTGGGCTCGAAGGTCAGCGGTTCGGGGAGGCCGGCGCTGCCGACGATCTCCTCGGGCTCCCGCCCGTCGTGGCGACGCAGGAGGTCGGCGGCCTGCTGCAGGTGGGCCAGCTCCATCTGCAGATGCAGCTCCCAGATCGCCTTGATCCGTGGGTCACTCTCCTGTTGCAGGAAGGAGTAGTACAGCCAGCACTCGTTGTACTCGTGGGTGAGCAGCCGCTCCCACCAGTTCTCGCCCGGGTCCAACAGCGACTCGTAGTGGGTGACGTGCTCCTGCTCGATCAGGCTGATCTCCTGGTAGAGCTGGCGCGCGATCGGCTCCATGTACTGCGGGCCGACGTTCATGTAGTAGAACATCACCTGCTGCTCGGCCGAGAGGATCGTCAGCGCGTGCAGCTTCGAGCGCGGGTCGACCGAGTTGCGGTCGTAGGGGGTGCGGATCTCGTCGAACGGGTGCCGGTGCTCCAACACCGTCGGCCGGCCCGGCATGACCTCGGTGAGCCCGTCGACGATCTTCTCCGCCTTACGACGCTCGACCATCTCGTAGAGATTGGCGTAGCGGTACAGATGGTCGAAGTCCTCCAGCACACCGAACTCGTACGCCTGCTTCAGGTAGGGATCGGGCTCGTGGCGGGCCACCCAGGCGGTGAGGTCGACGGCGACCTGCTCGTAGCCGAGCGTCGTCTCCAGCACGCTGGCGACACCGGGCAGCAGCCAGTTCACCACCCGCTGCTGCTGGCTCTCCACGTACCGGACATAGGCAAGTTGCCGACGGACCTCCTGGTCCGGACAGTTGCGGGCGAACTGGTGCTGGAAGTTGATCGCCTCCACCTCGATGCCGTTCATGGTGATGATCCGGCACCGGGTGTACGGGTCGACCGCCTCCGGATCGATCGGCTCGACGTTCAGCTCACGCCAGTTGCGGAGTTGGCTCTCGAGTGGAATTCCCTTGTGGTCCAGTGGATTGAACATGCGTCTCCTTGATCGGGGGAACTGTCGCCGCGCGTCTAGGGCTGGTCGGCGACGGACGGGCTGAGGGGCTGATGCGGCGGTGCGGCACGGCGGGGCGGCGGCGCGACGACGCCACTGATGCGAGCACCGGTCGGGGTCGACGTGTCATCACGTTCGAGATGCCGCAGCAATCGGGTCACGCCGAGGACACGGAGAACGAACGGCGAGGGATTGCGCAGCGTCAGCCGTCCCCCGGCCTGGGCGGCCAGTTGACCGGACCGGAGCAGCGCGCTGATGCCGTGGGCCCCGAGGAAGCGAACTGCCGACAGGTTCAGGGCGATCCGTGGTGTGGGGGCGCGGCACAGCTGCTCCACCAACTCGATGAGGAGGTGGGCGTTGCTCATGTCCATCTCGCCGACGACGCTGATCACACTGACCGGGCCGTCGTGGCTCATCGTCAGCGACAGGATCGGCTCGACCAGGACGGTGCCCTGATCATTCAGGACGTCAGGTGACACCGGTCGGGAAAGGGGGGTTTGGTCGATCACATGCTTTCTCCGCCCTCGACGAGGGTGGCCGACCTGCCGTGTGCGTGCACGAACAGGACTGACCACTGGAGGGCGCATGTCTTGACCCAACCGCCACCGTACCCGCCCCGAACGGTGGTAAACCAACTGGCCTCCGGCCGAGACGTCCGCCGACGACTCGCGGGTGTGGACGTCGGCCCGGCGGGTAGGGCTGACTCATGCTGAAGCGAGCGGTGTGGCAGGGACTGGTGGCGGGCCTGGCCGGAGCGCTGGTGATGACGGCCGCGGAGAAGCTCGAACAGCGGGTGACCGGCCGCCCCGACTCCTACGTGCCGGCCCAGGTGCTGGCCAGGCTCACCGGCCTGCCGGAAGGGCGCCAGCCCCGCTGGCAGAACCTGACCATGCACTACGGACAGGGCGTACTGGTCGGGGTGCTGCGCAGCGTCATGGCGCAGGCGGGGCTGCGCGGCGTCTGGGCCTCAACGATGTTCACCGCGCTGCGCCTGAGCAACGACCAGATCCTGGAGAACGCCACCGGCGTCGGGGCGCCGCCGCTGACCTGGCCCCGGCCCGAACTCGCCATCGACATCGTGCACAAGTCCATCTACGCGTTCGCCACCGGTGTGGTGGCCGACGCGCTCGCCGCTCGCGACGGGGCAGGCCCCGGGCAACGACACGCGGCGCTGCGCCCCGGTCGCCACGCGGACGTCGGTCCGCTGGATCGGGTGGCGGCACATCGGGCCTAGCCGCGCCACGCAGGAGCCGCGCGCAGCCAGGAAGCTGCGAGTCGGGCCGTGGGGTGCTTAGCTGCACGGATGATCCCACCCGTTCCTCTCGGCACGTGGCCCACGCCGGTGGAGGCCGCGCCCCGGCTCGCCGCCCGGCTGGGGCTGGCCGAGCTCTGGTTCAAACGTGACGATCTCACCGGCCTCGGTGGCGGCGGCAACAAGATCCGTAAGCTCCAGTACACCTGCGCGCAGGCGATCGCCGTCGGCGCCGGCACGGTGATCACCTCGGGTGCGCCGCAGAGCAACCACGCCCGGCTCACCGCGGCCGCGGCCGCGCGGCTCGGCCTCTCCTGCGTGCTGGTGCTCGCCGGCCCGCCCCCGCCGACCCCACGAGGAAATCTGCTGCTCGACGCGCTCGCCGGGGCGCAGATCGTCTGGGCCGGGGACCGGCCGCTCGCCGAGGTGGTGGCGGTCGAGGCGGAGCGACGCTCGGCGTACGTCATCCCGTTCGGCGGCACCTCCACGGAGTCGGTCCAGGCATACGTGGACTGTGCTCGGGAGCTGCGTACCCAACTGCCGGCCATCGACGGGGCCGAGGTCGTGGTGGCGCTCGGCTCCGGCGGGTCGATGGCCGGCCTGGTGCGGGAGTTGGGCGCGCAGCGGGTGATCGGCGTTGACGTCGGTGCCGTGCCGGACCCCCGGGCGACAGTCGCCGGGCTGCTCGTCGGCGAGGTCGAGCCAAACGCGCTGCGGATCGACGGCTCGCAGGTGGGTGCCGGGTATCGCACGTTGACCGACGCCGTGCGGGCGGCGCTGGAGATCACCGCCGGTACGGAGGGGATCTTCCTGGACCCGACGTACACCGGTCGGGCGATGGCGGCGCTGCTGGCCGGCAGCTTCCCGCGCGGCGACCGGCTCGTCTTCGTGCACACCGGCGGGCTACCCGGACTCTTCGGCCACCCCGAGCTGTAGGGGTCATTCGGGCCAGGCGGAGTCCTCGATGACCCGGACGAAGTCGATGTGGCGGTAGCCCGGCACCCGGTGCTCCAGCACGTCGCCGTTGACGGTCCCGAAGGTGGTGTCCGGCCGGTGCCGGAAACCAGCGGCGAAGGCGTCGACGATGGCCCGCTTGAAGTTCGGCCGCGGGTGTGCGGCGGTGACCGCCGCGATGTCGGCCGGGGTCAACTCGTGGTAGCCGATTCCGAGCACGTCGGTCTCGACGCCCGCGGTGACCAGGGCGACCTCGGGCTCCAGCCGGTACGGAACCTCGGGCGTGGTGTGCAGGGCGATCCCCTCCCAGACGAGCCGGGCCTCGTGTTCGCCGATGCCGTTCGACAGCAGGAAGCGGCGTGCCTCGTCGGCGCCGTCGAGTTCGAAGCGCTGATCGTCGCGGCGGTAGCGTTCGGTCAGTCCCAGGTCGTGGAACATCGCTCCCACGTAGAGCAGTTCGGGGTCGGCCGTCAGGCCGAGCCGCCGACCCTGCAGCGTGCCGAAGAGGAAGACCCGCCGCGAGTGATGGAACAGCAGGTCGTCGGTGGCCTCGCGGACGAGTTCGGTGGCGTCGGTGGCGAGCCGCGAGTCGGGGATCCGGACGCCGGCGATCGTTGTGTGGCTCATCACTGTCCTGTCGGTCGGGAGCCCGGCCGGGCTCCGGTGCGTCAAGCGTCACCCGCTGGACCGGTCAACCGCCCTGTCCTGTCTGCCATGCTTCCCTCAGATCAGGACATCACCGGAGGGGGTCGGCGGGTGGGCAGCGCGACGGCAGGGGTGCACCGGGTCACCGCCCTGGTCTTCGACGGCATGACGATGCTGGACCTCGCCGGACCGTTCGAGGTCTTCGCCGAGGCCGCCAAGTTCGGCGCGCGCTACGAGCTGGAGGTGCGCTCCGGTGACGGCGCCGCCGTCCGTGCCTCGACGGGCCTACTCGTTCAGGTCGACGGCGCGGTCGACGCGGCGACCGACGTCGGAACCGCCCTCGTGGTCGGCGGCGACGCGTTGGCGGTGCGCCCGATCAGTGCCGACCTCACCGCCGCTGCCGCCACGCTGTCCCGCACCGCCGGGCGCACCGCCGCGGTCTGCACCGGCGCGTTCGTCCTGGCCGCCGCCGGCCTGCTGGACGGTCGGCGGGCGACGACGCACTGGCAGCACGCCCGGTTGCTGTCCGCCGCCTTCCCGCAGGTCCACGTCGAGAGCGACGCGATCTTCGTACGGGACGGGACGATCTTCACCTCCGCCGGCGTGTCCGCCGGCATCGACCTCGCGCTCGCCCTGGTGGAGCGTGACCATGGTGCGGAGATCGCCCGGTCGGTGGCCCAGTCGCTCGTCGTCTTCCTGCAACGGCCGGGCGGCCAGTCGCAGTTCTCGCCGTCGCTCGCCCTGCCCCGACCCCGCACTCCGGTGCTGCGGCAGGTGATCGACGCGGTGGCAGCCGACCCGGCCGACGACCATTCGGTGCCGGCCCTCGCCGCCCGGGCGCACGTGAGCCCCCGTCACCTCTCCCGGATGTTCCGGCAGGAGCTGGGCAGCACCCCCAGCAAGTACGTGGAGGGCGTGCGGGTCGACGCGGCCATCCGGTTGCTGCACGCTGGGAAGTCGGTCACCGCCTCCGCCCGACAGGTCGGCATCGGCAGCCCGGAGACGTTGCGCCGGATGTTCCTCGCCCGGGTGGGGGTGTCGCCCCGCGCCTACCAGCAGCGCTTCCGAACGACCGAGCGGGACTCGACGACGGTGCCGGATGACGGGGGCCGGCCGGAGCACTGACCCGCGCACCACCGTCCGGTGCGCCCGAGCCCGGTGCCCTCCGGTGCGATCGCGCCGGAGGGCACCCGTGTCGAGCTGTCGACGGGTCAGAGGCTCGCGAACTGCTCGCGGTGATCGCTGACGAACTCGGCGAAGGTCCGTGGCTGCCGCCCGACGATCCGCTCGACATGGTCGTTGGTGAAGTCACCCCACCCCGAACCGTAGGCGACCCGGTACTCGGCGAGGACCTCGGCCGACCAGTGGTCGAGGCCGGCCTGGAGCAGGCCGTCGCGCGTCTGTTCCGGGCTCTGCGGCACGTAGCGCACCGGCTGGCCGAGCGTACGGGCCATCTCGTCCGCCGCCTGGTCCAGCGTGATGCTCTCCGGGCCGGTGGGCGTGTAGATCATGCCCTGGTGCTGCTCGGGTGCGGCGAGGATCGCCGCTCCCGCGGCGGCGATGTCCCGGGCGTCGATCAGGCCGACCCGGGCGTCACCGAAGAGCCCGAAGAGGTGCTCACCGGCCTTGGCGGCGAGCAGGTTCTGCATGAAGTGGCTCGGCCGCAGGATCGTCCACCCGATGCCCGACTCCTGCAGCTCCGCGTCGGAGAGCGCGTGCAGTCGGCCGTTGCGGGTCGGCGCGTCGTGCGCGGCGCCGATCGCGGAGAGCCGGACGATGTGCCGCACGCCGGCCTGCCGGGCCGCCCACACCGCGTTCATGCTCTGGCTCGGCGCGAGCGGACCCATCGGCATCAGCAGCCACAGCGTCGTCACGCCCTCGAACGCCGAGGTCAGCGTGGTGGGGCGGTCCAGGTCGCCGACGACGTAGTCGACTCCGTCGAGACCTGGCGTACGTGCCGCGTCCCGTACGAGCGCGCGGACCGGCTGCTTGCCGGCCAACTCCCGCAGCACCTCCCGCGACACGGTGCCGTTTGCCCCGGTTATCAGAATGGTCATGGTCATCCTCTCGGTCAGGCGGACCGAGGTCGGATCATCGGTCGCCGCCAGCGACGATATAGTCCAAAACTTGTACAGTCCAATGATTGGACCAAAGTATGAAGCGCAGCACACTGAAGGAGCAGGACCCTGACCTCGGGATCCTGGCCGTGCAGCTCTCCGCCCGCGTCCAGCGGGAGATCTTCCGACGTTCGGCCGAGCAGGGCTTCGACGACGTCCGGCCCCGCCACGGCGCGGTGCTGGCCTACCTCGACGCCGAGGGCACCCGCCCCGGCGAGCTGGCCCGGCTGGCCGGGCGCAACAAGCAGACGATGGGCGCGATCCTCGACGAGTTGGAGCGACTGGGCTACGTCCGGCGTACGCCCGACCCGGCCGACCGCCGCGCGAAGCTGATCGTGCCGACGGACCGGGGCCTCAGCTTCATGGCGGCCTCCGACGCCGTCGTGCACGTGATCGAGCAGAACCTCGCCGAAACGCTCGGCCCCGACCGGTACCGCGACTTCCGGGACGCACTGGGCCGTGGCGTGGCCAGCCTCCCCTCCGGTGGTCAGGACCCCGAGGGCTGAACCGGCGGCACGCGACGTCGTACCCCGGCGCTTTTCGGGGCGGGCGCACCCGGCGGCGGACCGCGCCGAACCGGTCGAACTGGCATACGACGGTGCCGGCCGGGTACGCCGCCGTGGCCGCGCGGCCGGCGCGACGCCCAGGCCGGACCGTCTTCGTGCAGCCGAGGAGCACCGACATGTCGATCTCAGGGCGGGCCCGACTCTCGCCGACGGCCTCCCTGGTGCTGCTCGCGTCGATCCTGGTGTCGTTCCTGGCCGCGTCGGCGGCCCCGACGCCGCTCTACGGCGTGTACCAGGAACGCTGGCACTTCTCGCCGGTCACGACCACAGTGGTGTTCGCCGTCTACGCGCTCGCCGTGCTGGCGTCCCTGCTCGTCTTCGGCAAGCTCTCCGACCACCTCGGCCGGCGGCCGGTGCTGGCCGTCGCGATCGCGGTGCAGATCCTCGCGCTCGTCGTCTTCGTCTTCGCCAACGGCGTCGCCGCCCTGCTGATCGCCCGCCTCGTGCAGGGGCTGGCCGCCGGTGCCGCCACCGGGGCCGTGGGCGCCGCCATGCTCGACATCGACCGGGCCCGGGGAACCCTCGCGAACTCGCTCGCCCCGGGCATCGGAACCGGAAGCGGGGCGCTGCTCTCCGCGCTGCTCATCCAGTTCCTGCCCGCGCCGACGCGACTGGTCTACCTCGTCCTGCTCGTGATCCTGCTGATCCAGGCCGTCGGGGTCGCGCTGATGCCGGAGACTGTCACGCCGCTGGCCGGGGCCCGGCGCAGCCTCCGGCCGGACATCACGCTGCCCCACGCGGTACGCCAGCCGGTCCTGGCCGTCGTCCCGGTGCTCTTCGCGGTCTGGGCGCTCGCCGGGTTCTTCGGCGCGCTCGGCCCGGCGCTCGTCCGCAGTCTGATGAACACGTCGATCGTGATCGGCGGTCTGGTCCTCTTCGTCTTCGCCGTCTTCGGGTCGATCGCCGTCCTGGTCCAGCGCAACGCCGCCGCCCGGACGGTGATCCTGACCGGGATCAGCACGCTCATCCTCGGCATGGTCGTCACGATGGCAGCGATCATGGCGGAGTCCGTCCCGGGCTTCTTCGTCGGTCTCGCGCTCGGGGGAGTCGGCTTCGGCAGCGGCTTCCAGGGCAGCCTCAAGACCGTCATGCCGCTGGTGGAGGCGCACCAACGCGCCAGCGTGCTGTCCGTGCTCTACGTCATCTGCTACGTCGGCTTCGGTCTCCCCACGGTCATCGCCGGCTTCCTCGTGGTCTACGCCGGCGGCCTGCCGCGGACCGCCGACGAGTACTCCGTCGCCGTCATCCTCCTCGCCCTGGTCGCCCTGGTGGGGGTACGCAGGGCCACCCGGATGGCGCCGGGCTGATACCGGAAAGCCCGCATCGGGCGGGAACGCGGACAGTAGCGTGATGATCAGGAAGGGGACAGCGATGAGCCCGAAGGTTGCCCAGGCCGACGCGAGCACGGCGGCGCGGATCGAGAGCCTCGACATCAAGCTCGAGGTGCTCGTCATTCCGGTCTCGGACGTGGACCGGGCAAAGGCGTTCTACCAACGGCTGGGGTGGCGGCTCGACCAGACCCCGCCCGGCATCGTGCAGTTGACGCCGCACGGCTCCGCGTGCTCCGTGCAGTTCGGCCCCGGGCTCACCCCGGCGGCACCCGGCTCGGCAGTGGCGTATTTGGTCGTTTCCGACGTCGAGGCGGCCCGCGCCGACCTCGTCGCCGCCGGCATCGAGGTCGGCGACGTCTTCCACGTCACCCCGGACGGCCCGGTCGACGGGCCGGACCCGCAGCGACGCAGCTACTTCTCGCGCGCCACACTGCGCGACCCGGACGGCAACACCTGGCTGATTCAGGAGATCACGACCAGGCTTCCCGGGCGCATCGAGGGCGGGCTGACGTCGTTCGGCTCGGTGAGCGACCTGGCGGACGCGATGCGGCGCGCGGCCGCCGCACACGACGAGCACGAGAAACGTACCGGGGAGCGGGACGACAACTGGCCCGACTGGTACGCGGCGTACATGGTCAGCGAACAGTCGGGGGCCACACCGCCCGAGTGAGCCCTGACCGACGACGGATTCGGGGCCGAGGCCGGCGCACAGCTGCCCACCACGGCCCCGGGCGGGCTCAGGACGCCGCTCGCCACACCCAGTTGCGGCGTTCGTAGAGGGGCACCAGCCCGGCCCGGCGCAGGTTGTTCAGCGACGGGTTCTGCTGACCGGGAGCGGGCTTGCCGGTCTCGGCGAACAGCCACCGGCATCCCGCCTCGACGGCGGCCCGGGCGCGGGCGGTGATCAGCGCCGACTGCGCCCCGAGGCCGCGGTGACCGGAGGCCGTCGCGGCGGCGTTGAGCGCCGCGGCCTCGCCGTGCAGGAACAGGTTGGCGCCCGCCACCAGCTCACCGCCGTCCCACGCCGCGCAGGGTCGCCACGCCGGCTGGCCGACCGTCGCGGCCACCATGTCGGTGAGCCCACCGGTCGGCATGCCGAACCCGGTGAGCAGCACATCGGCCCAGCGCCGCGCCTCGGTGGTGGGCACCGGGCCGACCCGTAGGCGGGTCCGTCCGGCGGTGACGTCCTCGGGCCGGGCGGCGAGCTTGATCCAGGTGCTGCCCGGCGTGAGCCCGCGCGCGGCGGCCACCTCGTCGAAGCCGGCGGGCACTACCGACGGAATGAGCTGGATGACGGCCTGACCGATGCCGTGCTCCCGGTAGAAGTCGAGGACGTCATCCAGGACCTGCACGGTGAACGGCTCGGTGGTGCCGAAGCCCAGGGCCTTACTCCAGTACCCGCCGGACGGATCGTTGCGCATGCCGAGAGCGACACCGCCGCCGACGCGGGTGGTGGCGATCCCGAGATCGGTGTACGTGGGTGCGGGTGCCTGTGACTCGTACGAGTGCATGAATTCGCACTCCACGGCCTCGGCGAGTGGGGTCAGGTCGGCTGGCGCTGTCACCAGCCGATTATCGTCTGGTCCTCTCCCAGGCCCGCACCAGCTGCATCCGGTTGTTGATGCCGAGCTTGTGATATATGGACCGGAGCTGGGTGTCCACGGTGTGGAAGGAGACGAAGAGGCTCCTGGCCGCCTCCTTCTTCGTGGCGCCGGCGGCGAGCATCTCGGCGACCCGCTCCTCGGCGGGGGTGAGCGCGTCGAGGCCCCCACCGGGCGGCTCGTCGATCGACGGCCGGTGCCGCGGGGTGCCGCTGAGGTCGGCGCAGCGCCGGTCGGCAATCGCCTGGTCGCCGGGGGCGCCGATCCGGGCGTAGAGGGCAGCAGCCTCGTGCGCGGCGTCGCGCGCCTCCCCGGGGCGCAGCCGAGGGTTGTTCGCCAGGTCGAGCAGCGCGTCGGCCAGCGCCGGCCGGGCGGCGGTGGTGCGCAGCTGGTCGACCGCCGACCGGAGCGCGTCCGGGTCGCCGTCGCGCAACCCCCGGCTCTGGTCGGCCAGCGCGCGCCACAGCGGCACCGGCGTACGGGTGGACACCAGCTCGACCAGTTCGGTGACCCGGCGGGCGGCTCGGGTGTCGCCGGTGGCCACCGCCGCGCGTACCAGCCGGGGACCGAAGTGCGGCACCGGCAGCAGCGGCCGGACCGAGCGGTGCAGGTCGGCGACGACCCTGGTGAGCAGGCCCGCCGGCGTGCTCACGGCCGGGTCGCGGGCTGCCACGCAGAACGCCGGGCTCCACATCGTCCGGTCGGGCCAGCGGTCCTCGGCGAGGCAGGTGCGCAGGATGGCGCGGGCGTCGTCGTGCTCGCCACGGCGGTAGCGGACCTCACCGATCACCGCAACCAGCAGGGCGCGCACCTCTCTGCTGAGGTCCGCCGAGCCGGAGCTGAGCGTCGTGACGGCCAGCGCGGCCGCCTCGGGCAACTCGCCCACCGCCACCATGCGCAGGCAGTCCAGCGCGGTCAGCCCGGTGAGCGGCCCGTCGCCGTCATCCGGCGCCTGGCGGGCGGCGGCCCGGGCGTCCGGGTGCCGGCCCAGGCCGAGCGCGACGAGGATCCGTTCGGCCCGGATGGACGGGGCGTCGGCGCGGGCCGACCAGGAGTTCGGATCCAGGGCCGCCAGCACGGCCTGGGCGCCCGGCAGGTCACCGTGCGCGAGCGAGCGGGCGGCCCGGCCGAGGGCGAGATGGCGAGCGGACGACTGGTCACCCGACGCGGCGTGCGCGGTGCCCGCGTCGCGCAGCAGGGCGTCGGTGTCCGGATGACCCGTGCGGGCCGCGACCGTGGCGACCAGGGCGAGCACCGTGGCGCGGCTGCGGGCGTCCAGCCGGAGGTTCAGTGCCTCCCGCAGGCCGGTGAGGGCGATGGTCGGCTGTTCCAGTGCGACGGTCCGCGCCACCCGACCGAGCACCAGGGTGCGGTGCGGCTCGCCGCCGCGGCTCGTCGCGACCTCGGCCGCCAGGATGTGGAGCGCCTCCGTCCCGCGCCCGGCGAGCCGGAGCTGGTCCGCGGCCTCGAAGAGCCGGTGCCGTCGTTGCTCGGTGGTGATGTCGTCGGCCGAGAGCGTTCCGGAGCTGAAGGATGATTCGGACAATGGCGTTCTCCCCGGTTGTTACCCGGCGCGTCGAAATGCCGTCCTGCGACCGAGCCTAGCCACGCCGGCACGTACGGGAGACCGGATCGCCGAACCGGCGGGATTGCGTCGAATGGCCCGTGCCGTCCGGGAACTGGTGTGCGGTAATGGCGCGATCACGTGATGCGACGGTCGGTGTTCCGCGCCGATCATCGAACCATGGCCCCGCTCACCGACCCTCCCGGTCTGCCTCGGCTCCGGGTCGTGCTGCTGATGTTCGTCGTCTATGCCGGCACCGGGGTGGGTGGTCACGCTCCGGCGTGGACCCGTCTGGTGCTGACGGCGATCGCGGTGGCGATCCCGGTCGCGATCGCGATCCAGCACGGCCGGCCCGGAGTGCGTGCCCTGCTGGGGATCTCGTCGCGGCTGCGGCTGCGTGGCGGATCCGTTCCCGCGCCCGAGCCGGTCCGACCCGAGTGAGGAGACAGCGATCATGGCCGACAGTGATCCCGAACCGAGGCGCGGCGACCAGGGCGCACCGCCCTTCGCGGGCCGCAACGTCGCGCTTGAGCGGCAGAACCCGGACCTTGTGGTTCCGCCCACCACCGACAGCCGGTTGGTGCCCAACCTCAAGTTCTCGTTCTCACAGGCGCACACCCGGGTGGAGAAGGGCGGCTGGACCCGGGAGGTCACCAGCCGCGACCTCCCGATCGCCACCCAGTTGGCCGGCGTCCAGTTCGGTCTCGAACCGGGCGCGTACCGGGAGATCCACTGGCACCAGCAGTCGGAGTGGGCGTACATGCTCAGCGGAAGCTGCCGGATCAGCGCCGTCGACCACGAGGGACGCAACTTCATCGAGGACGTGAAGGCGGGCGACCTGTGGTTCTTTCCGCAGGGTGTGCCGCACAACATCCAGGCGTTGCAGGACGGCGCGCAGTTCCTGCTGGTCTTCGACGACGGCGCGTTCTCGGAGAACAACACGTTCCTGCTCAGCGACTTCTTCGCGCACACCCCCCGGCACGTGCTGGCCAAGAACTTCGGCTGGACGCCGGAACAGATGGAGAACCTGCCCGAGCGGGAGAAGTACATCTTCCAGGGCGACGTCCCACCACCACTGCAACAGGACCGGGTGGTCAGCCCGACCGGCGACATCCCCCGAAGCTTCAAGCACCGGATGCTCGCCCAGACCCCGCAGCGTTTCCGCGGCGGAACCGTCCGGATCACCGACTCGACCAACTTCGCCGCCTCCGTGACCACGGCCGCGGCACTGGTGGAGGTCGAGCCGGGGGGGATGCGCGAACTGCACTGGCACCCCACCACCGACGAGTGGCAGTACTACATCTCCGGCACCGCACGGATGGGCGTGTTCGCCGCGCAGGCTGCCGCCCGGACGTTCGACTTCCAGGCCGGCGACGTGGGGTACGTGCCCTTCGCCTACGGCCACTACATCGAGAACACCGGTGACGAGCCGCTGGTGTTCCTGGAGATGTTCCGCCATCCCCGGTTCGAGGACATCTCGGTGATGCAGTGGATGGCCAACACGCCCCACGAGATCATCGCCGACACGATCAACGTGTCGACGTCGATCGTGGACAGTCTGCCGAACACCAAACAGGTGGTGATCTGAGCGTCTTCGCGTCCGGCCGTCCGTCGCGTCACGGACGGCCGGACCGGTGGATCAGCGCCCCGCGGGTGCCGGGGAGACAGGAGTCGCGGCAGGTCGTCGGCGTCGGGACACCGCCCCCACCACCACGTCGATGACGAGGAAGGCGAGCACTGTGATCCCGAACAGCGGGAGCGCCCAGCCGATCGCCACGGTCACCGGTACGCCGATCAGCAACGCCCAGAGCGGCAGACCGCGTACACCGCCGCGCGCTGGCGGGGTGCCGGCGAGGGCGCGGCGGTCGGCGCGGGTGGGTCGACGCTGCCACCACATGCGGTAACCCCAGAAGATGACGCAGAGCAGCCCGAGCGCGAGCGCGGCGAGCAGGATCTGGTTGACCAGGCCGAAGAGGATCCCCATGTGGGCCTGGATGCCGAGGCCGCTGAGTTTGGCCAGCAGGGGCCAGTCGGCGAAGTCGCTGCGGGCGGTCACCGCGCCGGTGGCCGGGTCGACGGCGATGCGGTCCTTGTTGACCGGCCAGGTGTTGTCGACCTGGGTGACGGTCCAGGCGGAACCCGGCTCCGGCGCGGGGGTGATCTCGACGGGACCGGAGAGGCCCGCGTCGCGAGCGACGCCCAGAACCCGGTCGAACGCCGCCGACTCGACGACCCCGCCAGCCCCGGCGGCACCGTGCTCGTGGCCCCCGCCGGTCTCGGCAGGGGCGGTGGGGCCGGCCGTGAGGCTGGTGGAGATCTCCGGGGTGCGGGCGTTCACCGCGTCCAGGCCGTCGGCGAAGTTCGCACCGGCGTAGCGGGACCACGTCAGACCGGTGACCGAGAGGAAGAGGAGACCGACGGTGAGCCAGATGCCGGTGGTGGCGTGCCACCCTCGGGTACGACGAACACCCTTACCCGTGGACAGGTCCGGCACGAGCAGATGCCGGGCTGCGGCTCGGGCGGCGCCGCGTCGACGCCACCAGAGGATGACCCCGCCGAGCGCCATCACCCACAGCCAGCTCGCGGCCAGCTCGGAGTAGTGCTCGCCGACCGTGCCCAGGTGCAGGTGGCGGTGCAGGTCGTCCAGCCAGGTGACGGCCGGCGTGGACCCGAACCAGGTGGTGAGCTGGCCCTGGGACTCGGCGGTGTACGGGTCGATGTAGACGGTGTGCTGCTTCTCGCCAAGCTCGGGCAGAGAGAACACCACCTTCGTGGTCCGGTCGCCGTCGCCGGGTTGCACGGTGGTGATGCTGCCGTCGGGGTGCGCGTTGCGGGCCGCCCCGATCTGTTCGGCCAGTGGCAGCTGACGCTCACCCACCTCGGCGACGGTGAGCTGGTCGCCGTAGAGGATCGTGTCGAGTTGCGGCGCTGTGGTGTAGGCCAGACCGGTCAGTGCGGCGACCACCAGGAACGGGGCGACGAGGATGCCGGCGTAGAAGTGCAGCCGCAGCAGCAGCGCGCTGAACGGCGACGTGCGCCGGGCGGCTCGGGCCGGTTTCTCGGCGGTGATGGCGGGTTCCGGCTGCGGCGTGCCGGACAGTTCGGTGAGAGACATGGTGATCCGATCGGAAGAGTCGGGAGTCACCCGGTAGGTGTCTCCCGTGCTGGTCTGGTCGCCCGGTGAGGTGTCGCGTCGGCCCCTGACCGGTAGTCGGGGGAGAGACGCCGCTGGTTCCGGAGACGTGCAAGACCGGGCCGGTCGGTCCGGGCCGTGCGGTGCGCGTCGCCGGTCCGCCCCACTGTGGAGCGGATCACCGTCTGATCAGCGCCGCACCGTCCGTCGCCACCGCAGCCCAACGGCCGTCACCAGGACGAGGAGGGACAGCGCGGCCCCCGCCACGAGCACACCGCTCGGGCCGTCGTCGGACTCCGCGCCGGCGGCGGCCGGGGCGGGCGCTGAGGCGCTGAGGTTGGCAACCGGCGCGGCGCTGGACGAGGGATCTGCCACCGTGAACGGGTACGACCCCTGCACCGGGTGCCCGTCGACGGAGACGACCCGGTAGGCGACCGTGTAGGTCCCGTTCGGCAGGGTGTCTGTCACCCGGACCGTGCTCGTCGCCCCGGTGACCACCGGTTCGCCGGTGGGAAGCTTCCGCTTGGCGGCGTCGGTGAGCACGATCGTGGTGAAGGTGGGGTCGAGCCGCCGCATGAATTCCAGCGTGACCTCGGTCGGTGCGCTCGACAGTGTCGCGTCCCGGGCGGGCGTGGCCGCCCGGAGCGAGTTGTGCGCCCAGGCCGGGCCGGCCGGGATGAGCACCGCCACGAGGACGGCGAGCACCGCCGCGCCGAGCCGGACGGCGGTGGGGCGCGACGGCGACCCGGTCATCCGAGCACCTGCTCGCCGATCCAACCGCCCGGTGGACATCCGGGCGGGATGGCGAAGACCGCGGAGCCGATCGGCGTGGTCCACTCGTTGAGCAGGTCCCGGTCGGCCAGCCGGCGCTGGATGGGCAGGAACTGCCGGGTGATGTCGGCCTGGTAGGACGTGAAGATCAGGCCGCTGTCCGCGTGACCCTCGGCCGTCGGCACACCGTCGTAGTTGTACGGCCGGCGGAGGATCTTCAAGCGGTCGTCGGTGACGTGGGCGCGGGTCAGGTGCGAGAAGTCGGGGATGACGGTGAGCCCGTCCGGATCGGTGGCGGCGAAGTCGGGTTCGTCATGCTCGGCGGTGCCGGTGAGCGGGGCACCGGTGTCGAGCCGCCGCCCGACGGCGAGTTCGCGGTCGGCCCGGCCGAGCAGGTCCCAGGTTTCCATGTTCATGCTGATCCGCCGCACCACCACGGTGGTGCTGTCGCGCAGCCACGCCGGGCCGTCCGGCACCCAGAGCGCGGTGTCCATGGGCGCGCCGGGTCGCGGGTTGGCGGTGCCGTCGAGCTGACCGAACAGGTTGCGTTGGGTGTGGCCACCCGGCTCGACACCGGGGCTGCGCCGGAAGCCCTGCTGGACCCACCGCACTGTGGCGAACGGTCGGCTGTCCTTGATCAGGACCCGTTGGGCGTGGGCCACGGTGATCGCGTCGTCAGCGCAGATCTGGAGCAGCAGGTCACCGCCGGACCAGGCCGGCTGGAGCCGGTCGATGCGGAACGACGGCAGGTCGGTGACCGATGCCGGCCGGCGGTCGTCGACGCCGGCCGCCCGGTAGAGGCCGGGCCCGAAGCCGAAGGTCACTGTCAGCCGGGCGGGCAGCAGCCCCAGTTCGGCCTCGGTGTCGGCCAGCGCGGGCCGGCCCTGGGTGAGTCGGGCGGTGTCGTCGGTGAGCAATCGCAACATCCGGCCCAGCGCGGCCCGGTCGACGCCGGCCCGCAGCGTGAGCGCCACGAACGACGCGTGCGCCTGCGGTTCGGTGGCCACCCCGGCCTGCCGGGTGCCGTGGAACGGCTCGACCAGGCCGCCGACGGCCGCCACCGCCGCCGTGGCGTCGGCGGCGGCCCGTGGTGGCCCGCCATCGGTGCGAGTCGTGGCGATGGCGGCGGCGCCGGCGAGGGCTCCGCCGGCGGCCAGGGCCCCGCCGGCGAGCAGGCCGCGCCTGCTCACCGGCCGTACGGGTGGCGTCCGCGTCACGATGCCGGGCTCATGCTCATCGTCGGCGTGGCGCTCGTGCCGGGCAGAGGCTGGCCGTGCCCCGGGGCGTAGCTCTCCTGCGCGCCGGTGAACGGCTTGGCCACGGCGCGGAACTGCTGGGTCCTGCCGTCGGCGAACGTCAAGGTGAAGGTCACCTCGTCGCCGGCCCGAACGGGCTTGGTGAGGTTCATCAGCATGAGGTGGTCGCCGCCGGGCTCCAACGCGTGGGTGCTCCCGGCCTTGATCACGATGCCACCCTGCTTCTGCCGCATGACCATAGTGCCGTCCTTCATGGCCATCTCGTGCAGTTCCATCGAGGACAGGGCGGTGGTGGCACCCGTCACCGTGACATCGACGTCGCCGTCGTTGACCAGGGTGCCGAAGGCCGCCGTCATGCCCTTGTCGGCGGCCTTCACCCACGGGTCACGAATGCCGAGCACACCGGCGTCCGGGTCGGCCGAGGTCGGCACCGACGGGCCCGCCTGCGCGGTCGCCGGAGAGTCGGACGAGCCGCATCCGGCGGCACCCATCGTCAGGACGGCGGCGGCGAGGATCGCGGCCGAGCGGCGGCGTGGACCGAGCGGGCTGGTGCTGAGCATGTGTTCTTCCTCCGATGGTTGCTGCTGGCTGGTAGGTCGGCAGCAGCACGGAGAAAGTTCCAGGCTCAGGGCACGTCGATCGTGAACTCCCCGGTGTGCACCGTGCCGGCGACCTGGAAGTCGAAGAAGGCCCGGTACCGGCCGGCACTTGGCACGGTCAACCAGAACTTGACGGTCCCGTCGACCAGCTCCTGCTCGGGGTGGACGTGCACGTAGCCGAGGTCGCCCTCCCGCACGACGACCAGGTGCCCGTACGCGCCCAGGTACCGCTGCAACTGCGCGGGCGTGGCGGTGCCGGCGCTGGTGACCTGGAAGTGGATCGGCGCCGTCACCCCCACCGTCGGGGTGCCGGTCATCGACACGGTGAACGGACCAGCCGCCGCCTGTGCCTGCGGCGGCGGCAGCGCGGCCGGGGTGTGCGCGCCGGGCACCGTGTGGTCGACGCCCAGCACCAGGGGCTGCTGGCTGCCGTTGGCGGTGGTGACGGAGAAGTCGGCGTAGACGCGGTAGCCGCCGGGTCGGGCCAGCGTCAGCGGGACGCTCCAGGTGCCGTCGGGTGCCATCGTCGGGTGCAGGTGCTGGTAGCCGGTCAGGTCCCGGCCCACCACGATCAGGTGCAACGGCTTGTCGTGCACGACCGCGAAGCGGGTCGCCGGCTGCCGGTCGGTGCCGACGATGCGGAAGCGGTAGTCGGCGCGTACCCCGGCGGGTTGGGTTCGTTCCAGCGGTTGCAGCGTGAAGCCGGCGGCGCTGACGGTCGTCCCGGTGGCAAGCGTCTCGCCTGTTCCGCTGTCGCCCCGGTGCGTGTGCGGCCCGGTGCCCGCCGGGTGTTGGTGTCCGTCGGTCGCGGACACCGCCGGGCCGGAGGCGGGCGGACCGCCCGCCGGCTGCCGGGCGGTGTTGGCGGCCGGGCCCTCGTTGCCGCTGATGCGCGCCAAGCCGAACCCGCCGAGCAGGGCCAGCACCAGGGCACCGACGAACAGTGCCAGCCCGGTGTTGCTCAGCCGGGACCGGGGCGTCGCGCTGGCGAGGTCCGGGTCCGGCGACGCTCCGGGGTCGGCGGGCGGTCGAGTGTCCGAGGTCTGCGTACCGTTGCCGGTCGTCGCGGCGGCCCGGTCTGCGTCGGTTCTGCCACCGACCGCCCTGCCGCCGCCAGTCTTGGCAGCGGCGGTCCTGCTACCGGCGCCCTTGGTGCCGGGGGTCCTGGTTCCGGGACGGGTGCCGGCGCCGCGTCGACCGGATGTCGCCGGCGCGGTACGGCCCCGGCCGGCGGGTCTGCCAGTGGAGGCCGTCCGCCGACGCCAGACGACGGATCCGGCCGCCGCGACCGCCACCGCGACCACCGCCAGGCCGACCCACGCGACCGCTCCGGGGCCGTTCTCATCCGTCGACTCGATCGGAGCAGCCGCTGCCGCGGACGGCGGAATCGGGGTCTCGGCCGCGACCGTCGGCACTGCCGACGCCTGCCCGGACGACCCGTGTTGCTCGGCAGCGGCCAGCAGCGCCGGGTCTGGCTGGGTCGACGGCGGGCTCCACCCCTTCGGTGCCGCCGTCACCGGCCCGTTGTAGCGGAAGGTCAAGGTGCCGCGTACGGGGTCGCCGTCCGAGGCGACCGACAGGTAGCTCACCGAGTACTCGCCCTTGGCCGGCAGGTGTGCGACCGCCACCGTCGCGGGGAACCCGGTCGTGTACTCGCGCGGCTCGAACTGGCCGTTCACCAGGAAGTACTCGCGTACCGGCTTGTCCAGTGGCTTCGGCTCCCCGTACGACCAGCCGTTGTCGACCCGGATGCCACCGGGCGCGGTGACCGTGAAGAACGCGTTGGCCGCGGCCTTCTCGGTGAAGAACAGCCGCACCGACGTCAACGCCTCGCGCACCGTGGCGCCTGCCGCCGGCGTGGACATCGCGAGGGTCCCGTGAGCTGCGGCGGGCTGAGCGGACGCGAGGAGGGCGACAGCCGAGACGAGGAGGAACGCGAGGAGGCCCGAGACCACCCGCCCTGCGATCTGAGGGTGACGACGCATCTGAATATCCTGACTGCGCGGAGACTTTTTACAAGAGGTGGCGATCTTTTTCCTCAGATGGCAAAAGCGGGGCGGGTGGAACGGTGGCACCGGGATGGTCGGCCGGCGTCGGGCGAAAGTTTCCGGCGGGTGCCAGCGGCGGTCACCGAAGAAGCCGCCCGGTCGGCAATCCGGTCGGTTAGCGTCCACCTGACGTCTCGATCACGGAGAGTGTGGGGGCTATGCGGGCTGCGGTGCTGCGGGAGTTCGACGTTCCGCTGACGGTCGAGGAGATCGGCGACCCCGCCCCCGGGCCCGGGCAGGTGCTGGTGCGGGTCGTCGCCAGCGGGGTCAACCCGCTCGACACGAAGATCCAGGCGGGGAAGGCCGCACACGCGCGTGTCCAGCTACCCGCGGTGCTCGGCATGGACCTCGCCGGTGTGGTCGCGGCGGTCGACGCGGAGGTGACCGGCTTCGCCCCGGGAGACGAGGTGTACGGGCTGTGCGGGGGAGTCGGTGACCTGCCGGGCTCGCTGGCCGAGTACACCGCCGTCGACGCCCGGTTGCTGGCTCACAAGCCGAACAACCTCTCGATGCGGGAGGCCGCCGCGTTGCCGTTGGCGGCAGTCACCTCCTGGGAAGGTCTGGTCGACCGGGCCGGGGTCCACGCCGGGCAGAAGGTGCTGGTGCACGGCGGCGCCGGCGGGGTCGGGTACGTGGGCGTGCAACTCGCCCGGGCGCGAGGCGCCGAGGTGTACGCCACGGGCCGGCCGGCGAACCTGCCGGTGATCGAGAGCCTGGGCGCCGTGCCGATCGACTACACCACGAGCACCGTCGACGAGTACGTCGAGAGACACACCGGCGGTGAGGGGTTCGACATCATCGTCGACAACGTCGGTGGCACGACCCTCGACGCCTCGTTCGCGGCGGTCCGCACCTACCACGGGCACGTCGTCAGCGCGTTGGGCTGGGGCGCACACTCGCTCGCCCCGCTGTCGTTCCGTGGCGCCACCTACTCCGGCGTGTTCACCCTGCTGCCGATGCTCACCGGGCGGGGCCGTGACCACCACGGTGCCATCCTGCGCGAGATCGCGGCGCTGGCCGAAGCCGGTGCGCTGCGTCCCCGACTGGACGCGCGCCGGTTCACGCTCGACACGGTGATGGACGCCCACCGCCTGGTTGCCGACGGCACCGCCAACGGCAAGGTCATCGTGGACGTCGCCGACTGAGCGGGAACCCGTCGGCCGGGAGGTCAGGTCCGTGCGGGTGCCGTGCCGGCCAGGTCGACGATCCGGTCGCTCCAGCGCTCCAGCAGAGTCTGGTCGTGGCTGATGACCAGGACCCCGGCCTGCTGGGCCAGCTGGTAGTCGCGGATGACGGCGGCGACGTGCGCCTGCGTGGAGGCGTCGAGCATCGCGGTGGCCTCGTCGCAGAGCAGGTAGTCGGGACGGTGCACGAGGGCCCGGGCCAGGCAGGCGCGTTGCAGTTGCCCGTCGGAGACCGCGTGCGGACGTCGGCTGCGCAGATCCGCGGTGAGGCCGACCAGGTCGGCGAGTTCGGTGACCCGTTCCCGGACCGCCGCCTCGGGTGTCCGGGTGGCGCGCAGCGGTTCGGCGATCAGGTCGGTGAGGCTCAGCCGGGGATCGGCGGCGGCGCGCGGGCTCTGGAAGAGGGCGGCGACGCGGGTCCGTAGGGCCACCGGCACGGCGTACCGGACGGCGCTCACTGCGGTGCCGTCGATGCTGACCCGGCCCTGATCGGGCTGGTGCAGCAGGGCCAGGACCCGTACCAGTGTCGACTTTCCGCAGCCGGACGGCCCGCGCAGTCCGACCGTCTCGCCCCGGTCGATCCGCACCGTGACGCGGTCGAGGACGACCTGGCGGCCGTACCCGACGGTCACCTCGTCGGCGAGCAGGTGTGGCGTGTTGGTCACGGGTTGGCTCCGGTGGGGATCGGGTGGTGGCAGGCCACGGTGCCGCCACCGGCGACCGGTGTGGGCTCTGGTCGGTCAGCGCAGGTTTCGGTGCGGTGTGGGCAGCGGGGCGCGAACGCGCAACCGGGGGGCAGCGCGGTGAGCATCGGCGGGTCGCCGGGCACCGGCCGGAAGGCCCGGTCCGGCAGGGCGTCGAGCAGCGCCGAGGCGTACGGGTGGGTCGGCGCGGTGAAGAGTTCGTCGGTGTCGCGGTGCTCCACGACGCGGCTGGCGTACATCACGGCGACGGTGTCGGCGACCCGGCGCGCGGCGGCCAGGTCGTGCGTGATGAGCACGACGGCGGCGCCGTTGTCGCAGCGGCGGCGCAGCAGGTCGAGGGTGTGGTCGACCAGCGGCCGGTCCAGCCCGGTGGTGGGCTCGTCGGCGATGAGCAGCGCCGGGTCGGGTGCCAGCGCGAGCGCGGTGACCAGCCGCTGTGCCATCCCGCCGGACAGCTCGTGGGGGTAGCGGTCCAGGTCCGCCGGGTCGAGCCCGACGTCGACGGCGAGCTGGTCGGCGTCGGCGCGGTCGCGGCCGTGCGCCCGCAGCGTCTCGGCGAGCAACCGCCGCCCGGTGCGGACCGGGTTCAGGGCGGTGGCCGGGCTCTGTGGAACCAGGCCCACCAGGCGACCGCGTACCCGCCGGGCCAGTTGGCGTTGACCGCAGGTGATCAGGTCGACCGGGTCGGCGTCGGGGTGGTGCAGCACGGCGTGGCCGGTGGTCGTGGCGTTGCCCGGCAGCAGGCCGAGCAGGGCGTGGGCCAGGACGGACTTGCCGCAGCCGGACTCGCCGACGACGGCCAGCAGTTCGCCGGCCCGGACGGTGAGGTGGAGATCGGTGACGGCGCGCACCCGCGCGTCGCGCAGCCGGAACTCGACGCCGAGGCCATCCACGGCCAGCAGCGGCCGACTCGTGGCGGCGCGGGCCGACGCCGGGGCGGGAACGGATTCGGTGGTGGTCACAGGTGCAGCTCCGCTCGAACCCGGGGATCGAAGCGGTCACGCCAACGGGCGGCGAGGACCGCGATGGCGAGAGTGACGACGACGATGACCGCGCCCGGTGCCAGGCTGGCCCACCAGGCGCCGGTCAACAGTGACCCCTGGCCGTCGTTGATCATGTTGCCCAGCGAGGCGAGGTGGGGCGGCAGACCGAGGCCGAGGAACGACAGGGCGGTCTCGTGCCACACCGCGTGCGGGATCATCAGCGTGGTGGCCAGCGCCAGTCGGGGCAGGACGTGCGGCAGCAGGTGCCGGGTGAGGACCCGGAACCGGCCGGCTCCTCCGCTGATGGCGGCGTCGATGAACGGTCGGTCCCGCAGACTGAGCACCTCGGATCGGACGATGCGGGCGGTGGACAGCCAGTGGGTGAGCCCGACGGAGGCGATCACGGCACCGAGGCTGGGCCGCAGCATGGCCACGATGAAGATGCCCAGCAGCAGGTGCGGCATCGCGGCGATGGTGTCCACGATCCGCATCAGGATCCGGTCGACCCGGCCGCCGAGCGTGCCGGCGATCCCGCCGATCACGCCCCCGAGGACGGTGGCGACGAGCGCGGCGACAGCCCCGACGAGCAACGAGACCCGCAGCCCGTAGACGGCGCGGTGCGCCACGTCGCGGCCCAGATCGTCGGTGCCGGCGAGGTGGGTCCAGGACGGCGCCAACCGGGTCTGGTCCAGCGCGACGGCGCTCTGGTCGAGGGGCCAGACGAGCGGTGCGAGCAGCGAGCCGGCGACGGTCGTCAGCAGGACCAGACCGGCGATGACGACACCGGTCTGGCCGGGGCGCAGCCGCAGCCGGGACCGGGCCACGTGGAGCAGTGGCGGTCGGGTAGCAAGGTCAGCCATCGAGTCGTACCCTCGGGTCGGCGGCGGCGTAGGCCAGGTCGGTCGCGAGGTTCGCGGCCAGCACCACCGCGGTGGTGGCCAGCGTGATCGCCGCCAGCAGCGGGAAGTCGCTGCCCAGCGCGGCGGCGACGGTGACCGCGCCGAGGCCCGGCAGGGAGAAGACCGTCTCGACCAGCACCGCCCCGCCGACCAGTTCGGGCAGGTGGGTGCCGACCAGGGTGAGGAACGGCAGCAGCGCGGTTCGCAGCGCGTGCCCGAACAGCACCGTCCGGCCGGGCAACCCGCGCGCCCGCGCCGCGAGCACGTGGTCGTCGCGCATGCTCTCCGCGACCGCGTCCCGGACGAACAGCACGAACCACGGTGCCTGGGACACGGCCAACACCCCGACCGGCAGGATCAGGTGGTGCGCCACGTCGCCCCAGGACGTGCCGGTCGCTGTGACATCGGTGAGCCCGCCGGCCGGCAACCAGCCCAGGGCCAGCGCGAACACGGCGATCGCGGCCAGGCCCAGCCAGAAGACCGGCATCGACTGCACCGCGTACGCACCGGCGCGCAGCGCGCGGTCGAACAGCCCACCCCGGCGGTACGCGGCCAACGAGCCCAGCAGCAGGCTCCCGACCAGGGCCAGGGCCAGGGCCACGCCGATCAGCAGCAGCGTCCAGCCGGCCCGGGCGGCGAGCACCGAGGCGACCGGCTCGTGCCGGCTGGTCGACCAGCCCAGGTCGCCCCGCACGAGGTTGCCGATCCAGCGCAGGTACTGCACCGGCACCGGGTCGTCGACGCCCCAGTTCGCGCGCAGCTGGGCCAGGTTCTCCTCGCTGGCGGTGAAGGCCGCCGCGCCCGCGTACTGCTTCGCGGGGTCGACCGGCGAGGCGGCGCCGAGGGCGAACATCCCGACGCTGGTCGCGGCGAGCACCGGCACGGCGACGAGCAGCCGACGCCGGAGCACCGCCCTCGCCCCGGCCAGTCGACCGGAGCGGGTCACGACCGGGTCCAGGTGTCGATGTTCCACCAGAGGCTGTTCGCCACCCCGTGCTCGTGCGCCTCGACGCGGGGAGCGACACCGCGCACCGAGGACTTCAGCACGTAGGTGTGCCGCAGGTAGGTGAGGAACAGCCACGGCACGTCGGCGGCCAACTGCTTCTGGAACCGCGCGTACGCGGCCCTGCGAAGATTCGGGTCGATCTGGTCGCGGCCCTGCTGGAGGGCCCGGTCGGTCACCTCGGAGCGGTACGAGCCCGGGTTGAAGTAGCCCTGCCCGGCGAACTGGGAGCTGAACAGCTTGTACGAGACGAAATCCGGGTCGTACGGCGTGCCGTAGCCCATCAGCAGCGCGTCGGATCTCATCCGTGGGTCGATGGCGTCCCAGGTGAGCCCGGCCGGGGTGACCCCGATGCCGATCTTCTTCGCGTCGGCGGTGACGGCGAGCGCCAGGTCCTTGCGCAGCGTGTCGCTGGCCGGGTACATCAGCGTGAACCGGGCCGGCCGGCCGTCCTTGACGCGGATCCCGCCGGGGCCGGGGGTCCAGCCGGCCGCGTCGAGCAGCGCGCCCGCCGCCGTCGGGTCGGCGGTCGGCTTGCCGATGATCGAGGCGTCGGTGAACTCGGAGGTCGGCGGGATCGGGCCGAACGCCGGTTCGCCGGCGCCACCGAGGATTCCGGAGACCATCGCGGCCCGGTCGACGGCCAGGTTGAGCGCCCGGCGGACCGCCGGGTCGGCGAGGACCGGGTTGCCCGTCGGCAGCATCACACCCCGGTAGTCGGCGGTCGGCACCCGCTGCACCCGGTACGCGCTGTCGGCGTCGAAGCCGGAGGCGAGCTTCGGTGGCAGCTCGGCGGCGTCGAACTCGCCGGCGCGCATCCGCTGGGCGCGGACGTTGTCGTCGGCGACGAACGCCACCACCACCCGGTTGTTCTTCGGTCGGCCCGCGAAGTAGCTCTCGTTCGCGGTGAGCACCAGGCGGTCGCCCGGCGTCCACGACTCAACCTTGTACGGCCCGGTCCCGACCGGTTTGCGATTGAACCCGGCGGTGTTGATGTCCTGCCCGCTGAGCAGCCTGGCCGGCACGATGCCGAGAGTGAGCCGTTGCAGGAACGGCGCGTACGGGTAGCGCAGCCGGAACACGACGGTGGCCGCGTCGGGCGCGGTCACCGACTCCACCATGTCCAGGTCGGAGCGGAGCGTGGAGTCCACCTTCGGGTCCAGCACCGCCTGGTACGTGAAGAGGACGTCCGGGGCGGTCAGCGTGGTGCCGTCGTGGAATTGCACGCCGTCGCGGAGCTTCGCGGTCACGGTGCGCCCGTCGGGCGACAGCTCCGGCAACGCCGTGGCCAGAGAGGCCACGAGGCGGTTGTCAGCGTCCCGGCTGACGAGGCCGTCGAAGATCAGCGAGGCGCCGTCGACGCCGTAGTTGAGCACCGGGTTCAACGCGTCCGGTTCGTCGGAGGTGGCCACGACCAGCGTGGTCCCGCCCGCTGAGCCGTCGGGCGTGGCCGGGGCCGAACAGCCGGCGAGGACGAGCATTCCCGCCGCCGCGGTCGACGCCGCGAAGCGTCGGACGGTCGGATGCATCCGGGTCACGGAGGGCTCCTGTGGTGTGGGGAGTCGTTGGTCGGGTGGGCGCAACGCCGCAACCGTTGATCATCACGGTGGCACAGTTGCCAGTCTTTGGCAATTACCAAGCTTGTGCGTCATGCTGTTGATCAACGGGGCCGCCGGCGTGCGGGCTCGCGTTCACCGCCGGTGGTGACTGTCGCCACCGACCGGCTAGGGTTCCGGGGTGTTCCGCGTCGTCGTGTTGATCGCTGCCGTGGTGCTCGCCGCGGATCAACTCACCAAGTACTGGGCCGAGTCCGCGCTGTCCGGCGGGCAGACCATCACCGTTCTCGGTGACCTGCTGCAGCTGCGACTCGTCTACAACCCGGGTGCCGCCTTCTCGATCGGCTCCGCGTACACCTGGATCTTCGCGGTGTTCGCGGCGGCGGCGGTGGTCGCGGTGACGGTCGTGGCGCTGCGGGTCACCTCGCGGGCCTGGGCGGTGGCGCTGGGCCTGGTGCTCGGCGGCGCGACGACGCACCTGCTGGACCGCCTCTTGCGCGAGCCGGGGTTCGCTCGCGGGCACGTCGTGGACTTCATCGACTACGCCGGGTTCTTCGTCGGCAACGTCGCCGACATCGCCCTGGTGGTCGGCGTGGGCATCGTCATGCTGCTCAACGTGCGCGGCATTCCGCTGCGGGCGCCGGCGAGCGAGGCCCGCGAGCAGGTGTCGTCAGGCTCCTGAGCCGACCAGGACGACCTCCAGCCGGCGCGGGCCGTGCACTCCCTCGACCCGGTTCAGCTCGATGTCGCTGGTGGCGGACGGGCCGGAGATCCAGGTCTGCGGCGCGCGCGGGTTCAGTCGGGTGAGCGCCTCGGGCAGCAGACCGACCACCTGGTCGGCGCGAACGACGCAGATGTGCCGGTCGGGCACCAGGGTGAGCGCCCGCCGCCCCTGCGTCGGGCCGGCGTCGAGGATGATGGTGCCCGTGTCGGCGATCGCGACCGCGCAGCCGGTCAGCACCGCGTCCAGGTCGTCGAGTACGGCCGGTGACAGCGCGGGCGCGTCGCGGTGCACCTGCCCGGCGTAACCGGTCAGCCAGTCGGCCGGCAGGTCGGCGGGGACGGCGAGCCGGTCGACCTCGCTGAGCAGCCGGGGTAGGGCGTCGATGCCATGGTGGACCACCGCCCGGTAGTCCTCCAGGCGGTCGACCAGGGTGGCGATCAGGTCGGGGCGGTCGTCGACCCGGCGGTAGCGGCGGGGCACCTGCACCGGCGGCGGGCTGTCGGCCAGGGCCGTCCGCAGCCGCGCCAGGATCTCGTCACGTGCGCTCACTGCTTCCCCCACCATTCCCGGAAGGTCTGCGGCCCGGGCAGCGGCAGGTCGCGCGACCGGGTCCACGCCGACCCGGGCCAGGGCAGTCGGCGCAGCGTACGCGCGCCGGTGCGGCGCATCCGGTACGCCCCGAGCGGCCCCGCACCCGCCCGGGCCAGGCGCAGGGCGGCGGCCCAGCGCCGAGGGCTGCGCATCACCCAGGACAGGACACCCATGGCGGCCCGTTCGGCCGGCGGATGCGGCGCCTGCTGGCGGAGGTGGACCAGGATCTCCGGAATGTTGATCTTCACCGGGCAGACGTCGTAGCAGGCGCCGCAGAGGGTCGACGCGTACGGCAGCGAGGCGTTGTCGGCCACCCCGGTCAGCTGCGGCGACAGGATCGCCCCGATCGGCCCCGGATACACCGAGCCGTACGCGTGCCCGCCGGCCCGCTCGTACACCGGGCAGACGTTGAGGCAGGCGGAGCAACGGATGCAGGACAGCGCCGGCCGCCCCACCGGGTCGGCGAGCACGGCGGAGCGGCCATTGTCGACAAGGACGACGTGCACGTCCTGCGGACCGTCGCCGGGGGTGACACCGGTCCACATCGAGGTGTACGGGTTCATCCGCTCGCCGGTCGAGGAACGGGGCAGCAGTTGCAGGAAGACCTCCAGGTCGGTGAAGGTCGGCAGCAGCTTCTCGACGCCGACGACGCTGATCAACGTCTCGGGGAGGGTGAGGCACATCCGCCCGTTGCCCTCGGACTCCACCACCACGAGGGTGCCGGTGTCCGCCACGGCGAAGTTGGCGCCGGAGACGGCGACCCGGGCCGAGAGGAACCGTCGTCGCAGGTGGGCGCGGGCCGCCTCGGCCAGCGCGGCCGGTTCGTCGCTCAGGTCGGCCGGCACGTCGGGCATGCGACGCTGGAAGATCTCCCGGATCTGCGCCCGGTTGTAGTGGATCGCCGGCACCAGGATGTGTGAGGGGGTGTCCTCGCCGAGCTGCACGATCAACTCGGCGAGGTCGGTCTCGTACGCGGCGATCCCGGCGGCCTCCAACGCCTCGTTGAGCTCGATCTCCTGGGTCGCCATCGACTTGACCTTCACGACCTCGTCGGCCCCGGCGGCCCGGGTCAACGCGACCACGATCCGGCACGCCTCGGCCGCGTCGCGGGCCCAGTGCACTGTGGCGCCGGCGGCGGTGACGGACGCCTCGAACTGCTCCAGCAGCTCCGGCAACCGACGTTGGACGTCCGCCTTGATCGCGGAGCCGGCGTCGCGCAGCGCCTCCCAGTCGGGTACCTCGTCGACGACCCGGGCGCGCTTGGCGCGGATGGTGCGGGTGGCCCGGTGCAGGTTGGCCCGCAGCTGCGGGTCGGCGACTGCCGGTTTGGCGGCGGTGGGAAAGGGCAGCGGCGTGCGGATCCGTCCGCTCCCGGTGGCGGGTGCGACCGGCTGGCTCATGAGCTGGCCCCGGCGAGAATCTCGGCGTAGTGCATGGCCCGTACGCCCGAGCGGTGGCGGTCGAGGCCGCCGCCGATGTGCGCCAGGCAGGAGTTGTCGGCGGCGGCCAGCACCCGTGCGCCGGTGTCACGAACCCGGGCGCACTTGTCGGTGAGCATCGCTGTGGAGACGTCCGGGTTCTTCAGGGCGAAGGTGCCGCCGAAACCGCAGCACTCCTCGGCGTCGCCCAGCTCGACCAGCGTGATCCCGCGCACCTGGCGCAGCAGGGTCAGCGGCCGGTCGCCGAGGCGCAGCATCCGCAGGCCGTGACAGGTGGGGTGGTAGGTGACCGTCTCCGGGAACTCGGCGCCGACGTCGGTGACGCCGAGAACGTCGACGAGCAACTCGGACAGCTCGTAGGTGCGGGCGGCCACCGAGGTGGCGGGCGGGTGCAGGCGCGGATACTGGTCGCGGATCATCGCGGTGCACGACCCGGAGGGCGCGACGATGGCGTCGTAGGAGTCGAAGACATCGACGTAGTTGCGCACCATCGGCATCGCCTCGGCCCGGTAACCCGTGTTGGCGTGCATCTGCCCGCAACAGGTCTGGTCGGTGGGGAAGTCGACGGTGTGGCCGAGCCGCCGCAGGATGCGGGTGACAGCGATGCCGGTGCCCGGGTACGCGAGGTCGTTGACGCAGGTGATGAAGAGGGCGATCCGCACGGCGGCTCCTCGGACGGGTCGGGGGTGGGTCACGCCGGGTCGCGCGGTGACCCGGGGGCGGGAAGCCGGTCGAAGGCGGGCAGGTGGCGTTCCCGGGCGGCGCTGAGGTGGGCGCGCATCGCCTCGGTGGCGGCCGCCGCGTCGCCGGCGACGATGGCGGCGGCGATGCGCTGGTGCTCGGTGTTGGTGTCCGGCGCGCCGGTGACCGGAAAGTAGAGCCGGTGCAGGTGCAGGTGTGAGTGCAGCCGGGTGATGGTGTCGCGCAGCAGTGGGCTGCCGGAGACCTCGGCGATCAGGTCGTGGAACTTCGCGTCCAGCGCGGTGAAGGCGGCGTGCCGGCGATATCCGTCGCCGGCCTCCACGTCGATGCTCGCGGCCGCCTCGACGCTGATCCGTTCGCGGGCTTCGGCGGAGGCGTGCGTGGCGGCCCGCCCGGCGGTGGCGCCCTCCAGCAGTTGGCGGACGTCGAACAGGTCGTCGAACTCGGCACGGGTCAGCAGCGGCGTGGTGGTGTAGCCGGAGAGGGGGCGTTTCCGGACCAGGCCGTCGGCCTCCAACCGGGCGAGTGCCTCCCGCACCGGGGTGGGGGAGACGTCCAGCTCCCGGGCCAGCGCGTCGATGTTGACCCGCTCACCGGGGGGCAGGATGTGGTCCATGACCAGCGTCTTGATCGACTCGTAGACGTCTTCGGCGAGGGTGAGTCGACGGGCGGGACGGAGTCGACCCTCGCGAGGTTCCTGCTGGGCCATCTCGTCTCCTCAACAACCCCTTGACTGTTCCGGTGTGAGCGAGTACACACTAGCAAAGCAACATCCTATAGGAAATAGGTTTCCCTGCCACCGTCTCGCACCACCACCCCCGAGGAGACGAACATGTCGCGCAGAATGCTGTCCCGAATCGGCTCGGGCCTCACCGTCGTGGCCCTCGCCACGACCACTGTGGCCTGCACGAAGAAGAGCGACACCACCGCCGAGGCCGGTGGCCGGGAACCGGCGCAGGTCAAGGTCGCGCTCGTGCCCGGCGGCTCACACCCGTACTTCCAGCCGTGGAAGGACGCCGGGGCCAAGGCCAAGACCGAGCTGGCGCTCGGCGACGTCACCTTCAACGAGACCGCGGGCTGGGACCAGACCAAGCAGAACGACGTGCTCAAGTCCCTCGCCGCGCAGGGCTACAACGCCTTCGGGGTCTTCGGCGTCTCACCCGACAACATCAACTCCACCTTCGAGGACCTCAAGCGGCAGGGCTTCCCCGTCGGCTCGCTGGCCTCCTGCCCAGCCGGCGCCAACAAGGCCGACTTCTGCCTCTCCACCGACGTGGAGGTCGCCGCGTACAAGGGCGCCAAGGCCGCCATCGACGCGATGGGCGGTCAGGGCAACCTGGTCCACCTGACCGGAAACAAGGTCGACTCCAACACCCAACGCCGGATCGCGGGCGTGGAGAAGGCGGTCGCCGAGACCGGCGGCAAGGTGACCCTGATCCAGAGCGTCACCGACATCGACAAGGACCTGCAGAGCGCGCAGAAGGCCGTGGCCGACCTCCTCGCCGCGAAGGGCCGGCAGATCCAGGGGATCGTGAACACCGCCTACAACCCGGCGGTCGCCTCGGCCGAGGGTGTCCGCCAGTCGAAGCTGCCCATCAAGGTCATCGCCATCGACGACGACCCGACGGTCCTCGACGGGCTGCGCGGCGGCTCGGTGGCCGCCACCGTCCTGCAGAACCCCGTCGGTCAGGCCCAGGTCGGCTCGTACGCCCTGATGAAGCTCAGCGGCGGCTGCACCATGGCCGAACCCGGGGTGACCATCGACTCGGGCTCGTTCGTGGTGACGAAGGACAACCTGGACGGCTACGAGGCCGACCGCACCGCCACCACCGAGGCACTGCGGAAGAAGTTCGACGGCGACCTGCTCAAGTGCAGCTGATGTCGAGCATCACCACGGCCGAGGCGTACCTCGTCGACATTCCCGTGGAGACCGTCCGCACCGACGCGGTACAGGCGTTCCTCAAGCAGGAGACGATCTTCGTCGAGGTGCGCACGGCCGACGACGGGCACGGCACGGGGTACGCGTACACGATCGGGACCGGCGGCACCGCGGTGCTCGCGCTGCTGCGCGACTACCTGCTGCCGCACCTGGTCGGCCGCGACGCCGCGCGGGTCGAGGCGATCTGGCGTGACCTGCACGCCGCCACCCGCGCCACCGCCGTCGGGGCCATCACCTCGCTGGCGCTCGCCGCGATCGACACCGCGCTGTGGGATCTGCGCGCCCGCGCCGCCGGTCTGCCGCTGTGGGTGCTCGCCGGTGGCGCCAAGGACCGCGTCCCGCTGTACGACACGGAGGGCGGCTGGCTGCACCTCACCGAGGACGAGCTGGTCGCCGGCGCGAAGGCGTCCCAGGCGGCCGGCTGGCCCGGCGTCAAGCTGAAGGTCGGCAAGCCGAACCCGGCCGAGGACGCCGCCCGGATCGGCGCGGTCCGGGCTGCCCTCGGCGACCACGTCGACGTGATGGTCGACGCCAACCAGTCGCTGACCGCCGCCGAGGCGATCCGCCGGGCCCGGCTGCTCGAACCGCACCAGCTCGCCTGGTTCGAGGAGCCGCTGCCGGCCGACGACATCGCGGGACACGAACTGCTGGCCCGCGCGACCAGCATCCCGGTCGCGGTGGGGGAGTCGATGTACTCGATCGGCCAGTTCGCCGAGTACCTGCGTCGGCAGGCCGCCGGCGTCGTCCAGGTCGACGTGGCGCGCATCGGCGGCATCACCCCGTGGCTCAAGGTGGCGCACCTGGCCGAGGCCTGCAACGTGGTGGTCTGCCCGCACTTCCTGATGGAACTGCACGTGAGCCTCTGCGCGGCCGTGCCGAACAGCCGCTACGTCGAGCACATCCCACAACTGCGCGCGATCACCCGGACCGAGATCGCGATCGTCGACGGCCACGCGCTCGCCCCCGACGAGCCGGGCCTCGGCATCGACTGGGACCGCGACGCGATCGAGGACAGGAGGGTGGCGTGAAGACGGAAACAGCGCCGGAGGCGTCGGCGGCACCCCCGGCCGCGGAGCCCCGGCCGCCGACCAGGGCCCTGCCGGTCTGGGCGAACCCCCGGCTCGGCCTGCTCATCGTCATCGCCGTGCTGGTCGCGCTCTTCTCGTCGCTCACCCCCGCGTTCCTCGACCCCCGCCTCACCCTGGCACCGCTGCAGGCCGACATCAGCGTGTACGCCGTGGTCGGTCTCGCCCAACTCGCCGTGCTGTCGCTCGGGCACATGAACATGGCCGTGGGCCGGATGGCCGCGCTCTCCACCTTCGCGATGGGCCTGGCCTACGACCGGCTCGGCGTACCGCTGCTGGTCGGGCTGCTCGTGGGTCTCGCCGTCGGGGCGGGCATCGGCGCGCTCGCCGGCCTGCTCATCGCCAAGACCGGAGTGAACTCGTTCGTGGTGACCCTCGCGCTCGACTTCGGGCTGCTCGGCCTGGTCACCATCCTCTACACCTGGGCGACCGGCGGGGTGTCGTTCGCGGTGCAGCCGAGTGGGCTCTCCGCGCTGCGCTTCGACACCTTCGCCGACTACTGCATGGGCGAGGTCTGCGGGCCCCGGATCCCGCTGGTCGTGCCGATCGCGGTGGCCGCGGCGCTCGGTGTCGGGCTGCTGTTCCGGCGTGCCCGGCTGGGCCGGGAGATCCTGATGACCGGCTCCAACCCGGTCGCCGCCGAGCTGTCCGGTATTCCCACGCACCGGCGGGTGGTCGCCGCGCACGCGCTGAGCGGGCTGCTCGCCGCGCTGGCCGGGTTCCTGCTCGCCGCCAACAACGGCGCCTTCTCCGCCACCATCGGGGAGTCGTTCCTGCTGCCGTCGTTCCTGGCCCCGGTGCTCGGTGGGACGCTGCTCGCCGGTGGCGCGGTCAGCGTCCTCGGCACCGCGCTCGGGGCGACCCTCACCCAGGTCATCTACAAGGGACTCAACCTGCTCCAGTTCTCCCTGGAGGAACTGAAGCTCTACATCGGACTGGTGCTGCTCGCGGCGCTGTCGCTGGACCGGCTGCGGGCCGTGCTCGCCGAGCGAAGGGCGGTGTCACCATCATGAGGAGCCTGATCCGGACCAACGAGTTCACCCTCGCGGTGATCGCGGCGCTCGGGTTCGCGGCGCTCGCGGTCGCCACCGACTTCAACCTGCTCACCGCCGGCACCCTGGACGCCTTCCTGCGTTTCCTCGCCCTGCCGATCGTCATCGGCCTGGCCCAGATGGTGGTGCTCGCCGTCGGTCAGATGAACCTCTCGGTGGGCGTGCTCACCGGGTTCTGCGCGATGGCCTCGGGTTGGCTCATGATCGACGCCGGGCTGCCCGCCCCGGTCGCGGTGCTCGCCGCGCTGGCCCTCGGCGCCGTCGTCGGACTGGTCAACGGCCTGCTGGTGATCTTCACCCGGATCAACGGGTTCATCGTCACCCTGGCCACCATGACGATCCTCGAAGGACTGCGGTACGGGGTGAACGGCACCGGCACCTACCAGGGCTACTCGCCCGGCCTGCGGGAGTTCGGGCAGGCGTCGCTGGCCGGCGTGCCAGTGGTCTTCCTGCTGGCGGTGGCGAGCGCCGTCGCTGTCGCCCTCTTCTTCCGGCGCACGGTGCCCGGCCGGCACCTGCTCGCCTCCGGCGGCAACCCGTTCGCCGCCCGACTGTCGGGCATCTCGAACGACCGGGCGCTGGTGCTGGCCCACACCCTGTCGGGGCTGCTGGCCGGCTTCGCCGCGGTGATCGTGGTGGCCGCCTTCGGCTCGGTGAACGCCTCGATCGGCGACGACCTGCTGCTGCCCAGCTTCGCCGCACCGATCATCGGCGGTGTGGCCCTGGCCGGCGGCATGATCAGCGTGACCGGCACGGTGCTCGCTGCCTTTCTGGTACGGCTCGTCGACGTGAGCCAGTCGCAGTTCGACATCAACCGGCGGTGGGTGGACCTCATCATCGGCGCGGTGGTCCTCGGCGCGGTGCTGCTCGGGCAGTTCCGCGACAAGCTCTCCGGAGGTACCCGATGAGCGTCGTGCTGGCCGCGGAGAAACTGGTCAAGACGTTCCCCGGGGTGCGCGCCCTGGACGAGGCGACGCTGACAGTGGCCGCCGGCAGCGTGCACGCGCTGCTCGGCGAGAACGGCGCCGGCAAGAGCACCCTGATCAAGATCCTGACCGGGGTGTACCGGCCGGACGGTGGGCAGCTGCGGCTGCCCGGACCGGACGGGCAACCGCGTACGGTGCAGCTCGGCAACCCGCAGGACGCCCAGCGGGCCGGCATCGGCGTGGTGCACCAGGAGCGGAACCTGATCCCGGCGTTCAGCGTCGCCGAGAACATCTGCCTGCAACATCTGCCCCGCCGCGCCGGCCTGGTCGACCGGGCGGCGTTACGGACCGAGGCTCGCCGTTGCCTCGAACTGCTCGACCTCGACCTGGACCCCGACCTGCCGGTGTCGCGGCTGTCGGTGGCCCAACTCCAGCTGGTGGAGATCGCCAAGGCGTTGTCGGCCGACTCGACAGTGCTGCTGCTCGACGAACCGACCGCGTCACTGACCAACGACGAGGCCGACCGGCTCTACGGCATCGTGCGTCGACTGTCCGAGCGGGGTCACGCCACAGTGCTGGTCAGCCACAAACTGGAGGAGGTCTTCGCGATCGCCGACACGGTGACGGTGCTGCGCGACGGGCGCAGCGTCGCCGAGGCGGAACCCCTCGCCGAGCACAGCCGCGAGGAGATCGTCGACCTGATGGTCGGCCGGGCGTACCGGCAGGTGCACCTCGCCGCCCGGGCCGTCGCGGCGGACGTCGAACCGGCGCTGGCGCTCGACCACGTCGCCACCGCCGCCGGCCACCACGACGTCAGCCTCACCGTTCGCCCCGGCGAGATCGTCGGCCTGTACGGGCTCGTCGGTGCGGGCCGCAGCGAACTGGCCAAGGCGTTGCTGGGCCTCGACCGGATCACGGCCGGTGAGGTGCGGGTGCACGGGCGGCCGGCCCGGATCCGGGACGTGGGTGACGCCCTGCACCGGTACCGGATCGGCTACGTCACCGAGAACCGCAAGGAGGAGGGCCTCTTCCTCGACCAGACCGTGGCCCGCAACACAGCGGTGACCGTGTGGCGCCGGCTGGCCCGGCTGGGACTCGTCCGCGACCGCTCCGAGCGGACGCTCGTCGACGAGTACGCCGACCGGCTGGGCATCCGACTCGCCTCGCCCGACCAGCACGCCGGTCAGCTCTCCGGCGGCAACCAGCAGAAGGTCAGCCTGGCCAAGTGGCTGGCGGCCGACTGCGACGTGCTCATCATCGACGAGCCCACCGTCGGCATCGACGTGCGCACCAAGGCGGCCTTCCACGAATTGATCGCCGGCCTGGCCGCGCGCGGAATGGCCATCCTGCTGATCTCGTCGGACCTGCCGGAGATGGTCACCCTCGCCGACCGGATCGCGGTGATGCGCGAGTTCGCCATCGTTGGTGAACTGGACAACGACCACGACTACGAGCGGATGAGTCAGTCGGTGATCCGGTTCATCCACGACGGGCAGGGGGTTGTCGCGTGAAGGCCGTCGAACGAGTGACAGTGGGGCGTACCGACGTGGTGGTGACCCGGCTCGGGCTCGGGCTCGCCCCGATCGGCGGGATGTTCGACGCCGTCGGTGACGAGGTCGCGCACGCCACCGTCGCGGCGGCCTGGGATCTCGGGCTGCGCTACTTCGACACCGCCCCGCTCTACGGTTGCGGCCTCTCCGAGCGACGCGCCGGGGCGGTCCTCGCCGGCAAGCCGCGCGACGCGTTCACCGTCTCCACCAAGGTGGGCCGGCTGCTCGTCCCCGACGGTGGTGACCGGCAAGAGTTCTGGGCCGAGCCGACCGACCTCGTGCCCCGGTTCGACTTCTCCGCCGCCGGAGTACGCCGCTCCCACGCGGAGAGCCTGGCCCGAATGGGGCTGGACCGGATCGACATCGCGCACATCCACGACCCGGACGACCACCTCGCCGAGGCGGTCGCCGGGGCGTACCCGGCGTTGGCGCAGCTGCGGGCGGCCGGCGAGATCGGCGCGGTCAGCGCCGGCATGAACCAGGCCCCGGCGCTGGTCGAGCTGGCCCACGCCGGCGACTTCGACTGCTTCATGCTCGCTGGCCGGTACACGCTGCTGGACCAGTCCGGCCTCGACGAGCTGTTGCCGCTGTGCCAGGCGAAGGGGATCGCGATCATCGCCGCCGGGGTCTACAACTCGGGCCTGCTGGCCGACCCGAGCCCGGGCGCCCCCTACGACTACGCCCCGGCCGGCCGCAGGCTGCTCGACCGGGCCACCGCGATCCGGTCGGTGTGCGAGCGGCACGGCGTACCGCTGCGGGCCGCGGCGATCCAGTTTCCGCTCGGGCACCCGGCGGTCACCAGCGTGGTGGTCGGCGCCCGGGACCCGGAGCAGATCGCCGACAACGTGGCGATGTTCGAGTGGGACGTGCCCGATGCGCTGTGGGCCGATCTCAAGGCCGAGGGTCTGCTGCCGAGCCAGGTGCCGACGCCGTGATCATCGACGCGAGCAGCCGTCCGGCTTGTGTCGCGACTCGTACCTATGCACTGGAGGTTGGTTCGTGAAGTTCATGCGCGTCGGGCCCGTGGGGCGGGAACGCCCCGTGCTGTTCGCCGACGGAAGGCACTTCGACCTCTCGTCGCTCACCGCCGACATCGACGGCGAGTTCCTCGCCGGCGACGGCGTGCGGAGGGTCCGCGAGGCCACCGACCTGCCCGAGATCGACGTCACCGGTCAGCGGGTCGGCGCACCGGTCGCCCGGCCCGGGGTGGTGCTCTGCGTGGGGCAGAACTACGCCGCGCACGCCGCCGAATCGGGCGCCGCGCCACCGACCGACCCGATCATCTTCTACAAGGCGCCCAACACCGTCGTCGGCCCGCACGACGAGGTCCTGATCCCGCGTGGCTCGACGAAGACAGACTGGGAGGTGGAGTTGGCGGTGGTGATCGGCCGACCGGCCCGCTACCTCGCCTCGCCCGCCGACGCCCTCGGGCACATCGCCGGGTACGTCCTCTCCAACGACGTCTCCGAGCGGGACTTCCAACTCGCCGTCTCCGGTGGTCAGTGGTCGAAGGGCAAGTCCTGCGAGACGTTCCAACCGCTCGGCCCGTGGCTGGTCACCGCCGACGAGGTCGGCGACCCGCAGGCGCTGCGGCTGCGCTCCTGGGTCAACGGCGAGCCCCGACAGGACTCCAGCACCAAAGACATGATCTTCGACGTGGCGTACCTGGTCTGGCACCTGTCCCAGTACACAGTGCTGGAGCCGGGCGACGTCATCAACACCGGCACCCCGCAGGGAGTGGCGCTCTCCGGCCGCTTCCCGTACCTGACCGCCGGCGACGTGATGGAGGTCGAGATCGACGGCCTCGGTCGGCAGCGCAACACGCTCCGGGACGCCTGATGGCGGTGATCACCTCCGTCGACACGTACGACGTCCGGTTCCCCACCTCGCGGAACCTCGACGGTTCCGACGCGATGAACCCCGACCCCGACTACTCGGCCGCGTACCTGGTGCTGAGCACCGACGACGGCCCGGACGGGCACGGCTTCACCTTCACCATCGGGCGGGGCAACGACGTCTGCCGGGCGGCGATCGACGCGCTGGTGCCGTACGTGGTCGGCCTGGACCCGGACACCGTGGACCTCGGTGCGTTCGCCCGCTCGCTCACCCAGGACTCGCAGCTGCGCTGGCTCGGCCCGGAGAAGGGCGTGATGCACCTCGCCGCCGCAGCGGTGATCAACGCGATGTGGGACCTGGTCGCCAAGCGGGCGGGCAAGCCGGTCTGGCGCTACCTGGCCGACCTCAGCCCCGAGCAGATCGTCGACCTGGTCGACTGGCGTTACCTCACCGACGCCCTCACCCCCGACGAGGCACTGGAGATCCTGCGCGCCGCCGAGCCGGGTCGGGCCGACCGGATCGCCCGGCTGACCGAGCGGGGCTACCCCGCGTACACCACGTCGCCCGGCTGGCTCGGCTACTCCGACGACAAGGTGGTCGGGCTGGCCAGGCAGGCCGTGGCCGACGGGTTCACCCAGATCAAGCTGAAGGTGGGCGCGGACGCCGCCGACGACGTACGACGCCTGAAGATCGCCCGCGAGGCGGTCGGCCCGCGGATCCGGATCGCGCTCGACGCCAACCAGCGCTGGGACGTCGCCGAGGCGGTCGACCGGATGCGCGAGTTGGCGCCGTACGACCCGTGGTGGATCGAGGAACCGACCAGCCCCGACGATGTGCTCGCCCACGCGGCGATCCGGTCCGCCCTCGCCACCAGCGCACCCGACGGCGGGCCGATCCGGGTCGCCACCGGCGAGCACGTGGCGAACCGGGTGGTGTTCAAACAGCTGCTCCAGGCCGGTGCCGTCGACGTCGTCCAGATCGACGCCTGCCGGGTGGGCGGCGTGAACGAGAACGTCGCCATCCTGCTGCTCGCCATGAAGTACGGGGTGCCGGTCTGCCCGCACGCCGGGGGAGTGGGCCTGTGCGAGCTGGTGCAGCACCTGTCGATGTTCGACTTCGTGGCGGTGTCCGGCTCGATGCGTGACCGGGTCGTCGAGTACGTCGACCACCTGCACGAGCACTTCCTCGACCCGGTGGTGATCAAGGACGGGCACTACGTGGCGCCCAGCGCGCCGGGGTTCTCCGCCGCGATGCGTCCGGAGAGCCTCGCCACGTACGCGTACCCCGACGGGCCGGCCTGGATCTGACCCGGGACGCGCTTCACCGCGCGGCCGACCTGACGGCGGTGCGTCAACTACTCGGAAGGAGAGAGCAGCATGCGGTGTGACGGTCTGGTGGCAGTGGTGACCGGAGGCGGATCGGGGATCGGGCTCGCGTGTGTGCGGGCGTTCGCCGCCGCCGGCGCCCGGGTGGGTGTCCTGGACCTGGAGCTGTCGGGTCTGCCGGAGGATCCCGGCGTCCTCGGCGTCCGGGCGGACGTGGCCGACCGCGCCTCGCTGAGCACGGCCGTCGCAGCGGTCGCCGAGGCGTTCGGCGGCATCGACATCCTGGTCAACAACGCCGGGATCTCGGCCGTGGGCACGGTGGAGGAGAACGACGACGAGCAGTGGAGCCGGGTACTCGACGTCAATGTCTCCGGTGTGGCCCGCACCAGCGCCGTCGCCCTGCCGTACCTGCGCCGGTCGTCGTCCGCGGCGATCGTCAACATCTCCTCGATCGCGGCGACCACGGGTCTGCCCAAACGCGCCCTGTACTCGGCGTCGAAGGGTGCCGTGCACGCCCTTACCCTCGCCATGGCCGCCGACCTGGTGACGGATGGCGTCCGGGTCAACTGCGTCGCCCCCGGCACCGTCGACACGCCCTGGGTGGCCCGCCTGCTCGCCGGCGCCGCCGACCCGACGGCGGAGAAGCGGCACCTGGCCTCGCGGCAGCCGACCGGCCGCCTGGTGACCGCCGACGAGGTGGCCGCCGCCGTCGTCTACCTCGCGTCGCCCGCGACCGGGTCGGTGACCGGTTCGTCGCTGCCTGTCGACGGAGGCATGTCCGGCCTGCGCCTACCTGCCCCGGCGCGGCCCGCGGCCGATCCTGCCGAATCGGGCGCGTGACATGATTGCGCGATGGGGAAACAGCAGGACGTCGGCGAGCCCGACCGTCACAGCGGGTCCGGCACCACCGCCCACCGTCCGATCGGCGGGAGCGCTGACGCTCGACTCGCGCTCGCCCAGGACCCCACAACGCCACAAATGACCCTTATCGACCTGGCGTCCGACCCGTCGGTACTGGTCCGCAAGGCGGTCGCCGCTCGGGCCGACGCACCCGCGCAAGCCCTGCGACCGCTCACCCGCGACCATGATCGTCAGGTCCGGGAGGCGGTGGCGAGGAACCCCTCCACCTCGATCGCCAACCTCATGCGCCTGGTCAAGGACGCCGACCGGTGGGTCCGCTGGGCGGTCGCCGGCAACCCGGCGTGCGACGAGTCGATCCGCCAGGTCATGGCGCAGACCTCGGACAAGGAGCTTCGCGGCCTGCTCGCGGAGAGTCGGGAGCTGGAGCCGGAGCTGGCCGCCAAGCTGATCGACGACGTGTCACCCGAGGTACGGGAACGACTCGCCACGCACACCCACGACCCCGACGTGATCACCGCCCTGTTGGCCGACCGCACCGCACGCGTACGCAAGGGGGTCGCCCGCAATCCACGGACCACCGCCGAGCAGCGCAGCGCGCTCGCCGCGGACCCGGTGGTCGACGTCCGTGCCGCGCTGGTGCGGGCCGTCGAGCTGAGCGAGGCGGATCTGGCCCGGCTGGTCGACGACCGCGCGGTGCAGGTCCGACTGGCGATGGCCACGTCCGACGTCGTTCCGCCGCACATCCGGCAGGCGCTCACTCGCGACGCCGACGAGATGGTGGCCAGCGCGGCGCGCGACCACCGCCCCGGAGCCGGCAACGCCTCCGCCGTGCGGGCACCCCGCATCGCGCACCGGCCCTCCGCCGGTGCGGGCCGATCGGGCGGCGGCACCGCCCGGTAGCACCGCGCCGCGTCCCCCAGGCCGTGCGGGCGGGTGCTGATCGGAGCCATCGGGGACCCGGGTGCTCCGCCGAGCGGCGGATGCGCCCGCGAGCGTGATGACTCACAGGCATCATGATGCCTGTGAGTCATCAGGCTGGTCGGGACGTCTGCCCCACGACGACCGTGCGGGTTGGTGCGACCAGCTGCCGTCGGTCGCTGTCGGATCAGTACGGCCGCCGGATACCTCGATGCGACAGCACCCGCGCCTGCTCCTCGCTCATCTGGACATGATCCCAGCACCACCCCGCCATCGCCCGCCGCCGACGAGCGCCCATCCCGAGTGATGAGTTGTCGCGTCCGCGCCCGTCATACCTCCGACAGGACATGACGAGGCGGAAGGATGACGTGATGAGTGCGGACACACGGTTGCAGGAGATGGTTGTGAGCGGTCTCGGCGAGGTCGACGAGCCGGCGTTCTCGGGGCTGGCACAGCGGCACCGGCGGGAGCTGCACGTGCACTGCTACCGGATGCTCGGCTCGTTCGAGGACGCCGAGGACACGGTGCAGGAGACGTTCCTGCGGGCCTGGCGGCGGCGGGAGACGTTCGAGGGGCGGTCGACGTTCCGGGCATGGCTGTACCGGATCGCCACCAACGCCTGCCTGGACCTGCTCGCCAAGCGCCGCCCGGAGCCGGCGACCGGCGGTGAGGTGCTGTGGTTGCAGCCCTACCCGGACCGGTTGCTCGACGAGCTGCCCGCGGGCGACGGGGACGAGCCGGAGAGCGTCGCCGTCGCGCGGGAGACGATCGAGCTGGCGTACCTGGTCGCAGTCCAGCACCTGGCGCCGCGTCCACGGGCCGTGCTGATCCTGCGCGACGTGCTCGGCTGGCCGGCGAAGGACGTCGCGGAGCTGCTCGGGGATTCGGTCAACTCGGTGAACAGCGCACTGCAGCGGGCCCGTGCCGGCATGCGGGAGCACCTGCCCGCCGAGCGGCAGGACTGGGTCGGCGGCGACGAGGACGCCGGGACGCGCGAGCTGGTGCGCCGCTTCACCGACGCCAGCGTGGCCACCGACGTCGACGCGCTCGCCACCATGCTGCGCGACGACGTCCGCTCCTCGATGCCGCCCACGCCGGGCCTGTCCGTCGGCCGCGACGCGGTGCTGGGCAACTGGGTCGAGGACGGCTTCGACGCCATGTCGGGCCTGCGCGCGGTGCCCACCTCGGTGAACCGGCAACCCGCTGTCGCCTTCTACCACTGGCGCGAGCAGGAGGGCGCGTACCTGCCGCTGACGATCGACGTCCTGCGCGTCACCGGCGGCGCGATCACCGAGGTCTTCATCTTCCACGCCGACCAGTTCCCGCGGCTCGGTCTGCCGCCGCGACTGCCGGCCGACGGCAGGGAGTAGTCCCGATGCGGACGCTGACCCTGCCCGGGGGCGCCCGCGCGGCGGTGGTCGGGGCGCAGTGGTCCGACGCGTTCGCCGTCGTCACCAGCGGACGGATCCAGCTGGAGCTGCGCGACGGCGAACCAGGGCCGGTCCTCGGACGCGACGCCGGGTTCTGGCTGCGCGGCACCGGCGTCCGCGCTCTGCGCAACCCCGGCCGCCGCACGGCGACGGTGCGCGTCTGTACGCCACGGGACGTCCCACGCCAGTCAACCAGTCCGGTACGCCAGCTCACCGTCGATGGAGACGCCATGACCAGCACTGAGGACACCCAGATCGCCGCCGGGCCGACACCGGGCCAGCCCCGCCGGGGTCACCGGCTGCGGAGGCTTGCCGGCACCGGCCTGGTCGCCACGCTCGCGGCGATGGTGGCCACCACCCTCGCCGCCGCGCTGGCCCGGGCCGTCGGCGTCGATTTCGCGATCCCCGACGGCGGCGGCGAGACGATCCCGTTGTCCGGGTTCGCCGTGGTGACGGGCTTCTTCTCGGTGGTGGGCGTTGTCATCGCCGGCGCTCTCCTGTGGTGGAGTGCGCGCCCCGCCCACCGGTTCGTGTGGACGGCGGTGGCGCTGACCGCGCTCTCGCTGATCCCACCGTTCGTCTCGGGGGCGAACGCGGCCACCATCGCCGCTCTGCTGGGGCTGCACCTCGTCGCCGCGACGGTGATGATCCCGGTCCTGACGCGCAGCCTCCGTACCGACTGACGCACGCGCTGGTCGCTACCCGGTGCCGTGCTCGGGCCCGCCGGTCTGCTCCCACAGCGACTTCATCTCGTCGAAGGCCTGCTCCATCAGCTGCACCATCGCCTGCCGGGCGCGCTCACCGTCGCGACGCTGGATCGCCTGGGCGACATCGGCGTGCATCTGGAGGGCCTGCTCGTGCGGGTGGTGCGGCATGAGGTGGTGCTTGTGCCGGCCGGTGAGCACCTCCGCGACCAGCTCCTGGAGCCGGACGAACATCTCGTTGCCGGAGGCGAGCAGGACCCGCCGGTGAAACTCGATGTCGAGGTGCAGGAAGCGTTCCTCGTCGCCGGCCTCGCCGGCCGCCCACATCTTCGCCGCCAACCCGACCAGGTCGCTGGCCTCGTCACGGCCGATCCGGCTGGCGGCCAGGAAGGCCGCGTGCGGCTCGACCGCGGTGCGCAGTTCGGTGATCGACCGGAGCTGGGCCATCCGACCCGCCGAGGCGAGACGCCAGCGGATCACCTGCGGGTCGAAGACGTTCCACGCGCTCGCCGGCCGGATCAGCACGCCCACCCGTCGACGCGCCTCGATGAAGCCGATCGAGGCCAGCACCCGCAGCACCTCGCGGACGACCGAGCGGGACACGGCGTACCGCTCGACCAGCTCGTCGATGTTGAGGACCGACCCGGGGGGCAGTTCACCGCCGCAGATGGCGGTGCCGAGGTGGTCGAGGACGCGCGCGTGCAGCCCGGACTCGGCGGGGAGGGGCGAAGCGGCTGCAACCTCTGGTGAGGACGGTTCCACTCAAAGATCATATCATTTGCATCTACCTCTTGAGGTAATCAGCTTTTTCGGCCTAGCATCCCGATGTTAAGCGGATGTAACGCCGAGGTAGCGGCTCTCTCGGGGGCGGCCACGACAGAAAGAGAGACAGCGTGCGACGTCGACTGGTAATCGGCACATCTCTGGCCGTGGTCGCCGCCATGAGCCTGACCGCCTGCGGTGGCGACGGCGGCGGCGAAGACTCCAAGACCGTTCGCGTGACACTCGTCAACCATGTGTGGACGGAGAACATCAGAAAGGCCCTGCCGGAGTTCGAGAAGCAGTCCGGCCTCACCGTCGACGTCACCCAGCTCGGTGAGGACCAGCTCTCCGACCAGTACAACGTCAAGCTGAACGCCGGCTCCGACGACATCGACGTGATGATGTACCGGCCCCTGCAGGAGGGGAAGCTGTTCGCCAAGAACAAGTACCTCGCCGACCTGAGCGAGAGGGCCAAGTCCGACAGCGCCTTCGAGATCGGCGACTTCCAGGCTGGCCCGATGCAGGCGACGACCTATGAGGACAAGGTGGTCGGGCTGCCGATCATCACCGAGCAGGAGGTCCTCTACTACCGCAAGGACCTGCTGACGAAGTCCGGCTTCACCGCGCCACCGAAGACGCTCGACGAGCTCAAGGCGCAGGCCGCGAAGATCGAGGCGGACAACCCGGGCGTCGCCGGCTTCGTCGCGCGTACCGGCAAGGCCGCCGCCGTCACCCAGTTCTCCAGCTTCCTCTTCAGCTTCGGCGGCGACTTCGTGGACTCCAGCGGGAAGGCGACTGTCAACACCGAGCAGGCCAAGCAGGCGTACGCCTACTACGGCGGGCTGCTGCGCGACCACGGCCCGGAGAACATCAGCACCGACATGAGCTGGTCCGAGGCGATGGCGATCTTCACGCAGGGCAAGGCCGCCTTCTACACCGAGGCCAACTCGCTCTACAAGAACGCCACCGACCCGACCAAGTCCAAGGTCGTCGACACGGTCGGCTTCGCGGCCTTCCCGGCCGGCCCGGCCGGCTCGAAGCCGTACAACATCCCGTCCTGGGCACTCGGGGTGAACGACAGCTCGGAGAACAAGGACAACGCCTGGAAGTTCATCCAGTGGGCGGCCGGCAAGGAGCAGGCGCTGGCGCAGCAGACGGCCGGCGTACCCGGTGCCCGCACCTCGGTCTGGGCGAACCCGGCGGGTACCGCCTCCTACCCGAAGGACCTGGCCGAGGCGAACACGGTAAGCACCGCCAACGGTGTCGGCCACGACCGTCCGCTGGTCGTCAAGGTGGCCGAGGCGCGGGAGATCGTCGGCCAGCCGATCGTGGACGCGATCACCGGCAAGGACGCCGCCGCCTCGGCGGAGACGGCCAACGCGGCGTTCCAGAAGTTCCTCGACGACGAGGCGAAGTAGCCCGACCGCCGGGCGGCGGAGCCGACCGGCTCCGCCGCCCCGCCGGGACCTGACCCCCGAACCCGGAGACCCCTCATGTCAGCCGTCATCACCCCCCGCACCGACACGCCCGAGGCCCCTGCGGCGGTCCAGGAAGACTCCGCCTGGTCACGGTGGACGAACGAGCACCGCAAGTGGCTCTTCGCGGCACCCGCCATGCTCTTCGTCGCCGTGCTGATCATCTTTCCGGTGGCGTGGACCGGGTACCTGAGCCTGACCGACGCCGAGGGCTCGGTGCGCGCCGAGTCGGAGTTCATCGGAATCCAGAACTACCTCGACGTGCTCACCGACACCGACCGGTTCTGGCCGGCGGTCTGGCGTACCGTCCTGTTCACCGGCGTCGTGCTGTTCTTCGAGGTCATCCTCGGCATGGCGATCGCCCTGCTGCTGTGGCGACCCTTCCGCGGTGAGAAGTGGGTCCGCGTCGCGATCCTCCTGCCACTGGTGGCCACTCCGGTGGCGGTCGGCATGATGTGGCGGCTGATCTTCGATCCCAACATCGGGATGGCGAACCAACTGCTCGGCTGGATCGGGATCGGCCCGCAGCCCTGGCTGGCCGGGCAGCACTCGGCCCTGCCGACCACGATGTTCATCGACATCTGGCAGTGGACCCCGATGGTCGTGCTGATCCTGCTCGCCGGGCTCACCTCGCTCTCCGACGAGCCGCAGGAAGCGGCGCGGATCGACGGCGCCAGCAGCTGGCAGCGGTTCCGGCACGTCACCCTCCCGCTGCTGATGCCCACGGTGATCGTCGCCATCCTGCTGCGCGGCATCGACGCGCTCAAGACGTTCGACATCCTCTACGCCACCAAGGGTCGCGGCGGCGGGTCGTTCCACGAGGTCGAGACCCTCAACGTGTACGCCTACGGCCTCAGCTTCGACTACAACGACTACGGCGTCTCGTCGACAGTCCTCATCATCTTCTTCCTGATCATCATCGGGGTGATGTGGGCCCTCACCTATCGCAAGAAGGGGCTGGGCCGATGAAGCCGAGCAAGCCGTACCGCGTCTTCCGCACCTCGGCGCTGGTGGTCGTGGTCTTCGCGCTGATGGCGCCGCTGCTCTGGATGATCGCCGCGTCGTTCAAGACCAACGTGGACATCTACGACACCGCCAAGGCGTTCGTCTTCTCGCCCAGCCTGAAGAACTACGAGACAGTTCTCCAGCAGGCCAACTATCTCCAGTTCATCGGCAACAGTCTCTGGGTGGCGTTCGCGGCCACCGCGCTCTCGCTCCTGCTCGGCGTGCCCGCCGCGTACTCGATGAGCCGGTTCAGCATGAAGAAGTCCGCGCTCGTCGTGCTGATGGCCCGGGTGATCCCCGGCGTCTCGCTGCTGGTGCCCTGGTACTACGTCTTCTCGAACCTGAAGCTGGTCGGTGGGTTCAGCGTGCTGATCCTGAGCCACATGTTCGTGTCGCTGCCGCTGATCGTCTACATCATGATGGGCTACTTCGACGGGCTGCCGGCCGAGTTGGAAGAGGCCGCCCTGGTCGACGGGCTGACCCACATCGGCGCGTTCCGGCGGATCACCCTCCCGCTGTCGGTGCCCGGCGTCGCGACCGCCGGCATCCTCTCCTTCATCTTCTCCTGGAACAACTTCATGTTCGCCCTGGTGCTCTCCGGCTCCGACACGAAGACGCTCCCCGTCGCGATCTTCGACTTCGTCGGCTACGCCAGCATCGACTGGGGCGGCCTGATGGCCGCCGCGACGGTGGTCACCCTGCCGATCATGCTGATCGCCCTGTTCGTGCAGAAGTACGTCGTCTCCGGCCTGACCGCCGGTGCCACGAAGGGCTGACCGGGTCATGACGAGGATCGCGAAGGTGGAGACCTTCCTGGTCGCGCCGCGCTGGCTGTTCGTCCGGATCGAGACGGAGTCCGGCATCGTCGGCTGGGGTGAGGCGACCTGCGAGGGCCGGTCCGAGACCGTACGCACGGCCGTCGACCAGCTCAGCGAACTGCTCACGGGTCGCGACGCGCTGCGTATCGAGGACCACTGGCAGGTGTTGACCAAGGGGTCCTTCTACCGGGGTGGCCCGATCCTGGCCAGCGCGGTGTCCGGTCTGGACCAGGCGCTCTGGGACATCGCCGGCAAGCACTACGGCGCCCCGGTGCACCAACTCCTCGGCGGGCCGGTCCGGGACCGGATCCGGGTCTACGGCTGGATCGGCGGCGACGAGCCCGCCGAGATCCGCGACCAGATCAGCGCCCGGGTCGAGGCGGGCCTGACCGCGGTGAAGATGAACGCGTCCGGGCCGATGGGCGCGCTCGCCTCGGTCGCCGACCTCGACGCGGTGGTGCGGCGGGTGGCCGTCGCCCGTGAGGTTCTCGGCGACGACCGCGACGTCGCCGTCGACTTCCACGGCCGGTTCACTCTCGCCAACGTCCGGCGGGTCGCCCCGCTGCTGGAGCCGTACCGGCCGTTCTTCCTGGAAGAACCGGTGGTGCCGGAGAACTCACACCTGATCGGTGAGGTCGTCCGCTGCACCACCACCCCCATCTCCACCGGGGAGCGGCTCTACAGCCGGCAGGAGTTCCTGCCCGTGCTGCAGGCCGGCATCGCCGTGGCCCAACCGGACCTCGCGCACGCCGGCGGCATCACCGAGGTTCGCAAGATCGCCACGTTGGCCGAGGTGTACGACGTGCAGCTCGCCCCGCACTGTCCGCTCGGGCCGATCGCCCTCGCCGCCTGCCTGCAGGTCGGCTTCGCCACCCCCAACTTCCTCATTCAGGAACAGAGCATCGGCATCCACTACAACCAGGGCGCCGAGGTGCTCGACTACTGCCTCGACCAGACCCCGCTGACCTTCGTCGACGGGTACGTGCAGCGGTTGACAGCCCCCGGCCTCGGCATCGAGATCGACGAACACGCGGTGCGGACCGCTGACAAGCGCGGGCACGCCTGGCGCAGCCCCACCTGGCGGCACCCCGACGGCTCCTATGCGGAGTGGTGAGACCCCGACCGGCACTAACGGAAAGGCCCCCAGTGAAGATCGTCGCAGCAGACGTCATCGTGTCCAGCCCCGACCGGAACTTCGTCACCCTGAAGATCACCACCGACGAGGGGATCACCGGTCTGGGCGACGCCACGCTCAACGGTCGTGAACTGTCCGTCGCCTCGTACCTGCGCGACCACGTCGCCCCGCTGCTGATGGGGCGCGATGCGCACCGGATCGAGGACACCTGGCAGTTCCTGTACCGGTCGGCGTACTGGCGGCGAGGCCCGGTCACCATGGCGGCCATCGCCGCGGTGGACGTCGCACTCTGGGACGTCAAGGCCAAGGCTGCCGGCATGCCGCTGTACCAACTGCTGGGCGGCGCGTCCCGCACCGGCATCATGGCGTACGGGCACGCCTCGGGTCGCGACCTTCCCGAGCTGTTCGACTCGATCCGCCGCCACCTCGACGAGGGCTTCCGGTCGATCCGGGTGCAGACCTCGGTGCCGGGCATCAACGCGGTCTACGGCGTGGCCGCGCAGCCCAGCGCCACCGGCCAGCGCTACGACTACGAACCCGCCCAGCGCACCCCGCTGCCCGCCGAGGAGGACTGGGACACCCGCGCGTACCTGCGCCACCTGCCGTCGGTCTTCGAGGCGGTACGCAACGAGTTCGGCCCGGAGCTGCCGCTGCTGCACGACGGGCACCACCGCATGACGCCGATCCAGGCCGCCAAGCTCGGCAAGGCCCTCGAACCGTACGACCTGTTCTGGCTGGAGGACTGCACCCCGGCCGAGAACCAGGAGGCGCTGCGGTTGGTCCGCCAGCACACCACCACCCCGCTGGCCATCGGCGAGGTCTTCAACACCGTGTGGGACTACCAGACCCTGATCCGTGAGCAGTTGATCGACTACGTCCGGTCCGCCGTCACCCACACCGGTGGCATCACCGCCATGCGCAAGCTGCTCGACTTCGCCGCCCAGTACCAGATCAAGTCCGGCATCCATGGCCCCACCGACATCTCCCCGGTGGGTATGGCGGCGGCGCTGCACCTGGACCTGGCCATCCACAACTTCGGGATCCAGGAGTACATGAAGCACACCCCGCTGGCCAACGAGGTGTTCCGGCAGTCGTTCACCTTCACCGACGGCTACCTGCACCCGGGCGACCAACCGGGGCTCGGGGTGGAGCTCGACGAGGAGGCGGCGGCCCGGTTCCCGTACGAGCCGGCGTACCTGCCGTTCAACCGGCTCAAGGACGGCACGGTCCATGACTGGTGAGCGGCGCGGCGCCCGGCCCACCCGGCACGTCGTGGTGATGGGCGTCTCCGGGGCCGGCAAGACCACCGTGGCACGCGGGATCAGCGCGGCGACCGGGTTGACGTTCGCCGAGGCGGACGAGTTCCACTCCCCGGAGAACGTGGCGCGGATGCGGTCCGGCGTACCGCTGGACGATGCCACCCGGGCGCCTTGGCTGCGGGACATCGCCGCGTGGATCGCCGACCGTGGCGCGGAGGGCCGTTCGACGGTGCTCGCCTGCTCGGCGTTGAAGCGGTCGTACCGCGACGTGCTCCGTCGGGGCCCGCTCCCTGTGGACTTCGTGCACCTGGACGGGCCGGCGGAGGTCATCCGGGCGCGACTGGCAAAGCGCGAGGGGCACTACATGCCGGCCAGTCTGCTGGAGTCGCAGCTGGCCACGTTGGAACCGGCCGGGCCGGACGAGTCGGTGCTCGTCCTCGATCTCTCGTCGGCCCCGGAGGTCCTGGTCGCGGCGGCCGTCAAGGGTCTCGGCCTGCCCGGTTCGGTGTCGGGTGGGTGAGCACCGGGCCCGCACCTCCGACCCCACCACTGAGATGTTAGGTTAGCCTTCCCTAATCATCAGTGGAGTCCGCCGCCGTGCCCTCATCGATTCGCACATGACAGTCGCCGAGACCACCGGCGGTGCCGTGCTGCGTCGCGCGCTGCGTCGACAGCGCGCCCGGGTGGCAGCGGGCATCGCGCTGCTCTGCACCCACCAGGCCACCGAAGCTCTCGTCCCGGTGGCCGTCGGCGTGGTCATCGACCGCGCGGTGGCCACCGGGGACGTCCGCGCCCTGCTGCTCTCGCTGGCCGGGCTGGCCGCCCTGTTCACGGTGCTCGCCTTCGCCTACCGGGCCGGCGCGCGACTGGCGTTCGCCGCCGTGGAACACGAGGCGCACACCACCCGGGTCGAGATCGTCCGCAGCGCCCTCGACCCGCGGGGACGCCGCTCGGGTCTGCGCGACGGCGAACTGCTGTCCGTGACGGCCTCCGACGCCGAGCTCTCCGCGCTCGTCGTGCGCGTCGCCGGACTCACCGCCGCCGCGCTCACCGCCATCGTGGTCGCCGCCGTCGCCCTGCTCGTCGTCGACATTCCCCTCGGGCTCGGGGTGCTCATCGGCGTACCCCTGCTTGTCGTCGCCCTGCAGCGGATGGCGCCGCTGCTCACCCGGCGCAGCACGTCGCAGCAGGAGGCGCTCGCCGCCACCACCGCCCTCGCCGTCGACCTCGTCACCGGCCTGCGCGTGCTGCGCGGCATCGGCGCACAGGACCACGCCGCCCGCCGGTACGCGGGGGCCAGCCGCCACGCGCTCGACGTCACCCTGCGCGCCGCCACCACCAAGGGCCTGCACCTCGGGCTCACCACCACCGTCAACGGCCTCTTCCTCGCGACGGTCGCCGGATTCGCCGGTTGGCTCGCGTTGCAGGGCCGACTCACCATCGGCGAGCTGGTGGCGGTGGTCGGGCTGGCCCAGTTCATCGCCGAGCCGGTGCAGACGCTCGGGTACTGCGTCCAGCTGTTCGCCATGGCCCGCGCCTCCGCGGGGCGGGTCGCCCGGGTCCTCGGTGCCGCGCCGGTCGTCCAGCCGGGTGACGCCGGGCCGCCCGCCCCGGGCCCGTCACGGCTCGCCCTCGACGGGGTCAGCTACGCGGGCCTCGACGACGTCAACCTGCGCGTCGGGGCCGGTGAGATCCTGGGCGTTCTCGCCTACGACCCGAGCGACGCCGAGGCGCTGGTCGCGTTGCTGGCCGGCCGGGTGCCCCGCGCGGAGCACCGGGGGACGCTCCGCGTCGACGGCGTACCCGCCGACGAGCTGCACATTGACGCCGCGCGCGCCACGATCCTCGTCGAGCAGCACGACGTGGCGCTGTTCGAGGGGACGCTGCGCAACAATCTGTGCGCCGGGACCTCCGTCGACGACGAGGTCCTGTGTGCCGCCGTCCGCGCCGCCGCCGCCGAGGACGTGCTCGCCGCGCACCCGCACGGACTGGACCGCCTGCTCACCGAACGCGGCGCGAACCTCTCCGGCGGGCAGCGGCAGCGGATCGGGCTGGCCCGGGCGCTCGTCGCCGACCCGCCGGTGCTGGTGCTGCACAACCCCACCACGGCGGTCGACTCGGTGACCGAAGGGCTGCTCGCCGCGCGACTGGCCACGGCTCGGGGGACGGGAACCCGGGGCACGGTGCTGATCACCACCAGTCCGGCGCTGCTGCGGATCACCGACCGGGTCGCGGTGATCGACCGGGGACGGGTCGTCGCCGAGGGCCCGCACGAGCTGTTGCTCGCCAGCGACGCCCGCTACCGCGAGGAGACCCTGCGATGACGGCCGAGCCGATCAGCCGGCACCTGCTGCCGACGGCCACCGGCCGGGAGACCTGGGCCGCCCTGCGCACCGAGCTGGCCCTCCTGCCGGGGCTCAGCGCCGTCGCCGGCACGTTGCTGGTCGCCGCGGCCGCGACCGGGCTGGTCGCTCCCTGGGTGCTCGGCCGCCTCGTCGACGACGTCATCGCCGGCACCGACACACCGACGGTGCTGGGCTGGGCCGGTGTGATCGCGGGCGCCGCCGTGCTCGCGGGGCTCCTCACCGCGGCCGGCGCCGCGGTCGCCGCGCGCCTCGGCGAGACCGTGCTGGCCCGACTCCGGGAACGGGTCCTCGACCGCGCCCTGCACCTGCCGTCGGCCACCCTGGAGCGGGCCGGCACCGGGGACCTGGTGGCCCGCGCCGGCGACGACGTGGCAGTGGTGACGAACGTGATCGCCACCAGCGGCCCCGCCTTCCTCGGCGCGCTGCTGTCCGTGGTGCTGACCGCGGCCGGGCTCTTCGCCCTCGACTGGCGGCTCGGCATCGCCGGATTGGTCGCGGCCCCGGCGTACGCGCTGGCGCTGCGCTGGTACCTCCGGCGATCCGTGCCGTACTACGCCCGGGAGCGGGTGGCGACGGGCGAGCGGGCGCAGGCGACCGCCGAGGCGCTGCGGGGCGCGGCGACAGTGCGCGCCTACCGGATGGAGGACGCCCACGTCGCCCGGATCGCGGATCGCTCCGGCGTCGCCCGCGACCTGTCCCTGGAGATCTTCGGCCTCTACACCCGCTTCGGGTTGCGCATCAACCGCTCGGAGTTCGTGGGGCTCGCCGCCGTGCTGCTCGCCGGCTTCCTGCTGGTCCGCGGCGACCTGGCCACCGTCGGTGCCGCCACCACCGCCGCGCTCTACTTCCACCGCCTCTTCAACCCCATCGGCCTGCTGCTGTTCGAGTCGGACTCGGTGTTGCAGGCCGGGGCCAGCCTGGCCCGACTCGTCGGGGTCACCACCCTGCCGGACACCGCGGCCCCCAGCGACGCCGAGCCCACCCGCCGCGATCGGGCCGAACCGGCCGCACTGGAGGTGACCGTCGCGGAGCACCGCTACGACGACGGGCCGGTCGTGCTGCGCGACATCACCCTGCGGCTCAACCCCGGGGAGCGCGTCGCTCTCGTCGGCGCGAGCGGCGCGGGCAAGAGCACCCTGGCCGGCATCATCGCCGGCATCATCGCGCCCACCCACGGTGCGGTCACCCTGCGCGGCGTGCCGCTGGCCCAGCTCGACGAGCACCGCCTCCGTCGCGAGATCGCCCTGATCAGCCAGGAGGTGCACGTCTTCGCCGGGCCGCTCGCCGACGACCTGCGCCTGGCCGCCCCGGACGCCACCGACGCCGAGATCACCACCGCCCTCGACCGGGTCGGCGCCACCGAGTGGGTGCGGGGACTGCCGGACGGCCTCAACACCCCGGTGGGGGAGGGCGGTCGGCAGCTCACCTCGGCCCAGGCCCAGCAGCTCGCGCTGGCCCGCCTCGTCCTCGCCGATCCGGCGGTGGCGGTCCTCGACGAGGCCACCGCCGAGGCGGGCAGCGCGGGCGCCCGGGACCTCGACCGCGCCGCGGTGGCCGCCACCGAGGGCCGTACGACGCTGGTCGTCGCCCACCGTCTCAGCCAGGCGGCCACCGCGGACCGCATCGTCGTCCTGGACCACGGGCGCGTCGCCGAGCACGGGACGCACGCCGAGCTGCTCAGCGCCGGGGGCGGATACAGCCAGCTGTGGCGGTGGTGGCGCATGCCCGACCTCGCGGTGCCGAGAGAACGCGAGAGCGCGGACCAACCCGTCCCGCGCTGAGCGGCCCGCTGGCGCTCGCGTCGGACATCCGCCAGACCAGTCGAAGGTGGGACGCCCGGGAACTTTTCCGGCTCCGGCGGCGACCACCAGAGTGCGCGGCCGATCGGCGGCGTTCCGACGACGGCATCTCGGCATGAAGGAGCGCCCGGTGGCACACAGGACGGTGGTCGGTGCGCAACGGTGTCGTTGACGACGACCAGGTGACCCGGTGGGCGCGGCAGGCGGGTCAGGGTGACGGGCAGGCCGCCACGGCGTTCATCCGGGCACTGCAGGACCAGGTCTGGCGGTTCCTGTCGCACCTGGCCGGGCCGGGGGAGGCCGACGACCTGACCCAGGAGACGTTCCTGCGGGCATTTCGCAACCTGCCCGGCTTCGCCGGCCGCTCGTCGGCCCGCACCTGGGTGTTCACCATCGCCCGGCGCGTCGCCGTGGATCACGTCCGGACGGCGGTGGCCCGACCGAGGACGGCGTCGGTGCCGGACTGGCAGGCGGCGGCCGAGGCCGCCGGTGCGATCACCACCGACGCCGACGAGGAAGTGACGCTGCACCAGCTGATCGCCGGCCTGACCCGGGAGCGGCGTGAGGCGTTCGTCGCCACCCAGGTGCTCGGCCTGTCCTACGCCGAGGCGGCGGACGTCTGCCAGTGCCCGGTCGGCACGATCCGCTCCCGGGTCGCCCGGGCGCGCGAGGATCTCGCTGCCGCCTGGCGCGCCGACACCGACCCGGGCCACGAGCGACGAACCGGCTGAGGGTGGATACTGCCGCAATGACTGTGCGGCGTTCCCTGTTCCTGCACTCGGAGCTGCGCCGTCGGCCGCACGACCTCCTGCGGTCGATGCTGGCCCAGGTCGACCCGGCCACGCCGCCGAACGGACCGGACGGGCCGGTGGCCGCCCTCGAACGGCGGGTGGCCTCCCTGCTCGGCACCGACGAAGCGCTGTTCTTCCCCACCGGGACGATGGCCCAGCAGGTGGCCCTGCGCATCCACGCCGACCGGCGCGGCAGGCGGGCCGCCTTCGCCGCCCACCCGCAGTGTCACCTGGAGGTCTGGGAACAGCAGGGGTACGCCGTCGTGCACGGGCTGCGCTTCCAGCCTGTCGGCGACCGCAACCGACTGATGACACTGGCCGATCTCACCGCCGTCGCCGAACCACTCGCGGCGGTGCTCTGGGAGCTGCCGCAACGCGACATCGGCGGACTGCTGCCGCAGTGGGACGACCTCGTCGCGCAGACCGAGGCGATGCGTGAGCGCGGCGCCGCCATCCACCTCGACGGCGCCCGCCTCTGGGAGGCGCAGACGTACTACCAGCGGCCGTTCGCCGAGATCGCCGCGCTGTTCGACAGCGGTTACGTCTCGTTCTACAAGGGACTGCAGGGCGTCGGCGGTGCCGCGCTCGCCGGGGACACCGCACTGGTGGCCGAGGCCCGGGTGTGGCGTCGTCGGCTCGGCGGCGACGTCTACGACGCGTGGCCGTTGGCCCTCACCGCGCTGCACGGCCTGGACACCCTGCTGCCCCGGCTACCGGCGCACCGGGAGCACGCGGTGGCGATCGCGGCGGCCATCAACGCCGACGGGGTGGCCCGCGCCTACCCGGACCCACCGCAGACGCCCCTGTTCCACGTCCACCTCCCGGTCGGCCCGGACGCCGCGACGCGGGCCGCCGACGCGCTGCTCGCCGCCGACGGGGTGGAGTTGTTCGGCCGCGTACGCTCGGCGCCGGCACCGGACCGATGCTCGTTCGAGGTCAGCGTCGGCGAGAACGCCATGGACCTCAGCCCCGACGAGGTCGTCGGGTTCCTTCACGAACTGCTGCGCCACGCCACCTGAAACGGGGCGGGCCCGGTTCCTGGTCGTCCAGGAACCGAGCCCACCCCGCCCGGTCTCGGTGGGTCACCCCAGGCGGGCCTCGATGGCCTCGATGATGCGTGGACGCAGCTCGGCGGCGCGGATGACGGCGTCCACCGAGCCGACCTCGACGGCGCGGTGGATGTTGTGCACCCGATCGAACTCGGCGGCCACCTCGCTGAGCTTCTCCGCGCGCACCGACGAACGCAGCTCGTCGAGCTCCGCCGTCAGCGCGGCGCGTTCGGTGCCGGCCGCGGCGGCGGCGCGGGCCTCCAGGTCCCGCACCCGCGGGTCGGCCGACGTACGGGCGTTGACGTCGGCGGAGAACACCACAGCGGCGGCGGGTGCGCCACCGAGCACCGAGGCGAACGAACCCTCCAGCGCCAGCACCGTCATGTTCGGGTTCAGCGCCTTCGAGAACACCACGAACGCACCGCCGTGGTAGCGCGAGATCACGCAGAAGACGATGGGACCCCGGAAGTTCACGATCGCCCGGCCGATCTCAGCGCCGTACTCCAGTTGCAGCTTGCGCATCGACTCCGGTGAGCCGTCGAAGCCGGACAGGTTCGCCAGCACCACGAGCGGCCGATTGCCGCTGGCCGCGTTGATCGCCCGCGCGGCCTTCTTCGACGAGCGGGGGAAGAGCGTGCCCGCCGTGTAGGTGTCCGGACCGTCGGTGGGCGGGAAGCCGTGCCGCGGCACCGACCGGGACTCGATGCCGAGCAGGCAGACCGGGATACCACCGAGGTGGACGTCCTGCACGACGGCGGTGTCCGCGTCCGCCATGCCGGCCCAGCGCTCCAGCACCGGGTGGTCCTGGTCGGAGAGGGCCCGCATCACCGTCCGGATGTCGAACGGCTTCTTGCGGTCCGGGTTGGACTCGGCCGAGAAGATCTCCCCGACGGTGGCGAAGGCACTGCCCGCCACGTCGTGCGGGAAGTCGGAGATGTCCCGGTCGGTCGGGTCGGCGGTGACCGCCCGTCGGGGCGCGTCCTCCCCGGGCGCGACGTACGTGTGGTCGTAGTGGGCCATCACCACGTCGCGGGCGGCGGTCAGGTTCGGCGCCCAGTACTGCGCCTGCCCGTTCGGCCCCATCACCCGGTCGTAGCCGCCGATGCCGAAGTTGTCCTCGGCCGACACGCCGCCGGAGAAGTCGAGCGACTGCTTACCGGTGAGCACCATCGCCGAGTCCGGCGTCATCACCAGGATGCCCTTGGTGTGCATGAGCATTGTCGCCTCGGCGTTCCAGTACGGCTGAGCGCCGACGTTGATGCCCGCGACCACGATGTTGATCTCACCGCCGGCCTGGGTGAACTCGACGATCCGCTTGAGCGCCGCGGCCACCCAGTCCATGTTCTCCGTGCCGGAGGTCATCGAGATCCGCGCCCCGGCGGACAGCGCCCACCACTCCAGCGGCACCTGCATCCGCTCGGCCAGGTCCAGTGCGGCGATCACGCGCCGGCACTCCGGCTCCGACAGAGCGCCCAGCGACTTCGTCGGGTCGCCCAGCAGCACCACCCGGGTGACGCCCTGCGGGTGCCGCTCGGTCGGCGTGGTGACCACCCCGGCCACGATGGCAGCGGCGTTGCGGCCCTTCGGCCGGTCCACCGGCGTCAGCACGTGGTCGTCGTCGAGGTCGTGCTCGACGAAGTCACCGAGCCGGCCGGTCAGCTCGTACGGGTACACGGTGTTGCGGCTGCTGGCCCGCAGCACCTTGAGCCTGTACTCGTCGAGTGGCTCGATCGGCTCGACCGGCGGTTCCCCGATGGTCAGGTCGGCGCCGCCCGCGGCGTCGAACGAGATCCGTACGGCGATCCTGGTCAGCTCACCGGTGCGGCGGTCGCGCTGCCGCGCGATGAACAGGATCTCCTCCAGGCCGGCGCCCGCTGTCGTCGGGCGCACCCGCCCGGCGATCATCTTCATCTCCTCGCGGGTCAGCTCGCTCGGCGGCCACACGTAGACCACGATCCGGTTGGTGTTGAAGCGCGTCTTCGACGGCCGCCGCGACTGGGCGCGGCGGATCGAGTCGAGGCAGGCGGCGATGGCGTCCTCGGTGGTCGGCAGCGCGACCAGGCGGCCGTCCTGCTCCCGCAGTTCGGTGAGGTCGCGCACCTGCGCGAACGCGACGAGGCGCTCGTCGGCCCGGTTCTCCCGGGCGACGCACTGGAAGAGGTAGACCTCCTCGTCCGACGACGGCAGCCGGGTCAGGTCGAACTTGTGCAGCCGCTCCAGCTGCATCCGCTGCGCGATGTACGGGTGCAGCCCACGGATCAGCCGGTCCTCGGTCAACTGGTCGCCCGACGGACGGAAGGTGAAGTGGTGGTGCATCACCGCACCGCCGCGACCCGCGACGGTGGTGGTCACCCGCCGGACCTCAGGTGGCAGCGGGTGCGCGGCGATGACCTCGGCCAGCGCCGCCGCCATCGCGTCGAAGTCCTCCGGCTGGTTCTCCCAGCCGAGGTAGATGTCGGCGTCCACGGCGTCCTCGCCGGCGGCCAGCTCGGCCAGCCCGCGCAGGGCGCTGCCCAGCGCGTCGAAGCGCACCGCGGCGGATACCACGCTCGAGTCGGCGCGTTCGGCGACCACGAAGGTGCAGTCCGCGACCGCGCGGGTACGCACGCTGGTGAGCGACCGGTTGCCGTAGTACCGCCGGGTCAGCACCTCCAACATGACCGCGTTGTCGAGGTGGTCCCGAACGAGCCGCTGGCCGAGCAGCCGGACCAGCGGCTCGGTGCTGCGTACCATCTCGGCGATGCGCTCGGCGCGGTCCGGCGCGTCCGGCTGCGCGTCCAGGTGCCGCAGGTGGCCACGGACCTCGGCGTAGACGCGGGCGCGGTTGCGGCGCAGCAGCGGCTGGGCGAACCAGGCGAACACCACGCCACGGGCGAGGTCCGCGACCACGGGGAAACGGACCTGCGTCGCGGCGATCAGCCGCTCCAGGGCGAGGCCGGCCGGCTCGCGCAGCGTCTCGTCCGGCGGGGTCTCCCGCAGCCAGGCGCGCAGCAGTGCCGCGATGACCTGCGCGTCCGCGGACGCGCGTTGTTGGGCGAGGAAGATCCGGAAGACGGCGGCCTCAAGGGCGGGGGTGCGGTCCAGGTCGGTGACGCCGTAGCGGCTGAGCGCCTTGCCGAGCCTGGTCTGGAAGGCGTCCGGCAGCCCGGCCCGCTCGACGTCGAGGCTCTGCAGGTAGGTGTGGAAGTACTCCCGGGCGCTGTGGACGTGCGCGGCGCCGCCGTCCTCGCCCGTCGGCCGGTTGCGGCTCAGCTCGGCGAGATCGGCGAACACCTCGATGAGGTCGAGTTCGGCGGCCAACGTGGACTGGCCGGCCTCGATGGCCGCCCGCCGCGCGGTGAGGTAGCCGTCGAGCACCCGGCTGTCGTCGTGCGGGTCGACGTCGAAGCCGAGCAGCAGACCGCGCAGGTCCTCCTGACCGCGCCTGCTGCGTTCGGACGCCGGGACGTCCGTGGCGGCGCTGGGCAGGTCCAGTTCGACGGTGTCGGCGGTCGGGTCGCCGGCGGTCTCCTCGGCGTCGTCCGCGAGCGGCTCCAGGCGCAGCAGCGGCGCGCCCGCCTCCACCTGGCTGCCCACCGAGACGGCGCACTCCTTCAGCCGCGCCTTGAACGGCGCCCGCAGCACCGTCTCCATCTTCATCGCTTCCAGCACCAGCACCGGCGCGCCCGCCTCGACCTCGGCGCCGATCTCCAGTGGCGTGGCGACGACCAGCGCGGGCATCGGAGAGCGCAGGACACCGCCCTCATCCCGGCTGACCCGGTGCGTCACGCCGTCCACCTCGACCAGGTGGGTCGGCCCGTACGTGCCGGTGAGCAGCCGGTATCGGACGCCGTTGACGACGATCTGACCGGTGTGCCGGTCGAAGCGGTCGAGTTCGACGTCGGCGGTGCGCACGACCGGACCGGTCTCGATGCCGACCCGGAAGCGGTGCGCGCCGACCCGGGCCACCCGGGTGCGGTACCCGACGCCGCGCAGCTTGAGGTCCAACGGCCGGCCGCTGGCGTGCTGCACCTGGGGGCGTCCGCCGGCTGCCGTCGACAGCAGCCGCTGCCGCTCGACGCGCTCCTCCTCCTCGTACGCCTCGATGGCGGCGGCCGCCAGGGCGACAGCGGAGTGGCGGTGCGTGACGAGCCGGCCCTCGCCGCGGACGCGGTCGATCCAGCCGGTGTCCGCGCTGGCGTCGATCACCTCGGGCTGGTCGAGCAGGTCGAGCACGAAGCTCTTGTTCGTCGCCCCACCCTCGATGATCACCGTGGTGTTCGCCATGGCCCGGCGCAGCTTGCCGAGCGCCTCGTCACGGTCGCGGCCGTACGCGATGATCTTCGCGATCATCGAGTCGAAGTCGGCCGGGATGGTGTCGCCCTCGCTGACGCCGGTGTCCACCCGGATGCCGGGACCGCTGGGCAGGTCCAACCGGGCGATGCGGCCGGGCGACGGCGCGAAGTCACGGTCGGGGTCCTCGGCGTTGAGCCGCGCCTCGATGGCGTGCCCGCGCTCGGCCGGCGGCGCACCGACGAGGCGTCCACCGGAGGCGACGTGCAGCTGTGCCTTGACCAGGTCGAACCCGGTGGTCAGCTCGGTGATCGGGTGTTCGACCTGCAGGCGGGTGTTGACCTCGAGGAACGCGAACAACCGGTCACCGGGGTGGTAGAGGAACTCGACGGTCGCCGCGCCGCGGTAACCGACCGCCACGGCCAGCCGCTCGGCCGACGTCTTCAGCTCGGCGGCCTGCGCCGGGTCGAGCACCGGCGACGCCGACTCCTCGATGACCTTCTGGTTGCGTCGCTGCACCGAGCAGTCGCGGACACCGAGCGCCCACGCGGTGCCCTGCCCGTCGGCGATCACCTGGACCTCGACGTGCCGGGCCCCGGTGACCAGGCGCTCCAGGAAGACGATGCCGCTGCCGAACGCCCGTGCCGCCTCCTGGCTGGTGCGCTCGTAGGCGTCGACCAGCTCGGCCTCGTTCCTGATCACGCGGATGCCGCGTCCGCCACCCCCGGCGGTCGCCTTCAGCATCAGCGGGTAGCCGATCTCGGCTGCCGCGGACCGGGCGGCGGCGAGGGTCTCGACAGCGCCACGGCTCCAGGGCGCGACCGGCACGCCGACCTTCTCGGCGATCAGCTTCGAGCCGATCTTGTCGCCGAGCTGGCGCATGGCGTCCGCGCTCGGCCCGACGAAGGTGACGCCGATCTTCTCGCACAGCTCGGCGAACGCCGGGTCCTCGGCGACGAAGCCCCAGCCGACCCAGGCGGCGTCGGCCCCGGTCTCGGTCAGTGCGCGCTCCAGCACCGCCAGGTTGAGGTAGGGGCGCGCCGACGCCGGGCCGAGATCGTAGGCGATGTCCGCTTCGCGGACGAATGTGGCGTTGCGGTCGACGTCGGTGTAGAGAGCCACCGTTTCGAGCTGGATGCCGGTCTCCGCGGCCAACTCGCGGACCGCGTGGATGAGCCGCATGGCGGCTTCACCACGGTTGACGATGGCGACACGGTTGAACACCCGAAAGACCCCTTAGCTAGACCTCGACCTGCATGCCGCGAGACGACGGCTCCCCGCAGTGATCACCTTTCCGCGTGGCGGCGGCCAGCGCTATGGCGCAACCACCGAACCAACAGTCGCTCAGTTGTAGGAAGTGCACAAAACTTTTTGGCGTCCCCGGGGAGGGCGTCGACCTCCACCGACCCACCCCGGCCGGGACCGCCACGGTACCCGCCACGTGCGCAGCGGCGGCCACGCGCCGGCGGCGCACCCGCAACTGTCACCCCCGGTCGGACAATCAGGTCGACCGAAGGGACCCGATGACAGTTCTCGACACCCGGGCGCTCAACCGCGCGACGCTCGCCCGGCAGCTGCTGCTCGACCGCGCCGACCTGCCCGCGCTCGACGCCGTCGCCCACCTCGGTGGCCTCCAGGCCCAGGAGCCGCAGGAGCCGTTCATCGGGCTCTGGTCGCGGCTGCGCGCGTTCGATCCGACGGTGCTGTCGACGTTGCTGATCGAGCGACACGTGGTGCGGACGCACCTCATGCGCCGCACCGTCCACCTGCTCGCCGCCGACGACGCCGTGGCCTGGCGCCCCCGCCACGACGCCATGCTGCGACAGCGGGTGCTCGGGGTCTACCGCGGCGAGCTCGACGGGGTGGATCTCGACGACCTCACCGCTGCTGCCCGGGCGTTGATGGCCGACGGCGAGCCGCGTTCGATGCCGGAGATCGGGCGGGCGCTCGGCGAGCACTGGCCGACGTCGGAGCCACGGGCGTTGGGCGAGATGGCTGTCGCACTGCTCCCGATGGCGCAGTTGCCGCCGCGCGGGGTGTGGCGGGCGAAGGCGGGCGTGCGCTACGTCCTGCTCGCCGCGTGGCTCGACCGGGAGCTCGAACCGTCGAGCGCGCAGAGCGCCGATCCGGTCGGTCAGGTGCTCGTACGCCGCTATCTGGCCGCCTTCGGCCCGGCTGCCTCGGCCGACCTGCGGGCCTGGTGCGGCCTCGCCGGGTTGCCGGCTTCGGTGACTGCGATGCGCGACGAGCTGGTCACCTTCCGCGACGAGCGCGGCCGGAAGCTGATCGACCTCCCCGACGCGCCGCGCCCCGACCCGGACACGCCCGCCCCGGTGCGGTTCCTGCCGGCGTTCGACAACGCGATCCTCGGCTACGACGACCGCAGCCGGATCATCGACGACGCGCACCGTCTCCTCTCGGTGGCCGGCGAGCGCGTGGTGCTCGTCGACGGTCGGGTCGCGGCGACCTGGACCGTCGAGTCGGGCACGGTGACCGTCAGCCCACTGCGAGGGCTCTCCCGGGCCGAACGGGAGGCCGTGGGGGAGCAGGGGCAGGCACTCGCGTCCTTCCTCTCCGACCACGAGAGCGACCGGGTGCGGGTCGACCCGTCTCCCTGACGACGGACGATGGGATCGTGTTGTATCGATTCCTGTCGACTGCCATGCTGTGGTTCGGTAGTGCGCGGGGAGCCAGCGCGCACCAGTTCTCCTCCGGTCCACAGGGCGCACGAGGTGGCCACGTCACCCGTGCCGGGCAGCCTCGTCGGCGACCGGAAACCGAGCGCGGCACCGGCCACCCCCTCGGTCATCGGTGCCCGGCAACCACGGAGGTACCGATGCTTCGCATGTTCCTCGCTGTCACGACCATGGCGCTGGCCGCCTGGGCCGGGACGACCACCGCCGCCGAGGCGACGCCCACGCCGTCTTCCACCCCGACACCGACGCCGACACCGACGCCGACCTGCCCGCCGGCGTTGCCGATCAGCGCGAGCGTGGCCGGGGCCACCACCACGAGCCTGACCATCTCGTACTCCATCTTCTTCCGCCCGCCCTGCGGCTACGACCCGCCGATGACCGTCAGCCTCTTCACCAGCCGCGAGGACGCCCAACAGTGGCGGGCCGTCGTCGCCGAGGGTGTCTCCGGGCCGGAGCGCAACGGCTCGGTGACCATCGACCGGCTGACGCCCGGCACCGAGTACTGGTACCGGTTCACCGACGTGGAGGGCCGGCGGGACCCGTACGTGATCGCCTCGGGGCGCACCGCCCCGCTGACCTCGTGCCGTGCGACGGCCACGATCGACACCCACTGGGGCGGCGGCTTCGTCGCGACGGTCACCGTCCGCAACACCGGGACGCTGCCGCTGGACCGGTGGCGCGTCTCCTGGCGGTGGTCCGGTGACGAGCGGGTCCAGGCGGCCTGGGGCGGGGTGGCCGAGACGACCGGCACCGACGTCACGGTGCGCAACGCGTCGTACAACGGGGCGCTGGCGCTGGACACGGCGACGACCTTCGGTCTGCTCGTGGCGACCAGTGCGGTGCCCGACGGCCTGACCCTGACGTGTGAGCGGTGAACGACGTCCGCCCCGCTCCGGCGCGACGGCGGGAGCGGGGCGGACGTCGTGCCGGTCAGGGCTTGCGGGCCACCGCGCCGTAGGCGTCGATCCCCACGGCGTCGGGAGTCTCCGGTCGCCACAGCGGGATCGGCACCAGGCCCGGCTCCACCATCATCAACCCGTCGAAGCAGCTTTCGAGCTCCTCCGGGCTGCGCAGGATGTACGGGACGCCGCCGCTCTGCGCCAGCCGCTCGGCTCCGGAGACCACCGCCGGGCTGGTGTTGGTGCCGTCCCAGAGCACCAGGTGCGACCCGGACGGCACCGCGTCCATCGTCCGCCCGACGATCGAGCGCACCACGTCCAGGTCGGGCTCGTAGCCCATCACGCCCATGTACATCACGGCGATGGGCTGGTCGAAGTCGAGCGTCTGCGCCGCCTCGGCGAGGATCTTCTCCGGGTCGTGGTAGTCGGCCGGGACGTAGGTGGTGACCCCTTCCGAGGTCGTGCTGGCCAGCAGCGCCCGCGCGTGCACCAGCACCATCGGGTCGTTGTCCACGTAGACGATGCGCGAGTCGGGCGCGACGGCCTGGGCGACCGCGTGCGTGTTCTGCATGGTGGGCAGGCCGGTGCCGATGTCCAGGAACTGCCGGATGCCCGCCTCGGCCGCGAGGTGGTGGACCGCCCGCACCAGGAACACGCGGGACTGCTGTGCCATGAGGACGATCTCCGGGTAGACCTCGGCGACGGCGTCGCCGGCTGCCCGGTCGGACTGGAAGTTGTCCTTGCCACCCATCCAGTAGTTCCAGATCCGTGCCGCGTGCGGCACGTCGGGCTGAAGTTTCGCGGCGAGTTCGGGGTCCGGGCCGGCCATGCCTGGCTCCTATCGAGGGGTCGTCAGCTGGAGGTCACCACGGCGGTACGACCGGGATCGTACTCCGCGGGTGTCCACACTCGACCGGGGGAGGACGCGCCGTCGGCCTGCGGATCGGCCGCTGTCACCGGTGGGCAACCCCGTTCTGGTACGCCCACACGACGGTCTGCAGCCGGTCCCGGGCGCCGATCTTCGCCATCGCCCGCCCGAGGTGCGACTTGACCGTGCTGGTCTCGATGAAGAGCTGCTCGGCGATCTCGACGTTCGACAGGCCCTGGGCGAGCAACTCCACGATCTCGGTCTCCCGCGCGGTCAACTGGTGCGCCGCCGCGGCGTCCGATCGGGGAGCGGGCGTACGCCTGGCGAACTCCGAGATCACCCGGCGGGTGACGGCCTGGTCGACGAGCCCGTAGCCGCTGGCCAGGCGACGGATCGCCTCGATCAGGTCCTCGGGCTCACAGTCCTTGAGGATGAACCCGCTGGCACCGGACTCCAACGCGCCGAAGACGTACTCGTCGAGGTCGAAGGTCGTCACGACGAGTACCGCCGGTGGCGTCCCGGTCGCCTCGGCGACGATCCGCCGGGTAGCGGTGAGCCCGTCGCCGTGCGGCATCCGGACGTCCATGCAGATGACGTCCGGTTGCAGCCGGCGGGCCAGTTCCACAGCTGCGGACCCGCTCGACGCCTCCGCCACGACCTCGATCTCACCGTCCTGTTCCAGGATGACGCGGAAGCCGGCGCGGACCACGGCCTGGTCGTCGACGAGCATCACTCTGATCATGCTGGGGCCTCTTCCTTCGGCCGTGAGGTGGCGGGACCGTTCGTCGGAAGTGTCGCGGTGACCGACCAGCCACCGGCAGCCGTCGGCCCGGCGGCGAACGTCGCCCCGATCAGCTGGGCGCGCTCGCGCATGCCCACCAGGCCGACACCACCGGTTCGCGCCGCCGGCACGCGCCGCGGCGCGGCCGGGTCGTTCACCACCTCCAGCGACACCGAGCGGGGCGCGAAGCGGAGCACCACCCGTGCCGCGGCGCCCGGGGCGTGCTGGCGGGCGTTGCTGAGCGACTCCTGCGCGATCCGGTAGAGCGCGACGTCGGCGATCGGCGGCACCTCGCGTTGTTCGCCCTCCCGGACGAACTCCACCGGGCCGGCGAGGCTGCCCGCGGTGCGCACCAGGTCGTCGAGCATGCCCAGACCCGGGACCGGGGCGGCACCGTCGCCGCCCTCGTGCCCCGGTCTGCCGCGCAGCACACCGACGACCAGCCGCAGGTTGTCCAGGGTCTCCTTGCCCTGACTGCGGATCCAGGCCACGCCGGCCTTCGCGGCCGCCGGGTCCCGGTCGATCAGCCGCTCGACCGCGGCGGCCTGCACGACCATGCCGGAGAGGTGGTGGGCCGCCACGTCGTGCAACTCGCGGGCCATCCGGGATCGCTCCGCACCGATCGCCGCCTGGACCTTCGTGTGCTGCTCCCGGATCGCCTCGTCCGCGCGGACCCGGACCAACTCGACGTAGCGGCGGTGGGTGGCCACGTAACCGCCGACGAAGGTCGCGCTGGCGTAGGTCAGGGCGCTCGCCGAGACGTACGCGAGTGCCGCCAGCACGTCCGGGATCACCACGACGGCCACCCCGATCGACTCGACCGCCACGGCCACCCCGACGGCCAGCAGCGCACGCCGAACCGGCAGCAACGACCCGACGGTGTACGCCGCGATGAACGGGGCGATGCCCCGGATCGTCGCCTCCTCGGGCAGGGAGACGCCGATGATGGGCAGCTGAAGGCCGACGATGAGCGCGAGGCAGAGCAGTGGCCGGACCCGACGCAGGCACAGCAGCATCGCCTGCGCGCTGCACACGGCGATGAGCAGCCCGGCCCGCGCCGGGTCGAACGTCACCCCCTCCGCCGGTGCCACGAACCGGAACAGCACCGTCAGCAGGACGAACGTCGAGACGGTCAGCGTCGCAGCCAGCAGGCAGTCGCGGGGGAACACTCCGGTCAACCCGAGCCGGGTGAGCCGTCCGTCGAGCCACTTCGTCAGTCGGTGGGTGCCGGGTTCGGTGTCGGTGTGATCCCTCATGCGGTGCGCATCCTTGCTCCGGATCGTCCCGGGTCGGGCGGGTCAGTAGGAGATGCTAGGCGCGAGCAGCTGGAACTCCACGGCGAACCAGCCCGCGGCGGCGAGCGCGAGCACTGTCAGCCCGCTGCCGGCGATCCGCCGCCAGCCGACGTGGCGTCGCACGTCGTCGACCAGCCGGACCGTGGCGGGCAGCACCCCGAGCAGGCCGATCAGCTGCAGCACCTGGATGGTGCGCAGGGCGCCATCGGGAACGTCCTGCAGGCTCATGATGCTGATGATGCTCAGCACCCAACCGGCGAACGCGAGCAGCGTGCCGGCGACGGCGAGGCGGCTCAGGATCCGCGCGGTACGCCCCGCCCGGTCCCGGGGCGCGCGACGCAGTCGACGGCGGACGATCGCGCCGACCGGCCAGGACAGCACGGTGAGCAGCAGCACGACTGTCGACACGGCCAGCACCGGGACAGCCAACGCGGAGGCGCGGGCGGGCTCGACGGGCAGCAACGTGAACGCGGAGTCGAAACTGATCGCCTCGACCCGGTCGTCGCCCGCCCGCATGGCGATCGTGCGCTGCCCGCCGACCTCACGCCAGACCCAGGGCGCCACCTCCTCGTAGCGGGCGGGGGAGTCGGAGAGCGGACCCGGCACCATCAGCAACCGGTTACCGTCGGTGACGCTGACGGTGGTCCGACCGACCAGGCCGATCGCCGTCAGGAAGTTGCTCCGGATCGCGCGTGAGGACTCGTACGTGCCGGCCGCCAGCGCGGCGTGCGTGGCGGTGGTCTCCGGGTCCACAGTGGTTCCCGGCTGGTCGTCACCGGCGGGGAAGTAGCGGTCGGCGAAGCCGTTCACGATCGACTCGCGAAGCTCCTGGCTGTCGAGCGCGCCGGAGCCGTTGCTGTTGAGGGAGAGGAAGATGCCGGCCCGGTCGTCGGGGTAGATCTGCAGGTGGGAGTGGAAGTACTTGGTGTCGCCGCCGTGGCCGAGGATCCGGTGGCCGTTACGGTCCTCGGTGAAGAAGCCGAGGGTCATCCGGGGTCCGTCGGCCAGCGTGCCCAGCGCCGTCGAGTCGAGCGCCGGCCGCTGCATCAGGTCGCGGGTGGGTTTGTCCAGCAGGGGCGCGAAGCCCACCGGCTCGCCGAGCTGGGCGATCATGAATCGCGCCATGTCCGTCGCCGGGGCGCTCAACGCACCGGGCGGGGGCGTGCCGACGATCTCGAACGGCGCGGCGGGCCCGGCGGAGGTGTCGTACCCGTTGGACATCCGGTCGCGCAGCGCCGCCGGGAGGGGCTGCTCGAAGGTCGACGACGGCATGCCCGCGCGGTCCAGGATGTTGCGCTGGACGTACTCCTCGAAGCGCGTCCCGCTGACCCGTTCGACGATGTACCCGGCGAGGGCGTTGCTGTAGTTGGAGTAGGCGGGGACGGTGCCAGGCTCGTAGATCTGCTCGGGCGGGTCGGTCGCCAGGGCCTTGCGCAGGTCGACGGTGCCGCCCTCGGTGCCGATGAGGCCGGCGATCCGCTCCTCGAAGCCGGCGGTGTGCGTCAGCAGGTGCCGCAGGGTGACGGCCCGCTCGTAGTGGCGCGGCAGGTCGAAATCGAGGTACGTCTCGACGTCGGCGTCGAGGTCGAGCTTCCCGCTCTGTACGAGTTGCAGCACGGCGGTGGCGGTGACCAGCTTCGACACCGATCCCATCCGGAACAGGTGCCGGTCCGGGTCGACCGGCACGGCCGGGTCACCGTCGGCACCGGTGTCGGCGTACCCGTACCCCCGGGTTGTGACGATCTTGCCGTCGTGCACGACGGCGATCGTGGCGCCGGCGATGCCGGTGCGGTCCAGCGCCGCCGGCAGCAGGCCGTCGAGCCAGGCGTTGACGTCGGTGTCGGTCAGAGCCGAACCCGCCCCGCCGCTGGCCGCGGGTGCCGCCGGAGCGGCGATGGGCGGTGCGGGATTGTGCTGCGGTGCGCCGCAGCCGGCGACGCTCACGGCGATGACGACGGTGGCCGCCACCACCGCGCCGAGCCGGACGAAAGGTCGCCCCGACCGGGGTGAGCCGGGGGCGGGAAGAGGACGTGATCGCATCGTCTGCCAGTGCCTTTCCTGGCTAACGGGTGTCCGGAGCAGGTCCGTACGGCGTCACCCGAAGCCATGGAACAAGCCTGTTCGAGGGATCGGCCCCAACCATCTGGCGCAGGACGGCACTGCGCCTACGACCTGAGGAGGAGGGGCGGCTGCGCCGATGGTGGGGCGGCACCGCCCTCGTTGCCGCTCCGGTCGCCCCGATCTGCGGGTTTGCCCTCGATCGAGAGACATCGTTTGACTTGGGCGCCAAGCACATCTTTGATAGTCAATGTGTCTGTTCGGCGTGGTCGGGCGCCTGGTCGCCTGGGTGGGCCGGTCGATGCCCTGACCCTGGAGGCCTGATGCGAGTCATCGCGTGGAGAACCCCGAGCCGCCCACGACGGCGGCTGTTGCCGGTGGCGATGGCGGCGGTAACGCTGCTGAACCTGGCCGTTGGTGTGCCGGCGGCCGCCGCGGCGCCGTCGACCGTCGTCGGTGTGGCCAGCGGTCGGTGCCTGGACGTGGTCGGCAACGTCAGAACAGCCGGGGCCGGCATCAACATCTACGACTGCAATGGTCAGGCCAACCAGGCGTGGACCTTCACCTCAAGCGGCGAGCTGCGGGTCTACGACGAGACGATGTGCCTGGACGTCGTCGGCCAGGACACCACCGCACCGGCCGCGCTGCAGATCAACAGCTGCACCGGAGGGGCCAACCAACGCTGGCGGATCAACACCTCCGGGACCATCGTCGGCGTCCAGTCCGGCCTGTGCCTGGACGTGACCGGCGCGGGCACCGCCAACAGCACCACCGTCGGCCTCTGGACCTGCAACGGCCAGTCCAACCAGCGGTGGACGACGTCTCTCGGCAGCGCCGACGCCCAGCCGCCGACGGCGCCAGGCAGCCCACGGGTGAGCGGCCTGACCTGCAACTCGGTGACGTTCGCCTGGAACGCCTCGACGGACAACGTCGCGGTGGCCTTCTACGACGTCTACCACGACGGCCAGCTGATGACGTCGGTGAGTGGCACGACGCTCTCCACCAATCTGACGGTGGTCGCCGGGGCGACCTGGGGCCTGTACGTCAACGCCCGCGATGCCGCCGGCAACGTGTCGCAGGCCAGTGCCACGGTGTCGATCACTCCGCCGCCCTGTCAGGCCGACAGCCAGCCGCCGACGGCGCCGCAACAGCTCACCGGCACCGCGTCGGGCACCACGGTGACGCTGCGCTGGACAGCGTCGACCGACAACATCGGGGTTCGGGCGTACGACATCTACCGGGCTGGCGTGAAGGTGGGAACGGTCACCGGCACGCCGCCGGCGACCACGTTCACCGACAGTGGTCTGACGGCGAACACCTCCTACCAGTACTACGTGGTGGCTCGGGACGCACAGGACAACGCCTCGTCGCGTAGCGGCACCGCTACGGTGACCACCGGTGCGGCGTGCGCCAACCCGGTGTGCGGGGTGCGGCAGGTCAGCACCGACACCGACATCCCGTGGGGTCTGGTGACGTTGCCGGACGGCAGCGTCCTCTACAACCGGCGCGACGCGCACGACATCATCCAGCTCAACCCGACCACCGGGGCCAAGACCAACCTGGGCACGGTGCCGAACGTGCAGAGCACCGACGGTGAGGGTGGCCTGCTAGGGCTCGCCATCTCGGCCAGCTACTCCAGCGACCGTTGGCTGTACATCATGCACACCTCGCCGAGCGACAACCGCATCGTCCGGATCAGGTTGGAGAACGGGCGCCTCAACACCGCGAGCGAGCAGGTGCTCCTCACCGGTATTCGGCGTAACAAGTACCACAACGGTGGTCGGCTGCGGTTCGGCCCGGACGGCAAGCTGTACGCCAGCACCGGCGACGCACAGAACGGCAACTACGCCCAGGACCGGTCCAGCCTCGAAGGCAAGATCCTGCGGCTCAACCCGGACGGCACCGTTCCCTCGGACAACCCGTTCGGCAACTATGTGTGGAGCTACGGCCACCGCAACCCCCAGGGGCTGGCGTTCGACTCGCAGGGCCGGCTGTGGGAGCAGGAGTTCGGCAACTCGATCATGGACGAGACCAACCTGATCACCAAGGGCGGGAACTACGGCTGGCCGGCGTGTGAGGGCACCAGTGGCTCCTGCGGTACGGCCGGGTTCATCGCACCGGCGCGCACCTACCCGACTGCCGAAGGGTCCTGCTCCGGCATCACGATCGTGCGCGACGCGCTCTACGTGGCCTGTGCCCGAGGTGCTCGGATGTACCGCGCGGTGATCAGCGGCAGCAACCTGACGAACGTGCAGACGTACTTCAGCGGTACCTACGGTCGGTTGCGGACGGTGGAGCCGGCCCCCGACGGGGGACTGTGGCTGACCACCACCAACGTCGGTGACAAGGACAGCACCCCGAACAACAGCAACGAGAAGATCATGCACGTCACGCTGGGCGGCTAGGTTCGACGGCTCCGCAGACGCGATCGTGGTGCACCGAGCGACATCGGTCAGGTGATGTGGCGGAAGAGCGCCATACCACTGAGGCATGCATATGCCTCAGTGGTATGGCCGCCGTAACCGAAACTGCCCCGGACGCCCCCCGAAAACCGCGCTGGCCGGCTGCCCTCAGCCGCTGCTCAGGAGCACGAGTTGCTGCGTGGCCCGGGTCATCGCGACGTACCTGTCGACGGCCCCTTCGATGCCGGCGCCGAACGTCTCCGGGTCGATGAGAACGACCAGGTCGAACTCCAGCCCCTTGGCCTGCTCCGGGCTCAGTGACCGGACCCGGTCCGTGGGCGGGAAGGTCGGGTCACCGATGACGCAGGCGATCCCCTCGGCGTGCGCGGCGAGCCAGCTGTCGAGGATCGACAGCAGGTCGGCGACGGACCCGTGGACGACGGGCAGCCCGTTGCCCCGGATGGAGGTCGGCACGTTCGCGTCCGGGAGCACGGCCCGGATGACCGGCTCGGCCTGCGCCATGACCTCCGCCGGGGTGCGGTAGTTGACGTTCAGCGAGGTCACCGTGATCCGGTCGAACCCGACCCGCTTGAGGCGTTCCTGCCACGACTCGGTGAACCCGTGCCGGGCCTGGGCGCGGTCGCCCACGATGGTGAAGCTGCGCGACGGGCACCGCGCCAGCAGCATCTGCCACTGGGCGTCGGTCAGCTCCTGTGCCTCGTCGACGACGATGTGCGCGAACGGGCCGGCCAGCAGGTCCGGTTCAGCGTCCGGCAGGCCGGAGTCGTCGACCAGGACCTCGCGCAGGTCGGGTTGGCGCAGCATCGTCAGCAGGCCCTCGCCGTCGTCGTAGGTGTCGGCGGCGAGCAGTTCGTCGACGACCCGGGCCATGTGGTCGCGTTCGACGGCTGCCGCCGGGTCGTGCCGACGGGTGCGCCCCGACCTCTCCGCGTCACCGAGCCGCTGCCGTGCCGCGTCCAGCAGCGGCAGGTCGGACACGGTCCACGCCCGGGGTTCGTCGCGTTGCAGCTTGCGGACCTCCGCCGGGCTGAGCCACGGCGCGCATGTGCGCAGGTACGCGGGAACCGACCACAGATCACTCACGAGATCGGCCGCGTGGAGCAGCGGCCAGGCGCGGTTGACGGTCGCCCGCAGGTCCCGGTTGCGCAGCAGCGAGTCGCGCAGCACGTCGTCCGGTTCGTCGCCGTCGTACCTGTCGGTGAGGATGGCGAGCAGTTCCTCCCAGATCTCTTCGCGCGCCTCGTTGTGCGGGGTGCCCAGGCCCGGCGCCCGGAACGCGTCGGCCCAGTCGTCGGCGCTCAGCCGGAGGTCGGAGTCGCCGACAGTGATCGTCATCGGGGTGACCGGCGGGTCCTCGTAGAACCGGACGGCCGCGTCGATCGCCCGGACCAGCTCGGCCGAGGACTTCAGCCGGGCCACCTCCGGGTCGGCCTCGACGGTTGCCGTCGCCCCCTCGGGGACCAGGTCGCGCAGCGTGCAGGTCTGCACGTCCTCCTCACCCAGGCTGGGCAGAACGTCGCCGACGTACGCCAGGTAGGGCTGGTGCGGCCCGACGAAGAGCACCCCACCCCGGCGCTGACCGAGGCGCGGGTCGGAGTAGAGCAGGTACGCGGTCCGGTGCAGGGCCACGACGGTCTTCCCGGTGCCCGGACCGCCGTCGACCACGAGGGCCCCGGCCGACCCGGCCCGGATGATGGCGTCCTGGTCGGCCTGGATCGTGCTGAGCACGTCACGCATCCGGGCCGATCGGGCGCTGCCCAGGCTCGCGATGAACGCGGACTGGTCGTCGAGCGCGGCGGCGTGGCCCACCAACCCGTCCGGGGTGAACACCTCGTCCCAGTAGTCGCTGATCCGGCCGCGGGTCCAGCGGTACCGGCGGCGGCTCGCCAGGCCCATCGGGTTGGCGTGGGTCGCGCCGAAGAACGGCTCGGCGGCGGGTGAGCGCCAGTCGAGCAGCAGCCGTCGACCGGTGCTGTCGGTGAGGCCGCGACGTCCGACATAGACCGGCTCGGGACTGTCCGCCTCGACCAGGTGACCGAGGCACAGGTCCAGCCCGTAGCGGCTCAGTGAGCGCAGACGGGCGGTCAGCCGACGAACCTCCTCGTCCCGGTCGACGGCCTGGCGGCCCTTGCCGCCGGGTGCCCGGCGCGCGGCGTCCAGGCGGTCGGACAGCTCGGCGGTCAGCTGCGCGAGGTTGCGCGCCATGGCCGCGAAGTGCCGCTCGTCCTGGGCGATGAGCGCCGGGTCGGCCTTGGGGGCGAGGTGACCGGGTAGTGCGAACACGGAGGTAGGCAAGGAATTCATGTCATGACGTCCATTTCGGCAGATTCAAGCCTCGGCCGACGATTCTGCGTCATAAACGGGGTCTTGCCGCAAGCCCCCCAGTGCGCTATAAGTTAGAAGTGGCGGGAGACCCGGGGTCTCCCGTTTTTCGTTGCCGACCGACGCGCAGTGCCGTCACGGGGCGTCGACGACCTCGCGGCCGAGCGGCCAGAACGCGGCCGGAACGAGCTTGAAGTTGGCGATGCCGAACGGAATCCCGATGATCGTGACGCAGAGGGCGATGCCGGCGAGGATGTGGGAGAGCGCGAGCCACCACCCGGCCAGCACCACCCACAGGATGTTCGCCAGGCCGGAGCCGACGCCCGCGCCCGGCTTGGGCACCAGGGTGCGTCCGAAGGGCCACAGCGAGTAGACCGCGAGGCGCAGCGACGCGACGCCGAACGGGATGGTGATGACCAGGACGAAGCAGATCAGCGCGGCGATGCCGTAGCCGGCCGCCAGCACGATGCCACCGCCGAAGACGAGCCACAGCACATTCAGTACGAATCGAATCACCACTCCAGCATGAAGCATGCTCACCACCCGGGCGCCCGGTAAGGTACCCGCAACCCCTGCACGGCGTGCGGTAGCCCGGTTCTGCGAAGCTCAGGAGGATCGTGTGTCGCCCGATGACGGTTGGCTGCTCGACACCCCGATCGCACACCGCGGGCTGACCGGCCACAATCGACCGGCGAACTCCCTCGCGGCGTTCGAGGCGGCCGCCGACGCCGGCTACGCCTGCGAACTGGACGTGCAGCTCACCCGCGCGGGCGAACTCGTCGTCGTCCACGACTACGACCTGGCGGCGCTCACCGGTGCGGAGATCGCCACCGCCGAGTTGACCCCGGCCGACCGGCAGCGACTCCGGTTGCAGGGCACGGACCAGCGCATCCCCACGCTGTCGGAGGTGCTGGAACGGGTCGCCGGACGGGTGCCCCTGCTGATCGAGCTGAAACGGCCGGCGCTCACCCTCAACTTCGATCTCGTCGAGGAGGTGCTGCGGCAGACGACCGACTATCCCGGACGGTACGCTGTCGAATCCTTCGATCCGCTGCTCGTGGCGGCGCTGCGGGTCGCGGTGCGCAAACTGCCGCCGCGCCAGCGGGTGCCGGTGGGGCGCATCGGCGGGCTACTGCGTACCGCCGGGCCACTGACCCGGATGGTGGGTCGCAGCATGGTCAGCAATCTGGTCACCCGACCCGATTTCCTGGCCTACGAGGTGGACGCATTTCCGTCCGGTCTGACGGCGTGGTGGCGTCGACGTGGTGTTCCGGTGATTGCCTGGCCGGTCGCATCACCGGAACGGGAGATGTTTGCCCGTCAATACTCCGACAACATCGTATTCTCGGGCTATAGACCGTCGCATGGCCAGCGTCTAGCATCGTGACGTGTCTGTTGACCAAGGACAGAGCGGGTTGCTCGCCAAGTCGCAGAACGGGGCCCCCGGCGATCCGTTGCAGGTCTACCGCGCGTTGGCGGAAGACAGCATCAACAAGCTCAGGGACCAATACGACTGGCGGGCCAAATGGCACCGGCGACTGTTCCGATTCACCGGCATCCTGGTCATCGTCATCAGTGCGTCGCTGCCACTGCTCGCCGGCTTCAGCTACCCCGGTAAGAACCTGGTAATTGCGGTGTCGGGTGTGGTCATCGCGGTGGCCACCGCGTTACGCACCTTTTATCAGTGGGATCAGATGTGGGCGCTGCTGCGACGTACCCATTTCGCGCTCATCGAGGCGAGCAACCACTGGCGGCTCGCGTTCGGTCGCGCCGAGGCGACAGCTGATCCGGCCGAGCGGGAGCAGCGCGCCTACGCGGCGACAGAGGAACTGCTGGCGAAGATCGAAAGCATTCGCGGTGCCGAGACGGAGAAGTTCTTCAGCTCGTTGGCCTTCCCGGATGAATCCGCGCTGACGGGCAAGCCGTTCGGCCCCTGACCACGGCTCGGTGAAACACCTGATACGACATCCAGGGCCAACCGGGGGACGTACCCGGAGGTCGCCAGGCGTCGGCGGTCACATGATGGCTGGCATGAAACGCGCAGCGCTCTTCGTGATCGCCGGACCGGTCGGCATCGCCACCTACGGCCTGGTTCGTCTGTGGGGAAGATCCGACGGGGTGTACGGCCCCGGGTTCGACTGGCAGGCCGCCCACCTGGTCGCCCTCGCCGGCATGGTGTGCTTCGTTCCGGGTGTGCTCGCGCTGTCGCACCTGCTGCCCCGCTCCGCGTGGCGCACCGGGGTGGTGGCCGGCACACTGGTCGGCCTCGTCGCGACGATGGTGCAGTTCGGCGCGGACATCGTGGAGGGGTTGCTGGCCGACGACCGGGCGGAGATGTCCCGGCTCGGCGCGAGCTTCAAGGACATCCCCGGCGTGGAGGTGGCCTTCTACGACGTCGTACCCCAGCTCTTCTTCCTCGGCCTGCTCGTTCTCGTGGGCATGCTCGCCGCCCGACGCCGGCTGCCGTGGTGGAGCGTGCCGGTGCTGCTCGTCGGCATCGTCCTACCGGCGGTCAATCTCGACCTGCTTCCCATCGGCGGCCTGTGCATGGCGCTGGCGTTGGCGCCGGCGCTGCCGCTTCTCCGGCAGCGGGGCGAGCGGGCCGAGTCGCCCGTCGCCGTCCGCTGAGGACGCCGGGTGGCGCTGGCCTCGGACCAGCGCCACCCGGCGAACCGTCACTTCAGGGCGAGGGTGCGGGCGTCGGCGGCGATGACGCTGGCGGTCTCGGCCGGCACCTGCTTGCCGGCCTGCCGGTCGACGTAGCTGGCCAGCTGGGCGTACTGGGCGTGGGCCAGCTTGGTGGTCATCGCGGTGACGGCGGCCGGATCGGCGCCCGAGGTGAGGATCAGGTAGCCGAGGCCGGCCTGGCTCACCGTCACGGTGAAGGTGCTGGTCGCGGTGGCGGTGCCGGCGGGCCCGGTGGCCTCGGTGGTGAGGGTGTGCCGGCCGGCGGTCAGCCTGGCCAGGTCGAGGGCGCGCCCGGCGGCCGACGTCTTACCGTCCAGCTTGACCGTGACGGTTTCCGCGTTGGTCGCGGCGACGGCGATCACCGGGGACTGCGCCCGGTCCAGCCGGGCCCCGTTGGCCGGCGAGGTGATCTGCACTGTCGGGTCGGCGGAGGGCCGCTGGAGGAAGGCCGCGTTCCAGCCGACCAGCTCGGCCGTGCGGTTGGTGATGACCGCGTCGGTGCCGATGCGCTCCAGCCGCTGCCACAGCGCGGCCGAGTCCATCGTCCAGGCCATCACGGCGACCCCGGCGGTGTGCAGCGCGGCGACGACCTCCGGCTTGGCCAGCAGCGCGTTGCCGTCCGGGTTGTACGCGGTCAGGTGCAGCTCCTTCGCGATCGCCACCGGGTCGGCGTCGAGGGTGCTGCGGAGCAGACCGAGTGGTAGCTCGGGGGCGATCTCGTAGGTGTACCTCAGGGCGTCGACCTCGAAGCTCTGAATGAAGACCCGGCCCATCATCTGCTCGTCGCGGATCACCTGGATGATCGTGGCGACCTCGTCGCGGGTGTGCTTGCCCTTGATCTCCACGAGCAGGTTGCCGCCCCGGGTCCGCAGGTCGGCGAGCTGCTCGGCGAGGGTGGGCACCCGCTCGCCGACGTACTGCGGGCCGAACCAGGAACCGGCGTCGAGTGCCTTGATCTGCGCGGCGGTCAGGTCCCGGATGTTGCCGGTGCCGTCGGTGGTCCGGTCGACGGTGCCGTCGTGCAGGATGAACGGGATGCCGTCCTTGCTCGGCTGGACGTCGTTCTCGATCCAGTCGGCGCCACCCTTGCGGGCGATCTCCTGGGAGACGAGGGTGTTCTCCGGTGCGGCGGCGGACGCGCCCCGGTGGGCGATCACGGTGAGCGGGCTGCCCTCGGGGCGGAGGTAGCCGTTCGGCGCCAGCTCGGTGACGGTGACGTCGTCGTACGACACGGTCGCGCCGTTCACGAAGAGCCCCTGGACGCCGTCGGCGGAGCGCTGGAGGCTGCTCGTGCGCATCGCCTCCCGCCCGTCGAAGATCCAGCGGGCCTGGTTGCCGTGCACCTCGACGGCGACGCGGACGTCCCGGCCGGTGCCGGCGGCGGACGGGGCGGAGGCGGTGTTCGTCACCACCCAGGCGTCGGCAGTGGTCCGCTGGGCGAATTCCAGCCCGTTGGCGGCGGTGGTGCCGCTGCGCATGGTGGCGATCCACCAGGGGGTGGCGCCGTTGGCGGGGACGTCGATGCCGAGCGAGGCCCAGCGGGTGGCGGCCGAGACCGACTCGAAGCGCATGGTCGCCTCGAGGCGGAAGTCGTTCAGGTGCCGACCAAACGTGATCTTGTTGTTCGCGCTGGCGCTGGCCGAGGTTCCGTACAGTCGGCCGTTCTCGACCTTCCAGGTGCCGTCGACCGCGTTCCAACCGGCGGGCAGTGACCCGGTCGAGAAGTTCTCCGAGACGACCACGTGGCCGGGCTCGGCGGTGGCGGGCGACGAGGTCGCGACGGCGACCCCGACGGTCGCGCCGGTGACGGCGAGGGCGGCGACGCCGGCAGCGACCCGGGTACGCAGCGCACCGAGGCGCGACCCGGCGCGGCGAAGCGACGGTGATGCGGGTAGGACAGTCATGGTCGGGACGGTACGAAGCGTGCCCGAACTAATGATCAATCAAGCGTGGCTGCCGCCGGAACGTCGGGTGTACCACGCTCGATCGGGACGTCACTGACACGTTCAGTCGGACAGGCCGGCGCAGGCGACCCCGTCGATGGTGCACGCCTCGGGGGCGGAACCCGTCAACGAACCATTGACCCGGAACGTCACCTGGATCGAGGCGCTCCCGGGCACCGGAGCGGTGTCGCTGTCCGGCACGAACGTCCACACGGCACCGTCGTGGCTGGCCTGTGCGCCCTCGACCGCGCTGATCCTCAGCGACTCGCGGGGCAGGGTGACCACCAGCGTCCACTGCGGCGCCGCGACCGTGCCCGGATTGCTGATCGTCACCGTCGCGCCATAGCTGAGCAGGGCGTTGTCAGTGATGGCGAAGTCGGCGCTCAGGGCCGCCGCGGTGGGTTCGGCGCTCGCGCCGGTCGGGGTGGGCCGGGTCGACGCCTCGGTCGGTGGGGCCGAGGAGGCCGAGGTGGGCGGGGGAGTGGGCACCGTCGGGCTGGTGAGCGCCGGTCGCGCCTGCGCCCGGGGCGTATCGGACGGCGTGGCGCCCACCTGCTGCACGGACGGCGGCGGGTCGAGGGTCACCGGCGTCAACTTCTCCGGCGTACGCAGCACCCCGACCACTGACACTGCCGTCGCGACCAGCACCCCGAGCGCCGCGATGACGGCCAACCAGGTGGCCCGCGAGACGTCCTCCCGACCGGTGAGCACCCGCCGTGCGGCAGTGACGAGGGCCACGACCTTGTCCAGCAGGATGATCGCCACGGTACGGCGTGGTTGGGGTGGTGTTGCCGGCACTGCCTGTCTCTCCTTCAGTTCGTCGCCGGGTACGGGCCCACGATCCGCCCCGGTACCGGGCGGCATCCGCCCGGTCACAGCGCGCGAAGCCCGACGAGGATCGCCTCAAGCAGATCCTCGGTCGGCAGTTCCGACAGCATCGGCGGTTCGTGCGTCTCGATCAGCCCGGCCCCGAGCAGGTCACCGAGCAGCACCCGGACGGTCCCCAGCGGAAGGTCCAACTCGGCACCGACCTCGGCCACCGACACTGGATGGTGACACAACTCGACGATCCGCGCCTGTTCGGGGAAGAGCGGGGCGGGGGGTGTGACCCCCGGCCGGGCGACCACCAGCGAGATCAGGTCGAACTGGCCGCGTGCGGGCGCGGTGCGCCCCCCGGTCATCGTGTACGGCCGGGCGACCGGGCCCGCGTCGTCGTCGTACCACGCCTCGTCAGTGCCGCCGCTGGTGTGCACCAGTGTCCCCGATCGTCACCGAGGAGGCCGGCCCCAGAGTGATCGGCAGGTGCCGTTCGGCCTGCCCCACGAAGAGCGCCACCTCGTACGCCATGTCGCCGACCTCGACGTCGTCACCGGCGATCCGCACGGTGAGGATGGTCCCGTTCGGGATGGTGGCGATGAACAGGAACGCCCGCGACATCTGCACCACGACCTGGCGCAGCCGACCCGCGTCGCAGGTGCGGGTGGCGGCCAGCCCCAACGCGATCAGGCCGGCGACCACGCCGGAGATCTGTTCGGCCAGTTTGTCCCCCACCCGCCGCGAGCCGCCGAGCGGCAGCCCGTCCGGCGAGAGCACCACGGCGAACTCCGCGCCGTGCACCCGGTCGACCAGGCTGTTCAGGGCGTCGGTCAGGCCGTCCTCGGTGACCACTGCAGACGTCATTGATGTCTCCTTGCTGTTCTCGCGACTGGCATCTCGACAGTGTCGAGGCTGGTCCTGCCGTGTTCCGGGCCGATCGGCCCGGGTTGGCGGACCCGCGTCGGCAACGCCCCGTCGCCGCTCGGGCCGGGCAGGTCGGTGTCGGTGCGGGCTGGTGGGTACGGGGTGTCAGGTGGTGCGCCGGCCGGTGCGCGGCCGGTGTCGGTGACCGTGACCAGCCGGGCGGGTAGGAGCACGATCGCGGCCGTTCCGCCGCGCCGGCTGGGGCGCAGCGAGACGTGGGCGCCGCAGCGGCCGGCCAGGACGGCGGCGGCGTACCAACCGGTGAGGCCGGCGGGCGGGCCGTCGGGTGGCGGGTTGCCGAACAGGTGGTTCGCCTCGGCCAGCGTGGCGGCGTCCAGGCCAGGCCCGTCGTCGACGACGACGACCGCGCACCCCTGCGGTCGGTGCTCGCCGCTGACCCGGACGGTGGTGTCCGCCCCGGAGAAGACCAACGCGTTCTCGATCAGCTCCGCCAGCAGGTGGATGACGTCCGTGACGGCCGGCCCCGCGAGCGACCACGGCCAGTGCGGCGCGATCAGGACGCGGTGGTAGTCCGGCACCTCGGCGACCGCGCCGCGCGCCACGTCGAGCAGTGGCACCGGGCGTCGCCAGCGGCGGGCGGGTGTCGCGCCGGCCAGCGTGATCAGTTTCTCCACGTTGCGGCGGACCCGGGTGGTGAGGTGGTCGAGTTGGAACAGCTCGCCGGTCTCCTCGGTGGACCGCTCCCGACGTTGCATCAGGTCCAGCAGGCTGAGCTGGTCGCGCAGCAGGACCTGGTTGCGTCGGGTCAGCCCCAGGAACAGCTCCCGCTCGGCGGCACCCCCCGACGGCGCGGCGCCCGGCGGCGCAGGCGGATCCTGGGGGGCCGGGGCGGCGGCCTTCGGCCCGGTCAGCTCCTCAGTCAGGCGCCGGATGGTGCCCGCCCAGCTCAGCAGGAGCACGAGCACGACGATCAGGCCGAGCCCCACCACGGCTCCGGTCCGCGCGATCAGCACCGCGGCACCGGGTGTGGCCCGCTCGACGCTGCTACGGGCGGTGCCCGTCACCAGGGTCTGCAGCGCACCCAGGGTGGTGTCCGCCGCGGCCCGCCAATCCCCGACGGTGACGCCGGCCAGGGCGTTGCCGGTGCCGGACTGGAGCAGCAGCCGGTCCTCCAGGGCGAGCAGAGCGGTGAACGCCGGGCTGGTCGCGAGGCGCTGCTGCTCGGCCCGACCGTCGGACGGCAGACCGGCGGCGGCCTCGGCGTTCGCGTACCGCTGGACGCCGACCAGGGCGGTCAGCCGACGCCGCTCGTCGGCGCCGAGTCGCGCGCCGGTCAGGGCGGCGCTGACCACTGTGTCCTCCCGGGCCAGCAACTCCCGGGCGCGGGCCAGCGCGATCACCGCGCGGGTGTCGGCGGCCAACCCGCTCTCGTACGCGCCCCACTCCGGGCCGTACACCCGGAAGGCGACGTCGACGACCTCGTCGTACCCGTCGATCGCCGCGGCCAGGCCGAGTCGCCCGGTGTCCATCCGGGACCGGGTGGTGCCGAGGCCGTCGAGCCGTCGGACCAGCTCACCGGCCCGGTCGCGGACCGCGCCGGCAGTGAGCAGCCGAAGGTCGCGCCCCTTGGTGAACTCGCGGATCTCGGCGGCGGCCCGGTCGGTGGCGTCGCGGGCCCCGACCAGCTCCGGCGTCGTCCCACCCGCCCCGGCGATCGTCTCGGCGGTGATCCGGCGTTCCGTCTGCAGGCTCAGGATCAGACGGTCGATGGGCTGTCCGAGCGTGTCCGCCAGCGCCCGGACGCGCAGCAGGTCGACGGCGTCCTGGCTGGACACGTAGGCCGCGTACGACCAGAGCGTGATCAGCACGGCGGCCAGCACGGCCAGCCTGGTCCGGATCAGCCGGACATCGCTGTGGGTCATCGGCCCGCCCGCTGCGGCCACGGCTGTCCGGCGGTGTCGCTGGCCCGGTCGGCGACCAGGGTACGCAGCAGGGCCAGCAGTTCGGTGCGGTTGGCGCAGTTCAACCGGTTACGCATCCGCGCCACGTGGTGTTCGACGGTCTTGGCCGAGATGAAGAGCCGGTCACCGATCTCCCGGTAGGTCAACCCGGCCAGCACCAGCTCGGCGACCTCGTACTCGCGGTCGCTGAGCCCGTGCTGGGTGGGCCCGGTGACCCGTGTCGTGCTCGCACCGGCCGGCGGTGGCTGCCCGGCCGGCCCACCGGAGGGCCGCCCCTGCAACGCTCGGGCGCACTCCAGCAGGGTGGTCATCGCCCGCCGGTCGGCGGTACGGATGGCGGCCTGCCCGGCGAGGCGGGCGCCGTCCCAACACAGCCCGGTGTCGTGCAGCCCGCGCGCGGCGGCCTCCACCCGGGTCGGGTCGACGACTCCCCGGAGCACCTCCACCCAGCTCTCCGCGGCGGCGGCGACCACTGCCGCGTACCGGCTGTGGCCGGCGGCGGCGAGCAGCGCCGCGACGTGGTCGTCGGCGACCGTCGGCTCACCGGTCAGGATGGCGGCGTGCAGGCCGCTCCAGTGCAACGGCACACTCCACAGTGGTGGGTCGCCGAGGCCCGCGAGCAGTGAACGCCCCTGCTGCAGGTACGGCTCCAGCCGGGCCAGGTCACCCAGCCGCGCGCCCGCGATGGCCAGCTCACCCAGCGGCAGCAGGGTGAACAGGTCGACGGGGTGGCGCACCACGGCCTCCAGCGCCTGCCCCCAACCCCGTTTGAGCGCCCCGAGGTCACTGTTGCGCCGGCCGATGCCCATCCGGATGGCGGCGGCGAAGAGCTGGTCGCGCGACTCCAGGTGCCGCCCGTCGAGGGTCACCGTGGCGAGGCGCTCGCCGGCCGCGTGGATCTCGCCACGGACCATCAGGATCCAGGCCTGCAACAGCCGGTGCCGGCGGGCCATCAGCGGGCCGCCGACACCAGCGGCCAGGGCGCGGTGCAGCACCCGCTCGGCGATCTCCAGCTCGCCGCAGTGCATCGCGGTCAACGCGGCGAGGGCGGCCGGGCTGTCCGGCAGGAGCACCGCCCGGCCGTCCGGCTCCAGCAGCGCGGCGGCCTGCACGAGCGCGGAGAGCGCGGCGGTCGGTGGGCCGGTCACGCTCTCCCGTACGCCGTCGGCCATCAGTCGGGCGGCGCTGGCGTGCAGAGTGGGTGGTTCGCCAGCCGGGTCACCCGCCGGTGACTCGGTGCCGGCGGCCGGGTCGCCGGTGGCGATCCCGCCGACGATGGCGAACGCCCTCGCCGAGGCGGTGCCCGACCACCGGAACAGTTCGACGCTGCGACCGACGTGCCCACGGTGGGCCAGTGCGGTGGCGGCGACCATGGCCGCCTCGGAGCGGTCCGGGGGAGCGGTCGTGGCCAGCAGCCGGTCCGCCAGCCGAAGCGCGTCGTCGAGGTCACCGGCGAGCGCGGCGGCGAGCGCCTGCTGGGCGTTGGGCGGTCGTCCGGCGGCGGTGGCCGCCGCGTACAGCTCGGCGGCGAACGCCGGTTCGTCGGCCAGCGCCTCGCCGGCGGCGGCGGCCAGCGTCGCGGCCGGGCAGTCGCCGAGCGCGCCGACCGCGAGCAGGGAGCGGACCAGTGGCAGCACGGCGCCGCCCCGGGCGAGCTGCAACTCGGTGAGCCGACGCCAGACGGCGGTGCGCTCGGTGGTGGGGCTGAGCGTGGCGACGGCCCGCCGAACGATCGGCGCGAGCCGGCCGTCCGCGCCGAGCAGCCCGGCCGCCCTGGTGGTGGCGATCAGCTCGTCGACCCCGGCCGGGTCCCGGCCGAGCAGCGCGCCGAGCATGCTGACCGGCAGCGTGCCGCCGGCGGCCACGGCGAGCAGCAGTCGTCGTACCTCGGTGGGCTGGACGTCCAGGTCCGGGGCGAATTCGAGGACGACGGACCGGGGTGGGTCGACCATCGCGCCGGTCCGAATCTCCGCGCCGGCCAGACCTCGGGCCAGCCGCTCGACGTCCCTTGGGACTCCGGCGGTCTGCGTGTGGACGAAGTCGACCAGGTCGGCGGGGCGACCCAGCTCGGGTGTGGCGGCGAGGTGGGCGGCGGTCTGCTCCCGGGTGAACGGCGTGAGCAGAACGGCCTGCCCGTCGCGTCGCAGGGCGTCGACCAGCTCGCTGAACGCCGCCGACCGCGGCCACGGGCGGTGGGCGACCACCAGCCGGTGTCGACGGCCGGCGACCAGACGCAGCAGCGCCCCGATCCGGGCGTCGTCGAGCAGGTGCGCGTCGTCGACCAGCAGCACCGTGTCGGGGTCGACCGGCGCGCCCGGCTCCGGTGCGGCCGTCTGGACGGCGATGCCGGCGCGCCGGTGAACGCGCTCCAGCTCGGCGAGGAGCGCTGTCTTACCGTGGCCCGCCGGGCCGGCGATGCCGACGGCGAGCGGGCCGACCGGATTCTGGGCGACGGTGTCCAACAGGGCCTGCAACCCCTTGTCCACTGTCAGTCCTGGTACGGCGAGGTCATTCATGATCATCGGGGTCATCCTTCGCGCCCCCGGGCGCGGGCCAGCGCCAGGCGGGACGGCTTCGGCAGTTCCAGTGGGAGGAGTCGGACCGGGGGCCGCGGTGGCGGATCGCCCGGAACGGTGTGCTGGGGGCGGCGTTGTGCCGGGATGGTGGCCCGCCCGGCACCGCTGACCGGGGCCGGGACGCGGGCCGGCGCCGGCTGGCGGGGGCGTGGCGACACCACCTGACAGGCGGCCATCGCGGCGCCGGTGGCGGCGGTCAACTGTGCGTCCGGCTCCACCTCGACCGGCACCGGCAGGGCCGCGCCGATCAGCTCGGTCACCAGCGGGACCCGGGTCGAGCCGCCGGCCAGCAGGACGCCGTCGAGCTGCGCCGCAGTCAGGTCGGCGCTGCGCACGGCCCGCAGCAGCAGGTCGACGGTGGCCTGCACCGTCGGGCGGATCATGGCCTCGAACTGCGCCCGGGTCACCGGCACCCGGACCGGGCCGTTGGGCAGGGTCAGCACCACGTCGGCCGTGAGGTCGACGGTCAGCACCCGCTTGACCCGGTCGCACTCCGCGCGCAGCCCGCGCAGCGCGGCCTGGGCCCCGCGACGTCCGGTCGCTGCCAACTCCCGGGCCAGCACGGTACGAGCGTGCTCGGCCAGCGCCTCGTCGAAGTCGGCGCCACCGATCGAGTCGAGACCCTGCGGGGTGCCGAACGTCTCGTACGTGCCGCGCGGGGTGCGGCGCACCAGGGCCGCCTCGAAGCTGTTGCCGCCCAGGGCGTAGACCACAGCCGTGCTGCCCGCGAACCCGCGAGCGGCGTGGCTCTCGGCCACCGTGACGGTGCGGGGCAGCAGTGTCACGTGCCGCAGGCCGAGGTCCGACAACGCCCGGTGCAGCACCTCCCGCCGGTAGGGGCGCCAGCCGGCCGGGTGGCTGAGCACGATCGCCTCGGCCGCCCCGCCCTCCAGGGCGTGCACCCGCTCCACCACCCACGCCGCCAACTCGGCGGTCAGCGTCTGCGGCGCGCACGGCTCGCCGCCGAGCAGCACCGGCACGTCGTCGCCGATCCGGTGGACGAAGTCCCGGGTGGTGCGGCTGCCGTCGTCGGTCGCCGGCTCACCGACCCGCAGCGAACCGTCCTCCGCCAGGCACAGCACCGAGGGCATGAGAGGTGAGCCGGCACTGAGCGGGACTGCCTCGGGGCGGGTCCAGGTCGCGCCGCGTCGTCGTGCGACGGCCGCGGCGGTGTTGCTGCTTCCGATGTCTATCCCCAGGACGTACGGCATCGTCTCTGTCTCTCCCCGTGAGTCGGCCGGTCGGTGGCGATGGCGCCGGCTGCCCGACGACGCACCCCCGGCGAACCCCGCGGGCTCCTACGTTCGTACCAGAGATCAGTCCCTGGTCGGGACCCTAATCTCGTCGGGACGGTTTCCCCCTGTCCCCCTAACGTACGAGGTGGCGGAGCCCCTAGTTCAACCGGCCCGGATGCGGGCTGAGCCCCGATGCCCGGGGGCCACCCCCGGCAATAGCGTCGTCACTGTCGACGTACGACACCCCGCCCAACGCCAGATCCGAGGAGAACCGGCACATGGACTCGCAGCAGACGCTCCACGACTTCGTGCTCGACCTACTGACGAACCCGGACGCGCGGTCGGCCTTCGACCTCGACCCGGAGGGTGCGTTGCGGGGCGCCGGGCTCACCGACATCACCGCTGCTGACGTGCAGGACGTCGTACCGCTGGTCGTCGACTACGCGCCGGGGGCGGGCCTCGCGCCGCTGGCTTCGCCGGTGGGGCAGCTCGGGCTGGACCCGCTGCTCACCGACACCACCGACGTGGTGGGTCAGTTGCAGAGCGTGGCGCAGCAGATCAGCGTCACCAGCTCGCCCAGTGGCGTGGACGTCAAGGCCGGCGTGCTCGGCGCCATCGCTGTCGACCCGTCGACCGCCGCCGCCGGGGTCACCGTGCTGCCCGGCATCGGTCTGGGCGTCGGTCCGTCCGGCCTGGACACCGACCTGGCGGGTGTCTCCGACGTGGCGCACACGCTCGACGCGGACGTGGTGCAGCCGGTGGACGCCATCGCGGACCCGGTGCTCGGGGACGTCACCAGCACCGTCGGTGACCCGACCGGTCTGCTCGACGTCACCGACTCGAACCTGATCGGCGGCGACCTGACCGGTGGTGCCCTCTCCGGCACCCACGGTCAGCTCGGCGGGGTCGTCAGCTCGCTGGGTGTCGACGACACCCTCAACGGGCTGGGCCTCGGGCACGGCGACGGTGTCGTCGGCGGGGTCCCGCCGCTTGACGTGCCGTCGACGGTGGGCGGCGTGACGCACCAGGTGGACAGCCTCCTCCCCGGTGTCACCGACACGGTCGGTGACGTGACCGGTGGGGTCACCGATGGTGTGCTCGGCGGCGACTCGCACGCCTCGTCCGATCACGGGCTGCTGGGTATCACCGGCGGTCTGCTCTGACCCGGATCTCCGGGCGGAGCGAGGGGCCGGATCGTCTCGGGCGATCCGGCCCCTTCCGGTTCCACATCCGGTCCCTCTTGATAATTGAGCCGAAATCCGCACACTTGGTGCGGTGATGGCCGGGATCTGGTTGGACGTGCTGGACGAGATCGCCCGCACGTGCACTGCACACGGTCGCGGTGACCTGCTCCAGACGGTGCGGCAGAAGCGTGCGCAACTGCTGGATCCGACACTGCGTGTCCTGGTCATCGGCGAGCCGAACCAGGGTAAGAGTCAGCTGATCAACGCGATCATCAACGCTCCGGCCTGCCCGGTCGGCGACGGCCGGACCACCGTCCTGCCGACAGTGGTGCGGCACGCCGAGGCCCCCGCCGCGGCGGTGGCCCAGGCGCCGCCACCGACCCCGGGCCAGGCCACCGGCGCCGCCACGGTCACCATCGAGCGGACCCCGGTGGCGCTCAACCAGGTCGCGGCGAGCGTGGCCGGCCTGGTTGGGCGTCGGCCCGGCGGCGGCCCGGCGTACGTCGAGATCGGGCTGCCGCGAGCCCTGCTCGGGGCCGGGGTGGTGCTGGTGGACACTCCCGGCACCGACGAGGTCGCCGGTCTCGGCGCCGCCGCCCCGGTCGCCGCGTTCAACCGCGCGGACACCGTGCTGCTGGTGTCCGACTCGACCCGGGAATTGTCAGTCGCCGAGCTGAACATGCTGCTGCACATCATGCGGTCCCATCCGAACGTGGTGGTGGTGCAGAGCAAGACCGACCTGGTGGCGGACTGGCGTACGGTCGCTGAGCGCAACCGGCAGCACCTGGCCGAGGCGGGGGTGCCGGCAACGCTGATCCCGGTGTCCGCGGCGCTGCGACTGCGCGCCGCCGCGGCCGAGGACCACGCGCTCAACGCCGAGTCCGGTTTCCCGGCGCTGATCGCCCGCCTGCAACGCGACCGGGCCGGCAAGGCCGACCACCTGGCCCGAGCGGCGGTGCAGACGGTGGCCCGCACGGTGGTGGAACAGTTGGCCGCGCCGCTGCGCGCCGAGTTGGCGACCCAGGAGGAAGAGGAGCAGTCCGGGCCGATCGCCCGGCTGCACGCGGCGCAGCGCGAGGTCGACGAACTGCGCCGGTGCTCCACCCGGTGGCAGAACACACTGACCGACGAGATCACCGACCTGCTCGCCGACCTCGAGTACGACCTGCGCGACCGGACCCGTCAGATCCTGCGCGCGGTGGACGAGGCGTTCGACACCGCGGACCCGTTGGTCGCCTGGGACACGTTCCAGGAGTGGCTGGAGCGAAGTCTGGTGGAGGCGGCGGAGACGAACCACGAGTGGCTGATCCAGCGCTGCGACTGGATCGCCCGGCGGGTGGCCGCCAACTTCGACAGGTACGGCTACGACGTGCTGCCGCCCTGGTCGATGACGATGCCGGAGGACATGGGCGAGCGACTGCCCGAGCTGCAACGGCCGATGATCGACCGGTTCACCACCGGCCAGAAGCTGTTCACCGGCATGAAGGGCTCGTACGGCGGCATGCTGATGTTCGGGCTGGCGACCACCCTGGCCGGGATGCCGATGATCAACCCGGTCTCGGTCGGCATCGGGGCGCTCTTCGGTGGCAAGAGCATCCGCGACGAGAGCAAGCAGTTGCTGCGTCGGCGGCAGGCCACCGTCAAGACGGCCATCCAGCGGCATGTCGACGACTTCTTCGTCCGGATCGTCCGGGACTGCCGTGACGCCGCGCGGCAGGTGCAGCGGATGTTGCGGGATCACTTCACGGGGCTGACCGAGGAACTCCAGGAGGCCATCGTGCAGTCGTTCCGCAGCGCGAAGCAGGAGGCCGACACCGATGCCTCAGTGCGCGAGCAGCGGCAACGCGAGATCCGGCTGAAGATGACCCGGTTGGCCGCGCTCTACGAGCAGGCCCAGCAGTTGACCGGCGCCCGCTCGGCCCCGCTGCTGCTGGAGCCGCAGGCATGACGGTGGGGGTGCGCCTGGACGAGGCGGCGTGGGGGTTGCTGCACCAGGCCATCGAGCTGTACCAGGACAATCCCCGGGCCGTGGCGGAGCTTCGGCATCAGGTGGCCCGGTTGGAGCAACCGCTGCGGATCGCCGTCGTCGGCCCGTGGCGATCGGGCAAGTCGACGGTGCTGAACGCGTTGATGGGCGAGGAGGTCGCGCCGGTCGAGCGGGCGGACGGCGCCTTCACCTGGTACGAGGACGGCGAAGCGCCGCGGGCGATCGCGTACCCGGTCGGGCAACCACCGCAGGAGTTGGCGGTGGTGAAGTCGGCGACCGGGCTGCGGGTGGATCTGGGCTGGGGTACGGGCGAGGTCCGGGACATCGTGGTGCGGTGGCCGACGCGGGCGCTGCGACAGATCACGCTGATCGACACCCCGGCGGTCAGCAGCGGCGCCGAGCAGGACCGGTCGCCGGTGTTGGAGCGGGTGCTGCGCGATTCGGACGCGGTGTTGTACCTGACCCGCGACTGTCGCGACAGCGATCTGCGGGTGCTGGAGTCCGCACGCGACAGTGCTGTCGGTCAGTCCGCCCCGGTCAACGTGATCATGGTGTTGTCCCGGGCCGACGAGACCGGCGGGGGCCGCATCGACGGCCTGCTCACGGCCCGGCAGCTGGCCCGGCGGCACCACCGTGACCCGAGGGTCAACGCGCTCAGCGTCAACGTCGTGGCGTGCAGCGCGATGATCGGCCTGGCGGGCCGGATGCTCGGTGAGTCGGACTTCGCCGCGCTCGCGACAGTGGCCCAGGTGCCCCGGGCGGAGTTGGACGTCCACCTCATCTCCGCCGACCGCTTCCTCCACGGCGAGCTGCCGGTACGGCTGGACACCGAGGTGCGCGCCGCGCTGCTGGGCCGGTTCGGGGTCTTCGGGGTCCGGCTGGCGGCCACGTTGGTGCGCAGCGGGTTCGACAGCCGGGTCAAGCTGTCCGCCGAACTGATTCGGCGTAGTGGTCTGACCGAGCTGCGCGAGTCGGTGACCCGGTGTTTCATCGATCGCCGCGACGCGCTGAAGGCCCGGTCCGCGCTGGCCGCGGTGGAGGCGCTGCTGCGGTCCGAGCCCACCCGGGGATCCGCCGAGCTGGTCGGCGCGGTGGAGCAGATCCTCGCCGGTGCGCACGAGTTCCGGGAGCTGCGCCTGCTGGTGGCGTTGCGCAACACCCGGCTGGGGTTCGACGCGGAACTGGCCGCCGAGGCGCAGCGGCTGGTCGGCGGGGACGGGGTGGGCCTCGCGGCCCGGCTCGGTGTCGAGCATGAGGCCGATGTGCGCCGGCTCTGGGAGGCCGCTTCGGAGGCACAGTGGCGGTGGCGGGACCGCGCGGAGGATCCGCTGCTCCCGCTGGCGCAGCGGCGCGGGGCTCAGGTCGTCGTCCGCAGTTGCGAGGGGATGATCGCCGAGCTGGTGGCGGGCGGCCGCTGAGTCTCGCCGGCCGCCCCCGCCCGCGGTGGTGGTCGTCTCAGCGCGGTTGGTACGTCTGACAGTCCGCGATGTCCTGGCCCGGGCCCACCCGGATGGACGGTGCGTGGCACTCCAGCTCGGCGTTGTGCTGGCAGTCGGCCCGCTTGCAGGCGCCGACCTGGGCGATGATGCGGTCCAGCCCGCCCTTGGCCGAGGTGTCGATGAAGGTGGCGCAACTGGCGTTCTGCTGCCCGATGGTGATGGCGAACGCGTGGCAGCCGTCGTGGTTGTAACCGCAGTCGGTGACCGTGCACTCGTGTACCCGCGGCATCTCCAGCATGTCGGTCATGGCGGTGTCCCTTTCGTCGGTGGTCACCCCCATACCCGGCCTCGACGTGACAACTCCCTGTCAGCTGTCCCTTTTCGGGATGTTCTGGATAGGCCAGCCTTGCCTAAACCGCGTGACCACAGCGCTGTTGCGGCCTCCATCGCGACCGTCGCCGACGAGCCGGGGCGCGGTTCGCGGCCGGAAAACCGTTATTCGATCTCACTCCGTACGGTCGCGGCTGACCTGCGGAGATAACGCTCTCACGGATGCTGCTGAAGTGCTTGACGCGCCACTGATCCGAACGCAACGATGCATTCGCATGTCTCGTCCCACCACCGCCAGGCGTGATCGGCGCACGCCGTCCCCGCACCGCGAAAGGACCCCACTGTGCGCAGATCCCTGAGATCGTGGCTCGGCCTCGCGCTGAGCGCGATCCTCGTGGCGGGCGGCATCGTCGCCGCGCCACCCACGGCCAGCGCCGCGCCCTTCACCGTGCTGGTCTTCAGCAAGACCGCCGGCTTCCGGCACGGATCCATCACCCCCGGCATCGCGGCGCTCCAGCAACTCGGCGCCGCCAACGGCTTCACCGTCGAGGCCACCGAGGACGCCGGTCAGTTCACCGACGCCAACCTGGACCGGTTCGCCGCGGTGATCTGGCTCTCCACCACCGGCGACGTGCTCAACGCCGCCCAGCAGGCCGCGTTCGAGCGATACATCACCGGCGGCGGCGGGTACGTGGGCGTGCACTCCGCCGCCGACACCGAGTACGACTGGCAGTGGTACGGGGGGCTGGTCGGGGCGTACTTCGCCTCGCACCCGGCCGAGCAGACCGTCACCGTCAAGGTCGCCGACCAGGTGCACCCGTCGACCGCCACGCTGCCGCAGCGGTGGAGCCGGTTCGACGAGCTGTACAACTACCGCACCAACCCCCGGGGCAACGCGCACGTGCTGGCCACCCTGGACGAGAGCACCTACTCGGGCGGGAGCATGGGCGCCGACCACCCGATCTCCTGGTGCCAGAACTACTCCGGCGGTCGGGCCTGGTACACCGGCCTGGGGCACACCGACGCGTCGTACACCGAGGCGGCCTTCCGTCAGCACCTGCTCGGCGGCATCCGGACCGCCGCCGGCGCTGTCGACGCCGACTGCGGCCCCACCGTCACCAGCAGCTTCCAGCAGGTGGAGCTGGCCAAGGGGGCGGCCGAGACCGGTGAGCCGATGAGTCTCACCGTCCTACCGGACCGGGGCGTGCTGCACACCAGCCGCAACGGCGTGATCCGGCACACCGACGCCGCCGGCAACACCAAGATCGCCGCCACCCTGCCGGTCTACACCGGGGACGAGGAGGGCCTGCAGGGCATCAAGGCCGACCCCAACTTCGCCACCAACCGCTGGGTGTACGCCTACTTCGCGCCACCACTGAGCACCCCCGGCGGCGGCGCGCCCGCCGAGGGCACCCCGGCCCAGTTCGCCGCCTGGGACGGCGTCAACCGGTTGGCCCGGTTCACCGTGAACGCCGACAACACCATCAACCTGGCCAGCGAGACGCTGATCCTCAACGTGCCGACCAGCCGGGGGATGTGCTGCCACGTCGGCGGTGACATGGACTTCGACGCGGCCGGCAACCTCTACCTGTCCACTGGAGACGACACCAACCCGTTCGACTCGGCCGGCTTCACCCCGATCGACGAGCGGGCTGGGCGCAACCCGGCCTTCGACGCGCAGCGCACCTCGGCCAACAGCAACGACCTGCGTGGCAAGGTCCTCCGGATCAAGCCGAGCGCGGCCGGCGGGTACACCATCCCGGCCGGCAACATGTTCGCCCCGGGCACCGCGCGGACCCGCCCGGAGATCTACGCGATGGGCTTCCGCAACCCGTTCCGGATGAGCGTGGACAAGGCCACCGGGATCGTCTACCTCGGTGACTACGGCCCCGACGCGGGCACCGCCGACCCCAACCGGGGACCGGCCGGCAACGTCGAGTTCGCCCGCATCGACCGACCCGGCTTCTACGGCTGGCCGTACTGCACCGCCCGCAACGACGCCTACAACGACTACACCTTCCCGTCCGGGCCGTCCGGGCCGAAGTTCGACTGCGCCGGCGGGCCGGTGAACAACTCACCCAACAACACCGGCATCACCCAGCTGCCGCCGGCCATCCCGGCCTGGCTGCCGTACGGCGGCTCCGGGTCGCCGCCGGAGTTCACCGGCGGTGGCCTGTCGCCGATGGGCGGGCCGGTCTACCGGTACGACCCGAACAACACCTCGCCCGTGGCGTTCCCGCAGTACTACGACGGGACCTACTTCGCCGGTGAGTTCGGCCGGCGCTGGATCAAGAACATCAAGCTCGACGCGTCCGGCCAACCGCTGAAGATCAATCCGTTCCCGTGGACCGGCACGCAGGTCATGGACATGGAGTTCGGCCCGGACGGCGCGCTCTACGTGCTCGACTACGGCACCGGCTGGTTCAACGGCGACGCCAACTCGGCGCTCTACCGCATCGAGTACGCCCGTGAGGGCAGAGCGCCCGTCGCGAAGGTGTCCGCGACCCCGACCAGCGGCACCGCGCCGCTGACGGTGGCGTTCTCCTCGGCCGGCACCCTCGACCCGGACGGCGACCCGTTCACCTACGCCTGGGACTTCGACAACAACGGCACCACCGACTCGACCGCCGCGAACCCGAGCTTCACGTACACCACCAACGGGACCCGCAGCCCGACGCTGACGGTCCGGGACACCACCGGCAAGACGGCCACCGCGAGCGTGGTCGTCACGGTCGGCAACAGCGCCCCGGTGGTCACCGTGAACACCCCGTTGAACGGGCAGACCTTCACCTTCGGCGACGCGGTGCCGTTCTCCGTCACCGTCACCGACGCCCAGGACGGCGCGGTCAACTGCGCCCGGGTGAAGGTGAACTACGTGCTCGGCCACGACTCGCACGGCCACCAACTGGGCAGTGTGCAGGGCTGCACCGGGGTCATCCAGACCTCGGCCGACGGCGAGCACGACACGGCGGCGAACATCTTCGGCATCATCGACGCCGAATACACCGACCTGGGCGGGGGCGGCCAGCCGGCGCTGACCACGCACACCCAGGCGGTGCTGCAACCCCGGGTCCGCCAGGCGGAACACTTCGGTGACTCGTCCGGCGTCCAGATCGTCGCCGGGGCGGCCGGGCACGGCGGGGCGGCGGTCGGCTACGTCGACAACAACGACTGGATCTCGTTCCGCCCGTACAACCTGACCGGCGTCCAGTCGTTCAGCGCCCGGGTCGGCGCACCGGCCGGCGGTGGCGGCACGTTGGAGTTGCGGGTCGACTCGCCCACCGGCCCGCTGGTCGGTTCGGCCACCGTCACACCCACCGGCGGGTACGCCACCTTCGCCACTGTCACCGGTGGGATCACTGCCGTGACCGGCACCCGGACCCTGTTCCTGGTCTTCAAGGGCACCGGCCCGTACTTCGACATCGACGAGTTCACCCTGTCCACCAGCCCCGGCGGTCCCGGGCCGGACCCGGACCCCGACCCGGATCCGGACCCTGAGCCGGGCACCAACCTGGCCCGGGGCAAGCCGGCGCGAGCGTCCAGCTTCGAGGGCGCGTTCGTCGCGGGCAACGCGTTCGACGGCGTGGCCGGCACCCGGTGGGGCAGCGCCTTCGGCGACCCGCAGTGGATCGACGTGGACCTCGGTGCCACGTACGCCATCAACCGGGTCAAGCTGACCTGGGAGGCGGCGTACGGCAGCGGATACCAGATCCAGACCTCGCCGGACGGTGTCACCTTCACCACGATCCGTACGGTGACCGGTGGCGACGGCGGGGTGGACGACCTGACCGGGCTCAGCGGGTCCGGCCGGTACATCCGGCTTCTCGGCACCACGAGAGGCACCGCCTGGGGCTACTCGCTGTTCGAGTTCGAGGTGTACGGCGGCACCGGCAGCCCGACCGGGGGCAACCTGCTGCGCAACAAGCCGACGACGACGTCCAGCAACGAGGGGGCCGACGTCTCCGGCGCCCAGGCCGTCGACGGCAGCCTCAGCACCCGCTGGTCGAGCACGTTCTCCGACCCGCAGTGGATCCGGGTGGACCTCGGCAGCGCCACCGCGATCGGCCGGGTCAAGCTGAGCTGGGAGGCGGCGTACAGCAGCGCGTACCAGATCCAGACCTCGAACGACGGCACCACCTGGACCACTGTGAAGACGGTGACCGGGGCCGACGGCGGGGTGGACGAGCACGCGGGTCTCGGTGCCAACGGCCGCTACCTGCGGATCTACGGCACCGCCCGGGGCACCGGATACGGCCACTCGCTCTGGGAGGTGGAGGCGTACACCAGCTGAACCACCATCGGTGACGTGGCCGGCACGGTGATCCGTGCCGGCCGCGTGCTTCCGTATATACCGGCAACCTGTATATGCTCCCTGGCATGGCTGAGGCTCCACTTCGGGAACCGACGTTCCTGGTGCTCACCGCGCTGGCGGAGGCGCCCCTGCACGGGTACGCCGTCATCGAGGATGTGCTGCGCATCTCCGACGGCCGGGTGCGGCTGCGCGCCGGCACCCTCTACGCCGTCCTCGACCGGCTCCGCGCCGACGGTCTCATCGAGGTCGAGCGCGAAGAGGTGGTCCAGTCACGACTGCGCCGCTACTACCGCCTCACCGCGCTGGGCGCGCGGCGGCTCACCGAAGAGGCGGCCCGGCTGCGACACAACGCGGACGCCGCCCGGGTGCGGCTGCGCCGTGGTGGCCTGCTCGCCGACGGGGGTGCGGCGTGAGCGGCGACGATCTGGAGCGCCGCTACCGGCGGCTGCTGGCCGTCTACCCATGGGAACACCGCCGGGTGTACGAGGACGAGATGCTGGCCGTGCTCCTCGCCGGTGCGCGGCCGGGCCAGCGGCGACCCGCCGCCGTCGACGTGCGGAATCTGGTCGGGGCAGGGTTGCGGGCGCGGCTGCGGGTGGGCGCACGGGGGTTCACCGAGCCGAGCTGGGCGGACGCGGCGACGGTGACCGGCCTGCTGGTCGGGGTCGTGCTGCTGGCCGTCGCCGGAAAGGCGCTGCTCGACCAGCTCGCCCTCACCCGGAGCCTGCCGCCCGGGTTCGGGTCGGCACGCCCGGATCTCGTCGACTGGCTGCGCGTCGCTGGCTGGGCGGGCGTCTGCGCGGCGGTGCTGATCGGGTGGCGCTGGGTCGCCGCCGGTCTGGCCTGGGCCGGCGTGGTCGGCTGGGGCGCGCTCGTCGCCCCGCAGACGGCTGACAACCCGACGTACGTGGTGGACACGCTGCCGCAGTTCGCCCTCGCCGTGGTGGCTGCCGCAGCGCTCACCGTCCCGGTGCCGCGTCGCCGGGCGATCGCGGTGCTGGGCGTGCGCCGACTGCTGGCGCTGCTGCTCGCGCCAGTCGCGGTGGTCGCCCTGTTGGTGACGAACCGGGTGACCAGTCCCGCGTTCAGCGTCGTCGGCGGGGTGTCCTACCAGGTCTTCTACGACCTCGAGTCGAGCAGTGAGCTGGTGCTCTGGCTCTACGTCGCGGGCCTGGCGCTCGCCGCGTTGGCCATGGTGGTCGCGGTGGCCACGCTCAGCCCGGGGGTGCGCCGGCGGATCGTCGTCATGCTCCTGCCGGTGGCGGCCCTCGCCCTGGTGATCGACAGCACCCTCGCCGGTTGGGTCACCTCGACCATGCACATGGGACATGCCATCCCCCTGGTGCCGGCGCAGTGGGCGATGCTGGTGCTGGTCGGGCCGGTGACCTTCCTGGCCGGGGTGCTGCTCGTGCGTCGCCGAGAGGAGACCCTGCGCATGGTCGCCCTCGGCCGAGACGCCGACCGCGAGCAGCCAACGGGTCAGTGAGGCGACGGGCAGCTCATCCGAGCGTGGTGCTCCCGGCGCCGTCGCGGAAGACCGCACGACTCAGATAGTGCCGGGACCGCCGATCGAAGCGCCCGAGCAGGTCGCGGGCGGCTGGCGGGACGACGGACGTTGACGGATCGCCACCAGTGAAGGCTGACACCGCAGCGAAGTCGGTAAATGTCATGGCGGTGAGGAACTCGCTGCCCGTGGCGGGGTCCAGCTCCTGCGGCGAGCGACGCAGAACCCGAAGCTCCCGAAGCCCGTCCACGCCCCGGGCGAGGATCGCGGGCGCGATGTCCTGTGTCAGCAACCGCTCGTAGGCGTCGGCGTGAGCGGGCTCGGTCCATCCGCTCCACAGTCGAAGAATCATGACAGCATGCTGTCATTCGGGTAGTAGGCTGTCAATGTTTGGTACCATGCCGTCCGTGACGGATCGGGAACGGGTCGACGCGTACCGGCTGCTGATGGCGGACGTGTACGAACTGGCGGGCGAGTCTCGGCGCTCAAGCGAGCAGCTTGCCCGAGCAGAGGGGCAAACTGCCGCGCGATGGCACGTGATGAGCGTGCTCTCCGACGGCTCCCGCACCGTCGCCAGCGCGGCGCGCAGACTTGGCCTGGCCCGACAGAGCGTGCAGCGGGTGGTCGACGACCTGGCCCGTGCCGCAATGGTGGAGTTGCACGACAACCCGGATCACCGCCGAGCGCCACTCGTGACACTCACGGAAGCGGGCCGGGCCACGCTCACCGGCCTACTGGAACGCTCGGACGCTGACCGCCGGGACGCCGTGGACCGGGCCGGCCTCAGCCTCAGTGATCTCGAGGACGCCCGCGCGACCCTCCGACGGTTGGTGGACGCCCTGCAACGCCGGTGAGCCCGCCGCGCCCGCACCATGACTGCTCGCCGGTCGTCAGTCGTCGGCGACAGCCACCGGTTCCGAGCCGATGCAGCGCACCTTCAACTCGTACTCCCGGGCCGCCCCCTGGAACGTGACCTCGACGTCGTCGTCCGGGCCCCGGTCCACGTCGCGGACCCGGTAACCCTGAGCGGGCGCCCAGGAGACGAGGCGTACGCCGCCGGGGCCGCACTCGGCCACGGCCGTGCCCCCGTCGGTGGCGAACCCCCGACGGGCCCCGGAGTTGGCGCTGGGCGTGGGGCCTGTCGTGCCTGGCGCGGCCGAGGCGCTGCCCGTCGCGCCGGTGGGCGCCGGCTCTGGTGAGGCGAGCGCCCGTTCGATCTCCGCCGCGCTGCGCACCCCACCCGGGGTGCCGGTGATGCTCTCACCCACCAACCGGATCGCGCCCAACCCGATCACTGTGGCCACGGCGGCGGTGGCCACCCACCCGGTGGCGATGAGGATCGAACGACGGCCCATTGCCTGACTATCCCCGATCCGGCCTTGTGGTTGGCACATCCGAACGCTAAGGCACGGTTAACGTGCGCCTCGCTGCCACTGACAGCGGTTAGCCTGCCAGCTGTGGCCCGCCTGTTGCTCATCGAGGACGACCTGACGATCCGTACCCCGCTGATCCGGGCCCTGCGCGAACGCGGCCACGCGGTGGCCGCGGCCTCGACCGCGATGGCCGGGCTCCGCGACGCGCTGGAGGACCGACCCGACCTCGTCGTCCTCGACCTGGGCCTGCCCGACCTGGACGGCCGCGAGTTGCTGCGGATGCTGCGCGCGGTCAGCTCGGTGCCGGTCATCGTGGCCACCGCCCGCGACGACGAGGCCGAGATCGTCCGGGTGCTCGACGCCGGCGCCGACGACTACGTGGTCAAGCCGTTCACCGCGGCGCAGCTCGACGCCCGCGCCCGCGCGGTGCTGCGCCGGGGCCCCTCCGGCGCCGACGGGCAGGACCCGACGCTGGTCGTCGGCGGGCTCCGCGTCGACCCCCGCGCCCGCCAGGTCACACTGGACGGGACCGCTGTCGAGCTGACGCCCCGCGAGTTCGACCTGTTGCACCACCTCGCCGGCCGACCCGGCCAGGTGGTCACCAAACGCGAACTGCTCACCGAGGTCTGGCAGATCCCGTACGGCGGCGCCGACAAGACCGTCGACGTGCACCTGTCCTGGTTGCGTCGCAAGTTGGGGGAGAACGCCCAGCAGCCTCGCTACCTGCACACCGTGCGGGGTGTCGGGGTGCGTCTGGAAGCCCCGGCGGCGCAGCCGTGAGGGCCCGCCTCGCGCTGCTGGTCGCCGCGGTCAGCGTCCTCACCCTCATCGCGTTCCTGGTGCCGTTGGCGCTGCTGGTCCGCACCGTCGCCGAGGACCGGGCCACCGTTCGGGCCACCGCCGACGCGCAGAGCCTGGTGCCGGTGGTCGGCACCGCCGACGCGGCGACCATCCGGCTCACCGTCGAGCAGCTCGCCGCCGAGTCCGGGCGACCGGTGAGCGTCTTCCTGCCCGACGGCACGGTGCTCGGCGCCCAGACACCGCGTACCCCGGCGGTGGCCCTCGCCGCGCGCGGACAGAGCCTCACCGGGGAGTCGGCGGCCGGCCGGGAGGTGGTCATCGCCGTGCAGGGGCGGGCGGACGGCACCGGGGTGATCCGGATCGCGGTACCGCAGCACGAGCTGACCGCCGGAGTGACCCGGGCCTGGTTGGTGCTGGCGCTGCTCGGCGTGATCCTCGTGCTGATCGGGTTGGCGGTCGCCGACCGGCTGGCGCGTACCCTGGTCCGGCCGATCAGCGACCTCTCGGCCGTCTCCCACCGGCTCGCCAACGCCGAGTTGGACGCCCGGGTCACGCCGGCCGGTCCCCCCGAACTGCGCGAGGTGGCCGGCGCGCTCAACCATCTCGCCAGCCGGATCCAGGTACTCCTGGTGCAGGAACGCGAACAGGTCGCCGACCTGTCGCACCAGCTGCGGACGCCGCTGACGGCGTTGCGCCTGGAGGCGGAGTCGTTGCGTGACCCGGACGACGCCGCCCGGATCACCGCCGCCGCCGACGGGCTCGAACGCGCGGTGACCGGGCTGATCCGGCAGGCCCGGTGGCGGCACAACCCGGCGGCGCAGCCGGCCGCCTCGGACGCGGCGGCGATCGTCGCCGACCGGGTCGCGTTCTGGTCGGTGCTGGCCGAGGACACCGGCCGGGCCGTCACCCTCGACCTGACCCCCGGCCCGCTTCCCGTCGGTGTGGCCGCCGACAACCTGACGGCGGCCGTGGACGCCCTGCTCGGCAACGTCTTTGCGCACACCCCCGACGGCACGCCGTTCGCCGTCCGGCTCGCGCGCGAGGCGGGCGAGGTGGTGCTCACCGTCGCCGACGAGGGCCCAGGCATGCCCGCCGGGGCGATCCGGCGGGGCGCGAGCGCCGCCGGGTCCACCGGCCTCGGCCTGGACATCGCCCGGCGTGCCGCGCAGGCCGCCGGCGGTCGGCTGGAGGTGCGCACCGGACCGACGGGCGGCGCCCAGGTGCTGCTCCGGCTCGGGCCTCCGGCGTCGCCGCGGGACGCATAGCCGGTGCGACGCCGGGTAGCTGCCAGTCATGGCGCGGTACACGAAACCCGAGCTCCGGGAGCAGATCAAAGAAGAGGTCAAGGCCTCCGACAAGGGCGGCCGGCCGGGGCAGTGGTCGGCGCGCAAGTCACAGCTGGTCACTCAGGAGTACAAGAAGCGCGGCGGCGGATTCCTGGGCGAAAAGGACGAGCGGCAGAAGTCGCTCCAGCGCTGGGGCAACGAGAAATGGCAGACGAAGGAGGGCGGCACCCGGGCGCGCAAGGACGGCACGACGAGTCGCTACCTGCCCAAGAAGGCCTGGGAGGAGATGTCGGAGAGCCAGCGACGCGCGACCGACACGAAGAAGCGCGAGGCGTCCCGATCCGGCAGGCAGTACGTCGCCAACACCGGGCCGGCCAAACGCGCCCGTCGGGACGCCACGACGGCCGGCCGGATGTCGGAGATGTCGGTCGCGGAAGCGGCCAAGCTGGTCCGGGGCCTCGACACGCGACAGCTGAAGACCGCGCTGCGTAACGAGCGCGCCAGCAAGGACCGCAAGACGCTCGTCCAGCGACTGGAGGCGGAGCTCAACCGGCGAGGGTAGCCGGGTACGGGCGGATCCGCCCCTGCCGTGCCGTCGACGCTGCTCTTGTGCCGTCGAGGTCAGGGCACCTGCCCTACGGCCCCGAAGCTCGTCGAAGTGATCCGGTCGTCATCCCGGCGGCGCAGGATCCGCATCTCCGTGGTGGCCCCGGTGCCGGTCAACGGCAGTACCGCCACCGGCGGGGGCACCACTGCGGAGATGCTCGCCGGCGCGATCGTGACCCCGAGGCCGGCTGCGACCAGGTGCGCCAGAGTGTTCCAACTGCTGGCGACCTGGACGACGCGCGGTGTGTAGCCGGCGTCCAGGCACGGTCGAAGGTTGCGCTGGTAGGCCCGCTCGCCGGCCACCCGGGGGAAGAAGACGAACAGATCGTCGCGCAGCAGCGCGGCGTCGATGCTGGGGTCTTTCGCGCGCGGGTGGTCGGCCGGCAGGACGGCGACGAAGGTCTCGGTGGCGAATGTGGTGCCGACCAGGTCGTCGTGGTCGTCCGCGTCCCGGACCACGCCGACATCGACCTCGCCGGTCAACAGCCGGTCGACGATCTGCGCCGTGAACGCCTCGTGCAGACGCAGGTGAACGGCCGGATGGTGTTCCCGGAACCGACGGATCGGCCCGGCCAGTCCGAGCTGGATCGCCGAACTGACGAAGCCGATGTCGAAGCGTCCCTGCTCGCCACGGCCGATGCGGCCCGCCTCGTGCACATCGTCGGCGACGGCGGCCAGCACCCGCCGGCACCGGATCAGGTACGCCTCACCCGCCGGCGTCAGCGTCACCGACCGGGAGGTACGAGCGAACAGCGGCGTACCGATCATCGCCTCCAGCTGGCGGATCTGCTGCGACAGCGGCGGTTGGGCCATCCGCAGCCGTGCCGCGGCCCGACCGAAGTGCAGCTCCTCGGCGACCGCGACGAAGTACCGCAGATGGCGCAGTTCAGGATCCATATGCCAAGGATATAGATTGTTCGGAACAAGATATTGGACGTTCGGATAGCGGGCTCAGAGAATCGAACCATGAATCCGAGCACGCTGACCGTCACGTCCATGACGACCGCCGAGGAGGCCGCGGCCTTCCGGACGTTGAACGAAGAATGGATCTCCCACTTCTTCGCCGCCCTTGAGGAGTCTGACCGCAAGACGCTCGACGACCCGTTCTCGGCCATCGTCGACCCGGGTGGTGACGTGCTGATCGTCCGGGACGGCCGGGAGATCGTCGGCTGTGTCGCACTGATCCGCAGCTCGGCGGAGGTCTTCGAACTGTCGAAGATGGCGGTGGCCCCGGCGGCCCGCGGCCGGGGCATCGGCCGTCAGCTCATCGAGCTGGCGATCGCGCGCGCCCGCCAGCTCGGCGCGGCCACCCTGTTCCTGGGCAGCAACACCAAGCTTGCGAACGCCGTGCACCTCTACGAAAGTGTCGGCTTCCAGCACGTCGATCCGGAACAGATCCCGCTGCCGCCGTACGCCCGCGCCGACGTTTTCATGCGGATGGCGCTCTGACCGCTCGAAGCCGACGCGCAGTCCCGAGAGGGCGGTACGGGATCCTCGGCTTAACCCGGCCTTAGCGTCCGGACAGCGCGGTGCTATCCCAACCTGACCGATCCTCGGAGTCGACAACCGAGGAAAGGTGGACACCACGATGAAGCGCACCAATCTGCTTCTGGCGTCGGTCGGCGGGTCGGCGGTGCTGGCGGTGGCCGGGGTCGCGCTCGGCGTCACCGCCGCGAACGACTCGCGGACCGGCGGCACGGCGCTCGCCGCGGCAACCGTCGCGCCGCCGGCCACCGACACGCCGTCGGCCCCATCGGGTACGCCGTCGAGCGGCACGCCGTCGTCCGGTACCCCATCCGGTACGCCGTCGGCCGGTACGCCGTCGGCCGGTACGCCGTCGACCGGTAGCGCGCCGGCGGGCAGCGCGGTCGACGAGACGCGTGCCGGTGAGATCGCGCTCGCCAAGGCCGGCGGCGGCCAGATCGTCGAGGTCGAAGCCGAGCAGGAGAACGGCCGGCCGGTGTGGAGCGTCGAGATCGTCGCGGGCGACACCGAGCACGAGGTGGACGTCGACCGGGACAACGGGTCGGTGATCAAGGCCGAGCAGGAGCCGGTCGACGACGACGCCGACGACGACAACGACGACGACGCCGACGAGGCTGACGACGACAACGACGACGACAACGACAACGACTGAGACGACTATTGATCGGCAGCGCCGCCCGACCCAGAGTGCCTTCTGGGTCGGGCGGCGCTGCCGACTCACCCGGTGCCTCGTGACCCAGGCGTTCCGGCCTGTCCTTGACGGATGGCCGGCCGTCGCGGCTGTTTCGGACCGTCCTTGAGGGGCGGTCCGCCGCTGTTTCGGACCGTCCCTGACGGGCGGTCCGCCGAGGCTGTTTCAGGTGGGCGAGGGCCGTCAGAGCCCGACGCGCTGCTCCTGGACCGTCGGTTGGTTCGGGGCCGTCGGTTGCTCCAGGGCCGGCGTTTCCTGGGCCGGGGGGTGCTCCGAGGCCGGCGGGTCCTCCGGGGCCGTCGTTTGGTCCGCGAACTGGGTGCGGTACAACTCGTGGTAGCGGCCACCAGCCGCGAGCAGATCGTTGTGTCGCCCGCGTTCGACGATGCGCCCGGCTTCCACGACGAGGATCTGATCGGCTGCCCGGATGGTGGAGAGCCGGTGCGCGATGACCACGCTGGTCCGGCCGGTCAGGGCCTCGGCGAGGGCTTCCTGAACCGCCGCCTCCGAGGTGGAGTCGAGGTGCGCGGTGGCTTCGTCGAGGATGACCACGCGCGGACGGGCCAGCAGCAGTCGCGCGATGGTGAGCCGTTGCCGTTCCCCGCCGGACAGCCGGTATCCGCGCTCGCCGACAACGGTGTCCAGCCCGTCGGGAAGGGAGCGGATCAGGTCGTCGAGTCGGGCGCGCCGGAGCACCTCCCACATCTCGTCCTCGGTCGCGTCCGGCCGGGCGAACGCCAGGTTGGCGCGGATGCTCTCGTGGAAGAGGTGCCCGTCCTGGGTCACCACGCCCAGTGCCGTCCGGATCGACTCGGCCGACAGTTCGCGTACGTCGACGTCGGCGAGCTTCACCGCACCGTCCTCGACGTCGTACAGGCGGGGCACGAGTTGCGCGATCGTCGACTTGCCCGCCCCGGAGGAGCCGACGAGCGCCACCATCTGCCCCGCTTCGGCGCGGAACGACACCCCGTGCAGCACCTCCTCACCGCCGCGCGTGTCCAGCTTCGCCACGTCCTCCAGGGACGCGAGCGACACCTTGTCCGCTGCGGGGTAGCCGAACCGGACGTCGTCGAACTCGACAGCGACCGGCCCTTCCGGGAGGGGTTGGGCATGGGGCCTGTCGAGGATCAGCGGCTTGAGGTCGAGCACCTCGAACACCCGCTCGAAGCTCACCAGCGCGCTCATCACCTCGACGCGGGCACTGGCCAGCGAGGTCAGCGGGGCGTACAGGCGGGACAGCAGCAGCGCGAGGGCGACCACCGTTCCGGCGTCGAGGCTGCCCCGTAACGCGTACAGACCGCCCAACCCGTAGACCAGGGCCAGCGCCAGCGAGCCGACGACGGTGAGGGCGGTGATGAAGACCCACTGCAGCATCGCGGCGCGGATGCCGATGTCCCGGACCCGACGTGCTCGCGCCGCGAACTCCGCGGACTCCTCGGCCGGCCGCCCGTACAGCTTGACCAGGGTGGCCCCGGGTGCGGAGAAGCGTTCCGTCATCCGGGTGCTCATCGCCGCGTTGTGCTCGGCGGCCTCCCGCTGCAACCGGGCGAGCCGCGAACCCATCCGGCGGGCCGGGAGAACGAAGATGGGCAGCAGGACCAGCGCCAGCAACGTGATCTGCCAGGAGAAGGTGAGCATCACGCCCAACGTCAGCATCAGCGTGACCGCGTTGCCGACCACACTCGACAGGGTGTCGCTGAAGGCCCGCTGCGCACCGATCACGTCGTTGTTCAAGCGGCTGACCAGCGCACCCGTACGGGTCCGCGTGAAGAACGCCACCGGCATGCGCTGAACGTGGTCGAAGACAGCCGTCCGCAGTTGGACGATCAACCCCTCACCGATGCTGGCGGAGAGGAACCGCGTCACCAGACCCAGCCCGGCCTCGGCGAGGGCGATCACCGCGATCAGTACCGCCAACCGGATCACGACGCCACTCTCGGCGCCGTCGACGATCGCGTCGACCACCCGACCCGCGAGAACCGGCGCCGCCACGGTGAGAACCGCCGTCACCACACTCAGCAGCAGGAACCTGATGATCAGAGCGCGGTGTGGCCGCGCGAACTCCGCGATCCGTTTCAAGGTCGCGCGGGACAGCGGTCGCTCATCCTGCGCGTTCATCGCGTGGTGCAGAGACATCCACGCGGTAACTTCCATGCTCATGCATTACCTCCGATACCGGAGGCTAGGACCTCACCCAAGCTTGAGGTCAACTGGATTACCGACAGTGGCCGTCATGTCAGGTACGCATCGGTGCCGTCGATGACCTCCGGCACCGCGTCCAACCGCCACGCCCTCGCGTTAGCGTTCGCGGAGGACTGGTGCATGGAGGTCCGCCCGCGAGCCGGTCGCGCACCGGCACGGCAAGCCTTCGTGAGTCACCACCGGCAGCTCTTTGTTCGGCCCGGTCGATAGGCGTACAGGCGGGTGTCGCTCGGCGCTTCGGTCTTTCCGCCCCTCGTGAGTCACCACCGGCAGCGCTCTGTTCGACCCGGTCGGCAGGCGTACAGGCGGGTGTCGCTCGGCGCTTCGGTCTTTCCGCTCGCTTCTGGCGTGCCGACCTGGCAGGCGGTGATCGTTCTCGGTTGGCTGCTCTTATGTTCGTCGGTGGTAGTGGTTGCGGCGGGGGAGTTGTTCGGGGTCGAGCCAGGCCGGTGGGGTGAATTCGGGGTGGCCGTCGGCGGCGAGTCGTACGGTCCAGTCGCTGTGGTGTATGTGGCGGTGGTGGTGGCCGCAGAGCAGGACGGCGTTGTCGAGGCTGGTGGTGCCGCCGTTGGCCCAGTGGTGGATGTGGTGGGCGTCGCACCAACGCGGTGGTCGATCGCAGCCGGGGAAGGCGCAGCCCCGGTCCCGCAGCACCAGGGCGCGTCGGAGGGGCCCGGTGATGAGACGACGTTGTCGGCCGAGGTCGAGGACTTGGCCGGCGCCGTTGAGGACGGCGGGGAGGATGGCGGCGTCGCAGGCGAGGCGGCGCACGGCCTCAGGGGTCAAGCGCAGGCCGGTGTCGAGGGTTCCGCCGCCCAGTTGCCCGGTCAAGCCGTCGTAGCTGGTGGTGACGACGATCTGGGCCGGATCGCCGCCGTTTTCGGGCAACTCGCCGGTGCGCAGGGCGAGGCGGCACACGTCGCGGAGGGCGTCGTGCCGGCGTTGCCCGGGAGAGCGCTCGTCGTCAGGGCCCGAGGGTGCGCTGAGGGGGTCGATGGTGGCACGGAGCAGCCCGGCGGTCTCGGTGTCGAGGGTGGCGGTGAGTCGTAGGCGGCCGTCGGCGAGGGTGGAGAGGGTGAGGTGGCGGTCGCGGGTGGCGCGGCGGGCTTCGGCGTCCAGGGCGGCTTCGGCTGCGGCGTCGGCGATGTCGGGGGCGACGTGGTCGAGGATGCGGGTGCTGAGTTTGCGCAACAGGGTCGGGTCGAATTGCCCGGCCCACTCGACCAGCACTCCGAGAGACTTGTCAGCGGCCTCGGGGCCCGCGACGGTGTGCGCGGTGTCGATCGTGTCGGCGATGACCCGGGCCTGGTCCACGGTGATGTGGCCGTCGGCCAACGCGTGGCGTACGCCAGGGTTGCCGGTGTCCAGGACGGCGGCGAGGTCGACGAGGCGGCGAGCGGCCGCGATGGTGAGGCGTAACCGTTCGCGCAGCCAGACCACGGTGGAGGATGCCCTGTGGGCGGTTGCGGTGCCGCGGCCGTCGAGCTCACGGATCACTGCCAGCTTCACCGCGGCGAGACGTTGCTCCAAGCGGTGTGCGGCGTCGAGCGCGGCGATCAAATCCTGCTCGGAAAGGGCCCAGGCGGCGGCGTCGACACACGCGGCGACCGCGGCGTCTGCCTGCGCCAACTCCTCGACCATGACCCGAGACTAGAACGTACGTACGACAATTCCAGGCATCATGATCGATTGATCGAGGCGGTGGGGCTCACCCCCCGTTGGGGACCACCCCGCCGGACGCCGAGCAGGTCGCCGCCGTCCGTCGGTGCCATAGTGGGCGTATGCGTTTGATCAAATACGGCCACGCATGTGTGCGCCTGGAGGCGGACGACCGGGTGCTGGTGATCGACCCGGGGACGTTCTCGGAGGCTGAAGCGCTCGACGGGGTCGACGAGGTGCTGGTGACGCACGAGCATCCCGACCATCTCGACATCGACAAGCTCGTGGCGGCGAGTCAGCGCAACTCCGCGTTCCGGGTGTACCTGCCGTCGGCAGCGATCGCGTCGGCCCCCGAGCTGGGCGGCGCGGCGGTCGCCGTCGACGCGGGACAGCGGTTCACGGCTGCCGGGTTCGCCGTCGACGTGGTGGGTGGGGCGCACGCCGAGATCTACGACGGTCTGCCGGGCTGCGCCAACGTCGGGTTCGTCGTCGACGGCACTGTCTACCACCCGGGCGACTCGCTGTTCGTCCCGCCGTCGCCGGTGGCGACGCTGCTCGTGCCGGCTGCCGCACCCTGGCTCAAGCTCAGTGAGGCGTTGGACTTCGTGCGGGCGGTACGGCCGGAGCGGGCGTTCCCGATCCACGACGCCACGCTCAACGAACTCGGCCAGGAGTACTTCGACGGCTGGTTGGACTTCAAGGGCGGCACCGAGTACGCGCGTATCCCGGTCGGGGAGTCGGTGACGATCCGCTAGGAGCGGGTTTCCAGAAACCGGCAGTCCGCGGGTGTCTCGTGATCGCTCCTGAGGGGGTGCGCGTACGGCAGCGGTGGGCAAGAAGTTCCGGGCGTTCGACCCGGGCCGGCTCGACCACCGGCACCGTCACACACTGCCGGACGGACAGCCGGCAACCGGCGATCACATCCACCCGGCCGGATACCCATTACCGGCCCTCGCTCCTAGGGCCTGTTCCATAAGGACTGGCCAGCCTGCGGCGGGCCCGGACGACGACCGGCGGCGTTGGGGGGGGGGGCGCGGGGCCCACCCCCAGAACGGCGGGCAC